>NZ_CAXUEC010000003.1:0-971369 GCF_964250085.1 uncultured Fibrella sp. | reverse complement strand
CTCTCCCGCATCTGATCAAACCGGAGTTTAAAGCCGTGGTTCATAATCGCGGTCTCTGGCTTTAGATGGTGTTTTGGCAGGCGAGGCCACAGCTTTAGTTTTTGGAACGTTGACTGGATGGCGTTGAATGTCTGCCCGAATGCGCTCATTCACCAAGTCTTGTGTCTGATGTTTACGACTGACGAGTTCGGTGGCAGATTGCCGGTCACCTAGCCGTGCGGCATGGTCCAGCAACTGTTCCCGATCATCGGTGTAGATACGCGCCCGGTCCCGGCCACGCGACACTGACACATAAAATTGTTTGGCATCCGTAGCTGCAAAGGTGCTGGCAGGCTGGGCGATAAAGACTTCATCAACTGTTTTGCCCTGTGACGCGTGAGAGGTCACACAATAGGCATGGGCGAGGTGGCCGTAATCCGCACTTAACTGATAAGTTGACTTGCTGATGTCATTGCGCAGATGAATAGCACCCGATTTGGTAATCGAGACCACGTTTAGAATCTGGCCGTTATTGAGCCTGTTCTTATTCTGATCAAAGCCATTGCGGGTAATGCGGATTTTATCCCCTTTGGCAAGGGCGATGTCTGCCGTGCGATACACATCATAGTCGCTGCTTTTATGCAGGGGCAGGGGAACACCCTGTTGATCATCGCTACCGATGAACACCCCCTTATCGCTGCTGCTTTCAATCGTCCACACACTGCCTCGTTTGATACCCGGCAAATTCTGGCTGAACTGTACCACCTGACCAACTTTAAAGTTACGCCAGTCTGTTTTTTCAGCTTCCGTCAAATTGGTGTTGATGAGACGTCTGGCAGTTATTTCTTTTTTGCCAAGCAGCCCATCGGCTTGCATCTGTTCGCGAATGGATTTTGTCACCGCATCGCTGTTTAGATGCGTCGGCGAAATCACAATCGCCGACTTGCCCTTCTTGATGGTGTCCACATAATCCCTGACTAGCAGTTCGTTTGGTTTGAAGGGGTCAATCGTTTGAATAGCACCCATGTCATTGAGCTTGCCGAAAGCCTCTTTGACGTCGCCTTTCGCCAAATCTTCAACAGCCGCCCGGTAAACCGTATCCCGCTGGCGACGGATTTTGCTTACTTCGGCGGCTTGGATACCCCCGACCGTATTGAGAATCCGTAACGCATCACCGCGCACGATCGCACTGTGCTGCCGGGTGTCGCCCCCTAATATCAGCCGGGCGTTTTTATCGTGCGCCAGTTTAAGCAGTTCTGTCATATCATAAGTACCAAGCAATCCGGCCTCATCGACCCACAGGACTTGGTTGAGAAGGGCATCCTGCATCTTTTGATCGGTCAGGAGTTTGGCAACGGTCTCAGCCGTGCCAAAGCCTTCCTCGCGCAACACACCCCGCGATGCATCCGACGTGGGAGCCACAACGGTCACGGTTTTGCCAGCCTTCGTCATCCACTCAGAGGCTTCGCGCATCAGCGTTGTCTTGCCCGACCCTGCGGCTCCCCGGATGATCGAGACCTGATGGGTCGAGGTCAGCACATGCCGGATCGCTTCGCCCTGTTGTCCGTCAAGAGTGATGTCAGGGACGGTTGTGTATAACGGCTTGAATTTACCTTGCCCGCGCCGCGCCAGCTCAACCATCTGTTGCTCTTCGCCCAGTACCTGTCGTGTCGTACACAGAACACGGTTTGTGTCGTTGACCTGCATGACACGCTGATCGGCTTGAAACGCGTCCGTAATGGCATCCAGCCTGACCGCTGCATCACCCAGACTGTGCCGGTAAGCACTGGCCAGCAGCCGCCGATCCTGAATGACCGAGGCCCGTTCAAAGCCATGCTCCAGCGCATGATTGACGCAATGTTCAGGTGTCAGTGCCGCTTTCGCTTTTGCGGGTGCAAAACGAATAATTGTTTTGCCTTCCGATTGGTCATTACTGCCCAGTTCCAGCATCTGTCGCCGCCAGTCGGCTTTTAACTCACTCATACTGTACCCGGTCTGCTTTTTGGAACGGGTCCGGGCCCCCAAAGCCCCCAGTTCGTCAATGTCGGTAATACCTTTTTCTATGGCGATCCGCCCGATTTCATTGGTACGTTTGGAAAACAGATCAACCACCTTTTGCGGGACCCCTTCGATCTCAAAGGACTTGTCTGTCCGCCGGATTTGATAACCCTGTTCGATCAGCTTATCCGACAGCCGCTTGTGGAAAATGGCCTGATAATAGGGCATATCCCGGTTGATATCGCGAAACTGCCCGGCCTTGACCTGTTGTTCCGCTTCGTCCCACGTCGCATTAAACACAAAGCAGTGAGCATGCAAATGCGGGTCCGGCAAATAGCCATCCACGGGCCTAGACGTTTGATGGACAAACTCTGCATGAAGCAGTTCCCCAGTGTCCCGTTCGCTGGTCTCCTTGTTCTTACGCACCCGCGTTTTGGCGTCGCGTTCAATGTCAGCCATCGTTCGCCGGACACTGTCCTGGAACGCATCCAGAATGTGACTGTCGTTTGACAGGCTGTGCAGGATGCTGACCGATTTTGGGCAGTGAAAATTCAGATCATAACCGACCGTGCGCTGTTCATTGGTGCGGGGTGTCAAAGTCTCACCGGTCACGGGATTGACGTTATCGCAGAGCGCGAAAAATGTCTTCTTATCAACCGGACCGGTGAGACCAAGACGCTGTGCCAGTTTCCCTTGCATGATGCCCTGTAGCTCCTGATCATTCAGGTAATAATCCGCCTTCGCCAATGCCTGCGAAAAATAGGTTTTAGCACCGGATGCGGACTGGCTCTGGATCATTCTAATCATGACGAACAGGATAAATCAGATTGCTGGAAACGATGGCTTGAATCGCACTTTCATAAGCCCTGTACAGCGTGATTAACGCACAGCTATGGTGTGCCCTTAGTCAGAATCAGTCTTGACCGATGCACAGTTCGTTTTGAATCAGACGTCTTCTCGTAGCACAGCCTATGAGCAGTGAGCGGCGTTAAAACGCGACAGCCACTTCGTCGTCAGCAAACAGGTCAGCGACACGACGCCTTGCATCCGGGTCCGCCGGGCGACGACCGTAGAAGTTGAAACCGCGTGTGTCAGTCGCGTCGTCACCGTCGACAAACGCCTTGACAAGTTCCTCATTAGCGATCTGTTCGTCGATCTTGTCGAGTATGAAATCATCCCCTTTTCGGTATTGCGCCTGATAGCTGAAAGCGTAGAACAGGCTACAAAGATGAAAGACACCGCCAATGGGCTGATTCAATAAACCCAAAAGAATGCCTGTAAAGAAAAAGAAACCGGGTTCCAGCAATGTTTCGATTTGCCTGGTGGTCAAGCGTTGCCCGTTAAACTCGAAGTTACGAAAACGCTCATGTATTTGACCCGTGGATAGACTGAACCGCTGGAAGTCAAATGCGCCAGGCAAACGTTTGATCTCTAGGCGTCGTTGCCATGCACTGTAAGCGAAGTATCCAACGTATGCATACCATGTGAAGAACATCTTGACAAACGTAAACACGGCATCATCGCGGTACTGGTATGGAGACTTGCTGTAGATGAAGAGGGGCATGAAGGACATGATTATGATCAACCACACCGCAATTGAAAACCGGAAATACCGCTCACCCATATTCCGCCGAATGGGTACTTCAAGTATCAGACGCGGCCACGAGCTGAGAGCCAGAAAAAAGTCCAGCAAAGTGTCCATGATGACATTGCGACGCTGGAACAGGGTCTTGTAATAGAGGTTACTTTTTTTCATGGGAATTGAAGTTTTGAGACGTGTAAAACATGAAATCTGTGCAATTAAAGAACATACATTGCGGCGATTACGTAGGTTGGTCCTCCTGCTTGAAAGTCAGCTTCATATGATTGTAACCGTTGGGGAACACATCACCCTGCCGGTGAATATAGGCCTCCACGCGCAGGCCGTTTTTGGGTCCACCCGTCAGCAGGCGGGAAAACTCTTCGGGCCGGACCAGCCGCTCAAGCTTGAGACTGCGGCCTCTGGTTTGCGAGAAATTCTGGGCAACCGTTGTGCTTTCCGACACATCTTCAAAGAACGCATCGCCAATAAGCCTGCTATACCATTCGTTGGTTTCTGAATCGCTGGAGGCGTGCAGGATCTTCGTGCCGAAATTGCCGAGCAGGCTACGGACCCGGTGTTCCGCCCGGTCGCCACTCATCATGCCCAGATAGTTGGGCAGGTTCTGCGTTAAAAAAACTGTTGCAATCCGGCTGCTCCGGGCGGTCGTCAGAAACTCGGCATCTTTGTCTAATAGCAGGTGCTGGCTCTCATCAACCCAGAGAAAAACGGGCCGTGGATTCTTATGAACGTCCCGCCGTTGCCAGGCCCGCTGGAAGCAGTACTTGACCATCAATTGTGCATCGCGTCCCGCTTTACGGTAAGTGAGGATGGGAAGATTGATTAAGACAACTTTCCCCTTGAAGCAATCTTCTGGTGTTACTGTCGAGGCATAGCGGCAAAACAGGGAATAGAACGGTTCGCGTAAGAGACGATATAAAAACGCTACACAGGACGCGTCGATCACACTCCGTGTCTTCTGGCTTAAGGGGATAAACGTATCGACAAAAAAGCCATCCACAAACTTGAGCAGCCGGGCATCGGGCAGGGCATCAAGCAGGGCCATTTCATAAACCCCATCGTCAGCGAAACGCTCCTGAGACGTCGCATCCAGTGTTGCAGTCCATTTGTCGATCTGTGCCATGACGTTGGCACGGGCCGCGTCAAACGCCAGATTGAACGCCTTGGTTGGTTCGTCCGGTGAGGGTGCCTCTTGCCCCTCCTTGGGTATCGTGTTGACGATAGCGTAGAGGTTCTGAATAGTTACCCGACCGTAAGCAAGCTTACACAGATCAATGGAGTTTGAGATCAGAAGCTCCAGGGAATTACGCCAGAAGGGGTCGTCTGACTGCCCGCTTTCCTGACTGCTTCCGGCCTGAATGACGGTCGTCAGCATGTCCATGATATTATCGGTTGCTGCCAGTTCATCCTGCCCGTAGCCACTCTCCACATCCATGAAATTGAACCGGTGCTGACCACCAGGTTCGATCACGATAAGATCATCGGAGCGGTTTGTCTGCCAGCAGTAGGATCGCCATAGATCAACCTCATCAGGTTTGACTGTTAATATAAGACCCCCGAAGCCGTTAAGTAGATATTTATTAGCGATCAGGTTACCACTGCCGGATGTTTTCCCAGAGCCTGTGGAGCCAAAAATTTGAATTCCGGTGCAGGCCTGACGGATGGTGATGCAGTCGCGACCGGCAGAAGTCACCAGGTCGATAAGGGGTGTATCCAGATCAAAATTGCTCATGTGTCGTTTGTTGTTTAATGTCCGAACAGTCAAGTCAACTCATGTCTGATAAGAGCGGGCCAAAGCATGTCGTCTTTGACCCGCAATACATCGTTTACTTTCGTACTATCAGTGCGGTTGACTTAATAGTTGTTGCCGCTCTGGTGCTTTTCGTGCCGGTAGTCGTTTTCAGATGATTGGGAGTGGTCCCCATCTGCGTAACGTTTCTCTGTACGACCATCCTTGATACGGTAGTAATAGTCGTCGTTCGTGTCCTTTTTGAAATCGGCATCGCGTAACGCTTTGTCGAGATCGTCACTTGTTGGCTGTCCCATGTTTGTTTGGGGTGAAACTGATTTGGTAATTTCTATTGAGCGTGCATTAGTAGCTTTATGGTATACCCGGCATCCATCAAAGCCGATCGTTAGACGAATGATTTTCCGGGCGGTAAGGCTTGAAAACATCGTCGTCTCCAAGACGCTTCACGTACAACTGTCCTGTTTCTCCGATTAAGGTTTCCAGAAAGGTGTTGTGGTCGCTGTTTGTCATGATGCCGTTATCGTGACAAGTCCAGCCATCCATACGTGCGTCCTCTACAGTGGTCATTTACTTACATTATATTCTCTGCTGACACTTTACAGGTTTCCAGCGTGACCTGCTCAATTTTGATGCGGCCGCTTGAGCAAGACAAAGTTGTGAACTCCTTGATGATGAAGTCAATGGATTATATTTTGCGCTAAATTTTGCGCCATGAAACAGACCATACCTTTACAGCTTCGCCAATCGTTCACACCTGCCGAATACAGGGATTTATATGAAATGCTGTTAGAAGCGTTCATAAAAAAGGAATGGCCGGACAAAGGCCCTGCTCCTGGTGGCAAATTCAGTGTTTGGTTCAAAGAGGGAAAGAAAGGGTACCGCGTAGGAGAACTTTTCCAAGTAGGGCCGGAATACTTCTACGACCGATACGGCCGTGCGAAGAATGGTAAATCTATCAGTCTGGAAGAACGTCTTGTGGTAGCTGTATTGGACTATATCGACATGAATGGTCGTACGATTACAGAGTTGCTAAGCAATTTCTACAGCAGTCCTAACCGACCTAGTCGAAAAACAAATGCAAAAACCAGCGCAATTGCGCCAACTGAATCGGCCGTTCAGGTATCAGAATGGGATGATGTCATCGCAACCGTGTTCCATTTTTATGCCGCTGTTGATGCGGGAAGTGCGAAGCATCATGAAGCGTGGAACTGTTTAACACCACGGCTACAGCACAGCATTTGTGAATCTGACTTTGAGCGTTTCTGCGAAGGCTATACCAATACGGTGGCCATCAAGAATATTAAAGTGTTCAACGTCGTGAAAAACGCGAATGAAGCGGTTGAGTGCTCGGTCTATTACATTGACGAAATCCGTAACTATCGCTCGAAAGATCTGAGCGGGTGGGACGAGTATACCGTAGCTGACCTGATGGAGTTTGTTGAGAAAGTCAGGAAAGTTGAAGCCAGTGTTGCAGCCGCAGGGGGCAAAGGCTTTGAAAAACTAGAACTCTATAAGTTATTTGAACCGGCAGCCTCGGAATACATCTGGTATAAATGCCGGATAAAGCCTGAGAACATTGATAAGGTGTTCCCTACACACAAAGCCACGGAAATTAAACGCCTCTATCGTGTAACCTGTAAGCACATAGGAGGCCGCTGGCTGATTGACACCATCAGGCTATTGAATGTGCATTCATCCCGTTAGGGAACATCACACTCATAAATTAAGCTTTTAAGTAGCGTTATAGAAACTTTGGTAGGTTGTACCAACTCAAATCAATCATAGTCTAAAAGCCTCATTATGAGCTAAGTGAACTCTAAAGTGGTTTGGTCACTAAACATGATCAGCGTGAGCAGAAGCCACGAGGAGATACTCTGCAAAAGAATGTTATTGTTGTACCTATGTTGTACCAAAAAAAAGACCGTTACGATTTCTGGTCGTAACGGTCTGATTATCAGAGTAGCGGGGAGCAGGATCGAACTGCCGACCTTAGGGTTATGAATCCTACGCTCTAACCATCTGAGCTACCCCGCCGAATTGTTCTGCAAAAGTACGGAAAATCTTTTTCGAGACAACGGTCGTGCCTTGTATTTGGTATATATTTTACGTTACCTTGCTAAAACCTTGTTGGTCCGTACCCGCTGAACCACCACATTCCTGCTGATAAAAGGCTGATCGAGAGGGTATCGAAACGTAAAATAAGTATCACTTCTAAGTCTGTAACCCTCATGGAGAAATTTAAATTTGTTACCGAATATGAACTTCGGGCCTCTCCAAAAGTGCTTTTTCCGTATATAAGTACCGCCTCAGGCCTATCACAATGGTTTGCCGCCAAGGTCAATACCATGCCAGAGCATAAATACGATTTCATCTGGGATGACGAAAGTCACCTGGCCCGGCAAACGTCACTACGCCAGAATAAGAGCGTCCGGTTCGAGTTTCTGAACACAGGAGATAACGGACATGATAGCAACTATGTCGATTTTCGGGTCGATGTCAGTGAACTCACCCAGGCAACGTACCTACGAATCACCGATTATTCAACCAATACCGATGAAGAAGAGCTGCAGGACATGTGGGATGGTATGTTGGATAAATTGAAGGAAATCGTTGGGTCATAACCAGTACGCCTGGCTCGCAAGCCGTTAAAAAAACATAATCGGAAATGGATCGTGAACAATGACCTGTGTAGCCAACGTTACATAGGCTGGATAACACTGCTCATCCTATTCCATCGGGCGTCCATTCGTAGTACGTGAAAAAGATTGATAAGCTTGTTCTGAAGTCGTTCTTCGGGCCGTTTTTTCTGACATTAGCCGTCGTTATTTTCATCTTTCTGATGCGGCTACTGATGCTCTACATCGAAGAGTTCGTTTCTAAAGATATTACGCTGGTTACGTTCGGGCGTCTTCTCTACTTTTTTGCCGTACTAACCGTACCCACCGCCCTGCCGCTGGCGGTGCTGTTGTCGTCGCTGATGACGTTTGGTAATCTAGGTGAATTCTTTGAACTCACAGCCATGAAAAGCGCGGGTATTTCGCTCACCCGTGCGTTGCGCCCATTGCTGGTACTGGCTGTCTTTTTTATGGGCTTCTCGTTCTGGTTCAACAATAAAGTCGCGCCCTGGGCTAACCTGAAGGCCTACAGCTTGCTCTACGATATAAAAACGGCTAAGGCTGCGCTGAACCTCAAAGAAGGAATCTTTTATAACGATCTGCCCGGCTACAGCATAAAGGTTGACAAAAAGCAGGGAGACTCGCTCACCAACCTGGTCATTTACAAAAACAGTTCGTCGGGAATCGAGTCGGGTAACCGCGAGATCATTCTGGCTAAATCAGGGCGGATGTATACCGATCCAAGCCGGTCGTACCTCGTGTTTGAATTGACAAACGGGAACGATTATCAGGAATACAATGATGGGCGCACGGCGGTAACGTATACGGGTAGTGGGTCAGTGAAGCCAACGCAGTTTATGCGTAATGGTTTCAAGCACTATAAGCTCGTTATCAGCCTGGAGTCGTTTGGCCTGCACCGGACCGACGAGCAGCAGTTTGAGTATCACCCGTACATGAAGACGCTCAAGGAGTTAACCACCATTGCCGACTCACTGAAAAAAGACGCCACTCGGGCCAGTTTAAGTATAGCCAGCTCGTCAAAAAATTATTACACCTATCAGTTTAAGTCTGATGCCGTTCTGAAGGCTAAAAAGGTCACGGAAGGGAAATGGATCGATACGCTGCTGGCTCGGCCACTGCGAACCTCAAACCCGGTCGAGGTGGAGCAACAGGCGATTTCTCAGGCCCAGAACATGCTGTCGTACGCGCAGTCGAATATTCTTTACTTGTCAGAAAAGAACAAAAGTTCGTATGCCTACGAGTTAGAAAGTCATCACAAATTTACGCAGGCGGTTTCTGTCTTTATCATGTTTCTGATTGGGGCACCGCTGGGGGCTATCATCCGTAAAGGTGGCTTTGGGTTGCCCGTGCTGGTGTCGATCATCTTCTTCATCGTCTTATATGTGCTCACACTGTTGGGCGACAAGTTTGCGAAAGATGGTGCCTGGCCAGTTGTAATGGGTGCCTGGATGGCCAATATTGTATTACTGCCGGTAGGCCTTTACCTGCTTCGTCAGGCTCGGCTGGATTCGAGCCTCTTCGATAAAGATGCCTACCTTGTTGCGTGGAATAAACTCAAAGCCCGGTTTGGAAAAGCTAAACAGGTGGCGTCTGTCTAGCTTTTCAACGGTCCTGGAGCCGAAACCTCAGTATTTGGCACCTGATTGGCAGCCAGCTACCTATCAATTCGTTTTTACAGAGCAGGTACGTTGCCTGGATAAATCAGTAAATTTTATCAAGACTGCCTGTTCTGATTTTCCGTATGGGGGCCGTTAAGCAACTTATTTATGTCGTGGATGATAACCCAGACTACCGTCTTCTGGTTAGTCAGGTCTTCAAACGCTTTCTGATCCAGTATGAGGCCGTCTTTTTTGAGAGTGGTACGGCGCTCTTCACCTATCTACAATCGGAACCACAACAGGTTCCCTGTCTTTTTTTAGTAGACGGATATATGCCGGAACAGACTGGCATAGAGATAATCAGACAGCTTAAGCAGCATCCCGGCTGGCAGAAAATTCCGGTGGTGATGATCAGCAGCAGCGACTCCATTGCTGAACAGGAACGGGCTTATGCTTCAGGGGCAGCCTCGTATCTGATAAAATCGACCAATATCTTGTCACTAAAAGAACAACTGAGCCTGGTTTGTCAGGACTCGATAGCACTGGGTTGTCCGCCTGATGGTGTGCTGTAACAGACTGGACCTGGGCGGCATTTTCCGGTAGAGAATATGCGAATCCGCTTTCATCGGGGCTGTTTTCAGGTTGCAGGAAGGCACACACTTCACAGCACAGCTACGTTATTGAGCAAGCCGATGGCTAAGTTTTGACTACCGGCAAATGTAAGTAATGTATGATCAGTTATTTTAGATGTTCATTGGTTTACCCATAAATGCCATGATGTACAGACAGGATAACGAAAAGGTCATAACTAACTTCAAGCGAGCCCGCATTTTGGTCGTTGAAGACAATGACGATTATTGGGTCCTCATTCAGCGGGCCATGTTGCAGATACTGCCCGAAGTGATACCACTTCGGGCAGCTAGTCGTAATCAGGCTCATGAGCTACTCACCGAATGGGCGCACGATGAAGGGCAAATGCCTAAACTGGTGCTGCTCGACTTGTACCTGCCGGGGCGCGATCAGGGATGGCAAGTGCTTTCAGACATAAAAGAATTAAAAGCACCGTGCAATCAGGTTCCGGTCGTTATGCTGAGTAGTTCCAATGTACAGGCCGACATCACCGAAGCCTACAGACGGGGAAGCACATCGTATTTGGTGAAGCCGACTGTCTTTTCTGAATGGCTCGACTATTTCAAGCAATTACGTATATTCTGGTGGGAAACTGTTACCCTTCCGCCCATGCGGCTCGCTGGCTGACAAACCAGTCAAACGGCTAATGGCAGGGCAGCAGTACGAAGCCAAAATTGACAAATCCGCTCGACCGTCGACGCTATTGGTGCCTGGCTATCTGGTAGTGAAATCACCGAATTAGCCCGCCGACGGTAACTGGCAGAGATGGCTTCGTCGGTGGGTGGAACGACCATCACGATCGGGATTTGCCCGAACTGTTCGTGCTCTTTCAACTGCTGCAAGGTATTCAGGCGTTCAAGAGTCGATGTCCGGGCATCCAGGATGACGAGTACAGGCAGTTCATCGGTCGACAGCAAACTTAGGACACGTGGTAAATGGCTGCTTTGAACCGATGTATGAAGGGTATACTGCGCCCAGCGCGATTCGAGCGCCCATTTGATCGACAGCGTATTACTTTCTTCCGTAACAAGAATAACTGGTCTGGATGTTACTACAGAGTTATCATCCGGTTTTGATCGAGTTGGTGCGTTGTCGAGCGTTTCCGGAGCGGTTTCAACCGGCGCTTCCTCAGGAGAAAGGTAGGGCTGAAGGGCGGTAGCAACCTCGCGCCAGCGTCGTCGGCTGACGGGCAACACCACACCGCCTTCGAGTTGTATACTGCCCGCCATTCGCTGCCGGGGCGGGTGTTGAAGCTTTTCAACACAGGCAGGGTTGACTAGTGCCGTTTTATGTACCCGGATAAAATCGGTTAGCTGGGTTTCCAGATAACTGATGGGTTTGGCAAGCATCTTTTTTTCGCCATTTCTGAAATGAAGCCAGGTATAGTTATTGGCGCCTGCCAGATAAGCAATTAAGGCCGGGTGTCGAATGGCTGGTTTAACAACGCTCATAGGTTTGGTTGACTAGTTGTTGGATATGCACTTAAAGTAATTTAGCAAGAGCTATTCGAAGGGTTGAGAGCCAGGATGTTTCCCGAACCGGATGCACAACAACCGCATCCGGGCACGCCGTGACGGGTACGCCTGCTTTAGCCAGTTTATCGAGCCAATGTTCTTCATGACTCTGCTTACGATCGAGCCACTCGTCGAATCCACCAACTTGCTCAAGCAGCGATCGCCTACAGAAAAGGTTCGCACCCGTCGATGCCGTTATAGGCTGGGTAGGCACCGGATATTGCACCCGGCCAACCACCACCTGAGCACCCGCATGAAATAAGGGTAGCGCGGTTGTTAGCCAAAGCGGTTGTGGCAGGCAGTCGTCGTGGGTAAACGCTACAAACAGGCTACTCGCTATTCGCCAGCCCCGATTGCAGGCCGCCGCCACATTACGATTCCGGCGCTGACTAACGTACCGTATGGAGAGGCCCGTATGAGAAGCAATTTCCCGCACTAGAACTGCCGTTGTCCGGTCATCTGCTGTGTCCACCACGATTACCTCGAACTGGCTTCGGGATAGTTTTTGCTGGGCCAATGCCAGTAGACAGTCCCGAAGCATTGCCGGACGCAGACAGGTAGGAATTACAACAGTAACAAGCGGGTTCATCTATCATCGATAGGCAGTTTAGAGTTTATAAGGCTGCTTAACTAATCAACGCTATCGAAATCCTGATTGGCTTAAATTAATCAAATGAATGAGCCAACGGTTCTTTTTAACTTTTTTGCCTCTTAAATGGTAATAATAGTGAGCAAACGGTCACTTGTGAGGCCGTCAATGGATCCTTTTCTTTCTGTTCACAAAAGAAGCCTGACATTGAGTTGTCAGGCTTCTTTTGTGAACAGAAAGAAAAGATAAGTTATATAGCTTACACGGGTATTTGTTCGAAACTAATAGCCGGTTTACTGGCGTCTTTAAAAGCGGCACGAGGCCGAATGTTCAGCGTTTGAAACAACTGCTGGTCAGCGTCTGTGTCGGGGTTAGGCGTCGTGAGCAGTTTATCACCGGCAAAAATAGAATTGGCTCCAGCCAGAAAACAGAGCGCCTGCTCTTCTGTGGTCATACGTACCCGGCCCGCCGACAGCCGTACCATTGCCCTGGGCATGATGATGCGGGCCGTGGCGATCATACGAACCATTTCCCAAACAGACACGCGCTCCTGCTCTTCCAGCGGGGTTCCTTCAACCGGAACAAGGGCATTGACGGGAACCGATTCTGGATGTTGTGGCAGGGTAGCCAGGGTCAGTAGCATACCAATGCGGTCGTTGTGGGATTCGCCCATACCGATGATGCCCCCCGAGCAAACCGAAATACCCGCGTCACGCACGTGCCCGAGTGTATCGAGCCGGTCGTCGTAGGTACGTGTGCTGATGATGTCACCGTAAAATTCTTCGCTCGTATCCAGGTTGTGGTTGTAGGCGTATAAGCCTGCGTCCTTCAGCTTTTGGGCCTGTCCATCGGTTAGCATTCCCAGGGTGCAGCATACTTCCATGCCCATGGCGTTCACGCCCCGTACCATGTCGAGTACGTTGTCGAAATCGCGGTTGTCCCGTACTTCGCGCCAGGCCGCGCCCATGCAGAACCGGCTGCTTCCCGATGCTTTTGCCCGGCTGGCTGCTTCCAGTACTTCGTTTACTTCCAGCAACTTATGGACCTTCACGTTGGTATGGTATCGGGCCGCCTGCGGACAATAGGCGCAGTCTTCGGGGCAGCCCCCCGTCTTCACCGACAACAGGGTGCAGACCTGTACTTCCTGCGGGTCGTGGTGTTGCCGGTGCACCGTTGCCGCGCGGTAAATCAGGTCTAAAACGGGGCTATTGTAAATGTCAGCGACCTCGTCGCGAGTCCAGTCTGTGCGCATGTGGAAGGTGTTGGTAGTAAAGTTTCAGGTTTCAGGTGCTTCGCTGCCGGGTTGGGGGTAGCCCGCCAGCGAAGCACCTGAAACTTATTTAAGTTTATTAATCTGTTCGGTATTTCGTTTGGTATCAAGCCGACTGGCCTGGGCTATTTCCATCGATTTTGTGGCGGCCTGCTTTGCTTCGGTGGTGCGTTTGGCCCGGCGCAGGGCATCGGCCTGCTCAAAATAAAGATCGGCCTGCTCACCGGGCGTTGTTTTCAAGGCCAGGGCTTTAGCGGTCCACTTGATCAGCGAAGGTACATCGGCCGAGTCCGGGCTGTTCCGGTTGAAGAGCCGGGCCACGTAAATATATTCAGGAACCGACAGCGAATGCGTGGCCACGTGGGTGTTCATGCGTTCGGCGGCCAATGCGCCCTGCTTGAGCCGGAAATAAGCGTTAACCTCAGGAAGCAAGGTACGTGAGGAAGCCATTTTCGGGTCGACCCCAATCTTTGTCAACCCGTCATATACCTGTTTGATCTGGGCTGGCGAATAACGACCTCCGCGGCTGCTATACAAGGACGACATCAGGATATTCTCGGCTACATCAAATGCTGCCTGGCCATACTGCTTTTTGTAAGCAGCAAAGTTGTTGACCAGACTACGAGCCAATGGATTGTCCATGTCGATAACCAGCTTTTGCGTCACCAGCCAGTTTGTGTTGGCGATGTAGGTGTTGGCAGGCTGTTGCCGGGCATAGTCTTCCATAGCCGCCATGTTGGTCACCGTGTCGCAGATAACCCGGCTATACATAGCCAGATCGATCAGGAAATTAGGCGATTTTTCACCGGCGTTGAAGCGTTGTTTCCAGGTCTGGCTCCGCGTTGATGGGGCCACTGCGTTGTTAGCGTGCCGAATTAGTTCATCGGCCGAGTTCTGGCTCATGGCAAAATGAACCAGCTCGCCCGAGGGGCTGAAAAATAGAAACAGCGGGAGCGAAGGCACATAAAATTTCTTCGACTTAAGCCATTCGCGCGTAGTCGGCTGGTTGATATCGACTTTGGTGCTGATAAACTTGGCATTATATGACTTACCAACCCGGCTGTCGGCCAGCGTGGGCATAAAGCTCTGGCACACGTGGCAATCGGGCGAGTAGACTTCAACAAACACCAGTTTGCCCGCCTTCTGCGCCGTTTTGAACACTGTACTGATCGGAGCCTGCTGAAAAGTAATGCCTTTCTGAGCCAGCGCATCGACGGTACCCAACAGACACAGAAACAGAATAATACGCTCCATCTGGAGCCAGTTTGAACGATTCATCATTGGTACGGTGGAGATGCGTGTTAGTGGCGACTACGGTTACTTCCCCGCCTGATTTTCGGCCCGGAACTCAGCTTCTACCCGCTTGCTCAACGTACGGCAGAGGTTATCTATGTCGTCGGCCATGGCGGCGTCGTTGGTGGCGGTACGAACCGTGCTGGCAATACCGCCCATGATTTCGATCATAAACCGCTTCATGTCGCCCACCTCCATGTCTTTCGTCCACAGGTCGATTTTCAGCGTGTTGTGGTGGTAGTGGTCCCAGACGGCAATCGATACGCCCTTGGTGTCATTGAGCCCTTCATTCGGGTTATCGGTAGCGTCCCAATAGATTTTATCAGGTACGTTGTCGTTGTCTAACTCAACGGTGAAGTTTATTTCAGATTGACGCATATGTGTTGTTGGGGAAGTTCGACGTTTAATGTATGCTCGGTTTTACCCCCAACCTCCTGAAGGGGGTTGGGGGTAAAACCGAGCATACACCGAACTAGTTTTGCTTGATTTTTAGTCAAAATTAAGCATTTTCCGAACGCGCTGGCTGTAAAACCGGGGCATTCAACTGCTGCCAGATCACATTATAGACCTCAGTAGCGTCCAGCTCAGGCTGTTCGGTAGCCGTTTCGCGTCCGGGTTCATCCGTGATAAGGATCGGGTAATACTCCCGACCGATGTCAATGGCACCGTGTGAGCCTTTTACCAGCGTAGCATCCAGCGAAATCACGTCCATCAAATACCGGAAGCCGAGCAACTTACGGGCCAGTTTATAACCCGCTTTGGCTTTGATCAGCGGATTGGTCTGATCCATAAATAGTTCGACGGGGTCATAGCCGGGCTTACGGTGAATATCGACCACCTGGGCATAGTCTGGTTTTTTGGCATCATCGAGCCAGTAATAGTAGGCAAACCAGCTATCCTGTTTGGCAACGGCTACCAGATCGCCAGATCGTTCGTGGTCAAGGTGATGGGCCTTTTTGCCTTCCTCGTCGAGCACTTCGGCCACGCCCGGCAAGGCTTCCAGCAGTTTTTTCACCCGGGTAATCTGCTCAGGGTCGTTTACGTACACGTGCGCAATCTGATGGTCGGGGGCGGCAAAGGCGGCACTCGCACCGGCGTCGAGCAGTTCACGGCCCGCTTCGATCCGAACGGCGATCAGCCCGGCTTCGCGCAGCGCCCGGTTGATGTAGATGGGCCGGTTGACGCTGTTGATGCCGTACTCCGACAGCAGGATCACCCGCGTTTTTTTCTTTTCGTAAAAGGCTACCAGTTCAGCCACCAGTTGATCGATCTCGCGCAAATCGCTGGCTATGTTGGCGAAGTCGACGCCGAATTTCTGCAACCCGTAATCGAGGTGGGGGAGGTAGATCAGCGTGAGCGTGGGATCATGCTTGTCGTCGACATACATCGACGCGTCGGCAATCCACTTCGAGCATACGATATTGGCATTCGGTCCCCAGAAGTTGAACAGGGGGAACGTACCCAGTTTGGCCGTCAGTTCGTCGCGCAACCCGGCCGGATGGCTATAGCAGTCGGGCATTTTCAGCCCGTCGGCATGGTATTGGGGCCGGGGCGTCACCGAATAGTCGACGGAGGCGTACATGTTGTACCACCAGAACATCTTCGAGCAGGTAAACGTCGGGTCTTCTCGTTTGGCGCGTTCCCAGATCTTCTCGGCCTTAACCAGCTTGTTCGACTGTTTCCAGAATTTTACTTCCGCATCTTCCCGGTCATACCAGCCGTTGCCCACAATGCCATGCTCAGACGGCCATTTGCCCGTTACATAGCAGCTCTGCGCGGTAGTGGTCACGGCCGGCAGCACCGGCTTGATGTAGGTCAGGTGCCGGGCCTCGATGTACTGTTTTAGAAACGGCGTATGCTCGCCAATCAGGCTGGCACTCAGGCCAACGATGTCGATAACTACGGTCTTGTTCATGGGCGTTGATGTGTTTAGGTTAAATGTGAGGCGTTGTAACACGGACTGAAGTCCGTATTTTTCACTTAGAATACGGACTTCAGTCCGTGTTACAGTTTATCTGTTAATCCTCAAACAGTGAACATGTCAGTCACCCACGCCATTTCGCGGCTAATCGAGTCGCTGATGGGCACTTGAACGTCGGCAGGAAGTACGCCCCAGGTGTAGGTTTCGACTTCCAGTTGGTTGGTGAACGGCTGGGTACGTTGCCGGTTCAATACTTCGATGACGTTATTCTGGGTTGACTGCAACAGGCCATACGTTTCCAGAAACAGCGGAACGTGGAAATGAACCCGCCATTCGCAGTGCGTATTGGCGTCGAAATCAGCCAGTGCTTCCGTAAGGTCAGGGTAATGGTTGAGTGTTCCGTCGGCGAGGCGAGCCACTACCTGATGCAGGTACGTTGGCTCGTTGAAAGCGGCAATCGCATTGATTTTTTCCCCGAAATTTTCCTCGAATTGTAGACGCAGGGCCGAACTGATCTGGATTTTACCAACCCGAATATCAGCTTCTGACAAGGAGGCCAGAACAGCGTCTGTTTCTTCGTAGGCAACGGCCACATGGCACACGTCGTAACAGAGTTGAATATGGTCACGTACGGCTGCGTCGGCCTCAGGTACGTCTAAACCGTGTTTTTCGGCCAGGTACGTTCGCGCGGCGGGGCGCAGCACCTGCGTATACCAGGCCACAAAGTCGGCCACGTTGTCGAGCAGGCCGTCGGGTTCGGGCTCAATGTCGAGGTGGAGCAACGTACCTGTTTCTGTACGCAACCGGATCAGTTCGTCGAGCACGCGCAGCACATGTTGCGTGGCCGCCTGCGTTGCCTCCTGCCGCGCTTCGGGCGACGGCCACCAGAGGCGATAGGAGAGGGGCGAGGTAGAAATACCGCCTTCGGTTTCGCTATCGGGCAGAAGCTTCGCCAGCAGGTGAAACAGCCGAATAGTATAGTCGACGCGCTCGTTGGTTGTCCAGTCGGGGGCGTGGACCTGATCTTTTACCCGTTCGTTGTGGAAGCCGCCATAGGGGAATCCATTCATAGTGAACACGTAACAGCCTGTATCGGCCAGCCACGACTGAAACTCGGCCAGGTTTTCGGGTTTTGTCAGGTCAATACTGGCCTGATTCGCCAGCCGGAGACCAAGCGGAAGGGGAGCGTCTGGTGAAACGGCCGCTTTAACGGCTGGAACCTGGTTGCGCAGGTGCTGAAAATGGTCAGACCATGTTTCGCCAGGATGAATATTGGTGCAATAACCGAGGTGCATTTTCTTGGAAGTCAACGGTCGAAAGGTCTTACCGCAGTTTGCGGGAGCCATTGGCTAGTACGCTTTTGACAATGAATTAATTTCCAGTTTGGCCACCGCCTGGCGAATCAGGGCTATATCCATCTCGTGTACTTCAACGCCCTTACCCAATGCATCGAGCAGGGTGATAGTCAGTTCGCCGCCGAGATGTTCCTGAAATTCGGCCAGGCCACGAACCAGGTGCTCGCTGTTGTTTTCGGCAAGGGCGGGGTGAAACAGCTCAAAACCTACGCCTTGTAACACGTGCATAATCCGCTCGGTATCGGCTTCCTGAATGCGGCCGGCCAGTTGCGAATACACCACATCGAGCGCAATGCCGATGGCAACGGCTTCGCCATGACGAACCGAAAAGTTGGTCAGGTATTCCAGCTTATGCGCGGCCCAGTGCCCAAAATCGAGCGGCCGGGCCGACCCCATCTCGAACGGATCGCCGCCCGATATGTGCTGCATATGCAGGTCGGCGCAGCGGTAGATAAGGTAGTTCATGGCGTCGGCGTCGCGGCGGGCCAACGCATCGGTGTTGGTTTCGAGCCACTCGAAAAAAGACAGGTCTTTGATGAGGGCCACTTTTACCGCCTCGGCAATGCCTGCCCGCCAGTCCCTGTCATCGAGGGTAGTCAGGAAACGGGCATCGTTGAAAACGGCAACGGGTGGCGCAAACGTACCTACGAAGTTTTTCTTCCCCCGGTAGTTGACGCCATTCTTTACCCCAACACCCGAATCATTCTGCGACAGCACCGTTGTTGGAATGCGGATATGCCGAACGCCCCGATGAGCAATAGCGGCGGCATAGCCCACCAGATCGAGCACCGCGCCACCGCCTATGCCAATTACGTATGAATGCCGGTCGATTCCATACTCGTTGACAGCATCAACAAGCAGGTCAACCAGTTTGGGGTCGTTCTTGGCGGCCTCGCCACCGGGTACTACCAGTGGCTCGGCAGCCAGGATAACGTTCGCTGACTGAGCCAGGTACGTTCGTACATCGTTGGCTAGCGATGGATGATGCTGCGCGACGCCTTCATCAATCACGACCAGTACTTTTCGCACCAGCTTACCCATAACCTGCTGGTTGAGGAATGTACGGAAAACTGGATTTGTGACGCTGAACAGGCTATTGGTGAACGAGACAGTGTACGTGAACGGAACGTTGAACGATTGTTGAAGTGAGGTCATTTCAAAAGTAGTCAGATAAAGGAAAAGACAAATTTACCCATGAATACCCATGTTTTCGCTTACGAATTAAGGGATCAGGCTAAACGGCGCTCTCTCTTTATATACCTTGACCTCCGCGTTATAGTTCGCCGCAGGCATCATAGCTGACCGGCTTACGAACTTCTGCACATCTGTAAGAATCATCCACGGATCAACGGGCCTGGTGGTAGGCATAACTCTATCCGAATTATCCCGCCGGATGAGGCGCGGGTGGTGGCCGGTTAGTGTCACGGAGACCTACTTGTTAACTGGCTAGCTTTGGTCGTTCGCAACTGAAGCAGGTATATACATATCGAACCTGGCCCCTTTAGTCAGTTCGCCCGTAGCGACGATCAACCCGTTGTGATTTTCTACAATTTTTTTTACAATAGCCAATCCAATACCTGTACCATCGTATTGTTCTTTTCGATGAAGCCGCTGAAAAACGTCGAATATTTTTTCGTTGTATTTCGGATCAAAACCGATGCCGTTATCGGTCACGGTGAGGTGGTAGTAGGTCTGGTTTGCCACCAGCAGTTCGTTGCCTAAGTCGCTGCCTTTCACCACCACACAGCTTATGCGTATGTGTGGTGGTACAGACGGGTCTGAGAACTTAAGGGCATTGCCAATAAGATTGGTCAGCAACTGGCGAAACTGAAAGGCTACCATATTGATTGGGCACAGTTCCGTGATGTCGATGATGGCGTGCTTTTCGTCAATCAACTCGCTGAACTCTTTAACCACCTCGGTCAAAATCAGGGCGGGGTCAATCATTTCACGAGTCAGTTCATGGCTGCTGAGCTTGGAAAAGGCCAGCAGGTCCTGGATGAGGTGCTGCATCCGTTCGGCTGATTTCTGTAGCCGCCTGAACGCATCTTTGCCGCTGACCGAAAGATTCCGGCTTTCTTTTTCAAGAATAGTGTTGGCTAAGGTTTGTAGTTTTCGGAGCGGCTCCTGTAAATCATGACTCGATATATACGTAAACGATTCGAGTTCTTTATTTATCTTTTTGAGTTCGCTATTTTTTCTGCCCAGCATGTCGTTCGCCAGCCGCAGCTCGTGTGTCCGGCTGATAACGGCTTTTTCCAGCACTTCTGTCTGTTCTTTCTGCTCCTGGATTTCCGTGTTGGTGCCTATCCACATGGTGATGTCGCCGCTTTTATTTTTGTAGGCAATAGCGCGACTGAGATGCCATTTGTAGTCACTGGATGCATTCAGAAAGCGGTGTTCCATGTCAAAATCGGCGCCGGAGTCAATCGAATGCTGCCAATTTATTCTGGTCTTCTTCCGGTCGTCGGGGTGAACATTTCTTTCCCATCCCCAATCTTTCAGGTCGTCGAATGAAAGACCGGTGTACTCATACCAGCTCTGGTTGCAATAATCAACGTTGCCGACAGCATCAGCCGTCCAGACTTTGAGCGGCATTGAATTAGCAATAAACTGAAACCGTTTTGTTGCCTGCTGTTCAACTTCCCGCGCTTTGGCTGCTTGGGTAATGTCTTCGATGGACAGCAATATGAGCCTGTCTGCGCTTTTTTTATCCACAATCTCACGGGCATTCAGCAACATCACCCGCTCCCCGATAGTGGCAAAGTTGTGGGTAATTTCAAAATCACTGAATGTCGATTTTTGGGGCAGAATATGCTCCAGTAGCGTACGCAGTTGGGGAATATTCCACTGCCGGTTGCCCAGGTCATACACCAGCATTCCTTCCGTTTCGACTTCACTGACCCGGAATGTTTTATAAAAAGACTGGTTTGCCAGTTTTACCCGTAAGTTACTGTTCAGCACCAGCAGCGGCTCGCGGATATTGGCAATAATGGCTTCGGCATAATCTCTGGCTGCGGTTACCTGTTCATTCAGGCTGGACATTTCCTGATTTACTACCGTTAGCTCTTCATTGGTGCTTTGCAGCTCTTCTTTGCTGCTTTCTACTTCTTCGTTCAGGCTCTGTAATTCCTCGTTACCGCTCAGAAGCTCTTCGTTGGCACTTTGTAGTTCTTCGTTGACAGCTTCCTGATCTTCGGTAATGCCCCGCATATCGTCGCGAAGTTGTACCAGTTCCTGCTCCAATTGCAGAATGCGCAGGTCTTTATCGTCTTTCTCCAGCGCTTTGGCCGTTTTCCGGTTGCTCCGTGTCGACTTAGTGCCAACGGCCACACGACTGTGAAAAAGAACCAGGTAATGCGGCTCAACAGTATTGGGCAGCGGAATGGCTTCGATGGTAATGGTGGTCAGGTTTCCATTTACCTCCACCAGAATATTCTCTTTACTAATCGGGATTTTTTCTTTTTTGACCTTGTGAAGCATATTCCGCAACTCAAATGCCAACCCGTTTTTGGCCATCAACAGCAGATTATGCGTGGGTTTACCCGACGATTGTTCCAGATAAGTGCTGGGATTACCCCGAAAATGCACAATGTCGAGCGACTCATCCACGATTACGCCGACGGGCGAATAGTTAGCCAGAATAATTTCGTCGGCTGTTTTCTGGAAATCGGTTTTCATTGACTTGGTTTCAGGGTTCGGCCTGACGGGCTGAGCTGTTAATTCCTTTCGGCCGGGGGCGACCGGAATAAAGCGCGTGGGCGTGTCTTTCCGGGAAAATAGTTTCTCATTTTTGGATACAGTCGCAAACAGGTCTGGCACACCACCGATGGTTTCTGACTTGCCAAGCAGTAAAAATCCGGTTGGGTTCAGGGCATAATGAAAGGTAGTGAGCACCTTTTTTTGCAGGTACGTGCTCAGGTAAATCAGCACGTTGCGGCAACTGATAAAATCCATCTTGATGAAAGGCGGATCTGT
This sequence comes from uncultured Fibrella sp., assembly GCF_964250085.1. Lineage (NCBI taxonomy): Bacteria > Pseudomonadati > Bacteroidota > Cytophagia > Cytophagales > Spirosomataceae > Fibrella > uncultured Fibrella sp. The sequence continues at coordinate 949,258 of NZ_CAXUEC010000003.1, read as the reverse complement.
CAGGAAATTGTGCGAGGCAAACACGCACATAGCCCGCACCGATTTATTGATCTGGTACCCACCCTGGGTTTTTGTAAAAAATTTCAGTAACCGCTCCGCGCTCACGCCACTCACCTCGGCTTTGGTATATAGGCCGGTACGGGCTTTGGCAATGGCCTGGTCGCTTAAATCGCTGGCAAAAATCTGCACCCGTTCTGCTTTGTTGCCCAGATATTCGCTAAAGCACATGGCAATCGAGTAGGCTTCTTCGCCGGTGCTGCACCCTGCTACCCACACCCGGATGGGTTTACTGGCCGTCTTCTGGGCAATACGCGGAAAAACTGACTCGCACAGCGTGTCAAATACCGTGTTGTCGCGGAAGAATGAGGTTACCGAAATCAAAAGATCCTGATACAAGGCATCCTGCTCTGACGGGTTTTGCCGCAGATACTGAAGGTACTCGGCCGGATTTTCGTTTTTGTTAATCGCCATCCGGCGCACTATTCGCCGACGGATAGTGGTCTGTTTGTAGTAGGTGAAGTTGGTTTTACGGCGGGCACGCAGCACCGCCAGTATCTGGCCAAATATGTCGTTATCAGATAGCAAAATAGCCGATCTGCCAGTGGCCATTTCGTTGATACTATGGGCTACTTCCTGAAGCTTTTGGGGCATTTCGTTGGGCGGTAGCACAAAATCGACCACTCCGGACAGCACGGCATTTCGGGGCATTCCTGGGTACGTTGCCGACGCTTCGTCCTGGGCGAAGGTGATCCCCTCGTTAGCTCTGATTGCTCTCAGGCCATTGGTGCCATCGCTGCCTGTACCGGATAAGACAATGCCGATGGCATGATTATGATGAATGGCGGCCAGTGACGTAAAAAAAAGGTCGATAGGCAGATTGAGTTCCCCTTTTTTCGTGGTGCGGGGGCTAAGCTGCAATACGCCGTCGTTGGCCACCAGCATTTTGTTGCTGGGCAGAATATAAATATGGTTGGGCTGCACCTTGACATCGTCAGCAATTTCCAGCACCGGAATATTGGTGACCTTTTGCAGCAAATCGGGCAGCAAGCTCTCGTGGTTAGGATCAAGGTGCTGCACCAGTACATACGCCATTCCCGACTGGTCAGGAATGGCTTTAATGAAATTTCGAAAGGCTTCCAGCCCACCCGCCGACGCACCGATACCCACCACCGGAAACAGGTTGTCGGAGAGTATTTTCTCTTTTTTTTTCACGTTGATTTTGGTGTCGGGACGACCTCAACAGGGAGGGCGTCTTTGGCTGGTGGCAGGCTAACGGCTTCCACGGTTAGTGCCAGTTCCCGCTGAATAACGTCTTTGAGTTGAGCAATGTGGGGTGGTTTGACAATACAATGGGTGGCCCCGCTTTTATACAGTTTTTCTTCCGTGTCAGGATTGATATACGTAGACAAGATAATGACAGGAAGCCGTCTTAGTGTGGGGCTAAGTCTGATCTCCATTAAACACTCGTGCCCCCCTTTACGCGGCATGTTGAGGTCGAGGAAAAGAAAGTCGGGCAGGTCTGATGCTTTATTATGGAGTAACTCCATCAATTGTTCACCATCGTGGACGACAGTCAGCATTGTGGCTACAGGCAAGCCTTGTACTGCTTCTTTGAAAAAAAAACAATCGTCTTCGTCATCATCTGCGAGCAGTAACTTAAGGAAATTTGTATTCATCAGTGAGGCCTGCGCTAGCAGTGAGTTACGGAGTTGGGAAACGTACTGTCACCTGGAAATGCCTGCCATTGAAACAGGACGTGACGATGCATTGATCAGACGTGCATTCATGTAAGCTATTCAAGTTAGTGGGGGCACCTTTGCTATCCTGGAACTGGCCGCAGTGTGCTTAAGTAAATTCTACTAAATGTAGTTAATCAGAAAGACTAAATACATTAAAGTTGCAGCCTGCTGATAGCTGCCGTTTCCTGAATGCCCGATCGTTCTGGAAAATGTTGCTCACAAACTGGTTATCTTATGAGGCTGTTCATCCAATTACCCATAAAAATACGTGCTTTTATAACTATTTGGCAGCATGTTGCAGGGCCGGTGTAGCCAGCGTACGCGCAATGACGCGTTTCTTTTCAGGTTCGTAGGGACTGGTACGGGCAACCTCCTGATGACCGGCTAAACCTTTCGCGTTCGTCGATGTCCAACCACCGAATTACGTTAAACCAACATACGAATATGAAAACGATGAAATTAGTAGCCATTGCCCTGTTACTCTCGGCCGGTGCCTATGCTCAGTCTCAACCTACTGCCCCTGCTTCTGCCAATCATCAGGGGCACCGAAACAGGACACCAGAGCAACGGGCGACAATGAAGGCTGAGCGCAAAGCCAAATTTGACAAAATGACGCCCGATGAACGGAAAGCATTCAGGGAAACGCATCGTCAGCAGCGCGAAGCTAAACTGGCCGCCCTGCCCGCCGACAAACGCGCGAAAATCGTTGAACGCCAGCGGACGCGGAAAGTCCAGCGCAGGCAGGAGAAAGTGAAGTCGTAAGGCAGCAGATCGTACACCTACCAGGCTGTTTACGTCAGCAAATGGCTAACGACAACAGCCTTGTAGATTTTTGTAGCGATTTGACGTTCAGTATATTATGTTACGGCAAATGCTTTGGCCAGCCAGATCGAAACGGGTAACAGCAGCAACGTACCCAGGGCCAGTTGCCAGTTGCCGGAAACGCTCACCCAGGCGGCATCCATCACGATCAGAGACAGCACGCCCGCTTTTACGGCACCACCAATATTGGGGCCGATTGGGTGCTGGATGGCTTTCAGAAGTGGTCGGCCAATCAGGAAAAGATGCAGTAGAACGAAGCTGACAGTCAGCATCAACGTATTGGCACTGACTGCCATGACTAGCTGGGCCGTGCTGACCAGCAGGTAAAATCCGGCGGCTGCGTAGAGGGTCAGGCGTTTGCCGCCATGCACTTCGTCGCGGCTGATCATGGTGATAGCGGCAATGTAGATGACCGGAACCACCGCCAGCCACCACAGCGACTGAACAGCCGTTGGGCCGGCTGCGCCAACGCCCAACAGCAGGTTGAACCCCCGGCAAAGGCCCATATTTATCGGGCCAAACCACGACATGTGCTTGCCAAAGCGGTTGTAAAAAACGGCCAGCCCCGCAATGAGGGCGGCTGTACCACCCGTTGCAGGGCTGTAAAAAAAAGCCAGGGCAATGCCAGCCAGCAGCAAACCAACGCCCAGAGCCGACGCCTGGCCCAGACTGACGCGCCCACTGGGAATAGCCCGTTCCGGCCGTTCAACGGCATCGAGTTCCGCATCGAACACATCATTCAAAACTACACCGCCGCCGTAGAGGCCAATAGTCGACACCAGTAATAGCCAGATCGGCTGTTGGGTTGTCAACAGAGAAAACATGCCTGTCAACGCGGCCAGGGATAAACCCGCCAGAACGTCGGCTACGGCTGTAACGAGGTTGGCCGGCCGCATTAATTGTAAATAGGACTTCACTCGGTTATTTTATTAGAACGGAGTTTTTATCTAATCTCGGCTGCTGACCACCCCGCAGAATGGTGTTGCCGTTGAATTTCTGGCTTTGGTCAATTGCCAGTCCATCCGCAAAATCAGCGGTGTTTATCTGGCCACTTTGCGCAAAGGCATCGATGGCATTTTGGTACGTGACCTGCCGGATGTGCTCGAGCGGAATGCCGCGCATAACCATCAGTGCTGCCGTTTTGGGCACGGCCAGTGGGTCGCTGATACCCCAGTCGGCGGCTGAGTTCACCATGATGCGTTCCGGGCCGTACTGCCGCACCACCTCGACCATGCGTTCGTTACCCATTTTGGTGAACGGGTAAATCGTAAATGCCGCCCAGAATCCTTTATCCAGCACCGACTTCACCGTCTCTTCGTTGTTGTGATCCACGATCACCATTCGAGGGTCGAGACCATGTTCGAGGGCAATGGCCATACTGCGCTCAGTGCCTTCCTTTTTGTTGCGATGCGGCGTATGTATCTGGACGGGTAAACCGCTTTCTTTTGCCAGTTCCAACTGAGCCCGGTAGAACCGATCTTCGGCGGCCGTTTGATCGTCGAAGCCAATTTCACCGATGCCCACCACGCCCTCTTTGTACACAAAGAGCGGCAACAGTTCCATCACCTCCTCGGCCAGGGGTACGTTGTTGGCTTCGCGCGAGTTGAGCCCGATTGTGCAATAGTGCTTGATGCCAAACTGCGACGACCGGAACCGTTCCCAGCCAATCAGGCTGCTATAATAATCTTTAAACGTAGCCAGACCGGTACGCGGCTGCCCCAGCCAGAAAGCGGGTTCGATCAGGGCCACAATACCCGCATCGGCCATCGCCTGATAGTCGTCGGTGGTGCGGGAAGTCATGTGAATATGCGGGTCAAAAAAACGCATACCCTGAATATAGGTGGGGTAGTCGAAGGGCGTTTCGGCTACGGGTGCCGGGCTTGGTGAAACGGCCTCGTCTTCGGCGTGAGAAGGGTTCATAGGAGAGAGTTGGTTACTGGTTATTAGTCACTGGTTATTGGCGTTGCACAGGTACAGCCTGTGCCGTAAGGCGAAGCTCCTCAGCGGAGCAACAACGAGTCACTAATAACCAGTAACCAATAACTGTCTTGCTGGTTCGTAGTCGGTTTCGGCAATCACCTGACGGGCGGCGAGCTGGTCGCGTTCGTCGGGTGATTGCAATAGTTTTTTTACGTCGGCGAGCAACGTTTCGTTCATGAAGTGCGGAATCAATTGCCATACTTCCGCCGGAACGGTCCGGCCGGCGGCCCAGCGTTCATGGGCGAAGTTCGACAGGTCATTGGCCAGTGTCTGGTTGGCCCGTTGGGCTAAACCTGTGATTTTAGTGATGGGTTTATCGTTAAAAATACATTTGAGCACCAACTGATTCCAGGCCGCTTCAGGGAAATAATCGGCTGGGTACGTATTGCCAAACGCGATGGCATCGAACACCGGACTCATGTTGGACCGAACGGCTTCGGTGGCCTGAAATAGCCAGCGTTCCGGGTACGTTAGCAGGGGCAGGGCAGCGTACAGCGCAACAAGTTCCTGCAACTCGGCCGTATCAAACAGCGTTTGAATGGCCTTCACATAGGCATCTTCCGGTTCGGCTGGCAGGGACGTGAGCAGCAGTCCGCGTGCCAACTGGTCCATTGTCCAGTTGGGCGGCATTCCGTTGGGCGGCGTTCCGTCGGGCTTCTCAGGTACGTTCCTGCGGATAATGAACCGGGGAGCCGCTACAAATGCAGCCAGTTTCGCCGGGGTAGGAGCCGCCAGTTTGCTTTCCAGCCAGTGTCGTTCGGCGTCAGTGGCTGCGTTGATGAAGGTGGATTGAAGAGTTGTCATAATGAACCACAAAGACGCAACAAGAAGCGCAACGAAAAAAGTAGCCGTATTAGGTACACTACTGATTTTGATCAATAACAAACGTAAACGGCATCAAATTCGCTTAAAGGGGGCTGTGCATGGCGAAAGTGGCCAAGAGTATAACTCTCAACGGCTTTTGCCATGCACGACCCCCTTTAAATTGAGCCAATTACTTGCTACCGAAAACCCGCTTTAGAATGTCAGTGACGCGGGCAACGGGGTCTTCGCGGATGCGCTTTTCTTCCTGAGCCACCAGAATAAACAGCCCGTCGACGGCCTTGTTGGTGGCGTATTCGGTCAGGTTGGCGTTGACAGGTTTTACCAGGGGAAGCCGGTTATACGTCGACGCCAGGGTGTTGTAATACCGCGTGGCGTTGTTCTTCTGCAGGGTGCTGTCGATAATTGGCGTGAATTCCGAGACCAACTGCTGGCCTGTGGTGCGGCGCAAATACTGCGTAGCCGCATCCTGACCACCCCGCAAAATACCCACAGCGTCGGAAATGGACATTTGGGTAATGGCTTTGAAGAAAACAGGTTTCGCCTTTTTGGCCGCATCTTCGGCCGACCGGTTCAAGGCCAGCACAAACTGGTCGACCTGATTGCCGAAACCTAGCTGCCGTAAACGAGATTCAATGCGCTGTGCTTCAGGGGGAAACAGGATCTTGATCAGGGTGTTTTTATTGTAGCCATCCAATGCCGAAGCCTGGGTTGCACCCTTGTCGATGCCCACGCGAAGCGCTTCTTTCAGGCCGGTAGCAATCTCGGTCGACGAGAGTGACCCTCCCGACGCAGCCGGCTGGATCACTTTCTCGAGTAAGCCACCCAGCTTGCCAAATGGACTGGACGGCTGCTTTTGTGCGGGCTTACTGGTAGTGTCCTGAGCCTGAACGGCCCCGGTGAGCAAAAGCGAGAGGCCCAGGGCCCATGCACGAATTGGTTTCATCTCAATAGGTTGTTTTACGTACTTTTGACATTGGTAACTGTAGAATGTAAAGCGGCCTGTACAAAAAAAATGTTCCCGCCCAACACAGCGGCAATGGCCAGTTTACACCCTACGGTAGCTTCGAACGCGGAATGCCGTCGTTCATTTAGATCAATACATTCTCTATGCCAACTACCATCAGGGCCGAAGTGATTACCATTGGTGACGAAATTTTATTCGGCCAGATTATCGATACCAATACCCAGTGGATCAGTACTGAACTGACCAACATCGGCATACGGACTATTCGGAAGACATCCGTTGGCGATGAAGCCGGGGTTATTTTAACGGCTCTTGCCGAAGCCGCCGCCCGCGCCGATGTGGTGATCATTACCGGTGGCCTGGGACCAACCAAAGATGATATTACCAAAAAAACGCTTTGTGAGTTTTTCGGCGTCGGCATGGTCCGCAATCAGGCGGCGCTGGAGCTGGTAACCGGTTTTTTTGAGAAACGCGGCCGTGAAATGACCGACCTCAACCGCATGCAGGCCGATCTGCCCGAAAACGCCGAGTACATTCAGAACGATTGGGGAACGGCCCCTGGTATGTGGTTCGATCAGGACGATACGGTCTTTATCTCACTGCCCGGCGTTCCGTTTGAGATGAAAAGCCTGATGACCTATCGGATGTTACCGAAGCTGAAAGAGCGATTCGTGATGCCAGTTATCCGCCATAAAATGATCCGGACGATTGCCATCGGGGAGTCATTTCTGGCCGAGCGCATCGAGGCCTGGGAAGATGCCCTGCCGCCTCATATCCGGCTTGCTTACTTACCCAGTTTTGGCGGTGTAAAACTCAGGCTGACCGCTACCGGTACGGATAATGACCAGCTTGGCCGTGAACTCGATGAACAGGTAGCCAGGGTGCTTCCGCTGATCGAAAAGAACGTGTATGGCTATGATGACGACGAAATTGAGACGGTCGTGATCCGGCTGCTGAAAGAAAAAAACCTGATGCTGGGCGTTGCCGAAAGCTGTACGGGTGGACAGGTAGCGGCCACACTAACGAAGGTACCGGGCGTTTCGGCTGTGTTTGCTGGCGGTATTGTTAGCTATAGCAACGAGGTCAAAATCATTGCGCTTGGCGTGAATCCCGAAACACTTGGGCAGTTTGGGGCCGTGAGCGAACCAACAGCCAGCGAAATGGCCGAAGGCGTGCGGGTCATGCTTGGCACCGATGTAGGCATTGCCACCACCGGTATTGCCGGACCAGACGGCGGTACACCCGACAAGCCCGTTGGCACCGTCTGGATCGCCGTAGCCACGGATAACGGGACCGTTACGAAGCACCTGAAACTGGGCCAGTATCGTGAGCAGAATATCACGCTCACCACAACGTACCTACTAAATCTTTTACGTGAACAACTAATTTGATTTTGGATTTTGGATATCGGATTTGGGATTTGTTGCTTACGCGTTCACGTTCTCTGCCACAACAGTTGAACGCGTAAGCAACAAATCCCAAATCCGATATCCAAAATCCAAAGTCCCATAATATGGCTCTCATCGACATGGTCATGCCCAAAATGGGCGAAAGTATAATAGAATGTACCGTTATCACCTGGCTCAAAGAGGTTGGGGATCGCATTGAAGTTGACGATTCGGTGCTCGAAGTGGCAACGGATAAGGTTGACACCGAAGTGCCAGCCTCGGCAACGGGCATACTGAAAGAGCGGCTGGTCAACGAAGGCGACATTGTGCCGATTGGTCAGGTCATCGCCCGGATTGAAACGGAACAGGAAGCAGGTACGTCCGCTGCGTCACCGGACCCTGTTCCTATGGCTTCACTGGAGCAGGTCGGCGTCGACGTAGCTGCCGCCAACGATGTAGAGGAAGCTGAAGTAGTCCACTCGGCGGCGGCGCTCGAAGCCAGCATCGGGTCCATGAGCACAAAACCCGGACTGGTGCCGGTAGCGGCGGGTCCGGCATTCGAGGGCCGTTTCTACTCCCCACTCGTGCTGAATATTGCGCGGGAAGAAGGCATTTCCCGTGCCGAACTGGACACAATTCCGGGGAGTGGTTCCGACAACCGGGTGACCAAGAAAGACATGCTGGCCTATGTGCTCGACCGTGCCGAAACACAGCGGGCAGGGAGCAGCGAGAAAAAGGCAACTGTGCCGTCTGCCACGCCCCCAACTCCACGCGCCCAGCCCCATGCCCCCAGCCTGAATGGGTCGGCCGACATTGTTCAGATGGACCGGATGCGGAAGATGATTGCGCAGCGTATGGTGGAATCGAAACAGATATCACCGCACGTTTCGTCGTTTGTAGAAGCCGACATGACTGCCATTGTGCAGTGGCGCACGGCCAATAAAGACGCCTTCAAAAAACAGACCGGCGAAAACCTGACCTATACGCCCATCCTGATCGACGCGGTGGTGAAAGCCATTCGCGACTTTCCGATGATCAACGTATCGGTGGATGGCGACAACATTCTGGTCAAACGCAGCATAAATATTGGCATGGCGGTAGCCCTGCCAACGGGAAACCTCATTGTGCCGGTCATTCACGACGCCGCGCAGTATAACTTGATTGGCCTGACAAAAAAAGTGAACGACCTGACGCGGCGTGCCCGCGAAAACAAACTCACGGCCGACGATCTGGCTGGCGGGACCTACACGATCTCGAACATAGGTACGTTCGGTAACCTCATGGGTACGCCCATCATCGTGCAGCCGCAGGTAGCCATTATGGCGTTTGGAGCAATTGTGAAAAAACCCGCCGTGATTGAAACACCACAGGGCGATCTGCTGGGTATTCGCCAACTTATGTTCCTGAGCCATTCATACGATCACCGCGTGGTGGATGGAGCCCTCGGTGGGCAGTTTGTCCGCCGTGTTGCCGATTATTTCGAGGGCTGGAACGAGCCTAACCTCTAACATGATGATCCGCGTACCATCTTCGCGTACCATACAACCTTTATGAAGAAACGCATTTGCATTGACCAGGATGATGTGCTGGCCAACACCCACGCCAAACTGATTCAACTGTACCTGGCTTCGGGTGCGCCCCGCTATGAACTGGCCGAACTAGAGCAGAAATCCTTTCAGGAGATTCTGGACGAGAACGAGCGAAAATCCATCCACGAGCAGGTATTCGAGCCGGGCTTTTTCGCTGATATCGAGGTGATGCCCGGTGCGCAGGAGGCGGTTTTGGCCCTTCAGGAAAAGTACGACGTCTTCGTGGCTACGGCGGCGATGGAGTTCCCTAATTCGTTTCGTGAAAAATACGACTGGCTGGCCCGCTATTTTCCGTCGATTCATTGGAAAAACATTATCTTCCTTGGCGATAAGAGTATTTTAGGCGCCGATTACCTCATCGACGATATGCCGTATAACCTACACACGTTCAAGGGGAAGGGCCTGTTGTTCGATGGGTTGCATAATCGGGATGAAACGGCCTTCGAGCGGGTGATGAACTGGACCGACGTAACAAATCTGCTACTCGGTTAGCGTTTCTTAACCAACGGTCCAACAAGCAGCCTGAACAACTCGTTGAATGTACAACTAGCCAACTATACGTAACGCCCCACGTGAATATGCCTCAAATAAGTTGCTCGTTTTGCGGTCGCCGCAAAAATGAAGTTCAATTGCTACTGTCTGGTATCGATGCCCACATTTGTAATCATTGCATCGAACAGGGATTTGAAGTCGTTGTTGAAGAAACGCGCCCTAAGAAAAGCCAGAACGCAGAGCCACCAAAGCTGAATTTGATCAAGCCGCAGGAAATGAAGCGGTTTCTGGATCAGTACATTATCGGGCAGGACGAAGCGAAAAAAGTATTATCAGTGGCCGTTTACAACCACTACAAGCGATTGATGCAGCCGCGCACTGACGACGAGATCACGATTGAAAAATCGAATATTCTGATGGTGGGCGAAACCGGGACCGGTAAGACGTACCTGGCCCGCACCATCGCCAAAATGCTCGATGTGCCCTTTTGCATTGCCGATGCCACCGTTATTACCGAAGCCGGGTACGTTGGCGAAGACGTGGAAACAGTGCTGACGCGGCTCTTACAGGCGGCCGACTACAAGATAGATCAGGCGGAGATGGGCATCGTGTACATCGACGAGATCGACAAGATTGCCCGCAAATCAGATAACCCGTCGATTACCCGCGATGTGAGTGGCGAGGGCGTGCAGCAGGGATTGCTCAAACTGCTGGAAGGGTCATCGGTCAATGTGCCGCCGCATGGGGGGCGCAAACACCCGGATCAGCGTTTAATTTCGATTAATACCGAAAATATTTTATTCATCTGCGGTGGTGCTTTTGACGGCATCGAGCGGCATATCGCCAAACGGGTAACCTCGCGTCCTATCGGATTTACCGACGAGCGCCGCCTGCACGCCAGCACCGATCGGAGCCATCTGATGCGGTACGTGTCGGCGCAGGATTTGAAATCGTTTGGCCTTATTCCCGAACTGTTAGGTCGGTTGCCCGTGCTGACACACCTCGATGCGCTCGATCGCGACGCGCTTTATCGTATCCTGACAGAGCCTAAAAATGCCATTACCAAACAGTATGATAAACTGTTTGCGATGGACGACGTAGCCGTTCGTTGGGACGATTCGGCGCTGAACTACATTGTTGATCAGGCGCTTACTTTCAACCTGGGTGCTCGCGGGCTTCGGTCAATCTGCGAATCGATTATCACGGATGCTATGTTTGAGCTTCCCTCGCAGGAAGGAAAAAAAGAACTGACCATTACGCATGAGTATGCCTCCGAGAAGTTCAGCCGCACGGCGGCGCACGAACTTCGGAAAGCCGCATAAACAGGGCTGAGCGCCCAACGAGTTACCAATCGACGTCGCGTTGCTACACCTGTCATTAGGCCCTGTAGCGGCGCGACGTCCGCCTTTTTTTGGGGCATTACAGAAAACGCAATTAGTTCCATTGCGTCAGATGTTCACAACATTCAGGAGGGGTTCGTGTTAGGAGGCAGATAGCTTATCTCTCACTTAACACACGAACGTTATGAACACGTCGACAAAACACACACTTTTAGTCCTTGCCGTTACGGCTTTTTTAGGCTCTTGCAGCCGTCCGGTGGCTACTTTTCAGCCGTCTAAAGCAGAACGGTTCTATTCGGTACAAACTCCGGTTATGCCAGTAGCCACTCAGGAAGTAGTAGCTAGCGAACCGGTAGCCGTTGCACCCGTCGTGGCTGAAACTCCAGCCGCGCCCGTAGCTGCAAACGCTACGATCAACGAGGCACTGACTAAAGCAGAAGCTTACGCATCGACGAAAGCCCGTCCTGCCGATGCGCGCAAACTGGAGCGCCGGATCACTAAAATTCGGGAAGTGTTGGCTGCCAACCCACAACAGGCCCTGACAACAAACAATGCAGTTAGCCAGAAAACCACGCTGGTTAAGCGCATGATGCTGAAAAGCATGGACAAGAAGATTCAGAAGCATCTGGCGCCTGAACAACCAATGCGGAGCAGCACGCTAACAGCCGGTCTGGTAATCGGTCTGATTGGCTTACTTCTGTTGCTGTTGACAACCGGTACAGCGGCAACTATTGGTCTGATCGCTTTGGTGGTTGGTATTGTCCTCGTTATTTTGGGCCTGCTCTAATTAGTAGTTCACATTAATTCATTGGTTATTTCCAACACGAGTATGAAACAGTTTATTCACTCCGTATCGCTTGCCCTGGCGGGCGCTGCCCTGCTTACTGCCTGTAGCCGTCCCGTTGCCACATTCCAGAAGTCGCAACCTGAGCGTTTTTATTCTCAGCAGAAAACAACAGAGCCTGTGGTATTGACTGAAGAGGTGGTAACGCCTGCTGCCGACGTACCTGCGGTGGTTGCGACCGAAGCCGTTGCAAATGCACCGGTGGCTGTGCAAACCAAACAGGCCTCTGACGCGCTGGCTAGTCTGAAAACAACCAACTCTACAGACCGCCGCCTGACAAAGCGGATCGAGAAAGCAGAGAAGATGCTGGCCGATGTGAATCAAAAAACGAGCACGCAGGCGGTTACGTCGACGAAAAAGGCTAGCTTTTTTGAGCGCACTATGCTGAAAAGTATCGACAAAAAGATCAAGAAGCACATGGCACCCAAAGAAACAACGGCTATGACAGGCTACGTGCGTCTTGGGGCCATTATTGCACTGGTTGGTCTGCTGTTGCTGCTGATCGGTAATGGCGTAGGTGCCACTATCGGCCTGATCGCGCTCATTGCTGGCCTGGTACTCGTGCTATTGGGCGTAATAAACCAGGGAAGCCTGTAACTTAGAACGTTACCGGTAGTGCATTAATTGAATTGTCCTGAATCGGGCGACTTGTTGATTGGTTTTACCAACACAAGCCGCCCGATTTCTGTTAGAGACGGTATTACCTCAACCAACTTTTCTATGCTCAAACGTCCAACCCTCGTCTTTCTGCATGGGCATCCACTAAGCCCGGTTATATGGGACTTCCTGGCCTCAGCCCTGTCCGACGATTATGCCATCATCAAGCCTGACTTTTCCCGGCTGACCGATCATACCAGCATTGATGCCTACGCCGACGAGTTGCAGGGGCAGCTAAGTTCGTCAGAAATGGGCGCATGCGTGCTGATCGGTCATTCGATGGGCGGCTACATCGCGCTGGCGGCCGCCGAAAAATATCCCGACCGGGTGAAAGGCATTGTGCTCGTTAATTCAACGGCCTTTGCCGACCCCGATACGGACCAGCAACGCCAGAAGCGGGAGGAAGCAAAACAGAAGCTGGAAACAGAAGGTGGTCATGCGTTTGTCGAGAAAGCCATTCCAGCCATGTTTTCGGAACAGCACCGTCAGTCGCTCGCCGACACCATTCAGCAACTGGTCGATGCCCACAAGAACCTGCCCGAAGCCGCCATGCTGGCCGGTTTACAGGCAATACGTACCCGGCCAGACCGGTCGGATTTTCTGAAAAATGCGGACCTGCCCGTGCTGATCATTGCAGGTCGGGAGGATAAAGCGATCCCGTTCGAACGCTCGGAGGAATTGAAACAGAAACTGCCCAGCGCCGAATTTGTAGTGCTCGAGCAGTCGGGCCACTTAGGTATGATCGAGGAGCCGGAGCAGTTGGTACTGGCTATCAAACCCTTTTTGGAAAAGATCACGGTCGATTGAGTTGGTTCGTTACCGTGATTCCTAATTAAACGTAACGCGGACTTCAGTCCGCAGGCCATTATTTTGCCTGCGGACTGAAGTCCGCGTTACGTTTATACCTATACCCTGTCAAAATCCGTATTTTTGCCGACTTATCACCAAAGAACGTCCGTATGTCACAGCTATTCAACGTCTACCCACTCTACGATATCGAACCCGTTCGGGCGCAAGGCAGCTACCTTTGGGATGCCAATGGCACGCGGTACCTCGATCTGTACGGCGGTCATGCCGTGATTTCGGTTGGTCATACGCATCCCAGGTACGTTCAGGCCTTGACCGATCAACTCCACAAGATTTCGTTCTATTCCAACTCGGTCCACATTCCGCAACAGCAGGAACTGGCCGATAAACTGGGCGAACTGTCGGGCCATACCGATTATTCGCTATTCCTCTGTAATTCAGGTGCTGAAGCCAACGAGAATGCGCTCAAGCTAGCTTCATTTCATACGGGCCGGAAAGGGGTTGTTGCCTTTACAAAATCGTTTCACGGGCGTACGGCCGGCGCTGTAGCCGCCACCGATAACCCGGCTATTGTGGCTCCGGTAAACTCAACGGAGCACGTCACGTTCCTTCCTTTCAACGGCATCGACGGCCTTGAGGCGGGTATTACAACCAGCACCTGCGCCGTCATCGTGGAAGGTATTCAGGGCGTGGGCGGTATTCAGGTAGCCACTGATGCGTTCTTGCAGGCGCTCCGCAACCGTTGCGACGAAACGGGAGCCGTCCTTATCCTCGACGGTGTGCAGTGCGGATATGGTCGAACCGGCCAGTTTTTTTCGCACCAGTTCAGCGGAATCCGGGCCGATATTATCTCGATGGCGAAAGGCATGGGCAACGGTTTCCCGATCGGTGGTATCCTTATTGCGCCTGAGTTCAAAGCCAGCTACGGCCTGCTGGGCACCACGTTTGGCGGCAATCACCTGGCCTGTACGGCGGCCATTGCCGTGCTCGACATCATGCGCGAAGAAGGCCTGATCGAGAACGCCGACCGCCTTGGAACGTACCTGATGGATGGTATTCGGCAGATTGGCGGCTACAAAGACCTGCGTGGTCGTGGGCTGATGATCGGTATCGAGTACGATTTTCCGGTTGAAAACCTGCGCCACAACCTGCTATTCGGGCATAAGCAATTCACGGGTGTAGCCGGTAAGCATACCATCCGTCTGTTACCTTCTCTGGCGTTAGGCACCGACGAAGCCGATCAATTCCTGGAAGCGCTGAGCCAGGAAGTTCACCGCGAAGACGCAACCGTTTCACGCTAAGGGCGCAAAGAGATGGAAGAGAAAATCCTTAATCGTCATAGACCCCCAACCCCCTAAAGGGGGCTAATGCTCCGCGAGGGCAGGTAAGCAGCACCTTAGCCCCCTTCAGGGGGTTGGGGGTAAAGCTGAGAATGTCTCAGTTCAACTTCTGATAATTTACAACACTCCGTGTACTCTGTGCCTCTGTGTTTCATCCTTTTCCAATGCACCAATTCATCTCACTCGCCGACGTCACGGATCTTGACGCATTGATTCAATCTGGCCGCGACGCCAAGGCTAATCCATTCGCCGATGAACAGCTTGGCCATCACAAAACTATTGGCCTGCTTTTTTTTAACTCCAGCCTACGTACCCGCCTCAGCACCGAAAAAGCCGCCCGTAATCTCGGCATGAACGTGATGACCCTCAACGTGGGGGCCGATAGCTGGGGACTGGAAATGGAAGACGGCGTATTTATGAATGCCGATAAAGCCGAACACGTGCGCGAAGCCGCCGCCGTGATGGGCCGTTATTGCGACATCCTCGCGGTTCGTGCCTTTGCCGGGCTGACCGACCGCGAAGCTGATTACAAAGAGCAGGTAATGACCCAGTTTGCCCGGTATGCAGGCGTCCCCATCGTCAATCTGGAGTCGGCGACACGCCACCCATTGCAATCACTGGCCGACTGTATCACCATCGACGAAGCGAAGACAACGCCCAGACCGAAGGTGGTGCTCACCTGGTTGCCGCATATCAAGCAGTTGCCACAGGCCGTTGCCAACTCATTCTGCGAATGGATGAACCCCCGCGCCGCCGCTGGCCACATCGACTTTGTTGTGACGCATCCGAAAGGCTACGAACTGGCTCCACAATTTGTTGGCAACGCACCGGTGATCTACGATCAGGACGAAGCCTTCGCCGGGGCCGACTTCATTTATGGTAAAAACTGGTCGTCCTACGCCCAATACGGGCAGATGCTCACCAGCGATCCGTCCTGGGCGGTGACGATGGATAAAATGAACCTGACCAACGACGGAAAATTCATGCACTGCCTGCCCGTTCGTCGTAACCTGAAAGTGTCCGACGCCGTTCTCGATAGCCCCCAGTCGCTGGTGATCGAACAGGCCGCCAACCGCGAATGGTCGGCGCAGGCCGTGCTGAAGGAGATATTGTTAAATTTAAAATAGTTTAGTGCGGTCCCGCGTCTGGGTTGGGGGTAAACGCCGCTTAAACTGTTATAAGTAAAATCAATGAATCAAACTACCGTTTTCAAAATTGGCGGCAACGTCATCGATAGTCCCGCCGCGCTGACCCGCTTCCTGACGGCTTTTTCTACCCTCCGTGGCGATAAAGTACTGGTGCATGGTGGCGGTAAGATTGCCACGCAGATTGCCGAGAAGCTGAACGTACCTACCACGATGGTTGAAGGGCGGCGTATCACCGATAAACCCATGCTCGACGTAGTGACGATGGTGTATGGTGGCCTGATCAATAAGCAGATCGTGGCGCAGTTGCAGGTTCTTGGCGTGAATGCCATTGGCCTCACCGGGGCCGATGCGGGACTCGTAAAAGCCCAGAAACGCCCCGTTGCAGCCATCGACTACGGTTTTGTCGGCGACATTCAGGAGGTCGATTCGGGCCGGTTACAGTCGTTCACCAATCAGGGCCTGGTGCCCGTGCTGGCCCCGCTTTCGTTCGATCCGTCGCTGGGTACGTTGCTCAACACGAACGCCGATACAATGGCGCAGGCACTGGCCGTCGACCTGATTCGCCACAACGAGGTGACACTGGTATACTGCTTTGAAAAGAAAGGCGTGCTATCGAATCCCGACGATGACGATAGTGTCATTAGCCAGCTCACGCCTGCGGTCTATGCTGCACACAAAGCTGCCGGCAGCATCAACAAAGGCATGATCCCGAAACTCGACAACGCCTTCGCCGCCCTCGATGCCGGTGTAAAGCGCGTCATCATCTGCCACGCCGATGACATAGCAGCAGCGTTGAACGGGGCAGCAGGAACGGTAATCAGTTAGCTTCGTCCTGATGGTTGATCTGTAGGGGCAACCCATCGTGGTTGCCCGCCTTGCGTCAGCAATACGCCGATCAAACAATCTGTCCACCCATTGGCTATTTCATCAACAATTTTGAAATGCAACCCAATCGGGGCGGTCGCTATCGCGCCCGAAAGCGGGCAGCCACGATGGGCTGCCCCTACATATCAACCATCAGAAACCCCTATAACGCCAGTTCTTTCGCGCTCACGATGGTGAGCACTTCGGTGTCTTTGAGGCGGGCGGCGAGGCCGAGTGTTTTGGGTACTTCGTAGTGGAAGAAGAACTTCATGGTGTGCAACTTTCCTTCATAGAACGCCAGTTCATCGCCCTGTGGGTTTTGTGTCAGGATCAGTTGCTTGGCCACGATGCCCTGTTTCAGCCACTGCCACGCCACCACCACAATCCCCATCTGTTCCAGAAACAGCGTGGCATCGCTGAGGTAGCGTTCGTAATCACCCGCGCCAGCGTGCGGCATGATCGCCTGCATCACTTCCTGAATACGGCCCAACTCCGTTTTGAGGATGCTGGCATACGGTTTTAGATCGTCATGAGTAGCTGCTTCGGCAATGGTCTTGCCGATTTCCTGCATCAGCAGTTGCGCCGCTTTGCCACCTTTCATGGTCATCTTCCGACCCAGTAAGTCCTGCGCCTGAATACCGGTAGTGCCTTCGTAAATTGGCGTAATCCGAATGTCGCGGTACAACTGCTCCACCGGAAAATCCTCCGTAAAGCCGTAGCCACCAAACGTTTGTACGCTCTGGCTCACCGACTGAACGCCCATCTCTGACGGGTAGCTTTTCGCCATCGGCATCAGAATCTCCACCAGCAGATGCGCGTTTTCTTTCTCTTCGCCTTCAGCCACGTGCGCAATGTCGAACTGCTTCGCCGCTTCAAGCAATAGGGCCAGCGAACCTTCCGTTACGGCCTTCTGGAACAGCAGCATCCGCCGAACATCGGGGTGGTTGATGATGGGCGTCTGGGGCGAATCGAGGGCATTTTTTTCGTTCAGGCGGCGGCTTTGTGGGCGTTCACGGGCGTATTGCAGGGCCGCGTGGTAGGCTGCCGTGGCAATACCCGCCGCAGTCATGCCCACGCCAATCCGGGCCTCGTTCATCATCTGGAACATGTAAGGTAATCCCTGGTGTGGTTCGCCAACCAGGTAGCCAACGCAATCGTCGCGCTCGCCCATGGTTAGGTGCATGGCCGGTACGCCGCGTTGCCCCATCTTGTGGTAAACGCCCGTCGAAGTTACGTCGTTGTCAGTCTGATCGGTACCATCGTTGGTCAGGCGGTACTTGGGTACCACAAACAGGGAGATCCCTTTTGTGCCTTTGGGAGCACCATCAATCCGGGCAAGCATCAGGTGAATGATGTTACCCGCCGCGTCGTGGTCGCCTGCCGAGATAAATACTTTTTGTCCCTTGATCTTGTAGGTTCCATCGGGTTGCGGTGTGGCCGAGGTCATCACGTCGGAGAGCGACGAACCGGCCTGTGGCTCGGTAAGGGCCATAGTGCCCTGCCACTCGCCCGCCAGCATTCGGGGGACGTAGGTCTCCGTGAGGTCAGCGGACCCAAATGAGGTGATCAGATTGGCCGCGCCCGACGTCAGGCCGACGTACATCATGCCGTTGTTGGCGGCCATGAGAATATAGCCGATACTGGAACTGATGAGCTCGGGAAGCTGCTGACCGCCCTGTTCAAACGAAAAGCCGGTGCCGATCAGGCCCGCGTCGCCCATCGCCTTGATGAATTCTTTTACTTTGGGGTGAACAGTAACCTGCCCATTTTTCAGCTCGGGCTGGTTACGGTCAACCTCGCGGACATACGGGTATAGGAGCGTGTCGGCAATCTGCGTAGCCGAGTCGATCGCCATGTCGAACGTACCCCGGTCGTGGGCGGCGAAGAACGGGTATTTTGTCAGATTTTCGGCATGGAAGACCTCGTGAAGCAGAAACTGGAGGTTGCGTTTACTGAAGTAGGCAGACATAAGAAGGAGTTTACAGTTTTTCGTTTGCTGTTTTCAGTTGCTTCGCTAAGCTGAAGAACTACACGTTGGCAGCGCAACAGTAAACGGTAAACAGTAAACTGAAAACAGAGGTAGTATGCACGCATACTATTATGTAAAAGTAAGAAAAACAAGGATTCTTCCCTTGAAGAATCGACAAAAACCATATTGGTATAGATGTTGTTTACGTTTTGATGCTAAATCACTAACCAATTCATTACGGATCATGAAACAGACTGTTTCTTTACTAGTACTCATGCTGCTTGCCATGACGGCGACCGTTGGGTTTGCTCAGAACGCAAAAAGCCCCCATTTAACCGTTGAAAGCCCCGATAAAACCATCAAGGTCGTTTACGGTCAACCCTCAAAAAGAGGACGGGTTATTTTCGGCCCTGAAGGCGTCACGTCACTTGAAAAGTACGGTAAACCCTGGCGCACCGGTGCCGACGCCGCTACGGAGATCACCTTCAAGAACGATGTTATGTTTGGCGGTAAAATGGTGAAGGCAGGTACCTACACGCTGGTGACCATTCCAAACGAGAAAGAATGGTCGGTCATTCTGAACACGGTTTTGGGGCAGTGGGGCGCGTATGATTACGACAAGCATGTCGCCAAGAACGTGCTGGAAGTGAAAGTACCCGCCGTGGCCAGCAAGATGCCGGTTGAAAAACTGACGATTACGCCAACCAATAAAAGCGTGAGTATCGCCTGGGATACAGCCATGATCACCATTCCCGTGATGAACCACGGCATGAGCAACTAGGCAACGTACCTGAAGCATACACTATACGCTATCGCACACAAAAAATCCCGACCATTATCTGGTCGGGATTTTTTGTGTGACAGTCTACAAATTCAGGTATGCTACTTACCTGATGTACTTGGCTGATGTTTATATATTGCAAAACGACCGTCGAAAAAAGATAGGTTATAGAACGGCAATTGTTTGGTACCTGCCGGTGGATAATACGGTTCGGGGCGGTAGACATAATCCATGAGTATGAAGTCTACTTTACGATCATTTGCCCAGGGTCCTAAGTCGCCGGGGCGGTTAGAAAAGTAGGTAAAATTTTCGTGACAAAGCAAGTATGCATATTGTTCATACTCATTGAAAAAGAATGTCAACGGGACCAGTCCTCTCTCCGTTGACGAAAGATGGGACCGTAATTTTTTATAAGCAACAGGGATATATTCTTGACTATTATTGGTATAAATTATTTCAATTGTTCCATATAGCCCAATCACCATGTATAAAATCAGCACAAACTTTAAACCTAAACTGGTAAACGGTTTTTTCCTGTATAGCTCATAAATAATGAGGAGCATAAACGGAATAAACAACGTTAAATAGCTGCCTGACGGCGACTTTGTTAGGATCCAGAACGATATAAAGAGGAGGAGTGAGTATATTTTCAGATCAGCGGGTATGGTATTGAGAATTTTCCGTTGATGCCATACGATGTACACAAATAAAATAGAAAGCGCTGCGTGTTCGGGTGTATAGAAAAACAACCTCGGATAAGTGGCCATGACCAGTAACTTCGAGGTTATAGTGAAGGCATTTTGTGTAGCGGGGTCGCTTTTAAATTGACTCAGCCAAACGGCTATGCCGTTGTCGGCCATCAGAACATCAATGAAATAGGTCATACTCGTGCAGCCAGCGATTATGGAGAAGAGAACAGCCGCTTTGAAAGTGCGTTGATAGACCAGCAGCCCAACGCCAGCCAGCAGGTAGATAACTCCATTTAAGTGGCTGAGTAGCGCTAGACCAGCCAGTAAGCCGCCAAACGCTGCGTTGCGTAGCTTATGTCTTGAAGCTATTAAACAGAGAAAAGAGCTGAATCCTAACGCGGCGACCACCATATCGGGTCGGTTTTCGAAACTTGTTCTAATCAGAAATCTGTTTGAGAATATAAGGATAAGTATTGCTAGTAAATAAGGAGAGTTGTACGAATATTCTCGTTTACGGATATAACTCGTTACGGTGAAAACAAGAAGACAGAAAAAGAGTAAACCCGTAAGCTGAACGGTAGGAAGCTGATGCCCGAATAGTTTGATCAGAACGGCACCAATAGCTATAAATAATTTGTGGCTAACCAGAAGTTGCTTCTCCCAGCCTAATATGCCCCTGAAAAATTCAGAACGTACAATGCCATTTTTACTGAGCCAGTATGATTCTTCGGCAATCCAGGCATCATCGCCGGTTGGGTACCGATGATAATAGGTGGCTATAGTCAAGCCTACCAATACAAAAAGGACAATGTGCAGGAAACGATTACCCGGAAAAGACATCGACAGATTCAAATCAGAACGAATTTTTATGAAACCGCTATTTGCCTAATAAACGATAGTTTTTGTACTCGCCTATTCGCCAGTTGGTCAACTTTTCAATAAAAGTAAGTATCCGCACTCTAGGCGAATACCTGCGTTGGCGGGTATCAAACGTAAATGAATTATTGGTTGAAGCAATGCGAGGCAGCATCACGGCAGGATGCGTGCCTGTAAACTCGGCAAGTGAGTCGATATGTTGTTCGTAACTGAACTGTTTTGCTTCATTCGCCACTCGTTGCATGGCTTCTTCGCTATGCCAGAATCGATAGAAATAGCCGACTTTTGCCCGTTGCAATTCAATCGGTTTTACCCAACCGTAATGGTAGATATAGGCGTCGATTAGTTTGACCCGCAACTTGGTATTGTCCTTTTTTCTAAAGCCCTGCGCATCGCGGTATGACGCCACGTTACCGGTATGGCGGATGACCCGAATCTCACGTCGATACCACCGGCGCGAATCACCAACGTACCTGAACGAGCCGTAGAAGTGCAGGTATTTAAAGAGCAGCCCATCCACCCCGAGGTCGTTGAGGTTGTCCTGCATAGCCTGTCGAACCGTGTCGAGGTATTGCTCGTGCAGCACCTCATCGCCCTGAATGTAGAAAGCCCAGTCGGTGTCGGCCGATATGGCAGCAAGCGCTTTGTCCGTCTCTTCGGCCAGTACGCGCCCGCCTTCGCGCAACTCATCATTCCAAATCGTGTGGATAAGACGAATTTTAGACGATCCGATAGCCTGGATCAGGCCAATTGTATTGTCTGTTGAGTTGCCAACGGCCACCACGAATTCATCGCAAAGGGGCAATATAGACCGAATGGCTTCTACAATAGGATAGCCGAACTTTTCAGCGTTTCGGATGAAGGTAAACCCAGTGACTTTCATGATTGGTGGGCAAGGGTCGCGTACAAATTCGCACGCAAGTTAGCCACAAATCAGAATGGGTAGCCTACTGCAATATTCAGGATCAGGTTGTCGCGCCGCCATTCGGGGCTGCGAAGGTTGATCTGATTTAGCACCCAGCGCTGACCTTCAGGAAGATACGGCTTTTGGAACGGCGTGGCCAGATCAGCCCGGATCAGGAAGTACGACAAGTCGATGCGTAGGCCGAGACCGCCCCCGATGGCCAGTTGCTTAATGAAGTTTTTATTGAATTGCGAGTCAGGCCCGTAATACGTCTGATCAGTATACGACCATACGTTCCCTGCATCAATAAAGGCGGCTAGCTGAAAAATGGAAGTGAGTTTTGCTCGTAGCTCGGTATTGACTTCGAGTTTAATATCACCTCCACCGTCCTGAAACAGCACTTTTCCACCGGTACTTGAGAACGTACCCGGCCCAACGGCGCGGGGTCTAAAGGCACGAACACTGTTTGCTCCACCCACAAAATACTGCCGTATAAACGGCATTTCGTTGCTGTTGCCATAGGGGATTCCGATACCCCCGAAGAAGCGGTTGGCCCACACCAGCGATTTATTCAACTGAAAGTAGTGGCGGGAATCATAATCAATGCGAAAGAACTGGGCAAACGCAGCATCGAAAATGCGTTTGTAATCAGTCTCGTCATTCTTTAGCAACAGACCGGCCAGATTACCGGCAGGCTCAATGTTTACTGTATGCCGGTAGGAGTGCCGCTTATTGGCGTTGGGGTCTGAATTTACATTGAGTGTATAAATGGTACTCAGAATCAACTGATCCTGGAGGATTCGCAGAAGTGGGGCCGACACAGCAGCGTTTGTATCAGAAATGGCATTATAAAATTTAGGGCCAAAATTAAAGCTATGAACATAGTTGACATTGAACAAGGTAAGCGAATGCTCTACCCGGTTGCTCGTCCTGAACGCATACCCAAAGGAAGCCCGCACCGAACTCAGGTTGTAGAGCGAGTCGCGCTGAAGGAGTTCGTAGCCAATACTAAGATTCGTTTTGGGAAGTATCTGCCGCCGGTCATATCGGATCGGAAAGGGCGACACCAGCCTTGGGAAGCTCAGCGTGGCATCGGTGCCGTAGCGGTAGTTGGTAACGCCCCGCCCGGCCGCCCCGATCTGAAGGTCGATACCAGCCGTTCCGTTTATCGTTAGCTGTTCAGCGCGGCCCAGAAAATTCCGGCCTATGAAGCTCAACGTCAGCAACGTACCTGCGAGGTTGTTGGAGCGGGAGTTACCCGAAAGCTCCAGCCGGACCGATTTGCGGGGCAAGGGCGTCAGGTAGTAACTCACATCAAACAGGGCCGAATCGCGTCCGTTACGACCCACCGGCTCGAACCGATTACGGACGTATTTGAACGTACCCAGGTTCACCAGCCGAGACAGGGAAAGGTCCTGAACCCGGCTGTTGTACCGCCGCCCCGGTCGAAGCCCGATCACGTCGTTGAACAACTGCGGTTTAAACACCCGCGCCGAATCGACAATGAAAAACCGCCGGAGCGACCGGCCGGTATCAGCCGGGTTCTCAACGGGGGGGCGGTAGGCATCGGCGCGGTTGGTATCGCGGCGGGCGTTGCTCAGGGTGTAGTTCGGGAAAATGAAGACGTTACGGATGTAATACGGAATCTTGGCCGCTTCAGGAATGTCGGGCTTGATAGCCACGTAGAACCGGACTTTATGATTACCCGCGGCCGTATCGGTCAGCATAGCCACATATTCGGGCAGAAAATAATAGAAACCACGCTGCTTCAGGACGTCGGCAATGCGTTGTTTTTCGGCCGTTATGGTGTTGAGTATAAAGGCATTGCCTGGTTTTAGCAGTGTTTTAGGCGATGCGTTGAACATGGCCCGCGCCGCCAGTGTAGAATCGCCGATGAAGGATACCGAATCGATCAGGTAACGTTGAGGCACCTGTGCGGTGTAGCGGGCCTTGGTCTGGTAGCTGTCTACATCCACAAACTCACCCGACACCTGCGACCGGAAATAGCCTTCATTCTCCAATACGTTGGCCATCAGGTTACTGTTGGCGGTCAGGCCCCGCGCACTGGCCAGTACGGGTGCTTCGCCAAACCGGCGTCTGAGCCCCGCCCGAAAGCCTTTTTCCTTTTTAGGTTCACCGATGAAATAGTAAAAACCAACTTTATACGGAAAGCCAAACAGGCGTTTATTCGGTCTCGGACGAGCCAGTTCGCTGAGTTGTTCAGTGAGCCGGGTCTTCTCATCCTTGGTAATGGTCGAATCCGTATTCAGCACGAAATCAGCGCCGACGTATAGCTTCTCACCCGCTGGCAGATGTCTGGATACATTGCAGCTTTGAAGCAATATGCCGAAAAGAAAGGCGACTAGCAGGTATGGTTGAGATCTCTTCATTAATCAATTGATACTGATAATGCTGTTTTTTTTAGTGGTGGGGTTGTTCAGCTTTTTGCTGGGTGGGTGTTGCTTCGCGCTCTAGGCCCTTCGACAGGCTCAGGGTGACAACTCACATTCAGATGTTGATGACGAACTTGAGTGGGATTGTCACCCTGAGCCTGTCGAAGGGCCATGCGTCAGCAACACCCAGCCAAAAGCCGCTGCTAATTCTTACTCCTGTTCTTCATCTTTACGCCGCCTCACCAGCTCAGCCAGCGTGTTGAAATCGACCGTAATAACGAAGCCAACACCGGTTTCGATTACAAATCCTTCCAGAATGGTCCGTTCTGTGTTGCTGCGGCGATAGGCGCGCAGGGCGTAGCGGCCATCGCGGGTGAGGTTATAGTTGAGGTTCAGGTTGTCAAAAACGGCGTTATTTTGGGCTGAACTCGCACCGGCCACCACAAAGTTTTTGCCGACAGAAACGGTCAACCGCCCCTGCATGAAGCTTCGTGATAAGCCAATGTTCAGGTCGGTACGGCTGCTGCTATTACTGGTTGTATCGCCCGTTTCGGCCGTCCCTGAACGCGAGTTCAGGCCAACGTCCAGATCGACTCCTTTGATGAGACCCGAGGCAAACTGCTGCAACTGTTGACTGATAATCTTGCTCACGCTGCTTCGGGCCAGGCTTTCGGCCGTATTGCCCACGTTAAACTCCGAGGACGAACCACCGGAAGTCTCCGAGATGAAATTGCCCAGAATAAGCAGGCCAAATACCTGTTTGTTCATCTGGTTCGGGTCTTCGCGCAGGGTAGCCAGCTTTTGCGTCACCAGGTCGGCCGAACTGCCCAGACGCGTTAGCGTTTCGCTTGGTGCAATAATATCAAAGCCGATCGTGGGCGACGCCAGGTTACCACTCAGGGTAAGCGCCACGTTGTAGGGTAAGTTAACTTTTGTGGTCGCCTGGGTCGAGTTCGATGTTTCGCTGGCGATCAGAGCGTCTGACGTCGTTCGCGCCTCGTAGATGGCCGTCAGGTTCAGGTCGGCTTTCAACGGGTCGCCGGTGAAGTTAATATAGCCGCCTTTCTGAAGTTCGAATTCTCGCTGCAATACCTGATAGGTGAGTGAATAACGCCCTTCCGTCACTTCATAGCGGCCCAGCACCGATATTTCGCCACTAGGCGAGACGTTCACGGCCAGGTTGGCGTTTCCGCGCGCTTTCAGGTTATCGCCGTTCAGTTCGTCAACTATAATCGTGATCTCCGACTTATCGGTGGCTTCCAGCGTCAGGTTGATGTTCGAGTTATTCAGTTGTTCGAACTGAAGCGGGGCCAACACTGTGTCTTTCCGGGGCCGCAGGTATTTACTGAGGGCAAGCGTATCGTTATGGTTGATGAACGTCACGACCTGCCGGGCATCGTTCAGGCTGGCTTCGTCGCTGGGTAAAACGGTGGTTACCTTACTGCCCTCTTCGAGTTTCACACTACCTGTAACAGCCGGTGATCCGCCCTTACCGAC
This sequence comes from uncultured Fibrella sp., assembly GCF_964250085.1. NCBI lineage: Bacteria > Pseudomonadati > Bacteroidota > Cytophagia > Cytophagales > Spirosomataceae > Fibrella > uncultured Fibrella sp. The sequence continues at coordinate 923,350 of NZ_CAXUEC010000003.1, read as the reverse complement.
AATGTGCATGTTTGCTGAAATGGCAGCTTTACCATAGAAAAAGTCATTGTCTTTACGGGCGGCATTCAGGGCCAGAAAGTTCTGGGCACGTACCCGGAGGTCGTATGACACATCGGGAATGTTGCTCAGCACCACTTTACCATCGGTGGTGAGCGTACGGCCAAGCGTATCACGGAGATTAAAATCCGTAAACGTCATTGTTTGGCCTTCCAGCCGAATACGTTCCTGATCGATACGATAGGTCGCGTTCAACTGCTTGATATTGAAGGCGACCGAATCGAACGAGATGCCCCCGTTCAACCGTGGATTGTCGGGAGTGCCCTGAATATCAGTCTCGCCGCGCAGCATGCCTTTGGCCCGTCGTAGCTCGCCAAAGCTGAACGCTTCAATGGTCTTGGCATCCAGCTTATTGAGTTTCAGGTAAAAATCGAGCGACTCTTTCGGATTGGTCGGGTCATAATAGCCCGATACTTTAGCGTCGTTGGTTGAACTCAGCAGCGTCACGTTCACCCCAATCCGGCCACCCGACGCGTTGGCAAAGTCGCCGTTCAGGTTGCCGATGGGTTTGTCCATCACCCGCAAACTGTCTACGTTAAGGTCGCCAGTGAAGGAAAGCGGTGTGCCACCTGGCGGCGACAGGTAATCGCGCACAACAACGGTGCTGTTCAACGTACCTGCCACCAGCGTCGTATCCTGATTGGCCAGACTCGACAGATCGCTCAAACTAACGTTGCGGGCCTCCACGCGAAGCGGTCCATTGGGCACCGGGTTAACACTGTTGACGGTGATGGTTTGTGCGCCCTGCCTGAGCAGGAAATTCTGCGCCAACACCCCCGCTTTGCCATACTGGATATAGCCGGTTGTATCCGAAGTCCACGTTCGGTAGTTGGTCAGCAGGCCACGCTGACCAACCTGAAGCCGGTAGTCGGAACCAACCAGCGATACCAGCCCGGCCAATCCATAGCGGTCTTTGTTAAGCGAATCTTTATTAACGACCGAAAAGGAAAACCGGTTGTTGGCCGCTGAGCCACTCAACTGCGTGAGGCCAATTTTCAGGCTGTTCGTTTGCAAGGCATTCACCTGCCCCGCCACGCTCAACTGGTTGTTATAGGCCAGCAAGCCCAGCGACGATCCCTTGACTACAATGGTATCGTAATCTACCAGGCCGGTTTTGATGGTGGCGGCAAACGTGGTATCTCGGGTATTGTCCAGGTACGCATCGAGCGAAACGGGGTCCAGCTTGCGCAGTGCGGGCACAAACGCCTGCAACAGCGGGTGTTGACGTACCTGGCCGGTCACATAAAAGCTGTAGGGAGGCTGGACGGTCTTGTAGGTCAGGTCAGGAATTTTGAAGTAGCGTCCAATTTCACTAGCCACAATATCGTACAGTTGCGTGTACTCAAACTGACCGCTCAGTGCCAACTGCCCGAATGGCAATCCGAGCGTCAGCGTTTTCCGGCCGGGGTTTACGGTGCCCGCTTTCAGGTACAGTGTATCAATTGGGTACGTCTTGCCTTTTAAACTCACCACCGCGTCGGAGGCATAGATAGTGCCTTCGGGCCGCACGGGGCCGGTCGACGTCATGGCCAGTTTGATGTTGCCTTTAATAGACAACGGGTCGGCGTAGAGCTTCAGCTTGTCGAGGTTCAGTTCCTGGATATTGATGTCTCCGGCAATGGTTGGGTACGTTGTTTTCAGGCTCACTTTCGTGTCCAGATTGAGGCGTACATTCGGGTCGTTGATACCACCTTTCAGCGTTAGCAACCCGTTGACGAGCGACCCCGTTACGTCGGCGTTTTTGTACGAATACCCGTTTAGGCCCGCTTCATCCACCACAGCCCGGAAGTTGGTCTCCATCGTGGCGGGGTCGATGCCGCTGCCGTTCACCGCCGCCCGCGCCGTGATGGTGCCAAACTGCTTCGGATTCATCAGCCACTTGCCTGCTTCGAAGTTCGTGAGCACGGCCTTCCCCGCATACGATTGGCCTTTGCCCGCGTAGAAGTTGCGTAGCGTTCCGTCGAAAGCGGCCGTGCCCCAGTTGGTGGCCAGTTTGGCGTCGGTAACCAGCTTATTCAGCGTACCTCGTATTTTGCCGGTCAGTTTTAGTTGCGGAGCCAGGGCCAGTGAATCAGGCAACGTACCTGGCGGTACGAATTTGCCGATGTCGGCACGGTTTGTTCGGGCATCGGTCAGCGTCAGGTCCAGGCCGAGCCGATCAGGGTTGGTTACGTTGGTCAGGCGGCCGCTGGCTTTCAGGACAGTACCCGAAAACATGGCGAACTCGGCTTTGGGAATCCGCAGGTCGGCCAGGGTACCACGCAACTGCGCATCGGCCCTGACCACTTCGTTGCGGTTGCCGGCCAGCGGAGGTGTGTCGGCCAGAAAGGGAGCCAGTTGCAGCACGTCGGCAAAGGCCAGTTTGCTCTGGCGAAGGTTCAACAGCACGCTAACCCGGTTCAGGTTCTTACCTTCGGTGGCGCGGGTTAGTTGACCCAGCGAATCGTAGCGCAGTTCGAGGCGGTCGCGCAGGATGGTGCCGGGCGTACGAATAAAGAGGTTTGTCAACAGCGTGGCTTTTTCGCCATAGAGCAGGTCGACGTCGAAATGCTGGAGCACGAAGCCGCTTTTGTCCCTGAATTTACCCTGCCGAATCTGCCCCGAAATCTTATCCGGGCTATATAGCAGGTTGCGTCCTTCGATGCCCAGTCCGCTCAGGTCGAGGTGGCCGTAATCGAGGCCGCGGGGTTGGCGGGCCTGCGTTTCATCATCGAACCGGATTCGGTTGTTGGAAAATTTAGCCAGGCCAACCCGCGCTATCCAGCCAGATGGTTGAGCGGCTTCGGCTTTCTGCTCGGCCTTGGCGGCGGCTTTTACGGTTGGGTCTGCCTGCTTAATCGCCACGGCTGCTTCGGGTGTTCGGGCGGCTTGTTGGGTACGTTGCGGCCGTAACAGCGTAGTGGTAATATCGGAATTGGCCATTGCCAGCGACCGGATGCCCACTTTTTCGCCGTTCAGGTGGAAATAATCACTTTCCATCGCCAGCTTACCCACCTTTCCCGTCGTTGCAAAGTCAGCGGTTTCTACACGAACATCCCAACGGGCCTGATCTAACTGCCATTTGCCGAGGCCCAGCGTCAGGGTGTCGCCCGGTTTCGATGGGGTCGATGGCGTTGGGATACCCTCATAAATCCGGCTTTTCACGGTCAGCCCAACCGCCGACACATCGCGGATCAGGTAGCGGGAGCGGGCCACGTTTACCTCATCGAAGTTGAGACGAAGGCTATCGACGTAGGCGTTGACATTGGCCCCGGCCACATCATCTTCATAGCGAATCAGAACCTTTCGCAGGGTCGCGCCCGACAGGCTTATATCGAGTGGGGTAGACGTTGTATCGGCCGGTGGCGCAATTTTGGTGGCCAGACTGGCCGTGTCGGGTTGCGCCGTATTGAACGCATCAAGAATGTAGTTGAAGTTGAAGGCAGTATCTGGTAACGTGCGGGTTACGTGCAAGCGAACGTCGTCTAGCTCAACCTGGTTAAGCGAGATTTTGCTTTGCATCAGGGCCATCATGTCCAGGTCAACGCGCATGCGTTTGCCGATCAGGAGCGTGTCGCCCTGGGGCGTTTTGAAGAACACATCGTCCAGTTCGATCCAGTCGGGAATGTGGTAGCTGATGCGCCCGATGCGAAAGGGAGCCTTAATTTTTTTGCCGAGATAACTGTTAACCTGCTGCGTCACAAAGCCCTGGCCCCACGAGGTGGTAGCGATCACCGTGACAAAGCCAGCTATTAACAGTATGAGGGCCAGGATAACCAGACCGGTTGTTACCAAAAATCGTTTCACGAACAGCGAAGAGTGTATGAATAAAATCCCTTACGTCTTAACGCGAAAAAGGGGAGCGGTGTTATTTAAAGCGCTTCTGAGGTGTTTTTGGATTCGGGGACTAATGGAGATTGACTGAGTAGGTGGTCATTAGTGGAATCAAGATATAGTCTCGGTTTTACCCGGACGCGGGATTGCCCTACTCCCAACCCCCTGAAGGTGGCTAATGCTCCGCAACGTTACCAAGCAGCGCTTTAGCCCCCTTCAGGGGGTTGGGGTAGGGCAATCCCGCGTCCGGGGCTACGCCGTTAATACAGTAAACTAATTCTGCCTGACCACCAATGACCATAAAATCTAGTCGTCATCATCGTCATCCTCGTCTTCTGCTTTGCCCGCGCGGACAAACGCACCCCGCCGGGGAGCAGGCATGATGCTGTGTTGCCCGCGAACGGTTTGCCACACGATCTCGCTGAAAATCAGGTCGTCGATCTCATCGGGTCGCGTCAGGTTGAAGAGTGACGAACGCTTCGAATTTGTATTGACTGCCACGTTTCGCTGGTTAAGGTCAATGCCTGCCTGGCGGGCGGTGAACGTACCTGGATTCGCTTTTTTGTCGAAACACCGCCACATGGGCGTTGCTGCGGCATCGTACTGACTCATAGGCTTGAGCCCTAAAATCAGTTCGATCGTACGCAGTAACCCTGAGGTCGAGTACATGGTGTGATCGACGTATCCCCGTTTCACGAACCCACCCGCCACGAAGGCAATCGACCGGTGGGCGTCAACATGGTCGGGGCCGTTCTGCGCGTCGTCTTCAAGAATAAACACGACAGATTCCTTCCAGATCGGGCTTTTCGAGAGGTGTTCGACAAACTGACCAACGGCCAGGTCATTATCGGCAACGGCGGCGTCGGGCGTTGGCAGGCCAATGCGGGCACCCGATGTGTGGTCGTTGCCAAACCGCACCGTGCTCAGTCTGGGTACGTTCCCGGCGGCCACAAGTGCGTCGAAATCAGTTTCCCAGGCGGCCTCCCGTTTCGTATCCATGTAGCCCAGATTGTACCCTTTGAAAGTTGGGCAATAGCGGCCTTCCAGGGCTTTTATATTCGGCTTTTCATCGTCGGCAAACCAGCCGTAGCTGCGGAACGGAATGCCCGCCCGCAGGCAGTGATCCCAAATAAAACCGTCGCGCGGGTGGGCAATTTCTTTTTGTCCTTCATAATCATACGTGCCGCCGCGACCGCCATAACTGGTTACCCAGTTTTTCTCTACATAATCATTGGCGTAGGCCGCCGCTGACCAGTTGTGCCCGTCGGCGCTCACTTCGGCATCGACGTAAAAATTATCCAGCAGCACAAATTCCTTCGCCAGCGCATGCTGGTTGGGCGTCACTTTCTGTGGGAACAGGCAAAGCGACGCGTCGCCGTTTCCTTCGGTCATATCGCCCAGAATCTGGTCGTACGTGCGGTTTTCCTTGATAATATAGAATACGTACTTGATCGGTGATTTGGTGCCGACCCGCATTGGAATCGGATTTCCGCTCTCGCCTTCCGTCTGGAGTTCTTTGCGTTTGGTGTAGGGCGTATTGGCGTAAACCAGGCGCGAATAGGCCGCCAGAATATCGGCCTTGGGTTTTCCCGCGTCAGGTACGTCGATGATCGACAGGGTTCCCTTAAACAGCCCGGCAATGTACTGTACCGGTCCGGGGTTGGCCTGCGGGTTGGCCCCGATCTGCTGCGGTGTGCGCGTACGAACCGGGTTTGGCCCTTTAGGATTCGCCTTCGACGAAAAACCTTTGCCATTTGTAACGAACAGCCTGTTGCCAATCACCTTCACCGCCGTTGGATACCAGCCCGTAGGAATAAATCCGCTGGACAGGCTATGCCCTTTTCGCGACACGTCGAAGACTGCCAGGCAATTGTTGTCGGCGTTGGCAATGTAGAGCGTGTTTTCATCCTCGGTCAGGGCCAGTCCGTTCGGGGTGGTGCCTACGGGGGCGTCGGGGAAAAGCGAGGCGGTGAGGGTTTCGATTACCTGCCGTTTGGCCACGTCGATCAGGGCGACGGTGTTGTCGTTGCCATTGGCCACGAAGAGGTACTTCCCGTCGCGGGTAAACAGCAGGTCATTCGGATTTTTATTGGTGGCAATTCTGGTTACGACCTGTAGCGTGTTCACATCCACGACGGCTACGCTGGCCCCGCCCCAAAGCGAAATATACAGCTCTTTTTTGTCGGGCGAGAGCAGACAGGTGTAAGCCGCCGACCCGATGTTTATTTTCCGAAGCACCTGCTTCGTCTTTGTGTCGGCCACGTAGAGGGCGCTGTCTTCTTTGGTAACCACATAGAGCCGGTCCTTGCTGCTATCGATGCACAGGCCTGTGGGCGAAATCTTCACTGGCCAGGGTTTGCCCAGGATAATTGCCTCGTCGGGTACCAGTTTACGGTTCTCGATCCGGTAAGTCAGAATCCTGTTGTCGTTCCCACCAGAGGCATACAGTCGGGTTTCGTCGTCGCTGAAAGCCAGCCCGACGTAGGCTTTGCCAACTCTGGCCGTGTCGATGATCTGTTGCGAACCGGCGTCGATCAGGGTGATGCTTTGCGTGCTTTGCCCGTTGTTGGTAATGGCGATGTACTTTTTCGACGGCGAAACCACCATCGTTAAGGGCAAATCGTCGAGGTCGAGGCTGCTGCCGGGGGCCGTGAGTGACCAGCCATTGGGCAGATTGACTCGTTTGGCGGCCAGTTTTTTGTAGACCTCAGCGCCTTCTGCCGACTGGTTTGAGCCGCCATTTCGCTGGCAACTGCTGAGCAGGGAAAGAAGGCATAGCGTCAATCCGACGAAGGGAATCGAGTATTTGTTCATGCAGAAGTTGCTGATAACGAGTTAGCAAAAAGGAACGGCTCAAAATTATCGGATTGTTACGGCTCCAGCCTGGCGTACCAGATCATTTCACACAATGACAATATAGAAGCGACTTAGCCAATAGGCCAGGCCGCTACCAACGTACCTGCTGGAAATTCATGCGGATTGGCGGGCAATTCCAGGAAGGCATCGGCGGCGGTCAGGTTTGTGAAATCGCCGGAGCCACTGCCGGGGAGGGGGTTGGCCAGTAATTGGCCGTCGGGTGTGGCTTCCAGGCGGGCGGGGGTGAAGTACGTGAGTTGCGGTTTAAACGTAACCGGACTGGCTAACTGGGCGAATAGGGGTGGTTCCGGGCTCATGCCCATCGCCGTTTGCAGGTAGGGGCGAACGTACCTGTAGAAACAGAGCGTCGTGGAAACCGGATTACCCGGCAGGGCAAACACAACCCGTTGGGCGTCGGCACTGCGGCCAAACCAGAGTGGTTTACCCGGCCGTTGCTCGATCTTGTGAAAAAGGCGCTGAATGCCCAGTCCGCCCAGCACCTCGGGCACGAAATCAGCTTTTCCGGCCGATACGCCGCCCGTCATCACCAGCACGTCGTTGGTTGCCAGCAGGCTCGACAAACCGGCCGTAATCGTGGCTATATCGTCGGGGAAATGGTGCACCGAAGCATCGATCGACAAGTCGCGGAGGGCGGCCTGCAACAGGTACGCGTTCGACTGTCGAATCTGATGGGGGAGGGGCGTCTGGTGCGTATCGACCAGTTCGTCGCCCGTAGAGACCACCGCCACGCGGGGCCGTTTCAGCACCGATACTGACGTTTGCCCCACCGACGCCACCACCGCCAGTTCAACGGGACGAAGCACGGTTCCGGCTGGCAGGAGCACATCGAAAGTGCGGCGGTCGGTTCCCTGTCTGTGTATGTTTTGGCCGCGCACCATGTCGGCAGGAATGGTGAGCGTAGCTATGCCGTCGGTAATGGATAGGTCTTCGTAGCGAATCACCGCATCGGCACCACTGGGGAGCACGGCACCCGTCATTACTTCGATACAACCCCTGGGGTCAGATAGTGGCTGGATGGGTTCGCCCGCCCGCTGAACGGCCAGTACCGGGTACGTTGTTTGCCCGTCGGCCAGCGCCGTAAACTGAATAGCAATGCCATCCATCGCCACCCGGTCGAAGGGTGGAAAGTCACGGTCGGCCAGAATGGTTTCGGCGAGCACCCGCCCGCGGGCCTCGGCAAAAGGCACCGTTTCGGTCGAGAGTGTCAGGCCGTGAGTGGCAAGGAGTTGATCAGCGTCGGCAACAGTGAGCATAGCGGTTCAGTTGAGGAAAGCCAAAAATAGCTCATTCTCCCCGATGATTCGTAGCGGGTGGCAAACAGCCGGTGACCGGGCGTGCAGGCAGTGGCCTGGCAATTAATTGACCCGAAGCGCGTTGCGTAGTCGGGACTTACTAAACCAAACCAATCCAATGAAAGCGATCCTCATGATGCTCGGTTGCCTATACGGCTCGGTAGCCACTGCCCAATTCGTTGTCTGTAAGCGACCGGAAGTGGTTCAGATCGACAGGCGGGAAGTGTCTAATAAAGAGTGGGCAGCCTTCCTTCAGTTTACCAGGAACGACCCGGCCTTATCGAGAAAGTACAGTCAATCAATGAAACCGTCGCAATGGAGCAGCAACAAGCTCAGCCTTAACAGGCAACACGAACCCATAACGGGAATTAGCTGGCAGCAGGCACTAGCCTATTGCGACTGGCGCAGTATAACGGCTACTTATCTGGCCACGCACGCTAAACCGGCCACCTATCAGCAGATGAAACAGGCCAATGCCAGGGCTAAAACACGCATCACGTACCGTCTCCCGACTGATGAGGAATTCAAGCGGTTGCCGATCCCACCGACCACGGATACCAGGGCAGGGATAAGCTTTCGTTGCGTTCGTTCTGTGAAAAAAACAGCGTAGTCAATCGGGTAACGGTATCAGCCATGAAACCGCTACCCGACTGCTTTATTTGTTCTCCGACTCTTCGCTGGGCTCCCACAGCTCAATCAGGTTGCCCTCCGGGTCGAGCACGTGCACGAATTTGCCGTACTCATATTCGGCTATTTCGTCAACGATTGTCACGTTATCCTTCTTCAGTTCCTCAACCAGCGCCGCTAGATTTTCCACCCGGTAGTTGATCATAAACGGCTTTGTCGACGGATCAAACGATTTGGTGTCATTGGGGAATGCGCACCAGGCCGTAGAGCCTTTTTTCGACGGGTCATCGGCCTGCCGCCACTCAAATGATGTTCCGTATTCGCTGGTAACTAACCCCAGGTTTCTGGCGTACCAGTCGTTCATGGCTTGCGGATCGTTGCATTTGAAAAATACGCCGCCCAGGCCCGTTACTTTTTTCATAGTAGTCAATATGTTGGTGTAAAGTAACGTGGTTTGCCAGTCGTAAACGCAAAAGCCCCGGCTTTCTGAGCTGGGGCTTTTGCGTTTACGACTGGCAGACTCATAGTATTGATGAGCGCAAGGCTACCTATTAAAATAAACTGGTAACAATGCGCCACAATGCCCAGGCTGTGGCCAACGAACAGAGCAATACCACTGACCAGGTGATCAGATTTACTAACGCGTCTGACGCGTGAAGGGTGAGAAGTTTTCTGGTAGTCACGCCTATATGACTATTTATGCGCCAATAGGTCACACTAAGTTTACAATTAATTTTATTGGATAATGTGCATGGTCTATTTCCTGCCGCAAAAAAGCGTCCTGCACGGAGCGATTCCTGTTGCCACTGACGAACACAGAATAAATAAATGTACTTATTCTGGAAGTCCTGACTGAGCCACTTAGCTTGTACCCTCAACACTATACTACCTTCCGGCCATGAACAAATTAGGGCCAGTAATCATCATACGGTCGGACGTTAATAGGCCAAGATTAAAACGGGTTCGAACTACGCCAGAAATTACATCTGGATGCTGAGCTACAGGTCAAATGATTCCTTACTTGTTTTTCAATACGGCGGCGAGCAGACTCCATTCTGTACTGTGCTAGCCGATTTTACATAGAAAAACCCCGATCACACGTAGTAATCGGGATTTCCTTATGGGGTAATTTTGCTGCCGAACGGTTAGGGACTGAGCCTCAACCGTGGAAGAAATCCTTCATTTTTTCGAAGAACCCTTTGTCGCTTTTATTGGGCCTTGGATGAAAATTGGGGGATAACCGAAGCTTCTCCAGGATTGTCCGTTCTTCTGAACTGAGGACTTTAGGCGTCCAGACATTCACGTGAATCAACTGATCGCCACGACCATAGCCATTCAGGTCTTTAATGCCTTTTCCTTTCAGGCGGAGGATTTTGCCACTTTGCGTGCCTGCTTCCAGCGAAATTTTGGCCCGTCCGTCAATCGTGGGGACCTCAACACTGGTACCCAGTGCCGCGTCGACAAAGTTGACGTATAGGTCGTAGACCACGTTGGTGCCATCGCGCTTCAGGTCCTCGTCCTCTTCTTCCTCAACCACAATCAGCAGGTCACCGGCTACGCCACCGCGCGGGGGTACGTTGCCTTTGCCGCCTACCGAGAGCTGGATGCCCTCGGCAACACCCGCCGGAATCTTGATTGGAATGACGTCTTCCTGTAACACGCGACCTTCACCGTGGCATACGTCGCACCGGTCAGTGACAAGTTTACCTTCGCCGTTGCAGGTGCCGCAAGTGGCCGTCGAGACCATCTGCCCCAGCATGGTGTTCACCACTTTGCGGGTTTGGCCTGTTCCCTGGCAGGTCTGGCAGGTTTGAACGGCGGTTCCGTTTTTGGAGCCGTTGCCGCCGCAGGTCTGGCAGGCAACATGCCGCTTCACTTTAATTTTTTTCTCTACGCCGTTGGCGATCTCCTGAAGGTCAAGCTTCAGTTTGATGCGCAGGTCAGAGCCACGACGAACACGCTGCCGTTGTTGCCCGCCGCCGCCACGACCGCCGCCAAAGAAGGAGCCGAACGGCGATTCGTCGCCGAAAATGTCGCCGAACTGGCTGAAAATATCATCCATTGACGGGCCGCCGGCACCACCGCCCGCTGCGCCGCCCAGACCCGCGTGGCCAAACTGATCGTAGCGAGCCCGTTTGTTATCGTCGCTCAATACGTCATACGCCTCCGCAGCCTCCTTGAATTTATCTTCGGCGGTGGGATCGTCGGGGTTTTTATCCGGGTGATACTTGATCGCCATCTTGCGGTACGCCTTTTTAATGTCGTCTGCCGTGGCTTTCTTGTCTATTCCCAGAATTTCGTAATAATCACGTTTCGTTGCCATCTCTTAAGAAATTAAGAATTAAGAGTTAAGAATGAAGAGTTTCTGTTCACAGGCTCCAGGTACGGTGACTCAGTGTAGCGCAACTCTTCATTCTTAATTTCTTAACCCTTAATTCATCTATGCTCCTACAATTACTTTAGCGTAGCGGATTACCTTGTCATTGAGCAGGTATCCTTTTTCGATTTCATCGATCACCTTGCCTTTCAGGTCTTCGGTGGGAGCCGGAAACTGTGTGACTGACTCGTGCAAATCGGCGTTGAATGGTTCGCCCTTGCTGTTCATCGGTTTGAGGCCCTTCCCTTCCAGCACCTTGTTAAGCTTGCTGTATATCAGGTTGATACCCTCTTTAGCGGCGGCAACATCGGTTGTCGACTCCAGGGCCTGCATAGCCCGTTCGAAATCATCGACTACAGGCAACAGCGTGACCATCAGCCCTTCGCTGGCGGTCGAGATCAGGTCTAACTTCTCTTTGGCTGTGCGGCGGCGGAAGTTCTCAAAATCGGCGTAAAGACGCAGGTATTTATCTTTCATCACGGCGAGTTCAGAGCCGATGGCTTCTGTGGGTTCGGGAGCCACGTCGGCACCGTCACCTGCTGGTGCGCTACCGTTGATAACTTCCGCTTCTTCGACCTCACGGTCTTCGGTCGTGATTGGTTCGGTTGAGTTGTCAGGTTGTGGCACAGACTCGTCCACAATGTCTTTATTTTCCATACAAACAGGTCGTATTTCGCGCTTAATCGGATTGTAAAGGTAGTTGCAAATCCGCTGCCAAAGCCATCAGGCTGACAAGATGGCACAACGGAATGCTGTAACTGAAAGGAGGTGCACCGTGATAATGCCCCCTATGCAGGAACGTACCTGGCGCTAATTGTGCCAGGTACGTTCCTGCATAGGGGGCATTATCACGGTGTCGGCAGGGCTACTGCCGGGTTAGAATCAAACCGAGATTTTGGTAGGTACTTGATGTGAGCACCAACTGGATATAATTGCACTCGTTCCGTAGCACCGTAAACGGAGTAATCTGTGCGTATTGACCACTTTGCTGGATCGACAGGTAGATCATGAATACGTTCCTGGGGGAAGTGTCCTGGAATGGAACGCTGGGGTCATATGTTTTAGCCACTACTGGTTTACCAAGAATCGATGTCTCAAACAACGCATCGGGGTCGTCGATTGCTCCGTCAGCGGTGAATGTAATGGTCCCTGTCTGAGTGGGCCTTTTCGGATTTATCGTTGATTCGACATGCCAGGTGCCAACGATATTCTGTTCAATTGGCTGCGTCTGACAACTAGTTGGCGGACTGGTGGTGTGGTTTGGCACGATCACTAAATCGGTGCAGGCTGATGCGATTAACAGACACCCCGGTAGTAGTGTATACAGGTAACGTATTCTTCTCATTGCAAATCTACTTTCAATCTACAACGGTCATTTGTTTTATTTCCTATATACCAAGTAGGAATATTGCACGTACAGCTCATTTCTCAGCCGATGATTACTCAGTAACCACCAGCGAGCGAAGCTGATTCAATTGGTTACGAGCCTGCTGTAGCTTTGTCTGATACGCTTCAATCGGTTCTAAATCACTTACTTCTACGGGCTTCTCAACCTGCTCCAGCAACATCATCATTTCTTCGAGTGCCCTGATCGCATTCCATAAGGCGTCTTCCAGCGTTTGCTTCACCCCACTAAGCAACGCTTCGGTGGTAAACCCATGACCCGTATGACACCGGTACCGCAGAAGTTGACCTTCCTGAATACGTACCAGCGTACCATGACATTCCGGGCAGGTGAATGGCGTTAGCTGACCAACCTCGACAAGACCCAGTTCAAGGCCATTGTCTTTTTTCGTAACGTTCACTTCTCTCGACATACGCGTTTCCTCGTCTGAAGAAAGCACAGGTCTTTCTCCGGTTTCTTCCTGAACCAGGTTACCCAGCAGAGAGGCCATATCAGCGAGGGGGACTGTATAATCGACCTCAACATGCTGGCGTACATTTTCGGGCATACTGGGATACATCGCTTCCTGAGGCTCCTGAATGACACTGACACCTCCCAGCCGTTTAACGGACCACATACCAGAGGTGCCGTCGTCGAGTGCACCCGTCAAAATTACCCCGATTACCCGGGGGCCATACCTATACGCCGCTGAGCGAAATAGCGTGTCGATCGAGGGTCGGAACCGGTTCTCTTTAGGGCCATTTCTGACCAGTACATGATCATGCTCAAGTAGCAGGTGATGGTCTGGCGGGGCTATATAAATATAACCCTGTTGAATCGATTCGCCATCTGTTGGGTGGATCGCTTTCAGTTTACCGGCATAGTTTAGTATTTCCGGCAGCCGACTGGGCGAGTCAGCACTTACATGCTGAACAACAAACAACGAAGCAGGGAAATCAGCAGGTAAGGCCGCGACCAGTTCTCTGAGGGCGTATATCCCCCCCGCCGAAGCACCAATCACAACAATATCTCGTTTGCCCATATCGGTCAGTTCCATCCCTTCGGTGGTCTAACCGGTTGCTATCCCGCTTGTTGTCGCTGGAACAAGCCAGAGCGCCTGATGCTCACTATCGTGAGGAAACGGTTCGCTTAACAAGCAGGCTGCAGGTTGCTTATCGACTGGTCTGGTTCACTAGTTTTTTGAAGAAGGGCAACAGTTCCTGAGCCATAATTGCGTGGTCCTCAACGTTTGGATGGCCACTGCAACCGTGGGCCTGCATCGGTTGGAAAAAATAGACTGCAACGGGTTTGTCCGTGCTGTGAGCGGCATCAATGCGTTCTTTCACGGCTGTCAGGCAGTGTTGGAGTTTCGCCCGGTTGTTTCCGTTGATCATCGGGCTGCTAAGCAGGGCAATCTGCGCACCGGGGTATTTCGACTTGACGACATTCACAAAATCTACGTATTTGCTCACGTAAGCCGCACTGTCGAACGGTAATCGTTCCCGCTTCCCATCGCCATTGCTCAAGTCGTTGGTGCCCAGGGCGATGCTAACCACTTGTGGTGTGAACCGGCTGAAGTTCCAGGTCGTTGTGTTCCCTGCCTGGAAATCTACTTTTTCATACACGGCCGGCATCGTAGGCCCGTTACTATTCCAGTTACGATACACGCCAATACCGCTTACGCTGCTCAGGATAAAACTTGTTGCCAGGGCACGGGCCACGCGGGGGCCATACGCCATGTAGGCGTTGTGCTGGTCGTGATACTGCCCGCTCCCGCAGGGTACGTCAGACGGATCTGCGGCGGCTCCGCAGGTAATACTGTTGCCGATGAATTCGATAAGTGGTGCTTTGGCTTCCCGGACAGGTTTTATGTTAGTGCCGGTAATTTTCGCGAGGATAATGGGGCCGGTATGGGCTTCGGTCGCTTTATAGAGCCAAACCGTGTGCTTACCGGCAGTGGGTGCCGTTAGCCGTATCGGTTCTTTCGACTCCCCCGAGATTCTTATTCGCTTCTGGTAGACGCCATCCAGCTCATATTGCAGGTAGTTATGTCCGGTAGCATTGGGTAGGCTGACGTATAACTCGCAGGTCGGGCCGTTGAAACTAAACCCGACGTGCATCGCCGAACTAATCATTTCCAGCCGTTGATACTGGTCTATGGCGAATCGGCCATAAGGCTGTAAATCTGATGCGGATAGCGTGGCTGACTTGTCTGAACTGCGTTTAGACGAAGCACAGCCCAGGCAGAGCATGATGGCTACCAGTGCTGCTGTTAGTAGACGGGGAGTCGCGTTCATGCAAGACGTATGGTCGTATTGTTGATAGGAGGGCAGTCTGACTGTTGCTTTCCGGCTTCAAAAATAGCAGGAATCAGGTACGTTCCCCACTTGGTTTCGATGCGGTAGGAACGAATTGCCGTTACGGGACGATAGTGCCGGTAGCCGCATTTTATAAATCCGGCTACCGGCGTAATAACGTGGACCCGTTGGGTGTAGTTAGGGGCGGCTAATTCGGTTTTCTGCGTTCAGGTAACCAATTAATAAACATCTTTTATAGAACGCGTTTTGGCAAATAGCTTTGGCCAAGCTAATTTTTTTAACCTCTTCGGCTATGTCAACTATTAGGCAGACAATCAGCGACGCATTCAAGGGCCTTTCTCCAGGGACTATTGGTTTACATCATGGCGATCCGTCAACTTACAGTCATACATTATCTGTAAAGACAAAAAATTCGTCGGTAAAAAAGAAGAAAGTCATACAGGTTCCTGGGAGGTTTTACCAGCATGGCTCGAAAACTTTGTACCTGGATGCAAAGGGAGTATGGGAAAATACAGCCTTGCTATTGTCAAAAGCAGATGCATTGCATATCGCAGGCGAAATAGATAGATTCAGCTTGTCGTATCATGGTGATGTGAAAAGTAATAATGAATGGCTGGCTATGTACGGTTATAACCCTACCATGTCGATTACTTTTCATGACAAGCATGGAAAGCCTGTCCAAAAACCAATGCCGGGGATGGCGTGTCATAACTGCGGTATAGTGTTGCCTATACAACTCATTGAGATAGACCACCATATGCCCCAAGCTGATGGCGAATACCTATACACAGTAAAAACCCTCCGGGCGCTCGGACTTACGATTGCCGCCGGAACGGGAGCAAAGAGTACAGGTATCGGCAACTGGGGAAAATTTGTGATAGCTGTGAAGGAAAGGCCGTTCGGGACGAATCCTCAGTTGAATTTAGTTGCTGACAGAAATAAATGGATACCTAACGATAAAGGGAAAGCTTTTTTGAGTCTCTGCGCATTTGCTTTTTCCCTGAATCCCTTTTCTATAGGCATGATGGCCTTAACATCAGCCTGCCGAAATAGTATGCTAAATTTAGTGCCCCTTTGCAGAACATGTAATGGAAATAAATCTGATTATTATAAAGTAATAAAATAGTTCTGAAGCCGCCCCAAATTTCTGGACTGCTCAGCTATTGAGAGTCGGGCCGTAATGGAAAAGCAGAATTGTTCCAGCGCGTGGCGGAAAGAAAGATCAGTTACGCCCTATCGCGGAAGCTACTGGGAGTAACCCCTTTTTCTTCTGAAAAAACCCGGCTGAAATAGCGGGGATTGTCGAAGCCCACGGCATAAGCCACCTCGGCAACGCTCAACGCTGATTGTAGTAGCAGCGCTTCGGCTTTTTGCAGGCGAAGTGCCCTCAGGTAAGGAATTACCGACATGCCGGTCAGCGCCATTACCTTGCGGTATAATGAGTTCCGGCTCATGCCCATCAGTTGACAGATCATGGTCGTATCGAGCGCCACGTTGTCCAGATGAAGTTCCAGGGTAGCGCGCAGTTTGGCCACAAACTGATCTTCCCGCGTATCGGTCCCGTCGGCGGAAGAGGGGTCTTCCTGCGGGTTACCCATCGCCCGCTGGCTGTAATAGCGCTGCAAAAGCTGTCTGGTCTGGAGCATATTGCCCAGCACGAGGAGCAACTCTTCCCGCTGGAAAGGCTTAACCAGGTACGCATCTCCCCCCCGCCGTAAGCCCGTAAGCCGATCGTCCATAGCGGCCCGGGCCGTGAGCAAGACAATCGGTATGTGGCTGGTGCGCTCGTCGTTCTTCAGGATACCGCAAAGTTCGAATCCGTCTTTGATGGGCATCATCACATCGCTCACAATCAGATCGGGAATGATGGACACAGCCTGGTTAATACCGATCTGCCCGTTTTCGGCCCGTATGACCTGGTACTCCTCCCGCAGGCAGCTCTGGATATAGGTGGCGGCATCGTCATTATCTTCCACCAGCAACAGCACGGGACGATCTGGCGTCTCTTCCAAACTGGCTTCGACCTGGTCGCCCATCTCACCCGGGTCAGATGTGGTCAGCATGGGCGCGGGCGGTACATGGTCGACCAGGGGAGCCTGCCGGGTCAGGGGGATACGGACCACAAATTCAGCGCCCGATCTGGATGGACCCAGTCTGGATGGACCCGGCCCGGAGGGGGCTGGTCGGTTGCGAACCGCTAGTCCACCCTGCATCAGACTAACCAACTCCCGTACCAGCGACAGGCCAATGCCAGTACCACCAGTGGCCAGCCCAGCCTGATGCGGCCCAGCCTGATGCGGCCCAGCCGAATCGTCGGACTGCTGCTGATAAAAGCGGTCAAAGATCCTTGTCAGGCTGGCCGGATCAATGCCGGGGCCAGTGTCGCTGACGGTGATTTGAATCCACGGGTCAGCCAACTGATGGATTGGCGTAAGGGCCTCATGGTAGCCCGCCGGGGTAAGTGGTTGCCAGTGGGGCTGAATAGTCACTTCGCAACGTACCTGACCTCCTGGCGGGGTAAAATGGAGCGCGTTTCCCAGCAGGTTGGCCACAATGTCCTGTAGCTTGTCCGGGCTGAAGTCGGCCTCCACGCTTTCTTCCTCCGTGTGCACGATCAGGCTCACCTGCTTCGTCCCGGCTATCGACTGGAACGATTCACCGACGAAGCGGATAAAGCAGATCAGGTCGGTTCGCACGAGTTTGAGCGGCATCTTGCCGGCTTCCAGCCGGGAAAGATCCAGAATTTGATTGATCAACCGCAGCAGGTTGCGGCCGTTGCGTTCAATCAGGATGGCCGATTGCTGCAACTGGGGATCGGCCTGCCGGCGTAGGTTGTCGGCCATGCCCAGAATCACCGTTAAGGGCGTGCGGAATTCATGGGAGATGTTGGCGAAAAAACGGGATTTGGTTTCGTCGAGTTGTAAGAGGTCCTGAGCCTGGCGGCCAATGATCTGAGTGGCCTCGTTGATCTGGGTTTGCAGCCGGATTTGTGCCTTCCGGTATTGCCATTCCCGCCATCGACCCCAGGCCCATACACCACCCAGCAACAGAAATGCCAGGGGAAAGGCAAACCAGCCGCGCAGGTAAAACGGCCGCAGTACCCGCACCCCAATGGAAAGGGTATCCGACGACATCCGGCCGTCGGCAGCCTGCCCCCTGATCAGCAGTGTATGGTCGCCGTAGGGCAGGTTACCCAGCCGTAGCGAAGGTTCGGTCTGGTAGTGCCAGGTATTATCCACGCCCCTGAATTGGTAGGCGTACGTATTTTTCTGAGCGTCGGTGTAGTTGAGCAGCGCGAAGTCGAGGGCACTACTGCGGTCGTTGGGGCTCAGCGTGATCTGATTGGTCCTGAGCAGTTCCGCTGTCTTGTTGACCAGTGTGTTGCGGTCGGCATCGAATTGGCGGAAAGAAACCACCCGCAGAGGCAGGGAGGGTGGCGGGGCTTCGGCTTCGAAATCACGCGGGTCGAAAGCCGTTACCCCGTTCAAACCACCAAAATAAAGCCGCCCCTGCGCATCCTGATAGTGGGCAATGCGGTTGAACTCGTTGTGGGTGATGCCGTTTTGTACCGTGTAGGTACGTGTGGTAAGCCGGACCGGGTCAAACTGCATGATGCCATTGTCGCTACTGAGCCAGAGGTGGCCCCGCCGGTCGGCATACACCGCATAGATATTATCGTTGTTCAACCCGTCGGCCCGTTTGAACTGGCGGTACTGGCTTAGGGATCGATCCCAGCGAATCAGCCCGGCGTTGGCCGTGGCCAGCCAAAAGCGTCCGTTGGGAGCCTGGTAAAAATGCTGGTAGCTGTCGGCGGGTAGCCTGAAGGTGCCCTTGCCGCCACGCCAGTAGCGGGCTGTAACACCTCGTCGGGGGTCAACCGTGTAGAACCCCGTGGTTGCGCAGAGCCAGATCGTGCCTTGCCGGTCGGTACCAATGTGGAGGACGTGGGCCTGGGCTAATTCGGGGAACTGGTTATAGCCCCGGAAGGGCGTTACGCGGCTGGCGACCGGGTCGACCAGCCACAAACCGGGATCGCCACCGGCCAGCAACCGGCGGGGAGTGGCCGAGAAAGGATGAATGGTCCATACGGCTCCCGGCCCGGATAGGGGCATCACGGTACTTTTGGTGGTTCGGTAATCGTAGGCGATCAGCGTATACCCTTCGCCTAAGTAGAGTTTGCCCGCCAGGTTACCGCTCAAACTAAGTAACGACCGCTGCCCCCCCAGCAGCCGACGGGCCGCTTCCCCCGAACGTCGGCTGGCGAATAAACCCATATCATTCTCCAGATTCGCGTAGAGCGTATCGCCAACGGTGGTAATGCCCCGAACTGCGGGTTGTTTTCCGTTACCGGACTGGTAAAATAAACGCTGAAAATAGTTCTGGCTAATCCGGATCTGGTAGAGTCCAAAGCTGGTTCCTAACCAGAGGCTCCCATTTTTGTCCCGAAAAAAACTCCGGTTATCAACCTGGTCACTGACCAGTTGATCGCTGATATCGAGGGTAACTTTTCCGGTGGAGTCACGCAACTGGTAACCATTCCAGACCAGTCCGCTCCGGTCGAAGGCATAAACAAGTCGCCGTTGCAATTTCGCCGGTTTGATCAGATCAATGGATTGCTCCTGACGACGACCCGACCCGTCGATTTTAAACAATTGGCCCGTATACGGGTGTTGCGCGTCTAGAACAACTCTGTAAAAGAATTCTGTACCGGCATGGCGCTGGCCTGAACAGGTAATGATAGTTCCTGAGTGGTCGTAGGTACGTAGTACGCGCCCGTCCTGCGTTAGTTCCACCAGTTGTTTATGGTTAGCAATGGCCCAAACGGTGTTGCGGGGGGTTACGGCCGCCAGCGTCAGGGTCGTATACTGGGGTAATGACACCGTCTCCAGACCCGACCTGGGATGGTAGACGTTTAGTTTAGCTGGCGGATGGTAATCAATGAAAAAGATCGTTCCGTCAGCACCATTCAGTAGCAGAAGATGCGGCAACACCGGAGGGGGAGGGCGTTGGGGCTGGTTGAAGCGTTTCCCGAAGGAAGTGGCTACGCCGGTTACCGGGTTAAAGAGGGTGATGGCTGATTTACCCTCGGGACCCATAAGCCACAGCAATCCGTCGGCATCCTGAGCAATGGATTGAATGTCATCAAAATCAAGCCCGTTTTTTTCCCGAGTATACGTCGTGAACGTAGCGCCGTCGAAGCGGTTAAGCCCAAACTTGGTGCCGAACCACATAAAATCCCGGCGATCCTGAAAAATGGCGTTCACTTCGCGGTGGGCCAGCCCCTGCTCGGGGCCGTAGCGCTGAACGGAAGCCGCAAAGTGCTGCGCCCCGGCCAATGAGGAGCAACCGACTAAGAGAACTATGACCAGGCTGATCGCTTTCAATACATGCTGTTTTAATGCCTGATTCTAGGAATGAGCAGCCAAATGTAAGTAGTATCCTATTATAATCTGTAGACTATGCGTGCATTAGCTGGCAGATCGCCTGACCCATGCTGGCTCACCGGCCTGTCGAAGGGGGCGACGTTCACTGCTCGTGGCAACTGACGTAAGCCGCCAGAGTGTGCCGCTCCTGGGGCTGATTTACCTGCTTTCCTGCTCTTTTTGGGCCTGCTGCACCAAATTTGCACCTATTTGGGTGAAATCTGCACACCGGTCCGACGGCCTTCGGATAACATTGCAAACTCATTCAGGACCGAAAAACTCCCCTTTTTTATCGGCCTGATTTAGCAGAAATCCGGGATTGAATGCCTTCGGATGTGCCTCTTCCGCACCCTTATCCGCTGCGCTTGCTTTACCTGCTTATTCTTATATGAGTGCCATGGCTCACCACAACGGGTACATGGGAGTAGATGTCTAACTAAACAAAGGTTCACGTATGATCTTTACCCCACCGCTGAATAGCCCCGCCCATCCATTTCCTCTGACCTGGCCGCCCCTTAGACTGTACGTTCGGGAGCGCGGCAAGCAGCATTTTCCCGTCAGCAGTCTGGTCTCTCTTCAATCTGAGGGCAACTACAGTTGGCTATGCTGGGCCGATGGCCGGCGCATGCTCATGCCGCGCACGCTTAAATGGTATATGGAGCAGCTTCCCCCTGCCCACTTTATCCGCTTTCACCGCAACTGCATTATCAACAGGCACTACATCCAGCGGCTGGAAAACTCAAAAGCGGGCCACATAGCTCATCTGTCGACGGGTGAGACCCTGGCCATTTCCCGTCGTCGCTGGCGGGACGTATGCCGGGAGCTACAGCTCTTCGGAGAAGCTGAACGAACCCCGACCCACGGCTGGTAAACCGAAACGCTACGGTAGTGCCAGATGGCTTTGTCCTGGAACCCTAACTGGTCAGCACGGCCCCTCGAATGCCCAGATCAACACGGTGCTGGAAGGACACAACGAAGGCAACGTACCTGCTGCGAATACCTCTTCGCAGGGTACAAAAAAGCCAACCCTCAAGTCGGGGCTGGCTTTTTGGTTTACTTAACCTAAACTAATCAAAAATCTTAACTACCTGACTGCATGCGATTTTTTAGTTCGTCGGCCCCCGTATTGCGCTGGCGGGCGGCTTTTACGTTCTGGTTACCAAATCGGTAGGTAAATGAAGCGCGGATGACGCGGCTTTGCCAGAACGATTTCACGGCGAAATCGATATCCTGGAACTTCGCAACGCCGCTGAATTTATTGCCCCAGAACAGGTCGTTTATGTTGAGGCTGAAGCGGCCTTTCCGTTCCCATACCTGCTTCTGAATGCCAATCGACAGGGCACTCTGTGGCTGAAACTTGTAGAAACCATACACGCCCGCCCCATTATAGTAACCGCTGACTTCTACGGATAGCGTTTTGCTGACGGTCAGGTTTTGGCTGCTATATACATTCCACGACGTCTGTTGCAGGGTTAGCAACTGATCGTTGTAGAAAGTCTTGTAGTTGTTGTAGAAGCCCGAGAGATTGGTCTGCATCTGCCACCATTTTGTCACTTTCACCGGGAAGCTTATGGTCAGGTTTATATTATCCTGATGGTCGATGTTCTCGCTGGTCACGTACGTTTTATTCTCGGCCGGAATCTGGTGTGGCACTTCGCTGATGATGGCGTCGCTGATACGGCTGTAGGCAAGGGTGGTAATAAATGACTGCTTGAAGGTGTGGGTCAGTTGGAGCGAATTTGTAAACTGCGGGCGTAGATTGGGGTTCCCCTGCTGATACGTATACGGGTCAAGGAAGAAGATGAACGGGTTCAGTGTCTGGTAGTTAGGCCGGTCGATGCGGCGGCTGTAATTCAAAGACAACGCATTGTTGGTGTCGAGTTGCTGCGTTACGAAAATGCTTGGGAACAGGTTCGTGTAGGTACGTTCCCGCACGTCGTTGAGCGTGACTGAGTTACCTACCGAATGCGTATGTTCGAGGCGAAGCCCTGTTTGTAGCTGCGTTTTCTTGCCGAGCTTGGTACTGTAATTCGCGTAGGCGGCCGAAATAGTCTCCGTGTAGATGAACCGGTTCGAGCGGCCGGCATCAACAGCCCACACATCCGATTTCGTCTCAAATGCCAGGTCGTTGTCTGATTGTACCCGGCTGTTTTTCAGACCCGCCTCAAACTTTCCGTTGCCAAGTGGGTGCGCATAGTCGACCTTGCCAACCAGGATGCTGATGAATGAGGGCATGATGTTACGAACCGAGTCGGGGCGGCCGCTGGGTGTTCCGTCGGGGGTGAAGTATTGCGTACCGAGCACGTTGCGAGACCGGCCGTTGTAGGTGACGTAATCGACGTCGGCGCTCAACTCCCGCCCTTTATCATTGAGCTGGTGCTTCAGGTTCAGGTTATAATTCAGGTTCGTCAGCCCGTTGCTTGCAACGCCATTGGTCGAGAATCGGCGTGTAACAGCCAGTTGTTCGTTCAGGATATCGGTCTTGCTTTCCGAACTGGGCTGATCCCAGGCTTCGGTAAAACCGCTGAACAGCACCCCAATCGTCGTTTTTTTCGTTACCGACCAATCCGCGCCTGCCTTGAAATTGTGGTTCTGGCTGCTGCCAAACCGGCGGCTATGCTGGTCGAAGTACGTCACATTACCTTCGTAAGGGATGCGGCGATAAATGTCGTTCCGGTTAAAATTATTGTACTGGCCGAAGCTGTAGGTGCCAAACAGATTGACTTTCCCTTCCCGGTGGTTCAGGTTCAGCGACGTAGATGCCCGGCCCCGGCCGTCGGGTTGCAGTGTCTGGCCAACGCCCACCGTGAAGGTGCCGTTGGTGCCGAAATTCTTGTTCTTTTTGAAGCGGATATTGATAATGCCTGAGTTACCGGCGGCGTCATATTTCGCTGATGGATTGGTAATTACTTCCAGTTTCTCCACATTGTCGCTGGGCGTATTGCGCAGCAGGTTCATCAACTCCTGCGTAGACAGATACGACCGTTTGCCGTCTATTTCAACGATAACGCCGCCTTTACCCCGCACCTTTATCTCTTCGTTTTGCTGATCGACCGTGACGCCGGGTGCTTTCTCAAGCACTTCCAGCAAGGTGTTTCCTGCTGCTACGGCACTGTTTTCAACGTTTACGACCATGCGGTCGACCTGCTGCTCGATGAACGGCCGTTTGGCCACAACCGTCACTTCTGATAGCTTCCGCTGCTCCTCCGTTAGTTTCAGGCTGGGCAGTTTAATCGTAGTGTGCTCGGCATCGAGGGCGAACGGTTGGCTGTAGCTTTTGCTATAGCCAACCTGCTGAGCTGAGAGTAGATACCGGCCGATGGCAATGTTCTCGAACAGGTACGTTCCCTCGGCGTCGGCTACGGCACCTTTTACCAGCGTTGAATCGCTTGCCTTGACAAGCAACATCGTTGAAAAAGGGAGTGGTTTATCGGCCTGGTCAAGGCATTGGCCAGTTATTGAGCCCTTTATTGGTTGCTGCGCGTTGGCCGTCGTATACGCGAACCATGAAATAACGGAGAGTAGAATGAGTAACCGCATAAGAGAAGTGGCATGGGCCGTTAATGATGTTGTAAAACTAAGGTACTAGGCACTGCATAGTACCTGATCTTACACGAGCGGCAGGTTTGTCATGTTCAGTGGTCTATGGCGCTGTATAGACACCATTCCCCTTTTTTCTGTACATAACTACCCAATAGATGAGCGAAGGGGAGCGGTACGTTGCATGGTCCCACCAAAAAAGTTGAGAAATTCATTGGCCTCTCGGCTGAACTGTCTGCCGATGACTAACAAAAAACCCGGTCTGCAAAGCGCAAACCGGGTTTATGCCAATCAGTATAGTCCTGCGCTTAGTCGACGCGGTAGGCTACGACGGTATTTTTAAGAAACGTAGGAACGAGCAACAGCTTCCCCTTTTTGATATAGGTTATGTCTGCTGAGTTGGTTTTGCTGGTTCGGGTATCGAGCAGACTCTGTTTTTGCCCGTCCTTGTCCACGAAAAATACCTGTCCATTCCAGTCTGATACAAAGTGGCCTGATTTGCCGTCGCTCACAATGCCGTCGGTGGCTGCCATTCCATCGGCAAGGGTGGTCATTTCTTTGGTGTCTAAATCGACCCGGCGCAGGGCACCTATTTTCGTGCTTCCGACGAGGATTGATTTTGTTCCTTCGGCTAGCAAACCATTTGGCTTGTTGAGTTGCTCGCCCGACATAAGCACCTCCCAATTGCCATTTTTGAGGCGGTAGATTTTATCAAATCGGCTATCCGATACATAAACGGTGCCGTCTTTAGCCACCGTTACGTCATTCAGGAACGCATTTTTCGGGTCTACCGCATCATACGTTTTCTCAACCTGCCCGGTAGTGGTGTTAATCTCAACCAGTCGGTACACGTCTGTTACATAGAGCTTGCCCTGATGTAGCCCCATGCCTTTGGGGGCATTAAGGCCGGTTGCCCAGCGTAGGTTGGTGATCTTGCCATCGGTGGTCATCTGGCTGATGAAGCCATTGCCGTCGAGTTCATCGGACTTGCCGTCAATGTTGGCCACGTAAACGATGTCGGTAGAGGGGTCGAAAAGTACGGATTCGGGAACGCGTAGGGTAGAGTCTGACTCCCAGACTTTTACCAGTTTTTTTGGCTTAGGTTTTGCTACTGTGTTCTGGCTGATGCCAAAAAGAAGGCCAGCGGCTATAAGCAGGTAAGCAAGTCGGATTGAGGAGTTAATCATGATTCGTTTATTTTTCAACGCAAAAGAAGTGCAGTTTCCATCCAGTACAAGCCTGGCCAGCAGATTTCCAGTGATCGGCTGCCGTAGGCCAGTCTATAAGCTGCTGCCGAAAGGAGGCTGCCAATCGTGCCGTTTGCCAAATTTATTGATTAGCCAATTTTAATAAACCTTCTCACTATGAACAGGTTATTGACCTGCTACCTTCTAAATCATAAACCATGTTTACCCAACAGAACCAACAACCTGCGGCTTCTTCGCTGAAAGCAAGTATCCAGGATCTGGCCCGTCTGCATCAGTTTTACGACCCCTCTGATGACATGCTTTGGGCATTTTTCGACGCACGCGTGCTACGCGATCAACCGATCGAAGTAGCTGATTTTGTCTTGCAAACGGTATTGTCTAATGAGCCTTACGGGCAGATTCCAACGGCTACCGTGGGATAAATGCCGGGCTATGCGTAACATTACGCAGCTTTCCGGGGCGGTTTCCGGCATTTAGTTTCATTCCACTCTCCGTCTGTTTTATGCAAATTGGATTTGTTGGCCTTGGTAAAATGGGCTTTAACATGGTGCTCAACCTGCTGCGCCATAAACACGAAGTAATTGGTTACGACATCAACGAGGCGTTGGTGAACGACATAAAGGGCGAAGGCGCTCAGGGCGTGTTGACCCTGCCGGACCTGTGCAATGCGCTGGAAGGGCGCCGTATAGTATGGTTGATGATTCCGGCCGGCCCACTGATCGACCGCGTAATCGACCAACTGTTACCACTGATCAAAGAGGGAGATATCCTGATCGACGGCGGTAATTCGCACTATAAGGATACGCTCCGGCGCTACGCCATGCTGAAAGAAAAAGGCATTAATTACGTAGACTGTGGAACGAGCGGTGGGATGGAAGGTGCCCTGAACGGTGCCTGCACGATGGTGGGGGGCGATCCCGATGTGGTTTCATACATCGACCAACTGTTCCAGGATATGTCGGTTGAAAACGGTTATCTCTACACCGGTCCGGCAGGTAGTGGGCACTTCACCAAGATGGTCCACAACGGTATCGAGTATGGCATGATGCAGTCGATAGCCGAGGGGTTTGAGGTGCTGGAAAAAAGCCCATTCCCATATGATTATCAGGCTGTTGCCAAGATGTGGAACAACGGGTCGGTTATCCGTAGCTGGCTGATGGAACTGGCCGAAAATGCGTTTTCGAAAGATGCCAAACTAGACAGCATTCTGGGACGGATGCACTCATCGGGCGAAGGCAAGTGGACGCTGGAAACGGCTCTTGATATGGGCGTACCTACACCCGTTATTGCCATGTCGGTGCTGATGCGGTACCGGTCGTTGCAGGAAGACACCTTCTCGGGTAAAGTAGTAGCCGCCCTCCGAAACGAGTTCGGCGGCCACGCGGTGGATAAAAAGTAAACGTTGACTTGAAGTTCAATGTCTACCGTCTAAAGTTCAAAGGCGCTGCTCATTACCAATCAGGTTAATGAGCAGCGCCTTTGAACTTTAGACGGTAGACATTGAACCTTACCCCTAAAAACATTCCCCCTTACCACACAGTTGATAGCCTGATGTACTCTTCGTTCTGAACTATGGCTGTTAATCTGCTTACCTATTTATCCGATCAGTTCACACCCTCGGTAATCGACCAGTTGGGTCAACGGATTGGCGAGTCGCCTGCTAAAACAGGCAATGCCATCAAGGCAATTATTCCGGTAGTACTGGGTGGCCTTGCCCAACGTACCCACACTATTACTGATGCTGACGAGATCGTCGACTTTCTCCGTCATTCCAAGTATACAAAAACTGGTACGCCCCTCGATATTGCACAGGTGAGCGACACAGGAGCCGAAATGCATGATGCCGTTTCGACGGGCAGTACCTTCATTGAACGCATACTGCCTGCGCGTGTCGATGCGGTAGCCCGCGAGATTGCCCGGCATAGCCAAATCAACCGTACGTCGGCCTTGAGCCTGATGGATCTGGTTGGTGCGGTGCTGGAAGGTGTGCTGGGTCGGCAATCGCTCGAAAATGGGCTGACTGGCGTTAACCTGAGTACGCTGGTAGGCGGGCAGGTTGCCGACATCCGGGCTGGTATACCCGCCGGGTTGGCTGCTTTCGCCACGTCGCTTGGCTTCGATAAATTAGGAGGCCCCGCAACCGGCGACGGGCAACATGTGACCACCTTCATGAGCACGCCGGTAAACCCCGATATTCCAAAAAGCCCGCTGGTTGAACGGGAACGGGAAAACGTAAACTGGTTGCGGTGGGCGATGATCGCCGTGGGTGCACTAATTCTGTTTCTGATTATTCAGAAATGCCGTCAGCCGCAGACAGGCGTCGATGGCGTATATACAGATACGACAGCTCGCTCTGAACCCGATAGTCGGGAAGATACGTCGGCTGTTTCACGGGCCAACGCCGCCAAATCGAACGGATCACCCACGGGCTCGATTCCAGGTGGGCCAGCCGGGGCTGCGGCGGCCGATGCGGAAGAAAAACGACAGATGGACCTGCCCGGTGGTCGTCGGATCAGGGTAGCATCCAATACGTTCAACGCGAACCTGGCTCAATTCCTGGCCGGAAAAACGCGGCCATTACCCCGAACATTCACGTTTGAAAACCTGACGTTCGAGACCAATTCGACGAAGATTACCAACGAATCGAAACCCAACGTCAACGATCTCATCGAGATTATGAATGCGTATCCCTCGTTGCAGATCAACATTCAGGGCCATACCGATAATACGGGGGATGCCGTTGCTAACAAGAAACTTTCGCTCGACCGGGCCAACACGGTTCGGGACGTGCTGACGTCGGCCGGTGTGGCAGCCAATCGAATTACCACTCAGGGGTTTGGCGCTGAAAAACCCACCGCTACTAATGATACGGAGGAAGGGCGCCAGAAAAATCGCCGCATCGACGTTGTGGTCACGAAGATTTAACAGCCGGTAGTCTAATGTAGGCTCCGGTGTAGAGGCGCAAGATTTTGCATCTTCATGCACGATTTTGCCCCGCTACAAAGCTACTTTTGCTGGCTAGACCGCCTACTATGTTTGCTGACGCGATTGACATCGTCGATCCATTTACCCGCCCCATTCATTCGATTATCCGGCTGTATGGCCATAATGAAGTTATCCCCGGCTCGGCAACACTCTTCTTTGTCAATGACAAAGCCTGTGCTATTACGTGTAAACACGTGGCCGAACTGATTGTCCAGTCTGATTCTATCTATGGTCAGTTCAACGCCTTTCGGGCCGAAATAAGACAGTATCAACGGGATAAAAATTACGCGCACCTGCTGCAAAAGATGGAAGAAAAATATGGGTTCAAAAGCGAAACCGTGATCCGGGTACGTAATATGTTCATGAACTGCGTCGATCAGTTTACGGAACTCAAAGTTGACCTGCATCCTACGCAGGATCTGGCCCTGATTCGCTTCATTGGCTATAACCGAACCTTATATAAAAGCCACGCCACCTTTTTGCGTGACAGCAGCCGGGCCCGGCCGGGAAGATCGCTCTGTCGGCTTGGCTATCCGTTTCCTGAGTTTACAAACTATTGGTACAACACGGATAAAGACGATATCGAGTGGATTGCTGAAGGTCGTGATACGACGCCCAAGTTTCCGATCGATGGCATCATTACCCGACTTCTGTCTGATAATGGCACCAATGTAACCGGCATCGAACTCAGTACGCCCGGTCTGCGCGGGCAAAGCGGCGGCCCGTTGTTCGACATAAATGGCCTGGTATATGGCATGCAGGCCGAAACGCGCCACCTGCACCTGGGCTTCGATATCGAGGGGCGTGACGTGATGGTGAATGGCCGGAAAGCGCGCGTCTCCAATTACCCGTTCCTGAACGTGGGCGCCTGCATCCACGTCGACGTGATCAAACGCTTCCTGAGTGACCATAATGTAACGTACCTGGAAGGCTAAAAGCAGGGGAGTGGACGAACCAGACTGCGCGGAACTACCTATATTTGAGGCGCTTCGTAACCGTCAGGCGCAGTGCCGTTCACTCCTCCATATGAAATATAGCTTACTTTCCTTCGCGTTGCTAGCTGCCAACCTATCGGTGGCACAGGCGGTTACAAATAACTCAGGTACGTATACGTCAATAACCATCTACGATCCGTTTCAGATCGGCTATAACGACGTAAGCGGTTCGCCGTTCATTCCAGAAAAAGGATTTGCTACAGGCTACGTCACTGTCGGCGGAACAACCCCCCAGAAACTCAAAGCGCGTTATAACACAGAAGCTGGCCAACTGGAATACCTCGAAAAGTCGAAAGTACTTCGGATGACCACACCAGTGAACGAATTCAGGATGGTGGTGAATGAAGGCGACACGCTTCTTTTCCGAACCGGATATTCGGGGAAAGGGGAACTGGCTAAGCCATTGTACTGCCATGTAGTATATGAAAGCAAAAAAGCGACCTTGATACGTTCGATCATCTCGGTTATTAAAAAAGATGAAGACCCGATGAGTGCTGATTTTGGCAAGAAACGCTTTGTGCAACGGGAGCAATCTTACCTGGTAGTTGCCAAGGAGATAACATCGGTAACCCCATCGAAATCATCCGTACTGGCTGCTTTCCCGGCCGACCAGCGTGAGGCATTCACCGCGGTGCTTAATAAGCAATCCGGGAAGCTGAAAACGTGGGCTGATGTGAAGAAAGTACTCACAGAGTACGATCACAATTAAGAGTGACTGGTAAGCAGGAGCTGGTTGATTCATACAACGTACCTGAGCGAAGCATGCCTCAATCCTTTAACTCAGCCTTACTTTGAACAGGTCTCTCGAACGGGTGTAGATGTAGCTGACTACCAGCACGGTGACCACGCCACCCGCCAGCACCGACCGGACCGTGCCCAGTACCCGAGCCGCTACGCCCGATTCAAACGCCCCGATTTCATTCGACGAACTAACGAAAATGCCATTTACGGCCGCTACCCGACCGCGCAGGTGATCGGGCGGAAAAATCTGCATGATCGTCTGGCGGATGATCACACTGACGCTGTCGAAGGCACCCGTGAGCGCCAGCATCATGAGCGAGAGGTAGAAATTTGTAGACAGGGCGAAAACGATTGTGACTACGCCAAATGCAGCCACCGCCAGTAACATATTGCGCCAGGCATTGTGCGTGGGCGGGTATTTTGCCATCGCCAGCATCGTGACCACCGCGCCCACCGATGGAGCCGCCCGCAAGGCACCCAACCCTTCGGCCCCTACCTTGAGTATGTCTTCGGCGAAGATGGGCAAAATGGCCACCACACCACCAAACAGCACCGAAAAAAGGTCTAATGAAATAGCATACAGCACAATACGATTGCTGAAAACAAAGGCGAAGCCTTCGCGCAGGCTGCTCCAGAAGCCCACGTCCGTAACCGAATGCGTGGCAACAACGGGGTGCCGCTTAATCAGTGACAGGAAAATGAAGCAGAGAACATACAGAAAGATGGCGGTCAGCAACGTGTTCTCAAACCCAATGGCGGCGTAAAGCAACCCAGCCACACCCGGCCCAACAATGGCACCGGCCTGCCAGAATGAACTGCTCCAGGTCGAGGAATTAGCGTACAGTTCGCGGGGAACCAGGAATGGTTTCAGCGATGAACTGGCGGGGGAATAAAAACCGCGTGCTGTGCCAATCAGCATCAAAACGCCATAAATAACGGCCAGGCGCGCCGTCTGCGAGAATTGACTGACAACCGACGGCTGGAAGGCCGCGTATAAAATAACCGACCCCAGCATAATCACGATGAGGCTGAGTTGCAGGATGCGCTTTTTATCGCGCCGGTCGGCCAGGTGCCCGCCAAATAACGACAGAATAATGAACGGAATCGCTTCGGCCAACCCCACCAGCCCAAGTGCCAGCGGATCGTGGGTGATTTTGTATAGTTCGTACCCCAGAATCACCTCCTGAATGAGTAAGGTGATCGTGAAAAAAAACGAATTGAGAATGTAGTAGAGGAAATCGGGAATACGCAGCGAGGCGTACGGATCGTGAGGGGCAACTGAATCGGAAACAGGCATACAGAAAAGTCCAAAGTCTAAAGTCCAACGTCTAAACTTGCCCGGACGGTTCACCCGCCGACAACTTCAGACATTGGACTTCAGCCATTGACTGTTGAACCTACCTATCTAGGGGTACATCGTTTGCACCGTAGCCAGATCGAGGGGCGAGAGAGCCGTGCGCTGCGCATCGAAGGTCGAGCCGTCTTTCTTCACCAGCGTGGGTTGCCCGTTGACCGAGAAGCTCCAGGAATGATACAGCATGATGGAGCCGAAGTCAAATCCACCCGGCTGATCAAACCCATCCTTGTTCTGCTGCACATATGTCTGGAAGTCACTCTCAAAACCGGGCTGAATATTCTGGGTCAGCACCGTGACGGAATTGTCCCGGTCGGCCCGGCTATGTTCATGGTACAGGCCCACTGTATGCCCAATTTCGTGAATCGTATTCCCCGTCGTGCACCAGTCGGCCAGGGTGATGAACTGCTGGCCACCCACCCGGCCAATGTACGACGAGCAACCACCACCGGGTTTGAAGGTAACATAGCTCAACTGGGTGGTGCGCTGCACAAAACGGATGGCGGTATTGGCTTCCCAGTGGGCGATGGCCTCGGTGACCCGCTGGGGATAAGGCAGCGTTGGATCAACGGTGTAGTAAACGATTTTGCTGGGCCAGCGCAGGCTCTTCAGGGTGCGGCCCGCGCCCTGAGTGGCGTGGTCGGCATCGCCCAGTTGATCGGCCGACAGCATGATGTCACCCTGATAAACGGCCTCTCCATTGACCATTCGATAGGTGATGGGTTGGCCCAGGTAGGTGCCGGTCTGGAGGGTGCCGGTCTGGTTGGGAAAAGCCATTTCCAGAGGCTGGCCGCTATGTTTGGGACTTAACTGGTCTTGTTGCTGATCCGTTGAACAGCCGATGATACATAAAGCTGCCAGTGCAGCACCCGCAATAGAGAATGGAGAGCTTTTCATGTTGTGGTTGAATAAATGTAAGCGTGAGATGGTTGAGTTAATGAATATGTGCACTTCTGTTAATACTCAAATATAAGGCCAGGCCTTAAGCCGGATTTAATGCTGTAACATACGGAATAGGCCTGTTCTGTAGATTTCTATACTAGTAAATTTGTTCAAATGCAAGAAATAGTGTGTTTAAATTCTTAATATCTACTTAAGTACTGGATTAACTGGTTTGTATATAGGCACTTAGCCTTCTGTAAGGCTGGTAGAGGAGCGAATTAAGAAGAAATAAGTTATCTGATTAGTAATATAGTTATATGACATATATACAAATACAGGAATGAGAGTAGCTTTACTTCAGGATGATAAACTTCCTTTGGTTGCCCCTATCAAGCTGGTAACTGAAAGAAATTTATCGTTTTGGTTCATCTTCAGTCTACTACCTTGGTTTTTTATCTACTAATTTTTTTAATTATTTCTTTGTATTTCAATTGGTTAAGAGCTGGTGAGCTATGGGCTCGAAAATAGGTATCAGGCAATTTATTCACTAGAGGTCATGGTCAGGGAGTTCACAGACGCTGAACCGGATCTGTTCGCAGATAAGCCGTTGTGCCTATACTTCGCGACTACGGAATTTGTACTTTAACCAGATTGTAGAGTGACAGGGTCATACGCTGTATACAGGAAGTAGAGGCGTCTTTCCTAACAACGATAGGTTGTGCGATGACCGGGAAACTCCCGACTGGTAGCCTATGTCGGCGTTAAAGTTGAAGTCCCCGCCTGGTAAAATCTATCCTTGTTTTGCTGAGCGCAGATCTGAAAACCGCCGCCGAAGTCCGCTTGAATGGCTTGGCCTAACACCGTTACAGAGGCATCATAAAACACCATGCCAAGTGATTGTGACTGTACTATAGTCCCGCCGGATTCCCGTTTTTGTGGATAGTATTCTACACGTCTACAGGCAATAATTAGTGTGCCAACAATTGCTCAATCAGAATAACTTATTGTATGTCGATATTTCCTATCAGGCGGTTTATTGGTGTCGCCAATTGAAAGTAGATGAGAAGGCGATTGTTTATTAATGGTTGGAATAATGCTATATTTTGGCGACTTTTTTATAGGTCAAGAAAAATGAGCTACTTTCGTTTTCCACTGCTTAGCGCATGCTATTGCAGTTTTCTTATACGTAAAATTCCCTTTATCTATGCCTGTTCGTCTGATTCCCCGGGTTGCGTCGGCCTATGAACCACCCATGCTGATCAAGAATCTCCTTCATCAATCGAACCGATACGAGCCGAACCGGGAGATCGTCTATCGCAACCTGTTCAGGATGACCTACACAACGTTCAATGAGCGGGTGCAGCAACTGGCCAATGTGTTGACCGATCTGGGAGTGGAGGCTGGCGATACCGTCGCCGTAATGGATTGGGACAGCCACCGGTATCTGGAGGCTTTCTTTGCTGTTCCCTGTCTGGGGGCCGTGTTGCATACGATCAACGTGCGGTTGTCTCCCTTCCAGATTCTGTACACGATGAATCATGCCGTTGATAAAGTGGTACTGGTTCATGAAGATTTTTTGCCGCTGCTCGATGGAATTCGATCGCAACTGACCACGGTTAAGACCATTATTGTGCTGAGCGACGCCGTGTATAACGCGACCACAAAACAGGTCGACACCGCTCGTTACACAGCCCCCGACAATACGGCGGGCGAGTACGAAACCCTACTCGCGGCTGCGTCAATCACGTTCGACTTTCCCGATTTCGACGAAAACGCGCTGGCCACCACGTTCTACACGACCGGCACAACGGGCCATCCAAAAGGCGTGTACTTCTCGCACCGGCAGCTATTCATGCACACTATGGGCTTATGCACGTATGTGTGTGGCTATCAGGCCGCGTCGTTCCAGTCGAATACGGATGTGTATATGCCCATCACGCCTATGTTCCACGTACACGCCTGGGGATTTCCCTATTTAGCTACCATGCTGTCGGCTAGACAGGTATATCCTGGTAAATACGAACCGGAAATGCTTTTGAAACTGATTCTGACAGAAGGCGTTACGTTTTCGCACTGCGTACCGACCATTCTGAACATGCTGGTGAGCAGCCCGGCGGTCGTGCAGTTCCGCGAGCAGTTGAGCCGCTGGAAAGTCATCATTGGTGGTTCTGCGCTGACCAAAGGGCTGGCGTCGGCGGCTATGAAAATGGGCATCCGGGTGTATCAGGGATATGGCATGTCAGAAACGGCCCCCATCATGGCGGTAACGTACCTGAATGACACCGAGCGCGTTTTACCCATCGACGAGCAGGTGCCGCTGCTGACGCAGGCCGGCCGAATTGCCCCTTTCATCGAGATGCGCCTGATGGACGAGCTTGGCAATTTTATGCCGCATGATGGCGAAGCCGTGGGCGAAGTGGTAGCCCGTGGCCCCTGGCTAACGCAGGGGTACTGGCAGGAACCCGAACGCGGCAGTGAACTGTGGCGGTATGGCTGGCTTCACACGGGCGATGTAGCCAGCATCACCCCCGACAACTGGGTGCATATTGCCGACCGAACCAAGGACGTGATCAAGACGGGTGGTGAATGGGTGTCGTCGCTGGAAATCGAAGACCTGCTTTCTCAAATAGAAGGAGTGGCCGAAGTGGCCGTGATCGGGCTGCCCGACGAGAAGTGGGGCGAGCGGCCGCACGCCATCATTGTGCCCAAATCCGATTATAAAGATAAGCTCCGCCCCGACATGATAAAAGCGGCCCTGCAAGCGCGGGTCGACAAGGGTGAACTGAACAAATGGTACGTACCTGATCGCATCATCTTCGTACTGGAAATCCCGAAAACCAGCGTCGGTAAACTCGATAAGAAACGGATGCGGACCGAAATGAAAGAGGAAATTTTGAAATAAGTTTGCCGTTTACTATTGCGCTGCTAAGCCAGAGTCAAGTACGTTAGCAGCGCAACAGTAAACGGCAACCGGCAACCTTTTTTTCCATGACTCGAATCGGGCTTATTTCCGACACCCATAGTTACCTCGACCCTACGGTATTTACCCACTTCGCCGACTGCGATGAGGTATGGCATGCAGGCGACGTAGGCGCACCTGATGTGGCCCGGCAACTGGCCGATTTTCGGCCGTTGCGCATCATCAGCGGTAATATTGATTCGGAGCGCGATTATCCTGCCAACCTGCGTTTCGATCTGGAAGGATTTTCTGTATGGATGACGCACATCGGCGGATCACCACCGCGCTACAATCCGACGGTTCGGCCTGAGCTTCAGATCAACACACCTGATCTGTTCATCTGTGGGCATTCCCACATTCTAAAGGTCGTGCGTGATCCGAAGCTGGCCAACATGCTATATCTAAATCCCGGTGCGGCCGGAAAAACAGGCTTTCATCTACAACGTACCTGCCTGCGCTTTACGCTCGATGTCGGCCGAATCAGCGACATGCAGGTGATTGAGTTGGGGAAACGCTAAACGGTTGCTACCGGCTCGTGACGTTGCCACCAAACGGTTGGCCCATCCGGGTCATGGCCTCAAACGCATCCGCGTTGGTATTGATAAATGGTGTTACGATCAGTCTTACATTTGTCCAAAATGGACGATGTTGTCCGATTGAATACTTCTGATTAAAATTTGTGCGAATGGCTTGCATGTATTCGATAGTTGGTTGACAATAAGGCGTATATGCTTTAATAGCACAACGCCCACTAACGACCATGAAACAAAATTGACTTTTAAAAAGATTCAGTCTTATTGGAATAGTGCAACTAGTTCGTAGGTCAGCCCTTCGTTTTCAGGTATAGTGCTATAGATTCTTTTAACGATTCCCTCTTTTCAGGTACGTTTTCGCGCTAATGACGTTCGATCCGGTTGCTCCCTTCTATGATATACTGGCTCGGTTAGCGTTTGGGCAATCCCTGATTCGGGCGCAGGAATGGGGCATTGATCAGGTACGTCCGGGGAGTCGCGTGCTGGTGCTTGGCGGCGGAACAGGGGCAACGCTACCGTATCTGCTGGCCCGGCAGCCTATCCATATCACATACATAGAGGCGTCAACGGCCATGCTTCAGCGGGCCAGGCAACGTACCCAGCCAACAGCAACCATTACGTTTATAGTTGGTACTGAAGCCGATCTGTCAGCGAAGGAGAAGTTTGACGTTATTCTGCTTCCGTTTGTGCTGGACCTTTACCCCGCCGATACGCTTCAGGTACGTATGCTGCCTCGGTTATTACGCCACCTCAACGCGGATGGGCAGCTTGTTGTGACGGATTTTGACCGTCCCCAAACTTACTGGCAACGGGGATATATGTGGCTGATGCTGCGATTCTTCAACGTTACCGCCAACATTGTTGTCCGAGAGTGGACTAATTGGCCCGACGCCCTGCGGCAGGCTGGTTTAACCGAGAAAATCACCCGGTCGTTTCGCGGTGGCCAGGTACGTTCCGGCTGCTGGCTACGGGTTCAGTAACGTACCCAGCCAGTACCAACATTACTCCAGTAGGTCGGTTAGGGCTTCATGGACATCATCAAACTGGCCGATATCGTACCATTCGTCGCCACCAATATCGAGGTAATGACCGTCGCGTTTCGGTGGTTTGGCAGTGCCTTCGCCGGGGATGAAATCGTGGGCAAAAATCGTGCTCATCAACGTCCGAAGTTGCTCCCAGGGCAGCGTCCGATGCTGCTCTTCCCGGTTTTGGATCGTAATCAGTTTCACAACCCTGGTTGCGAACTGGGCCTGTAGGTGTACCTCCGCGTCGCCGCTCCGCTGGAAGCTGAGGTAGCTCAGTTCAAAAGGCTTTTCTTTACCACCCGCCTCATAAATGGCCTGAATCAGTTCCTGAACTGAATACATGAATACGTCGACATTAACTGGTGTGCCAACTTCAGGGTCATCATAACCTGAGTCGATCGTTACTTCCAGAAAATCGTCATCCTCATCCAGTGTTGACTCGTCGAATGGGCCAAGTTTGGTCGTTGACACAACGTTGTGAATGACCGGCAACCAGGCGGTGCCAAGCTGTCCCGACCACGCAAAGTTGTCATTCATGGTAAATCCTTCACCCGTAATGTCTTCTTCGTCAAGGTCCTCGCGGTCGGTATATGTGATGGCGAAGTCGACCTGTAGGCCGCTCATACCGGCGGGGCGGGCGGTTAATTCGTAGAAATGGGTGTAAGGGGCCGGAATCATGCCAGCCGATTGGTAGCGAATATGAAGCGAAACGAACGACATGATTCGGTGAGGTTAGTGGCGAAACGGGAATGCAGCACCCGCCAGTTTGTGATACAAAGATACAGCACCCGTTGCCGCCAACGTGCCTATGCCTGCGCCCGCCAGCACATCGAGTGGGTAATGCGCACCAACGTAGATGCGGCTGTAGGAAACGACAATCGCCCATAGAAACAGCCAACCTACCTGTTTGTAGCGTTGCCCAAACAGCAGCCACAGGCTCATGGCAAGAGCAAAGGTGTTGGCGGCGTGAGACGAGGCAAAGCCAAACAACCCGCCGCAGGGCAACACAGGGTGAATCAGCGGTTGCAGCGCCGCTTCATGGCAGGGCCGGAACCGAAGCGTGAGTGGCTTAAGTACAGACGAGCACACCTGATCACTCGCCGCCACGGCAATGGCCAACGTAAGGACCAGCGCCACAGCCCGCCAGCCGAAACGCCAGCCTAGCCAGATTACCAGCAGGACGTAAAAGGGAATCCAGGTATTTCGCTCGGTAAACAGCACCATGACTGGGTCGAGCCAGGGTGTGTAATGGCCGTTTAGAAAGAGGAATAAAGCGGTATCGAACTGGTTAAGGGCATCGCGCATGGTGGCGCAAAGATAGCGGAAGCGGGCACGGAGCGTAGCTATTCAATGATGTGTCAGTCCGGCTTTTCGGTTAAAAACTCATCCGTAAAGTGAGCTTTCTGTTTCGGCTTTATGAATTTTTCGGCGTTGTAGCTGGCTGATTTTCCTTTCGGAATTGAGAGTGACGTCCAGTCGGTATCACGAGCCATTTTGCCAATGAATACGATCTGACCAACATGGTACGGGTAATGCGCGAGTTGTCGATTGATAGCTTCGGTAATGGTATGCCCCTGATTACGGATGAAAATCTCGCGTTGCAGGTCGCCGGGTGTCAGGAGCCGGAGGGCCGAAAACAGGCATTCCCACCCTTCGTTCCAATTGGCCATAAGCTCCTCGCGCGTGTTAATCGTGGGCTCAAACTCACTTTCCCGGCTGCGCCATTCTTTTTCGCCATCAGTGGTTAAAAAGTCGGTCCACCGGGATAACATATTGCCCCTGAGATGCTTGACGATGATGGCAATGCTGTTGCTTTCTGAATTGTATTGCCAGAACAGTTGCTCATCGGTCAGTTGGTCGATCGTCTTTTCGCCAAGCAGTTTGTAATAAGCGAATTGCTTTTGGACACTGGTCAGGTAATCGTCTGTCATGTTCGTTAAACGATTTAAAAGTAGGCGATCAGTACAACCGTTGCCTGGGGTTAGCAATAGAAGGGGCCAGTGAAAGTTAAATGGCTTCCAGCAGCAGTTTCGCTTCACCGCCCAACTCGATCTGGTCGCCGGGTGATAGCGTATAGCCAACGCCGGGTAGGTCGGCGCGTTCAACGGTGTCGTCGGCGCGGAGGATTTTGGTTTTGTTGCCATTGGCAGGCAGGCCACCCGCATCGGCCATGAGTCGATACCGGCGGGCTTCGGCGTCGTAGCGGATCGTCGCATGCTGTCGGCTGACGCTCTGGTTCGGTTCGCCACGTGTAGCGTCGAAACCGGGTTCGCCCGAATCAAAAAAAGCAATATCGTTGGTTCTGACGCGCCCCGATGCTGTTTCGACGGTGCGACCCCGACCAATACGAAACTCGGTTTGCTGCGCCGGATCGAGCACATAAATGGTTTGCGTGGTCTGACCCGTAAGCGTTCGGATACGGATCTGAAGCGGTTTGCTCGTGGATGGACGAATCACTTCCAGCCCGAGATTACCCTTCTGATAGGTGCAGTTGGCAGGCAGTTCATCGCGAACGAACTGCCAGCTAAATGTCCAGTTAGGGGCGAGCTTAATATACTGATCGGCGAGGTGGCGGCTCAGTTCGTCCTGGAAATGCCCCGGTTGGGTGGCATAGAGCGCCACGGACATCCGGTCTTCTTCGGCCGTATCAGCGCAACGTACCCAGAGTTTCAGGCCCGTGGGCAGCCCGTCTTTTTCGTTGGAGTAAGCGGCCAGTTTTTCCACCATGAACCGATACAACTGCTCGCGCTGGCGGGGTGTTGTTGGCATCCCCGACGGGTTGGGCGCAGGTACGTTCGTTACCGGTGCGGGTGGCTGGGCATCGGCTGGGTACGTTCCCAGTCCGAAAAGCTGCTTTAAGTTGTCGATGAAAGCCATTGTTTGGAGAATAACCCATTGATAATTGTTCATTGATAACCATTAACTGTCAAAAGCTTCCCAGGTAGCCTCTTTCTTTTAAGATGGGGGCGATGAGGGTGTTGGCTAATTTAACGGCGTCGGCGGAGGATTCGCCTAGTTCGATGCGGACGCAGGTGACCGTATGTGAGCGGCCGTTGGGCGTTGGGGCGAAGAAGACGTACCAGCCATCGTTCTGTTTCTCCCCCATAACGATCCGTTCGGGCGTGCCGGTTTTACCCGCCACTTTGCTGATGCTGATTTTCGCCCGCCCGCCCGGATTCGATTGCTCGATCATGAAGTCGCGAAGGAGATCGGCGGCGGGTTTCTGGGTCAAGGCCACACCAGCGGCAACAGGCACAGCCTTGCCGCCCCGTTTCAGCACGTACCGCGACGGTTGCATCACGCCACCATTGGCTACGGCACCCGCCATGCGGGCCAGTCCAGCGGGGGTGGTGGTGAGTTGACCCTGTCCCCAGGCCAGCCCCGAAAATTCGCTCCGGTACCGGCGGGGGTAGATCAGGCTCTTGTACAGATTGCGCCGGACAACGAACGAGGAATCGTGCCAGTGTTTCAAAATGCGCGCTTCGTCGGTGGCCGTGCGGGTATCGGCAAACGAGTAGCCACCCACGTAATCGACGTTCATACCAGTGGCCAGATACAGCTTAGCCATCTCATTATCAAGCGAATATTCATTGGCAATGCGAATGAAATACACATTGCTGGACCGAACAATGGCCTGGCGCATATCGACCCGCCCACCGCAGGGTTCGCTCTCGGTTTTGCCCCGCCGGATAATTTCGCCGCAACTGATCGGGAACGTGACCTCGGCGGCTGCCATGCCCAGTTTGTTCAGTGCGGCGGTAGCGGTCATGATCTTGGCCGTTGAGCCGGGGGCGGTTGGGTATGTTAAAGCCGGGTCGCGCTCGGTGGTCAGGTAAGGGAGTTTCATCCGTTCGCGGTCGGGGAGGGCCAGTTCGTCGGGGCGTTGCAGGTTTGGCAGGGGGTGCATCGCCGACGCCAGCAGTTCACCCGTGGCCGCATCAAGCACCGCGACCGACAGGCGTTTGTCGGCATAATCGGACTGGGCCAGTGCTTTCTGGATAGACACCTGTAGGGCGGCGTCGATGCTCAGGTGCAGATCGCGGTTCCGGTTTTTGTGTTCTTCCACCACGCGCCCATCCACACCGGAGCGTACGGCTGGTGCCAGTTCGCGGTAGTCGTAGAGGGGAAGCGTCAGGGCGCGGTCAATGGCGGGCGTAAACCGGTCGGCCCGGTAGCGGGTGGTCAGCAGCGTATTCTGGCGGGGGTGATTATCGAAACCGCGCAGGTCACTGAGGTGTGCCGCTTCGGCGAAATACCCGTTTTGCTGGCCCCAGAACAAACGCGTATTGGCATCACCAACCATGTAAAAGAGTTGTTCGCCAAACGGATAAAACCGGTGTACTCGTTTCGTTGTCAGTTTGTTGAGTGCATTTGGCTCAAGTCCTGCCTGTCGTAGTTGCGGTGCGTTCCGACGGACCGAATCGGGGGAACTGGTGGCCAGTATACGTCCGGCGCGGTCATACAACGTACCTGCGGCGAGGGCGTCGGTGATGCGGTTGATGCGTGGATTGTAGCTGTACACGGGCAGGCCGTCGCGGCTGAGCACGCGGCTGGGCCGGACAATATAGTCGGTCCAGTTAAGGAGCGAAACCTCACCGGCGCGACCCACCAGCACCAGTGAGCCGATGAGAAATCCAGCGATCCCGGTGGCCAGAACGGGGTCGTAGTGTTTATCCAGGTACGTATGCTGCACGGCCTCACCGGGGTGGCTGGCGATAGAGAAAACCACGCCCATAGCCGTCATGTTGATAATGAGCGACACGTTTCCGTAACTCAGAAAAGGTACGGATATGCCTGTCAGCGGCACCAGCCCGAGCGAACCGCCCGCAATGAGCAGGAACTGAACACCGGTAGCCAGCGCAATACCTGCGCAGAGGTAAAAGCTGAACGGCTGCCCCGACCGCCGCGCATGCAGTAGAATTCGATGCAGCAGCATAAACAGTAACAGGCAAACCGACACCAGGCCCACCCAGCCCAGTTCTTCGGTTAAACTGGGCAGAATCATGTCGGTATGGGCAGCGGGCATTGCCGTGGCGAATCCTTTGCCCAACCCCTGCCCGGTCCAGCCGCCGGTGGCGAGGGTCCAGAAGCTATGGGCCAGGTGGTCGCCGCCATAGACGTCGTTATTCCAGGGGCTGAGCCACATGGCTTTACGATCGGCCAGCCGGTCGCCAACAACGGGAATCTGATCACCGAAGGCGAAGGCCGCCAGTACCAGTACCAGCAATACCGGGCCTTCGGCCAGTAAGGCCAGCCAGCCGGTGGTAGTGGCGGTTCGGGCGTGGCCTTTCCAGACCAGCAGGCCGATGGCACCAGCCAGCCCAACGAGCGTGGCGGGCAGGCCGGGGAGCAACCATAACGCCAGTCCGTAGATCAGGCCGGCAAACAAAGTGATGCCCAGGGTTTGGCGGGCAATGGTGTAGAAAAGAAGAAAGGTAAAGCCAATAACCAGTGCTGGACCCATATCGCCCAACAGCAGATATAGCCCCATCAGCACGCCCGTTCCGAGGAATACGCCAATGCTGACACGCCAGCGCCAGCGCAGGTCGGGCAGGGTGCGGAGTTGCTCTTCGTTGGCCGCAAAAAAGCCCGCCAGAAACAGCAGCATCAGGTATTTGGTCAGTTCGCTGGGTTGAAAGAGCAGGCCGCCAACACGCAGGTTCACCCGAACGCCGCTACCTTCCGGCCCGGTGCCAAACGCCAGCGTGAGACCCGCCAGTCCGAAAGCGAGCAGGAGCCAGGTCCAGCCGGTAAGACGAAACGTAGATTTTCGGCGGAAGTTCGCCAGCGGATCAAACCACCAGCGGGTGTAAAATTTGCCGATGTTGAGTTGCGAAACGATCGTTAACCCGAGCAGTCCCAGCCCAACGCCAAGCACCGCCTGACTGCCGTAAAACGTATCCTGCAACGGGTCCTGAATAGCCAGCAGCGTTAGTACGGAAATGCCCGTCAGTAGCATCAGAATGGGTAACAGGAGCGGATCGGGCTGAAAACGGCGCATCGTCCAGACCAGGTGAACGGCCCAGAACGCGAGCAGAAACAGACTGGCCTGGAGCCAGAACGCCAGCCGGAACTGGCCCGGCGTACGCACCGTCAGGGCGTGGTCGCTTTTCAACTGACCGTAGGCCAGCGGACCAATAAGCCGAAGGGTGTGCGGACGGGCCGTAAACGTGTAGTCGACCGACTGAGCGAGCGTTGCCGAACCCCGCCGACTGCCA
Organism: uncultured Fibrella sp.; assembly: GCF_964250085.1. Classification (NCBI taxonomy): domain Bacteria; kingdom Pseudomonadati; phylum Bacteroidota; class Cytophagia; order Cytophagales; family Spirosomataceae; genus Fibrella; species uncultured Fibrella sp. The sequence continues at coordinate 880,742 of NZ_CAXUEC010000003.1, read as the reverse complement.
AATTCGAAGCCGGGCTTCAAGGGCAACACGCTGTAGGCGCCGTCGGCTTGCAGACCGGCAAACGCAAACCGACCATCGGCGCCGGTGCGGGCGTAGGTGACGTCTTCAGGTGCGTCGTTGGCCGGGTCACGGTTGGGGCGATGTTGCTTTAGCTGAACCAGCACGTCGGCCATTGGTCGGGCATCGGGCGACGCATCGACGATCTGACCGGCCAGTTGCAGGCCACCGGTCCCAACCAGGGCTGGGTACGTTCGGGGGCGGGTCAACTCGGTGTTGTACAGCACCGAATCAAATCCGATCTGCTGGCGCGATGCACGGAGTCGGCTTTGAAAATCGGCACCGCCAATCCGGCTTTGCCAGGGTACGGGCGTTCGGATGGCAAAGGTCCGTTTATTAATAGCTCCCAGGTTATCGGGCGTGCCGTTCTGCGTTAGTTTGGCCCGGAGCGAGTCAGTAATCAGGTCAATATCGCGGGGGTCGGTGAGGTAATTTCCCTGCCTGAGTAGTCGTTGTAGGGGTTCTGCGCGGAGGCCCGGTTGTAGATTTAGTTTAAGGCCGGCGGTATAGTCCTGTTCAGCGGCACTAAGCAAGGGCTGCCGGTTCACATACAGCCGCGTGAAGAGCAGCAGGAGCAAGGCCGTTGCTACCAGTAAGTATCCGCGTTCTGAAGCAAGTAATTTCATGGGGGCAGTCGGTACGTTGAGGCGGGTAAGGAGTGGGCTTACTCTGTGCTGTCTGGTGGCATGGTCGCTGTTGAATCGACCGGGGCTTGCTGTCGTGCGCTGGTGTCGGCCGGGGTTTGCTGAACAGGTTCGGTGCCCGTTTGCTCGTCAGTAGTTTCTTCCGATGGTGCTTCTTCGACCGGAGTCATCCGCGTCGAATCGCCGTCGATCTGTACCGTACCGGGTTGCATCAGCATGGTCGAATCGATTGGCGTTGTTGAGGCGGCCGGTGTTTCCCGATCGGTATACATGTATAGACCCGCGGCTAGCCCGATGGCTACCACAATGCCCTCAATGCCCCACCAGGTAGCCCGGCTTAGACCCGCTTCCTGGTCAGGTACGTTGTCGGTTTCGTAAGAAAATTCATCGGTTGCCGCTACTGGCCCCGCTGTTGTCTGGCCGTACGATACGGGTACAGGTTGCCCCAGTCGGTTGGCCTTCAACTGCTCTACCCGGCTCTGTTCAAGCAGTAATTCTACCTGATCGGGATCACGCAGGCGGTCGGTCGGGTTGCGGGTGAGGAGACTCATCAGTAACGTACCCAGACTGGGTGGCAGCGGCTGTCCAGACGGGAGCACGGGCCTGGGGATGGGCGCGGTCAGGACCTGGTTCATGAACCCACCGAGGCCGTTTTCGTGATGCAGCACAAAGGGAACATGACCAGTGATGCATTCGTAGAGAACGACTCCAAGTGCATAGTAGTCAGCGGCTTCGTCGACCTGGCGCGGGTTGTCAAACTGTTCGGGGGCCGCGTATTCGTAGGTCATCAGCGATTGCCCGGTGCGGGTGCGGGTAGTGTCGTCGGCGCGGAGTTTGGCAATACCGAAATCAGTGAGCAGGAAGTGAAGTTCGCCACTGACCAACCGGCGATAGAGTACGTTTTCCGGCTTCACATCGCGGTGAATGACGTGCAGCGGATGCATGGCCCTGAAGGCTTCCGTCAACTGCAACCCGAGCCGAATTGTGGTGGGTACGTCCAGATGGCCTGCCTGCCGGAGCAGGCTGCGCAGATCGCCGCCTTCCACAAAATCCATCACCACATAGGGCATCGCGGCCCCTAACTGCACGTCGCGCACCCTAACCACGTTGGGGTGGTTGATCTGCGTCATGATCTGCGATTCGCGTTCAAACCGCTGGAGAGTCTCGGCATCAGTGGCGAAGGCGTATTGCTTGATGGCAACGATGTCGCCGCTGAGTACATGGCGGGCTTTCAGCACCCGTGTATTGCCCCGGCCCAGTTCGGCCAGCACTTCGTAATCGGGGAGGTGTGTGTTGAAACTGACTGTTGGCATTGATGGTCAGTGGGTTTGGGCGCTAGTGGCAGCGAGACTATCAGGAGTTACAGCGTCGGCCCGCATCACGTCGGCACTGAACCGGGTACCACGTGGACTGTCGGGGGCTTTGCGAACGATGGTCGCGTTAGGACCGAGTTGATTGAAATACATGATGGTTGATTTATAGAGATCGCCACTCTCTTTGATGTACCTCACCCGAACGGCAACGGATGAAAAAGTGATCGACGACGGATTTCTCAACTGCACATTCAGCCCGGTGATTCCTCCGAACAGGCCACTTTTTCCGCCAAAGGTTTCAACCTCAAGCTGTTTGGTTGCCGTAGCGGCGTCTTCCTCAAACCGGCGGCGGGCTGCTTCGGCGCGCTCACGCCTGGCAATGGCCGACAGTTGCCCGATACTGGCTACCGTGTCGGTGGCCGTTGGCGTCTCTGTCGGTTCATCGGTTAACGTCGGTTCCGGGTTATCGGTATTATTTTCCTGTTTTACGGCTGTTTGTTTAGCGGGCGACACAGTTCCAGGTACGTTCCGATTGAAAAACCAGTAAGCACCCAGGCTGGCGAGCAGCAACGTACCTACCAGCACCGCAATGGGGACTAAGCTACGCCGCCGACGGGCCGCACTCCGATCTGCTGGCTTTTTTACCGGCTCATGGGCTGGTTCTGATTCACCAGACCGGCGAGAAACGGGCGTTTCGGCCGATCGAAACGGTTGCGTACGAGTAGCTACAGGCGGCGTAACGAGCGCTGGTGGGCCGTTTTCGTAATACAACTGCTCTACTTCGGCCTGTTTCAGTGCCAGCCGTACCCCATCGGGATTATGAATGCGTTCGGTCGGATTTTTGATCAGTAATTCCTTTATCAGCGTCGTTAAACTGCCCGGAATGGGCTGGTTGGACGTCAGCACCGGGGTCGGTGGCGGTGTGGTCAGAACGGCGTTCATGAAGGTGACAATCCCGGTCTCGCCCCGCATGGCAAAGGGCACTTTCCCCGTCAGGCATTCGTAAAAAACAACGCCAAGGGCATAATAATCAACGGCTTCGCTGACGTTGCGCGGGTTGTCGAACTGTTCGGGAGCCGCGTATTCGTAGGTCATCAGCGACTGACCCGTCATGGTCACCGGCTGTTCGTGGAGGCGGGCCACGCCGAAATCGGTCAGCAGAAAATGAAGTTCACCACTCGCCAGGCGGTGATAGAGGATATTCTCCGGTTTCACATCGCGGTGAATGATGCCCTGCGCGTGAATCTGCCGGAAGGCGTTCAGGATCTGTAACCCCAGGCGAATGGTCAACTCAACAGAGAGGCAACCCTGTTCAGTGATAAGTTGCCGCACATTTCCCCCCTCAATGTAGTCCAGTACGATGTACGGTAGATCGGCATTCAACCGTACTTCACGCACCCGGACAATATTTGGGTGCGCCATCCGGGTCATGATCTCCGATTCGCGCTCGAAACGACGCAGTGTATCGGCGTCGGTATTAAGTGCAAAATGTTTGATCGCTACGAGGTCGCCCGTGGCGATGTGCCGGGCTTTCAAGACACGGGCATTGCTGCGGCCGATCTCCCCAAGTACGTCATAGCCCGGAAAATTCGTATTAAAACTAACTGTTGGCATGGTTTACCGCGTTCTGCGGATTGTGTCGGGTTGAGTAATTGCACTATTGATGCCAGACGTAGCAGGCGGCACGGTGATGGTTGAACTAGCCGTAGAATCGAGGGCTGCGGGTTGCGCCGACTGCACGGTTTTGGGCACGGGAGCCCGCTGCCAAAGCAGATAACCCAGGCTAGCTACCAGCAACATACCTAAAACGAATACCCAACGTTTCCAGGTACGTTGCGGCGGTACAACTACTTGTTGAACCGGTTTTCTGGTTACCAGATCGGGCGGCGGATCACTGGTGCGGACTGGCTGCCGGGGCACTTCGTCAGTGACGCCGGTCGGGGCCGGATGCCGGGACAGCACGACCGTGATATTGTCCTGCCCGCCTTTTTCATTGGCCTGGCGGATGAGTTCTGTAAGCTGCTCCTCAACGGTGAGGGGGCTGAGCAGCACAGTTGTTACCTCGGCGCGGGTGAGCATGTCGGTGAGTCCGTCGCTACAGAGCAACAGAACATCGCCGGGCAGAAAATCGGTTTCCCCGGATTCCAGAAAATCAGGATCATCGACGCGATGCTTGACCGAGCCAACATCGCGAAGGATTTCGTTCCGGCGGGGGTGCCGCATGGCTTCGCGCTCGGTGAGTTGGTTCGCGTCTTCCCGAACGCCAACCAGCGAATGGTCGTGCGTTAATTTTTCCAGTTGCTGTTGCCGGAGGCGGTACAGGCGCGTGTCGCCCACATGCACATACAACACTTTATTGGTTTCAGCATCGGCAACGGCCGCTGTGAGCACGCAGCACATCCGGCTCAGTGCCGGGTTTTCCTGTTTTTGCCTGACAATCTGGTTGTTGGCGTATACGGCGGCTTCGCGCAGCATGGTGAGCGTATCACCCGTTTGGCTGGCCATGTACTGGACAATCGACTCTTTGGCCAGCGCCGCCGCCTGAGCACCACCCGCATACCCGCCAACTCCGTCAATGACGACCAGCAGGGCGCTTTGTGCCGACCAGAGCGGTTGACTGATAAATGTGTCCTGATTATCCTGCCTGGACCGACCAACATCCGTCTGTCCGGCACTATGCATGGTACTATTCATTCGCTGCGCGTCATTAAGTGGTCATTGGGCTGCGCTGTCATTAAGTGGTCATTCGTGGTTTACTACAAATGACAATCAATGACCACTTAATGACAGCGCAGCCCAATGACATTTATTTATCTGGGAAGGTTACGGAAGTGCCTCAACATAAGCAGTATAACAAAGGCACACAATAATAGGGCCGTTACCAGGTCGAACATGGCCTACAGGTTGCTTTGAAAGGTGAGTGTCACAACGCCATTGAGCAGAATCTGCGACGAACCCGGTAACTCAACCCAGTTTGGATTGCCCGGTTCGCTGCGTTCCACCACCTGTTCGTTCAGCCGGGTTTCGTGGCGGCTAAACGACGCCAACTGAAACTGACCGCTCGCCGCATCGTGCCGAATTCGGGCGTGCGGGTTGGAAACGTAGGGCGACGTCAGGCGTATGTAGTTAGGAAACAGTTCGTTATCAGGTTCCCGGCGGGCAATCACTATCTCCCGATCTTTCATCCAGTACGTTTCCTCGACGTTCTGATCGGCCATATAGCAATCTATTCGGGCCAGGGCATCGGGGCGGATCGGGCTGGGTGCGGGCTGGGCAGGCGGAGCGGCCACCGCTGGTTGGGCAACCGGCTCAGCGGGCGTCGCATCGGCCACCGGTGGAGCCAGAATAGCCGGGTCGATCCGAACGGCGAAGGCCCCTGATTCGCGAAAGTCGATCTGACTGAAGGCGGGCAGGTTAAGGTCCAGCTTTTCGTAGACGTTCGTGTTTTTTACTTTTCGGGTGGCCTTCAGGTTTACGCTACCTGCTTTGGGGCTGCTGACGCTGTCGTTTTCGAGCGAGGCACCCGTGAGGGAGCCAATTACTTCCACGTCGGCGGGGCTGATCGGCTTCCCGTCAAACTCCGTGCCGGGCCCGAATTTGAAATGCCAGTGCGACGCCACCGTCACGATCCGGTTTGGTTCGTGGTTACGCTGTTTGAGCCGTTCGTTGAATGCCGTGACGGCTTCGTTGACAATAACGGGCAGGGCTGCCAGCCGTTCGGCATAGCTAGATGGATGCAGGATAATGACGTAATGCGCATCGAAGAGCAGGCTTGTGCCAATGCTTTCCCGGTTCAGCGACGTGTCGAAGCAACGGATCAACTCCTGTAGAATCTGCTCGTTTGATACCGTGCGCGGCGTAGTCACCTGTCGCCTGGGCACTAGCAGGTTACCTAACTGATCCCAGAACGTAGTGGGTGTTTTTTCCATTTTTCTTATAACGGACAGATCGGTTTGTCATGCATGAATCAACCGGGGAACAGCGGTTAAGTTTTTGAACGGAAGCGACCCGGCAAATCAGTGAATAAGATCGTTTGTGTATAACTGGTTGATAGCCAGTTTCTCTGTTTCCAGTTCATGCGCGTAGAGCCAGTCGACGAAGCGTTGAATCCGGCTGGCGTCCATCTTGCCCCAACTCCCCTCATCGCCGTAGTAGCCAGCCGTATAGGCCTGACTTTTTACCAGGTCGATCGCTTGAATGTCGCGCTCAGGTACGTACTTGGTCAGGATAGTAACTGCGGCCTGAGGGTTTTCGATGGCGTGGAGAAATCCTTTTTTTGTAGCGTTGACAAACGCTCCACAGACCGCCCGATTCTGCTCGATAGCCTGGCGGGTGGCCACGATAACGGGCGAATACGCGTAGGGAATCTGGTAATCGGCCAGACGGAATCGGGTCAACTCAACCCCCGATGTGTCGGCTTCGACGCCTTCCCAGTTGTCGAAAATCCAGGTCGAGTCGGCGGCGTTGGTCAGGAGTGTGTTCCAGATGCCCAGTTTTTCGGGATAAACAACCTGCACATTTCCGGTGCCACCATCACTGATGATCATCTGCTTGATGATCGAATCTTCATACCTGGCTCTATACGAAGCATAGGTACGTCCGTCCAGTTCTTTTGGCCGTGTGATGGCGCTGGAACGGAGGGCCACAATGGCACTAATATCTTCCTGCAACAGGGCCGCAATAGCCTGCACAGGTACGTTGTTTTTCTTGGTGTGCAAACTGATGACACTCTCGAACGGAGCCAGCGCAAAATCGGCCAGGCCCAGTTCAAGCTTTTTGGCGGGCGTCATTTCGTAGTTATCCTGGTCGGGTGTGATCAGGGTAAGCTCAAGGTCGACGTCGGCGTAGAAACCCAGTTCCCGGGCTACATAAAAGCCGGTATGGTTGGTATTGGCTGTCCAGTCGAGGGCAATGCGTACGTGCTGCATGCGTAAATTGAGGTAAGGTTAAAGGTTGGAAAGCGAACGATAAATCGATTCGACAACGCGATGGGGCGTCATTTTTTACCAAGATATAAGGCTTTAAACGCATTATAGACGCTTTGATGGCTTACCGTGGCGTGGGTTTCGTTGGGCAGGTAATCGAAGAAGACCCGCGTGGTTGGGCCGCCGTAGGTCGTCAGCATATCGGCCAGTGCTTTTGCATCCTTGTACATAATAACGTCTTCGGCCCGGTTGCAGGCGCTGACGTAGACACTTACTTTTTTTGTGGTATTCGCCTTCAATAGACCTGGTCCGTCGGTCAACAGCGATTCCTGCCCCCACCACAGGCTAGGGGCAATGATCACGTAGTTATCGAACAGAGCTGGTTTCTTCAACAGTATTTCGGTGACCAGCAGACCCGCCATCGATTCGCCGATGATGGTTTTCGAGGCAGTAGTTTTGTAACGTTTTTCGATAAATGGCTGCACTTCTTTCTCAATAAAGTCGATGTAAGCCCCGGAACCGCCATAAGCTGGAAACAGCTTCTTCGCGAAACCTACCCGGGCGAGAAAGTCCAGGTTGGGCACGGCAAAAGTGAAATCGCGCCGCCGGTTCACATTCGCCAGGCCAACCACGATAGAGGGCGGAAACCGGGCGACCCAGGGTGTTGTGAAGTAGCTGACCAGGCCAACAATGTGTACGAAATCTTCGTCGGCACCCCCATCGGGCAAATAAATGACTGGATATCGGGTGGCCGAATCGGGCGAGTAGCCATCTGGCAGGTAGATGTTGAGCACCCGTTTTTCGTGTAGACTGACAGACTGAATCGAATCAACGATGCCCAGGATAAAAGGAGTAGGCTGGCTAGCTCGTTTTCCCTGCCCAACAGACGGGCTAATTGCCAGTATACTCAGCACAGAAAGAAGGTGTAAGACTCTGATCATAAATGGGTTGCGCGGTGAGAGGAATATGGTTGCGTTTATGCGTTCCTGGGTTTATCGGGTCAGTTACGCCCTACCCTGGAGACAGGACGAAGCTGATCTGATAAACCCAGGATGAATATGATTGTCCAGCCGATGGTTCTGATCCAGTTGGTATCAACCAGGCGGGTGAGGGTGCCGCTGGCTGTGTCGCCAGCGGCAATGGCGTTGTGGATGGGTACGGATATGAAAGCCGTAGCGGCCCACATCAGTCCCACGATCAGGGCCGATAGCCGTGTATGCCACGAGGGGTACAGGTACGTTTCGCGGCCCACCAGCCCAACCTGAGCGAGCATAAGCGGACCCACAATGAGCGTGATGAGGTGGCTGTATTGGGGATGCCAACTGGCCAGTTGGACCGGACTGTAGTGCGTAAAGCCCGGATAGATGATCAACTGGACCAGCCAGATCAGCGCCACAAGGCCAAAATCGACCAGGTTACGGGGAGTAAACGCCATGCTTATTTACTCCGCTACCGGGCCGTATTTGGCGTCACGGATGGCTTGCCATTCACGGGCGGTGCCCCCGTTGCTGAAGTGGTCATCTTCGTCCTGAATTTCCTGATCCCAGCTATAGACGGTTGTATACTGCCCGGCGGCCATCAAGTCGAGTTGTATGGTGTTGGCGCGGGGCTGCCCGTCGGTTTTGCGAAGTTGATACAGGGTCTGAACGGCTTCGGTCACCTCATCCGGGAAGTCGGTGGAGAGGGGTTGTGGTTCGCCGGTCTGGTCCAGGTACGTACCCGAAAACTCGACGTCCTGCCCGTTGGTAACGAATTGGATGTTCAGTCGAGCGATGGTCCAGCCGGTGGGGAGGTGTTCCTCCATCGCGTCGATGAGCAGATCGAAGATGGCGTTTGGCTTCATGGTTTGTTGAGAACGGTTATGGCTGGATCAACCCAGGAAGCCCAAAGGTAAGCGTTTAGGCAACCTGAACGTTGACTTCGTAGTAGTCGACGGTGGGTGGTCCGGCAAAAAAAGTGCTCATTTCCTGGAGCACCTGCCGCAAAAATCCATTGGTTTCGGCACCCTGCCGGTGGGCCTCCGATTCCCAAAGGGTAACCATCAACCCTTTGTTGGTCTCAGCGTTAGTCAGGAAACGGCTGTTCTTAAATCCGTCGAGTTGTTTGAGGGCCGGGCCGACCGAGTTCTGGAAATGGGCAACTGCCTGATCAATGGTGTCGGGCTTTAAAGGCACCTGAATGACGCGTGCATACATAGCAATTTGTGAGTTAGGATGAATACTGTCAGTAATTTAGCTGGTAAGCCAATCAACGAACAGGCAATTTGGGTAGAAATAGCTTACCAGAATTGCTGGGAGAGTGGTGTATTTATTGAAAGGTTTAGTAACAATCAATGCTCAATTTGTTGCCGTAATGTTTTTTTAGTTAACCATTAACTAAGGGCAATCACCCAAACCCTTTTTTTGCCTGACTATGTGCTTGACAATGGAGGCTGGATAGTGTAACTTCTCCTGAAATGGCCCGGCTTTTGTTAGAAATCTGACTTAGTCTACAAGCCGTAATTTCCTTTAAAAGCCATTGTCTATCTAATGTATACGACTCAATCCCGGTTGCGATGGCTGTCGATTCTAGTTGGCCCCGAATTACTTTGGCTACTGATATATGGCATTGTCGTCTTGCTGGGTAGAGCAAATTACCCACCCAGCCAACTGCTAAATGATTTGCTCGAAGGCCTGTCGGTACTCATTCCGGGCGTGACGGTACTGTTATTCCTGCTCTGGTATGTTCCTGACGTCGAGAAGCGCTGGTTACTGCTGCGGGTGTGGGTTGCTACGTTATTCGGGGCGCATTTCGGCCTGGAAAAAGGCATGTCGGCCTACAGCGATCAGGGTCCCGGCATTGGTTCGGCCTATATTGCCGGTATGGTGCTTACCGTATTTGTCTTGATTGTGGGCAGCCTGTTCATCCAGATTCGGTTTCGGAGGCGGTCTTGATCCTACAGGCGATTAGTGTTTATTAGCCTGATAATGTGCCTTCAGCAGATCATCGCCAAAATCATTTCCTTTTTCGCGCCAGATGGTGTGAATATGATTTGCCTGACCACCAAACCCGCTGTTGTCGAATTCGATCAGAAACGTGGGGCCATTGATAACAAAGTAATGCCGTTCCGATTCCTGGTAGCTGCCGATCCATCCGAAATGGACGTTATCCCAGCCGACTTTTTCAATTTTGGCGTATTCAACGTCGGCTTTTCCCCGTTCGAGGTTGTGAGCGTACTCATGCACGATATACTGTAGAATCGCTTTCTGGTCTTTTGTCATGGCCGCCGCCTTAATGCCCCAGTAATCGATCAGACGTTTGTTACTACTGGCCGACGTGATGATATCTCCGGGCACCTGACTGCTCATGGTGGCCACCTTGCGCTGTTGAGCCGTGAGCGAATTAACGAGCATCAGGCCGTAATCTTCTTCCTGCCCCAGTACACGCCATCCTGCATAGGCCGAAATCTGGTATTCAGCGGGGTCGGTGCCCAGAAACATGGGGTTTACCGCCAGTTTATCGGCCGTAAACGTCAGGTTGAGGGATAGGTGATGCCCTTCTACTTTGATGGCCCAGGGAGCCGTGCCTGCGGGGTCGCCGAAGATGGCGGTGTAAAAATTCTGATGCTCCCATTTCAGCGATCGCATCTGGGTATACATTTTTTCGTTGATCTCTTTGTGGGCAAACAGCGTGTCGTAATACTGATTCAGCAGGTTATCGAGGTGCATGATGCTCGTTGTTTTCAGGTAGCCCTGCGAGCTTAATGCGGCTGAGAGAATGCGGTGGAGACGTTTGCGTTGCGGCACCGTCATCTCGCCAACGGATATACCCGCCCGTTTGGCCAGGCCCACGGGCAGATTATTCCACTGGGTACGTGCCGAATCGGTGAAGCTGACTACGGCTATTCTACGTTGGCTGGGCGTCAGTTCCCCGACAAACTGGATCACCTGTTTCCTGATGGCTCTGGCCGTAGTGTCTTGCGAAAAGCCGGATAGGGCCGGGAGGCAGCTTAACAAAAAGAAGGTAACGTACAGTCGTTTCATGAATGCGGGCGCTTAAAAGGAGCAGAGTAGCTACCCTACGAAGGCGATTCGACTTTGCAGCTACTGTTGATTGACTACCTGCCAGAAAAATTGAAAAAAGTACCTATCTTTTCAGCTACGTACCATAAACCGATTTGTAGTAAAACGAGCTACTTCTGTGGCTTCTGTCAATGATGAAGAAAAAGAATCTGGTGAGCCTGATGGTTGCGGCTGTATTTACGGTGCTCTCGGTAACGGGTCTGCTTATTTATTTCGGTCAAAGTAACCACACCATCGACCATACGCACGCGTGGTTTGGCATGCTGTTTTTCACCGCTGCCGTCTTTCACATCGTCAATAACTGGTCGTCGATTAAAGGGTATTCGACTGATCGTAAAACGGGCGGCATTAAACGGGAGCTTGTTGTTGCCCTAGCTGTAGTGGTCCTGTTTGCTGGTGGTATCTCCGCTGACCTGCCTGTTTTTAAAGACCTGGCCAACGCGGGAAAAAAGCTGTTCAGACCAGACAGACCCGAAAAACGGGGTATGGCCAAAGCCACCATCGACTCGATAGCCCGGCAGATGGCATCTGCCGTAATGGCCGTTGATGAGCAGACGATTAAATTTGATTCGACGGCTTCGCTGGCCGAGAATGTGATCATAGCGCAGGGCACCGCATCACATGCTAAACCCGACACGGGTACGTTCCGCTTCACCGAAGTATTGACTATGGACGGCAAGCAGTGGAAAGTAGCGGCTCAACAGATGGCCCCTCTGAAGTAAATTCAATGAAACCCACAACTATCTTCAGGTGGTTGTGGGTAAGCCGATGTAAAAAACCGGGCAATCGCCTGGGCGTTCACAGTTTAGTCCTGTTCGCCCAGGCGATTGCCCGGTTTTTTACTCCCGAAATACGCAACTAATTATTCCCGCGCGAGCTGCCCCGACCGCTCGAGTAACCGCCCTGAGGCTGACCACCCTGACCGCGCTGCTCCTGGGGCTGCGCATTCCCTACACGACCAGCGCCACTTTCCCGTTGTGGGGCCGGCTCCATACGATTGCCCCGATTCCACTGACCCTGAGCAGGCATTTCCTGTCGGCTGGGTTGTGGAACTGGCTGGCTTTGCTGTGTCTGGGTCATGGGCTGGTTCTGTTGCGCTTCGTAGTTGGGACGCCCATATGTTCCACCGCCGCGCGTTGGCCCATTACGTTGAGGAACTGACGTGTTTGCGTCGGTTGGCGTTGGTTGTGGGCTGGCATCGCCAGTATACGTACCTGAACCACGCGAACCTCTGCCTGAGTACCCGCCGGGGGCAGGCGTAGTTACTGCCCCGCCGTTACTTTGGCCGTTGCCGTTGTACGAACCGCCATTGCTGCGTCCAGCACCACCGCCATACGTACCTGCCGGATTCGGTGAATCGCTGCCGTTTGTGCGTGAGCCATTGTTCCCCCGGGTGTTGTCGAATGGAGCGTTGTATACCCGACTGCTGTTTCCCCGGCTATCACGAGTGCCGCGGGTCGGTTCGGGGCGATAGATGCCGATTGAATTGCTTCTGACCTCATCGCGACCGGGGCGGCCCGAATTCTCGATGCGGTACACCGGTACTGACCGACGCGTTACCCGTTCGATCTCATCGCGCTGTGGACCATAGGCGTATACCCGGTTGTTGGCCCGATACACATTGTTGATGATCGTCGTTTGCTGGTAGATAGTCACCACCCGTGGACGGGGCACATAGTAGCTGTAGATGCTAGGGCTGGTGATGTATACCTGTGGTACGAATACCCAGTAATTGGCTGGAATATTGATGTTTACGTTGATGTTCATGCCAGGACCCAGCGGTGCCCAGCCGTAGTAGCCGCCACCCGAACGCCACGACACCCAGGCTGGTCCCCAGTCGTAGCCCGGCACCCAGGCCCAACCCATACGGGGGTCCTGATACCAGCGGCCGTAGTGGAATGGCCCCCAGCCCCAGGCGTAGTCAGACACCCAGGTGTTGCCGTATTCCGTTACGACCCAGTGGCCATTGGTGGCGTATGGCTGGAAACCCTGGGGTACGTTCGGAATCCAGACGGTACCATACTGGGGTGTCTGTACCCATTGACCGTAAGGCCCCAGGTCATTGTAGAAATCCTGCGGTTGACCGCTATATTGATTATAACCCGGCTGGTTGTTGTAGCCGTTGTCATAACCCGGCTGATTGTAGCCTGGTTGGTTTTGGCCGTAGCCGGGCTGGTTGTTATAACCGGGCTGATTATAATCGGGTTGATTTTGACCATACCCTGGTTGGCCGTAGCCGGGCTGGCTGTAGGTGCCCTGTGCACACGATGTGAGAACGCCGGCCAGGCTGACGGTCAGGCCGACCAACACTATCAAATATTTACCTGCTGTTTTCATGGCCTTATCTGGGCTTGTATACAAGTTAGACCCATCTGGCAGGCAATAGTTTAGCGAGTGTCTAAAAATGATAGTACGCAGATTGGGCGGATGAAACGGATTTTTAGATTGAAAAGGGATTTGCTCTGCTTCGACCTAAAAATCCGCGAAAATCTGTTTCATCCGCTCAATCCGTGTTCCCATCAAAATCCGCCCAATCCCGATTAGCCTTTCTGGCTGAGTGGCCCGGCTTGGAGCTTGCCCTGGAGGATTGGTCGGGCATCTTTTGTTTTGTTGATTCGGGCAATGCTGCTTTCAAACTCGACGGCAACTTTATCCGCGTCGAACCGGCAGGTAACCGTTTCGTAATGAGCCGTTTCAATAAAGCGCCAGGTCATCAGAAAGGTGTTGGCATCCTGCCAGGTGCCCGTGCCGGCAATGCGCGTTTTGGTTTCGCCGGGGATAGGCGTTGGTACCAGCTTGATTGGCTTTGTCGAGAGCGTTGATTCACTTTCTGCCCAGCGGTTAATGCCGCAGGTTAGCTGATGCGTACCCTGGTCGTCGCTGAATTTTACTACGCAGTTACCCGTACCAAATGTCAGGGAAATAGCGCTGGCCTTTATGGAATTAGGGGCGAATGCGTACGTCTTCCCGCTGATGGTTGCCGCCAAGGGAGAGCTCGCCTCCATAACCGGGTATGTGAGTGCAAGGCTGCTCAGTTTCCGGATCATCGAGGCCGTTGCGGTCGGGTCGGCGGGTAAGGCACTGGCTTTGAAGGCTGGTAAAATGTTGTTCCAGACGGCATCCATCACCGCCTGCATATCGCCCGTTTCCGACGTAATCGCGATGACGGCATCTTCGTTGGGCATCACAATACAGTACTGCCCCATGGCTCCATCGCCCCGGTAAGCATCGTGCCGACAACGCCAGAACTGGTAACCGTAGCCCTGTAGCCAGTCATTTTCTTCAGCTTTCCGTTTACCGCCTGCCGATTGTATGTGCGACTGCGTTGCCTCGGCGACCCAGGCTTCAGACAGAATGCGTTTGCCGTTCCACATGCCTTTCTGGAGGTACAACTGCCCGAATTTGGCGATGTCTTCTGTATGCAGTCGGAGGCCCCAGCCGCCCGTATTGATGCCGTTCGGATCAACTTCCCAGTCGGCCCCTTCAATGCCCAGTGGCCCGAACAGGCGCGGGGTCAGGTACGTTATAACCGGCTGTCCGGTAAGCTTTTGTACAATGGCCGAGAGCATGTAGGTAGCTCCGCTATTGTATACGAAATGCGTCCCCGGTTTATGGTCAACCGGGTGGGCCAGAAAGACCTTGATCCAGTTGGTATTGCCGTTGGCGCGCATGTCGGGTGTGGGCTCTTTATCGTGTCCGGTCGACATGGTCAGCAGGTCTTTCACCCGCATAGCCGCCAGGTTTTCGCTGACCGTTGCAGGCAACTGATCGGGGAAGAACGACACCACTTTATCGTCCACGGTCAGGCGGCTTTCGGCTACGGCCAGGCCAACGGCTGTTGAGGTAAAGGCTTTGCTAAGCGAATACAGCGTGTGCTTGAGTTGAGGTGCATACGGCGCCCACCAGCCTTCGCCCACCACCTGCCCGTGCCGCACCACCATGATGCTGTGAACGTTCAGGTTTGCTTTCTCAATGGCATTGGCAAAATCGAGTAGACCGGATGGGGCTACCCCCTGGGCTGTCGGGATACTGCGTGGCAGCTTAGCCGTGCGAGTTGGCGATAACAGGTCGGCCAGCGTACCGCCTGAGTTAGCCCATCCGGTGGTGGCAACACCGAGGCCAAGGGCACCGAAGCCCAGTTGCTGTAAAAAGTGTCTGCGATTGAGATGCATCGGGGAGGAACGCGTTAAGGTTTGCCTCTCAAAGGGGTAGACAGGGCATTTTTTACTTCATATGTCGGCGGTATCAAGGCTTTTCCGCCGCTGCCTGCATGGCTTTCTTAAAGTAACGGCCCTGCCGGGTTGGCGTGTAGTTCCAGTCGCTAAAGAGCATGGGCGCCCATTGCGGATCGAACACCCAGACCACATAGGATATACCGTTGGCGCGGCAGTAGCCAGTGATCGCATCACCGTACGATTCATCGCTGATGACCGGTACATGAGCCCCTTTGTCGTCGGGTCCACAAAAGCCAACTTCGGTAAGAATGAGCGGGTATTTTTTGGCGACGAACCCCCAGTCGGCTGTCCATTGCGGTTCCCACGGTTTACTGCGTTTCATGGGGTAGGGGTGACTAACGTACCCAATGCCTGCCGCGTTGATCGGGTTATTGGCCACTTCCTTCAGGTCATATGCCCAGTTGAAACCGGCAACCAGCGGGATGGCTTTGCTGCCATTAGCCCGGATAATGGTAATGGTTTCTTCCATCAATGCCTTCCAGTCGGTCCAGCTACAGGTACCCAGCTTACCCTGCATAACGGTTGGTTCATTGAATAGCTCGAAAAAGGCAACGGTCGTATTGTCTTTGTAATGATCCGACATGGTCCGCCAGAACTCGAACGACTCCTTGTGGGTGGTTTCGTACATCGGGTTTTGGTACATTTCATTCTTCAAATTGCCGATGCTGTGCCAGTCGATGATAACGTATAGCCCCAACTCACCAGCCCAGGCCACACCCTTGTCGAGCAGCTCAAGATACTGTTTGGCCCCCCGGTTCCGCCAGGCGGTTGGATGCACCGGAAACCGGACCAGCGTTGCCCCCCAGCGTTTCATCTCCTCAAAATAGGCTTTATCCCAATGCCCGCTCTTGTCAAGCTTGTCGGGGTCGCTGGCATTTAAACCTTTGAAAACGAGTGGTTTATTATCTGCTGTAACGAACTGATTACCCTGAACATGCAGTTGGCTGAGCGGGGCTGTAGACTGGGCCAATAAGTGACCAGCTTGCAGCAGAAAAAACAGGATAAAATGACTAAGAACAGGTTTCATTGGTTGATTAAAAAGGGTTACTCAGCAAAGTGCCCCAATACGAGCTACTGCCTGTGTTGGGGCACTTCAGATAGTTTTATGTAGCGTGCTACTGATTATACCGCGTTGCCGATTTTCATTTTTACAGGGTCCCAGGTCATGACTTTTTTCTGGAACAGGCTCATGTTGCCGCATTGCGTTGGACCGCAGGCGCGCAGCCCAAACGTGGCGTCTTCGATGTTCGGTTTCTTGTCGCGTACCGAATTGAAGAAGTTGACGAAGTGTTCGTAGCGATCGCCTTTGTAATCTTTCGGGACGGTATATTTGAATTCCTTCGGCCCTTCCATTTCCGGAATTGTCGGGTATAGCTTGTTGTAGTCGGCCAGGAATAATTCCTTCTGGTCTTTCGGGAAATTGTCGATCGACATGCCGGGGGCTTTCGGGAATTTGTTTCGGTGTACCGTCAGGCTATCCCAGCCAATAGACAGGTCGCCTTCAGTACCTACAAGCCGGACCAGGTAGTTACCACCGCCGCCATCGACGAAGTTCGAGCGGGTGGTCAGGTTGAACTCAGGGTGCTCGGCCGTTTTTGGGTAGTCGTAGATACTTAACTGGATATCAGGTACGTCACGGCCGTCTTTCCAGTAGCGGGTTCCGCCGCTCGAATACACGCGGTTTGGGCCAAGCGAGCCGGTTACGGTATGGAGGCTGGTGAGCAGGTGAACGTACAGATCACCCGCAATGCCGGTGCCGTAGTCCTGGTAATTGCGCCAGCGGAAGAAACGGAGCGGATCCCACGATCGTTTGGGGGCACTGCCCAGGTACGTGTCCCAGTCAACGGTTTGCGGTGACGCATCGGGTGGAATCGAGTATTGCCAGGCGCCCATTGCGCTGTGCCGGTCGTAAATCGCTTCCGCAAAAACGAGCTCACCAATGTCGCCGGCTTTCAGCAACTCCTTCGCCTTGGCAATGATGATCGACGACGCGAACTGGCTACCCACCTGAAAAACCTTTCCCGTTTCGCTCGACACCTTGATCAGGGTGTGGCCATCCTCCACTTTTTGCACCATCGGCTTCTCGCAGTATACATGCTTGCCTTTGCGCATGGCGTCTGACGAAATTTTTTCGTGCCAATGGTCGGTGGTAGCGTTGATGACGACGTCGATGTCTGCCCGGTCGAGCAGGGTACGGTAATCTTTAGTTACGGTCAGCCCATCGCCCCAGAGCTCCTTAGCGCGGCGCAGGCGTCCGTCGTAGAGGTCACAGGCGGCTACCATCTCCACACCATCTACCTGTAGGGCCGTTTGCGTATCGCCGATGCCCATGCCACCCGTACCGATCAACGCCAGCCGGACCTTACTGTTTGCCGCCGTGCTCGCATGATTTTTAACCAGGTTGAGGTACTGCGTAGTCGGTGCTGCCCTGGCTACGTCGGTCAGCGCAACAGGGGCTGTTGCAGCCAGCCCGAGGGTTTTAAGGAACCTCCGGCGTGAGTTGGCCGACGGGTCGTTGGGGGTTTCGGGTTGTTGATCTTGGTTTTTCATCGGGTACGTTCAACTACATGAAGAGCAAATCTATTTTTTATCGAAGTAATTTAGTGCCCATACATACTCTGTACAAGGCCATTGGTCTATAAATCATCAATTCGTGTTATGGCTGAGCCAGTGCCCCTCGGCAACTCCGACTTATTACTTGAGTTGTTACGCTACCCGATGCCATTCGGTAAGTACAAAGGGCGGCTGCTTCGGGAACTGCCAATGGCGTACCTGGAGTGGTTTGCCCACAAAGGCTTTCCGCCGGGTAAGCTGGGTACGTTGCTGCAAACGCTCTATGAGATCAGGCTGAACGGACTGGATTATCTGCTTGATGAATTACAGAAAACGCACCGATAGGCTGACGGTAATTGACGATTGGCCTATAGCCGCACCAGTTTCCCCCTTTGTTGCGGCCGTGCCGACTTATTCTGCAACAGAAGGACGCTCCTGAACGCAACCGATCATACTACCGGGGCTGGGCGCGGGCTGCTACTGTTTTGTTGTATTCGGTCAGACAGGTATTGAGTGGCTTGCCCTGATTATGAATACAATCGCAAAATGTAGCGCAAGCTTCGGGGTTGGCGCTATCCTTGCACTTCTGCTGACAGTCGCCAATTGTATTGAATGGTTTTATCTCAAAAACGGTAAAGATCAGTAAGGCTACCATAACGACAGTGGCAAAAACACCCCCGAAAAAAGCAATGGGAAACTTGTTGCTCATTGCGCTTTTTTGCGGTACCTGACCAGATACTGCCGGGAGCTCAACCGGGAAGATGTATTTTAATCGGTCGTAATGCCAGCAGAGCAGGTACAAATTTGCCAGCACCATCAGGGGAGACGTCAGAAGAGACCCATCGAAACGTACAGCGAGCGAGAGGATACAGATATTTAAAATGATCGGGAAATAAAGTACTGCGCCAAGGAGAACTGTCCTGGGAATTAGTAAAAGAATAGCGGCCATTACCTGCGCAAAACCGATAAAAGTGTAGTAATAGCCTGTGTGGTGAAGCGCTTCCAGGTAATTACCCATTGGGTGGTTGACGGATAAGGACGTAAAGCGCTCTCCCATAATTTTCACGAGACCCGACGGTAAAAAACCCGCAGCCAGAGCGATACGAACAAAAACGGTAAAATACTGAAGCCATCTGTTCTGCCTTGCCTCAAGATGTAGACGGTCGAGCTGGGTAGAAAGGCGCATTGATTGAGCGTACGTTTTATTGTATTGAAAGTACTTTGTTTAGCAAAGTAAATAACTATTCTGTTATAAACTACCCATATCTGGTATTCATTCGATCAAATCAGGTTGGATCAGAACCTGATTCTACTTCCGTAATCAGGTAGCCCACGGCATTGTGGGTGGGAACGGCGGCTAGCTCAGCCCAGAGTGCATATTGTCGGGTAAACGAGGCCCCATAATAAAAGATGAGCGAGCAGTAAAATACGAGTAGCAACACCAGCGTAATCGTGCCTGAACGCCCATGAACAGCCTGCATTTGCTGATCGGTGAGCAAAGTTGTTAGTACAGCTTCGCCGATGGTAAACAGCACGCCGGTGACAAATGAGCCAACCCAAATAGCTTTCCAACGGATGTGGAGGTCTGGCAAATACTTGAATAAGAGCGCAAACCAGCAGGTTAGGGTAAATACAGATACAAGGTACCGGACTACCGCACCAGTCAACGCCGACGCTGTAACGGGCATATTGGCTGACGCCGCAGCAGGCAACTCGGCCAGTCGATTCACGGCGATCGAGATGGTAACCAAAAAACCCGTTGCAACGATGATTGCCAGCGCTATGCCCCTGCTCCGTAAAAAGCGCAGCGGAGTTGAGTGCGCTTTGATTTTAATGCTCCAAAGTTGGTTCAGTGAGTTTTTCATCACGTCGAACAGCGTCGTAGAGGCTATCAGGAGAATGGCGATACTGACGAGCATCAACCAGCCGTCGTTCTTCTGGGGTTCAAGGTGCTGGGAAATGTCCTGAAGTTGTCGGGCACTCCGGGTGCCGAGTAACTCTGCCAGTTGCTGAAACAGCCGCCCATTGACTGCCTGTTGATAGTCGTTGAACAACAGGCTCAGGACCTGACTTACGATGATAACGATAGGAGGGAGCGCGAAAAAGGCGAAAAAGGCGGTTGCTCCGGCCATCCGGATCGGGTCATTGCTTTTCAGGGTAGCGAAAGCCTGCCTGAATAGTCGCAAAAAGGAAACGAGTTGTTTCAAGGGGCCATGACACTGTTGAATGCACTTAACGGCCTGTACAACGCATAGGTTTACAGTTGGTGTTATTTGTTTGTAACCAGTTACTTGTATGCTGACTGGATGTATAAACGAAACTTGTTAATTGGGTTCTTATTGGTGGTAAAATTGACCGGATAGTAAAGTTGGAGGTCGCTTAAAAGCAACTACCATACTTTGTAGGCTCAATTGACAGTCAATGCGAAAGGCCACTTTATGGCTAACTGAGGTACAGGGCGCTGCGCATCTGATACCAACATTAGCTTTATTGAAGTTGACCAGAACGACTTCAATTGGCCATAGCTTACTAACCATCCACATCACCCATGAGCCAGATTTTTAGTCCACTTTTGTTCGCAAAAGAAACAGCAACGCGTAGGAGGTACTTGAATACATCTGTATTTACGCTCCTGTTAATATTCACAAGCTGCAAACAGAATTCCCAGGATCAGGGAGCAGATCCACAGTCGGCTAATTCAACTACTACACTACTTATCAATGGCCACAACCAGACCAATCAGGCCCGTTTAATTTTAGTTAGTTTAACCACTGAAGTTGTTAATTCAACGAAGAAAAGTGTTCTCGTTGGTCGATGCCTGAAGTTTACTACCAGTTATGGCGCTGATCTCGACAATGCAATTAATGCCGCCTTTTATGAAATTGATCAAAAAGGAAATGAATTAAGTGATAAGGATATGGTCTCTTTTTTTGAAGACCGTTTAAAAATAGTTACTGGGTTTCAGGCAGGCGTAGATATTCCACAGCAGCAATTAATTGCTATGCTGAAAGCAGGACAAATTGACTTGTTGGCGTACGAAACTAAAAGTAATCCTATTGAAGACTTTATCGTCAGTCTGGTGTCGAGTCCAGCTTACGCCAAAGATGATAAACTAGATAAAATATTAAATGATATTGTCAAAGGGGCCGTTAATCAGGTTAAAGGTTGTTTTGGCGGCACCAGCACAAAATGTGTCAAGTCGATTAAAGACTTAGCAAAAGCCACTGGGAATTTATGGGATTACATCGCTGATGAAGTTGGTAAAGCGATGAACCCAGACAAGCCAAATAATGCGGGTGATGTGTACAACAATTTGCAGAATTCACCATCATCAAACTCGGGTGGCAATTCACAACAGACATCGCCCTCGCCAAGCGGGGGCTCATATGGTGAGCCACACATCACTACGATGGACGGGCTCCATTATGATTTTCAGGGGTTTGGCGAATTTATAGCCGTAAAATCCACCACTGACGCATTTGAGATTCAGGCGCGTCAGCAGGAAATTGAGCCGTATCGGAATGGAAAAGTAACGATGAACACGGCTTTAGCGGTTAACACAGGTAGTGATGTTATCTGCCTGTTTCCAACGGAAGTGTACATAAATAAACAGCGCTACACATTTACATTATCCGGGCAACGTGATTTTACGCTCAAACAGGGAAGTGCAACATTGTCTAATAATTTCTTCACTATTCAGTCGCCGACGAACGATGTTATCCGCGTGAATATACAAAATTTAGGAGCTGGTTTTCTTGACTATAAGGTTACATTAAGTGAGGCCAGAAAAGGAAAAGTGAAAGGCTTGCTGGGTAATTTTGACGGTAATTCAACAAACGATGTGCAAACTCAGGACGGAAAAGCTGTAAATCCGTTTGTTCGCTCAGAGATGTATCCTGATTACGCAAATAGCTGGAGAATAAGTGATGCTAATTCACTGTTTGAGTACCCTGCCGGAAAAAAAACTGCCGATTATACAAAAGTTGATTACCCCAAACTAGCTACAGATATTGAGGCAACGTTACGTACCTGGGCCGAAGGTGTATGTCGTACAAGTGGTATTACGGATGAGCCTTATTTTTCTGCCTGTGTCATGGACGTAGCCCTGGCTGGTTCTGACAGGTATTCGATCAGTGCCCTGGGAGCTGAGGAAAATAAATTACGCCTGAACAGCTTTGATATCAATCAATTTACTTCATTCACCGAATTAGGGTTGACGCCTCATGGAACGGCAGTAATTGATAAAGGGCTTTTATACCTGACAAAGCCGACCGGTGCAGCGGCGGTGTATCAGAAGTATAAAGTAGACATCAGTAATGGATTTGAAGTAAACATCGATTTTTCATTTACAGACGCGGGTGGGCAACTTGACGCAAAAGGTGAAATTGGGGCAGATGGAATTGCCTTTATCATCCAGGACTATAATAGTAAGCTCGTGCCGCCTTCATCAGGCCAGGGATTGGGGTATAATGGCCTGCCACGTAGCCTGGCTATTGAGTTCGATACCTACACCAATGCCGGACAGGATTCGCCAGACGCCGATATTTGGCTCAATACACAAGGGATAAACCCTAACTCAGTCGACGACGCCAGAACCCTTATAAAGCCCCAAACCAGGCCAATAGCCAACCTGGTGGATGGTAAAATGCATAAATCGGTGATCCGGTACACGAAGAAGGCCGCTACTACCTACAAACTTGAAGTATTCGTAGATGGTGATCCGATTCCCTACCTCACAGCCGACAACATAAATATCCAAAATACAATCGGTGCTTATGGATCAGGGGTTTATTTGGGCTTGGCGGCTGCAACAGCCGGGGGATACGAAAACCACATTATCCATCGCTGGGCCTTCAAACCGCTGTAAGCAGCTTTAACCGCATTTGAACGTACCTGATACAACTGATCAGACTTGGTCTGCTTCGTATCGGGGCGGGTAAGTGCAACCGGGGGGATGCCTTTATCAGTCATGCGGATTTACCGTGTAGACTGATCATCCCAATCCATGACTGCTTCGTTAGTTTCGTTTTCATGCCTCATTACGTCGCTGCTTGTTCTGGGTAGCCCAGGTACGTATGCTGGACATGTACCTCCTGCCAAACAAATTTCGGCCGTTAAGCGGTCAATCAAACCGACGGATGTGAAGTTGCCGACGGGTTTTTCTGCGACTATCGTGGCGGAAGAACTGGGTGCGGCGCGGCATATCGTCGTGAGTAAAACCGGCGATATTTACGTGAAACTCGCCCAGCTAAAAGACGGTAAAGGTATTTATCGACTGCGCGACACCAACAAAGACGGAGTCGTCGATGAGCGGGTCGGCTTTGGGGATTACCCCGGAACTGGTCTGTTTATGAATGGCGGCTACCTGTATGCTTCGTCCAATAATAGCATTTATCGTTACAAACTGACTGACAACCAGGAAGTACTGAATCCAGATAAACCAGAAAGGCTTGTCTCCGGGCTGCGGGAAAAAGACCGCGATAAGTCAAAATCAATTGCCGTTGATAACCAGGGAAATATCTACGTAAACATCGCGTCGGACAATGACCGGTGCCGGGTGGCCGGTACAGGCAAAGGCATGATGCCCTGCCCGTTGCTGGATTCGGCGGCGGGTATCTGGCGGTTCAAAACCAACGTACCTGACCAGTCGTTTTCGAGCGGTGTGCGGTACGCCACCGGTCTGAAAAACGTGGTTGGGCTCGACTGGAATACGAAGACCAACTCGCTCTTTGTGATGCAGCACGGCCGGGGCAGTTTCGACGATTTTTACCCGCAATACTATACGCCTCAGCAAAGTGCCGAATTGCCGGCCGAAACTATGTACGAGCTTCATCAGGGCGATGATGCTGGCTGGCCCTATGTGTATTACGACCACATCCAGAAGAAAAAAACCCTGGCCCCCGAATATGGCGGTGATGGCAAGAAAACGGGCACCGCCAACACGATCGATCCGCTGGCGGCTTTTCCGGCCCATATGGGTCCCAACGGACTGTTGTTTTATACCGGCACTGCCTTCCCCGAACGCTATCGAAATGGGGCCTTTATTGCGTTTCACGGTCAGTCGCAGGCGCTGCACAAAGGGTATCTGATTGGGTTTGTGCCGTTTAAAAACGGGAAGCCCGCTGGCCCCTGGGAAATCTTCGCCGACAATTTTGCAGGGACAGATCTGGTGAAACCCACTGGTCCTGTGCAGCATAGACCGTGTGGCCTGGCGCAAGGCCCCGACGGGTCACTGTATGTGACGGATGATTTGAATGGTACATTGTTCAGGATCAGCTACCGGCAGCAGACGTCGGCCAGGAAAGGGAAAACGTCGTCCAGAAAGTAGCATAAACCCTCCGTACCCTCATTTCTCTGGTCAGAAAACCGACTTTCTGCCTTGTTTCTGGTAGTAGTTTCTCAGGTCAGTACGAATCATAAACAGACACTGCGATGAGTGAAAAGAAAGGAGTGGAGGACGTAGGACTGCGCATTCAGGCGGTGAATTGTACCGTAGATGATGCCTTCAGGGATCGGATAACACAGGCGCTGACCAAGCTTCGGCGCTATTACAGCGGAGACCTGATTACGGCCGACATCATTCTGCGTGAGGAAGCACATGGAAATCCGGGAGCTAAATCGTTGCGGATCAGTCTGGGTATTCCCGGCACGGATATTTTCGCCGAAGACGATGGCGAAAACTGGGATACGATGCTATCGACCGTGACGGGTAAACTCAAGCATCAGCTTGAACGGAACTTTACCAATTCCCAGCATAGCTATCGACAGTCGTAGCATCCTTCCAGCATAACCGGAGGCTACATCTTCGAACAGTGTCAGGTAGGCCCGATTTCCAAGAGATAACCTACTGACACTGTTCGGGGATGTACTTTTTATGCCCCGTGCAATGCCTGCTGTACCTTCTCAAGGAAAGCAGGCACTTTCTGGCGGGGATCGCCTTTGCCGAGCGTTTCGATGGGCAGATACCCGCGATACCCCGACTCCCGAACGATACGGACAATCCTGCTCAGGTCGGTTGGTACTTCCTGCCCATCGACAAACAGGTTTTCTTTCAGTTGCCAGGTGGCTGCCTTCGGCGCTACTTTGGCTATTTCGGCGTAGGGGTCACCGATCTTGAAACTACCAATGTCAAGGTTTGGCGCGAGCCAGTCGGAGTTGACCCGCTTCAGAATATCGAGTACCTGATCGCCTGTTTCGATGAAATCGGCGTGATTCTGCAAGACCAGGAGAACACCCTGTTGGGCGGCGTAACTGACGCACTCGCCGATCGCATCAACCACCCAGTTGGTCACCTCTTCGCGGGTGTGGCCTTCAGGTACGTTCTTACCCGCGAAGAGGCGGAGCACTGGCGCGCCAAGTTTAGCGGCAAAGCCAATCCACTGTCGAACCAGTTTGATTTCGGCTTGTCGGTGGGTGGGGTCCGGTAGGGTAAAGTCGTTGCGTATGCCCGTTCCGCTAATATCGAGCCCCAGCCGGAACGCCTTCCGCTTAATCAGGTACGTATAGCTATCGTCGGGCAGCACCGGATAGCCAGGGAAGTAATAGGCTGTTGGGTCAACCGCCGCAAAACCCGTATCCGCGCAAAACGTGAGCACCTCTTCGAGCGTCATGGTCTTGTTTACCAGCGGCTCATTGAACGAATACAGGTTGCAACTCAGCCGAACCCGTTCGGACTTTATCGGTGCCACGCTGGCCGTAAAAGCCATTGGTGAACCCACAACAGTTGCCGCCAGCGGTACGCCTATTGTTGCCGTTTTGATAAATGACCGGCGGTTTTGCGGAGACTTATTCATGCGTGTATGGGCTATTATTTGCGGCCGGCGATCAGAATTTTTGTTCGTCGAATTTGCCTTGTTGCCTTATACTGAAGCCGTTCATTGTACAACATCCAGCCGCCAAGTGCGCCGATGGTACTGCCAATCAGAATGTCGAAGAAACGGGCAATGATGAGCGAGGTGGGGTCTATAGTTAAAGACCTGCCTGATTCGGCCAGGAATATAGTGAGTACGGTGATGAAAATAACGGCGATGCCATAATTGCGTACAACCAGGAACTCGACTACCAACTGCAGTCCAATTACGCTCAGGCACAGGACCAGCAGGGAGGGTTGTAGCAGCAGGATCAGCCAGGTGATGCCCAGCCCAATGAACGTGCCGACGATCCGTTGAATGCTGCGTTGCCAGATGTGGCGGGTGCTCATGCCCTGCATCACGGCGGCACAGGAAGTAGGTGCCCAATAGGGGTTTTCGAGCGTCAGCAGGTTCGCGATGAGTAAGGCAAGGCCAACCATAGAACCAAAGGTTACCGACTCGACAAGGTTTACATATTTGCTCTTTGCTATGTTTATCGATTGATTATCAACAGGTTGATTTCTGAGTGTTAGCAGGCTGTAGATCAGTCCCAGGGCAAAGGAGATCATAGTGCCAATGCCGATGAAGCCGATATGCTGAGGAATTGATTCCGGCTTGAAGGGCATGCAAATGGCGACCGAGGCAATCATAATAAAGAAAAAGTTGCCTGGTGGACGAGTCATTTTTAAGTAATAAAGGCCCAGATGCACGGTAAACGCATACAGGCCAAGCACCAGCGGGGCAAGCAACGGATTGAAACTGAAGAGGCTACCCACGGCAAACGAAACCATGATCCCGAAGGAACAGGCCATGAGTATAATGAGTCGGTTGGCGATGCTGAGCGAGTGAATGTAGAGAATGACCAGTCCGGCCATTGATGCCAGTTTTCCACCCGCCAGCGCCCCGGTAAAGTAACCTGCCAGAATAGGGATTCCAACGCTCAGACCCGCCAAGACGGGGATATGCCATTTTCTATCTGTTTCCCTGAATTCTAAAAGTTGCTTCAACATGCTACTGCCAGTTCGATTCCGGTCGGGAATGTAAACCTTTATAAATCTCGATGCGTATGGATGGGCGCTTTATTGATTGTGTGAGCGCACTTATAGCTTCGTGCTACGTACCTGACTAAGCCACCCCCAGGCAACGTACCTACAATTTACACCCGAATGTAGATTTTGCGGCGGTCGAGGAACCAGCCTACGCTCCAGCAGAGGAGCATGAAGACAAGCGCGAAAAGCAATGAACCCACTGGACCGGGAGCGAGCGACTGAAACATATGGATGCCAATCCAACTGATCAACGATTCGCCGCCACCCGCCGGAATCATGTAGCCGATGATGACCAGCACTTCGGAAAGCAGGTAAATGAAAAGCGGATTCTTGCCCGGAATGACAAAAAACTGCGTCCAGTTGGCCTTAGTCCACTGGCTGATCTCGATGGTGTAGATGAGTGTGGCGAGTATGGTCAGGTCGAGGCCGGTGGTTAGCAGGACAAATGAACTGGTCCAGAGTTTCTTGTTGATGGGGAACACCAGATCCCAGCAGAGGGCTAGAAAAATCAGGGTAGCTCCTGCCAGTAGCAATTTCGCTACGCTTTCGTAGTTCTTACCAATACGCTGCACGAATGTACCTGCGTAGTAGCCGATGATGACATTGACAATGGCGGGCAGGGTGCTCAGCAATCCTTCGGGGTCAAACGCCACACCGCCATTACCGTGGTACAAATGCGCGTCGCCGATCAGAAACCGGTCGAGGCGACGCACGGCATTACCCAGTAAGCTGAGCGGATCGGCCTGGTCTCCCCAACCCAGCAGCATAAGCCAGTAGCCAACCAGAAAACTGACGCTGAGCCAGAAAATGGTTCGCGTCGAAAAGAAATACACCATCAGCGAGGCTAGCCCGTAACAAACCCCGATGCGCTGCAATACGCCCCAGATTCGGGTATCGCTGATGGGAAAGCCCAGCACTTCACCCGACTCGCTGAGCCGGAAAAACGGGAACCAGTACATCAGGTAACCAAGCAGGAAAATAAGCGCTGTTCGCCGGGCGATTTTACCCAGCACCGCCGACGTACCCAGCCCGCCGTACTTTTTCATGGCAAAGCTCATGGCATTGCCAACGGCGAACAGAAACGATGGAAATACCAGATCGGTAGGGGTGAAGCCGTGCCACTCCGCGTGGTTTAGCGGAGAAAACGACGCCGAGCCAGCCCCCGGCGTATTCACCACAATCATGAAACAAACGGTCAGGCCCCGGAATACGTCCAGCGATAGAAATCGGTCGTCGGTGTTACGTACTGCCTGTGATGTAGGTGAGATGGTGTAGTCTTCCACGGTAGGGTAGGTAAAGTGAATGTGCAGTCACAAAAGGCAGACAGCCAGGTACGTTACTTCCTGATTGTCACGGTTTGTCCGGCCCGGCCCTGGCTGTTGAAGACCCGTAGTTTAACGGTGCTCGTAAACGGCAGCGGGCTCATATATACCGGGCTGGCGGCCGTTGGTTCGGTGCCGTCGGTGGTGTAGCGGATCGTTAGGCCGGGAAACTGTACGTTGGCGGCGAGCTTACCATCAGCGACTCTGGCCCCCGCCGTGGGAATGCGGTACTGAAAACCGCCCGCGTAGGTATCGAGCCGGGGAAGCTCCCGATTGCCTACAGTGTGCAGAAACGCCGACCAGGCCTGATTGTAGAGTTGATCGCTTTTCTGCTCCTCTTTTTCGAGTGCCCAGGCGGGATCTTTAGCCCACGCCCGTTCGGCAACGGCGAGCAGTTTGGGCAGCAATTTGTACTCAAACTGAACAGGGCTCCGGTTCGTTTCTGACCAGAGCGGCGCTTCGATACCCACCAGATTGGCTTTCCCCTTTTCCGTGATCGCCTCCCGACTTCTGATGCGGTTCTGGTCGATGCGCTGCCCCGTGTTATCGTCTTTCAGGTTGCGGAGGTAGTCGTAGGGAATAAAGTAAAACGGTTTGTCGATATCGACGTACCCACCCCAATACTGGCCCGCTTCTTCCGATAACTGGTTATACGCCAGGTCGATGTACAGATGCGTGACACCCGTCAGAATGACTTTATAACCGGCATTGGCCATGCGATAGGCCAGATCCTCGGCTCCCGAACCAGGCTCATTCTTCCAGACATTCACCCGAAATTTTTCGGGCGCAAACGCAGGGTTAGGTACCCAGACCGTCTTCTTGTTCTGAACCACTTTTTTCAGCCCGATTTCTTCCCAGCCCGACAGGAATAAGCCCCGTTTCTTCAGCACCTGATTCAGCTTGCCGAAGTAGTAATACCACAGATCATCCGTGGATTTGATTGCCTTATCGCTGGCCATTAACCGCTGTACGGCCGGCGATTTTTGCCAGACGCCCTGTGGCACTTCATCGCCGCCCATATGTATCGTTTTCAGTGGAGCGCCTGCCTCGCGGTACATGCCCACCAGATCGTCGATCACCCGCTCCAGAAACGTGTAGGTGGAGGGTAACGCCACATCAATCACGTTGTCGTTCCAGCCCTGCACCGATTCGTACACTGATTTGTCGGCCAGGTCGCGCAGCAAATACCGTTCTGCTTCTGCCTTTTTCCCGCTTGTCAGCATGGTCTGGTAGCGGGCATCCATCGCCCTCAGCGCGGCGCGGGCGTGTCCGGGTGATTCAATTTCGGGAATGACCTCGATATGCCGGTCACGGGCGTATGTCAGAATATCGATAAAGTCGGCCTTCTTGTAGAAACCGGTGCCTGCTTTATTGCTGGCATTCGGGCCAGAGCCATAGGAGGGCAGTAAGCTTTTCGTCTGATCGGCCGCATAGGCCCGTGTGCTACCCACCGACGTGAGTTCGGGTAACGAGGGCATTTCGACGCGCCAGCCTTCATCGTCGCTAAAGTGCAGGTGAAGGACGTTGAGTTTATACAAGCCCATCAGGTCCAGCACTTTAATGACTT
The DNA here is from genome assembly GCF_964250085.1 of uncultured Fibrella sp. Classification (NCBI taxonomy): domain Bacteria; kingdom Pseudomonadati; phylum Bacteroidota; class Cytophagia; order Cytophagales; family Spirosomataceae; genus Fibrella; species uncultured Fibrella sp. The sequence goes on along the minus strand of NZ_CAXUEC010000003.1, from coordinate 851,166 downwards.
CAGATTTAGGTTGAAAATTTCGGGCCACATCCATCATCAGGGCGCGGTAGCCGAAACGGGGGGCGTCTTTTACCAACAGGCCAGGCAACCGAACGGAACCTGCTTTGTCGGTTGATGCAGTAGGCGGTAGCACCGTCTGGAGCGACTGAATACCGTAGAAAATACCGGCTCTGGTCGCTGCCGAGATCACAACGCCCTCCTGATTTACCTGCAACTCATAGCCTTCAACCGGAACAGCGGGGTTTTTACGAAGTGAAATCGTTTTACCTGATCCCTGGGTGCGAATCGTGAGTTTTTTGTTGAGCGTTAAAGCGAGACTGGTAGCCAGAAATTCAGCTTCGGGCGCAAACTCAGCCGGTGCCACAATCGTAGTCTGCCCGTCAAGCAGAAAAGGCTGCCCCGTTTCCTGATATGAGGTGGGAGTAGGGAAGATCTTGGTTAATTTTTCGTCCGAAACCGGCTGAATAACGGCGTTCTGGGCGAAAATGCGTTCAGTTAATTTTCGGTCAGAGGCGTCGAACAGATCGCCCATGTTTACCGCTACATCAACGGGAAATGCCTGAGCAGGATTTTTATCGAAAACGAGGTAAAAACCCGCCGGGAAGTCGGTTCTATTACGGAGCCGCCGCGAGGCAATCTCGATGGTCGCCGACTGACCAGCACCAATGGGTTTGAAACCGGGACCTGGGCTCAACGAATGTAGGTCGCCGTTAACGGGTTTTACGCGGGCGAGGCTGACGTCGGTACTGCTGTAGGAGCCGCCGTTAAAAAACAACGTCCAGCCCGAAGCGGGCAGAGCATCCGTGCCCGTGTTTTGTAACGTTAGAACCATGCGGGAGCCCGCCCGAGGGTCGTTGCTGACCAGGGTCAGATTGATGGCTATTGGCTTTGAGCTGCCTGATACCATTGTTTGCCGCGCAGAACCGGATGCGGCGTATGACGGTGAGCCGCCAACAAAAGGAAGGCAGAGAAGCAAAAAGCCAGGTAGGTTAAGGCGCATTAGATGGGGGGGAAGCTGAATGAAAATTACTCTCTTAGTTTAATGGCTGGATGGGTTGCTTTCGCCGAGCCTGTCGAAAGGCCTACAGCAAAAAGGCAACCCATCCAGCCATCATTTTTACAAAAAAACGGGCCAAAGTAAATAGCTGTCAAGAAGCACAAAAATGCCCCGGTCTGCTGCCCGTAAACGCAGCAAGCCGGGGTAAGAAAAAACAGGCTACACCAGTCCTTTTTTCAGTTCGCTCACCGCATGGTTGGCTGCCCGTGCCGTAATGGCCATAAAGGTAAGCGACGGGTTTTGCGTTGAGGTCGAGGTCATGCAGGCACCATCGGTAACGAACACGTTTTTGCAGTGGTGCAACTGATTCCACTTGTTGAGCAGCGACGTTTTCGGGTCTTTTCCCATGCGTACGCCCCCCATTTCGTGAATGTCCAGACCCGGCGCTTTGTTAGGCTTATCGTGCGTCTGAATGTTTTTAAAGCCTGATACGGTCAGCATTTCGGTCATCTGCTCATGAAAATCACGAATCATTTTTTCGTCATTATCATCATAGGCCACCGATATTTTAAGCTGCGGAATGCCCCAGTCATCTTTCAGGGCTGCATCCAGCGCCACGTAGTTCGATTCTTTTGGAATGGTCTCGCCCATCATGTGCGAATTCACCCGCCACGGGCCATATTTGGGTTGCATCAGGCTGGCTTTCAGGTCTTCACCCAGCCCTGACGTATCTGTTTCGGTGGCACGGTACGAGCCAAAGCCAGCCGCATAGCCCCGCAGAAAATCAGTTTCCTGCTTGGCCACGTTTCGGAAACGCGGAATGTAGCTGCCGTTCGGCCGGATGCCATCGGTTGTCGTATCCTTAAACCCGTCATGCTCGGCCGAAATAGTTGTGCGGAAATTATGGAAAGCAACATACTTGCCCAGCAGCCCGTTGTCGTTGCCCAGTCCATTCGGGAAGCGGTGCGACGTAGAGTTCAGCAGAATCAGGTTGCTGTTCAGCGTGGCGGCATTCACGAAAACGATTTTGGCATAATACTCCGTCATCTGTTTGGTGTGTGCGTCAATTACCCGCACGCCCGTCGCCTTGTTTTTCTGCTCGTCGAAAATAATCGAGTGCACCACCGAATCGGGGCGGAGGGTGAGCTTTCCGGTGTTGGCCGCCCAGGGCAAGGTAGACGAGTTACTGCTGAAATAGCCGCCATACGGGCAACCCCGCTGACAGAGCGACCGGTTCTGGCACTGACCACGGCCCTGCTTCAGGTGAACCGGTTGCGGAGACGTCAGGTGCGCACAGCGGCCAATAATAACAGGGCGGCTGCCTTTGTAGTGCAGCGCCATCTGATCGGTGAAGTGCTTTTCTACACAGGACTGCTCATGTGGGGTCAAAAATTCACCATCGGGTAAACTCGCCAGCCCGTCTTTATTTCCTGATATGCCCGCAAATTTCTCGACATAACTATACCAGGGCGCAATGTCGGCGTAACCAATTGGCCAGTCAACGGCAAACCCGTCGCGGGCCGGTCCGTCGAAATCGTACTGCGACCAACGCTGTGTGCCCCGCGCCCACATGAGCGATTTGCCGCCCACCTGGTAGCCCCGAATCCAGTCGAAAGGTTTCTCCTGCACATAGGGATGTTCGGCGTCTTTGACAAAGAAGTGACTGGCATCTTCCCGGTTGGCGTAGCAGCGACTGGCCACAGGGTTGGCGTCTATATACTCTTTCGATAAGGACCCCAGGTGGGCAAATTCCCAGGGTTGCATCATGGTGGTGGGGTAGTCGGTAACGTGTTTCACGTCGCGCCCACGTTCCAGGACCAATGTACGTAACCCTTTGCCGGTAAGCTCTTTAGCTGCCCAGCCGCCGCTGATGCCGGAGCCAATAACGATCGCGTCGAACGTACGCGCTTTGATGGAATCTATGTTGAGTAAAGACATGATCGATTGGAGATAGATGATAAACGAAAAACGGCCGGCTCACTTACCGCCCGCCCGCAGTCAACTTGTCGATGGGCACACAGCCGTGGTAATAGCCCGGAGCCATGTTGAACTTCTGGACCGTCACCATGTAAAATTCGGAGTTGGTATAGCCCTGAATCGTGAGCCGTTTCATCAGCTCGACAAAAGCTTTCCCAACCGGATCCGTCGAAGCAGCTAGTTTCGTAAGCACCTCTTTACGCTGGTTGGCGTCGCAGGCAGAAAAAGATTTAGTAAAGGTCTGCTGGGCAGTCGATTCGGTCAAAACCAGCCCTTGTTGAAGCGTCGATTGGGCGGATTCCCCATAACAATCCCGGATCATCCGCATCGCAAATTGATGCACTTTCAGCGATTTGGCTCCCGGAGTGGATGCTCCCGGAGTGGATGCTCCCGGAGTGGATGCTCCCGGAGTGGTGGTTTCGGGAATGATCGTTTCCACGATGTCGCCCAGCAGCGCCTCGTCATCGACCGACACCGTTGATACGTACCCAAGTGAGTCGGGTGTCCAGTTCGAGGCCCAGGCGGGAAGCGCCACCAGACCCCCAAGTGTTGCGGCCAGTCCCCGAAGGGCAGTACGTCTTTGCATAAAGATGAGATGTAAGGTTAATCGTGATTGATTTCCCAAATGAACCGGCAAAAGCAGCGCTCCCAGGAACGGGTTGAGTGCCTCTGCCGTAAGCGTGATTCACTGTAGGAACGCGACTAAATAAGGAAAAGCCAGCAAACCCAAATCAGCTACTCTTTTTTAAGAATGAACGTACCTGGGACGCAACATACCACCCTGACTGTACGAAAAACATCACAACCGTACTGCCTCGCCGGTGCGTACACTTTCGTCGCAGGCGAAGGCAATGCGGAGGCTGTTTACGGCATCGGCCAGGTGGTCAGTCAGGTCGAGGTCATCGGTGATGGCTTGCAGAAAATAGCGTTGTTCGCGGTTGCAAAGCTCCTGATGGTTGGGCTCATCCTGCATGTCGATCCAGGTGTCGGGCTGAGCGAATTCATCGTCGGCGGTTAACTGGGCATGGTGAACGCGAAGTGATTCGGTCTTGGTGTGCGAATCCACATCGTCGGATTTACCCACTGCCCCGGCATTTTTAGCCACAATAGATACGCAGCCTTTGGGGCCAATAACGTCCTTGACAAAAAAGGCCGTTTCGCTCACCATCGGACCCCAGGCGGCTTCGTACCAGCCCACCGAACCATCTTCGAACCGTAGCTGCAACTGCCCGTAATTGTAATTATCCGCGGGAATGTCGTCGGTAAGCCGGGCACCAATGGCCGACACCCAAACGGGCTTCGAGCGCGTCATCTGGCACATCACGTCGATATAATGCACGCCACAATCGACGATCGGGCTGAGCGATTTCATCAAATTGCGGTGCACTGTCCACATGTAGCCGTGGCTCTGCTGGTTCAGGTTCATGCGCATCACCAGCGGTTTGCCGAGTTGCCGGGCTTCTTCCACGAACCGGGCCCATGACGGATGAACGCGCAGAATGTAGCCGACAACCACTTTTTTATTCGCCTTCTGCGCGGCTGCCACTACGCGCTCCGAACCGGCAACGGTGTCGGCCAGGGGCTTTTCGATGAATACGTGACAACCCGCTTCCAGCGCCCTAATGGCGTAAGCCTCGTGGGTGTCTGGGTACGTTGAAATGCAGACGGCATCGGGTTTTGTTTCGCGTAGCGCCGTGGCATACTCGTCGAAAAGGGGATACCCACCACCGAGTTTATCGTTCAGTACGTGCTTGCTCTGGCCGGTTGAAACCAGGCCGCATATCTGGAAACCATCGAGGGTATGGTAGGCAGTGGCGTGTGAGGCACCCATGTTGCCACAACCGACAACCAGCACGCGAAGGGGAGAAGAAGACATAGACAGTTGAATCAGGAAAAGAAAAAGATGCAATATAACGACAGGTGAACCCGACCGGCAAAACACACGTATATTGATCACGTAAACACGACCCTGCCTTTCATGCGCCACATTGTCATTATTGGTAACGGCATTGCCGGCATCACCGCCGCCCGCGAACTCCGTAAGGGAGGCGATGATCAGCTTACCGTTATCTCGTCTGAAACCGACCACCATTTCTCCAGAACGGCGCTCATGTATATCTACATGGGTCACATGACCTACGCCCACACAAAGCCGTATGAAGATTGGTTCTGGACAAAAAACCGCATCGATCTCCTTCGAGCGCATGTTACGACGATTGATTTTGGGAAGAAAAGCCTGAACATCGAGCTGCCAGATGGGTCAGAAAAAGCGCTGACCTACGATGTGCTGGTGCTGGCTGTTGGTTCGTCGCCCAATCGCCCCGGCGTGTTACAGGCCGGTCTTCGCGGTTTGCAGGGGCTATACGGCATGCCCGATCTGGAGCAGATGGAGTCACTCACCGACGCGAAACAGTCAGGTACGTTGGTCAACAGGGCGGTGGTAATTGGCGGCGGGCTGATCGGCATCGAACTGTGCGAAATGCTACTGTCGCGTGAGATTCCGGTTTCGTTTCTGGTGCGGGAGGATAGTTTCTGGCGAAGCGTGTTACCCGCCGAAGAGTCGGCGATGATAACCCGCCATATTCGGGCGCATCACGTCGACCTGCAACTGGAAACGGAAGTCGTTGAGGTGCATGATGATGGCACCGGTCGCGTTGGTGGGGTAACAACTAAAGCCGGAAACCGAATTGATTGCCAGTTCGTGGGCGTATCGGTCGGCGTATCAGCCAATATCGATTGGCTACGCGGAACGGCGCTGGAAACAGACCGGGGCATTCTGGTGGATACGTACCTGGCCACGAACATACCTGATGTGTACGCCATCGGCGACTGTGTGCAACACCGAACGCCGCCTCCCGGCCGTAAGCCTACCGAACAGATCTGGTATACGGGCCGCATTATGGGCGAAACGCTGGCGAAGACATTGCTGAACCAGAAAACAGCCTACGCGCCCGGCGTCTTTTTCAACTCCGCCAAGTTCTTCGACATCGAATACCAGACCTACGGCGACGTACCCGCCAACCTGCCCGACGACGGTACTGTTCAGTCGCTTTACTGGGAACATTCGAACGGCGAAAAAGCGATCCGCATCAATTACGCCGCTTCTGACAGAGCCGTAACCGGGGTAAACGCCTTCGGAATCCGCCAGCGGCAGGAGGTCTGGACGCGCTGGATCACGGAAAAACGGTCGCTCCAATATGTGCTGGAGCATTTGGCTCATGCCAATTTCGATCCCGAATTTTTTCGTCAGCACGAAGCCGACGTGCTAGCCGTTTACAACGCGCAACACCCCGATGCGCCGCTGCGGTTACGAGCCAAAAAGGGCTTGTTCGCGTTGTTTGGGAGGAATAAGTAGGTTTTAGTTAGCTGATTATAGCGATGTGCTGCGCGAGCCGAAGAGACCGACAACTTTTTTAAACTACTGGTTGTACCTCTGACATACTGTTGTCAAAGCACCGTAGGACCTTTGTCGAGTAATCAAAATTAGAAAACTATGACAACAGAGCAGGTGGCAAAAAGGTACTACGAACTGATCCAGCAGCATCAGTACGAGCAAATTCAAAATGAACTATACGCGCCCAACGCTGTCAGTATTGAACCAGAAAACGACAGCAACTTACCATTGGTTGTGCAGGGTATCGACGCACTTCGGCAAAAAGAAGGTCTGTTCTTCTCTCAAGTTGATGAGATGTTCGGCAGCTACATGAGCGAGACAGTCATATCGACCTTTTTCTTTTCCATGATGACTGGCATGGACGTCAAAATGAGCGGAAAGCAACGGAAGAAAAAAGAGCAGATTTGCGTCTTCGAAGTCCGAAACGGCAAGATTGTAAGAGAGCAGTTTTTCTACGACGATTTTGCCTGAATTAATACAACAAGGTTTCCTCAAACGGCTGGTTTTAAAATCAGCCGTTTGTTTTGCCAAAGGTTTTTATTAGGTATTGCTCAAATGTGATTTTATGCGGCTCAAAGTACTCGTCTTTGATTTCCAGCGTACTGATACTGGTCAGTGAGAACGAACGAAAGTCATTTCTCATCCTGCAAAAAGCAATTAGTACCCATTCATTTTTTTGGTTGGCATACAACGCGAACGGCTCTAAATCGCGGCGTGATTTTTCGCCATTTGCGTTAACATAATCAACTTGGATAACTGAATGCGTAAGAAGGGTTTTTTGAAGCTGGAGAAGCCAGGTGCTTTTTGGCGAACCGCTGATATAGGTATTGGTTACGCCCATCTTTTTCTCAAGCTGCTCGGTTCTATCTTTTAGAACGCGTGGCAAAACCGCCCTGATTTTTGCCGTTACAGAAGCAAATTCAGTAATCAAAGAGGTGTCTTTGCTAGATTGAATAATAAGCTCAGCCGTTAACAGCGCATTTGCTTCTGTTTCGGTAAGCATAATTGGCGGCACCTTATAACCATCCACTAAACTGTATCCTCTCCCTTCTTCTGTAACGATAGGTACGCCAGCCCCTTCCAGTAATTTGATGTCTCTATAGATCGTTCTAACGCTAACGCCAAACTTGTCTGCCAGAGTCTTCGAATTGACAAGCCGTCTTGATAAAAACTGGATAAGGATAGCTGTTATTCGAGATAAGCGTTTTATGTCATTGTCCATACCGAATAGGCATGTTCTCTGCCCATTTACTCGCCGCCTTGGATGATAAATTTCAGTGCGTTTCAAATGCCATCTCCGGCTCCGTCACTTCAACTAATCCTTCCGCATTTATAGCTGATAACTGCACGGGGATCAGTTCGTTAATGCGCAGCGGGTCGTAGTTGGCCACCACGCGAACGTAGTTTTCGGTGAAGCCCTGCATACGGCCGGTTGCTTCGTCTACATCATCTTCAAATAACACCGTTGCCGCCCGCCCGATCTGAGATTCGTAAAAAGCCCGCCGCTTTTTGTCCGACAGAATATGCAGCATCTTGCTCCGTTCGGCACGTACCTGACCCGGCACCACCGGCTTGATCGTGATGGCCGCTGTATTGGGCCGTTCCGAATACGTGAACACGTGCAGGTACGAAATCGGTAGTTCGTTCAGGAATTCGTACGTCTCGCGGAACAGGTCGTTCGTCTCGCCGGGATGCCCCACAATCACGTCGACACCAATGCAGGCATGCGGCATCAACGCCTTGATTTTCGCTACCCGTTCGGCATACAGTTCGCGCTTATACCGGCGGCGCATCAGGCCAAGTACCGTGTTGGAACCTGACTGGAGCGGCACGTGGAAATGCGGGACAAACCGCTTCGACTGAGCCACGAAATAGATAATTTCGTCGGTGAGCAGGTTCGGCTCGATGCTCGAAATACGGAAGCGATCAATGCCGTCAACCTCGTCGAGCGCCTGAATCAGCTCCAGAAACGTCTGGGTACGTTGTGGAGCCTGTCCGGGCACGTTCACCAGCCCGAAATCACCGATATTCACACCCGTCAACACGATCTCGCGCACGCCGCGCTCGGCAATTTCATGTGCTGCCCGGACCACGTTTTCGATCGTGTCGGAGCGGCTTTTGCCACGTGCCAGCGGAATGGTACAGTAGGCGCAGGGATAATCGCAGCCATCCTGCACCTTCAGAAACGTACGCGTCCGATCATTCAGCGAATAGGCAGCGTGGTAGTCGATGGCTTCCTCGATGTTTGAATTCAGCACCCGCCCCGGCTGACCAACGGCGGCTTTGGTAAATGTCGGCATCAACTCGGCGAGCCGGAATTTTTCGGCCGCTCCCAGCACCGCATCAACACCCGGAATCTCGGCAATTTCGGTGGGTTTCAACTGGGCGTAGCAGCCAAGGATAGCCACAAAGCCGTCTGGATTCACTTTTTGCGCCTCCCGGACAATCTTGCGGCATTTCTTGTCGGCGTTATCCGTCACCGAGCAGGTGTTGATGATGAAAATGTCGGGCTGCTGATTGAATTCTACGCGCTCGTAGCCCTCTTTCTCCATCATGCGGGCGAGGGTTGAGGTTTCCGAGAAATTCAGCTTGCAGCCAAGCGTATAAAAAGCCACTTTTTTCATATTCACTCCTAACACCCGTCATGCCATCGGGGTTTCATCCGGCAAAAATACAACAATGGAGGTAACGCGGACTTCAGTCCGCATCTGGTTTGATAAAATGCGGACTGAAGTCCGCGTTACCTCCACGAATCCAGCCCCAGCAACTTCTTGCCGAGATCGTTCAACTCGGCGGTTTTGTAGCGGGTCTTTTCCCAGTTACGGGGGTCGCCGGGGAACGCATACCCTTCGGGAGCCTGCCGGTCGCGCCATGAGGTGATGCGCCACTGACGGAGGGCTTCGTTGTCTTCCTGCGCGGGCATCATGGAAATGTACTGGGCAACACGGACTTTGTCGGTCGAGTGGTTGGGGCGAATGCCGTGGGCGAGCGTGCTATTGAAAATAAGCAGGTCGCCCGCTTCGAGTTTCACTTTCACAAACTCGAAGCCGGTGGTGTCGGGTTTGAACCGGTCACGGTCAGCGGGCTGGGTCAGTTTCCAGGTATCGTAAGTTCGGTATAGCTCAGGGATGCATTGAAAACCGCCCATGTTCTCGTCGGTCTGGTCGGCAAGCGCCAGCACACCCTGCACGTTCTGTGGGCGCGTTTCGGGGTCGTAATCCCAATGAATAAACCCTTTGAACGGCTGGTCGGGCTGAACCGGGAAGTTAAGGTTTGCCCGGTCGATGGTGACCCACAGTTTCTCGGTGCCCCAAACATCCACAAAGGCGTCGTACACGCGTTGGGTCTGTCGGTTGTCCCATTCGTGCTGATGGTTATACAGCTCGACCATGCCGGAGCCGATGAGTTCTTTCATCCGCATATCGGCGCGGGGCGGTGCATACCAGGTTGACTTATCAGTGGGGTCTTTTTCCTCAAACTCCCAGATGGTCTGCGCCAGCCGTTCGGCCTGTTCGCGCGGAACGGCCTGCTTGATGATCACGTACCCATTTTCGCGCCAGAACGTCCAGTCTTCTTCAGAGAGCACCCGCAACGGAGCACCCGATGATCGGTCGTTGAGGGGTTGCTGGCTGCTGGTCGCTGTTGATGGATTTCCCGGAATGTCGGTATGCGCATTGTCAGGAATCATGACAGGCGTCATGGTTGGCTGCATCGTCGGAGTCATAAATGGAATTTGTTTTTGTCGTGAAAGAATAAAACAAAACTACGTTGCTTGATGAGGTTGCTGTTAGCACGTACCTGACTCGTTTTTGCACTATATTGCTCTGTAGTTACTGAAATAGGAAACGAAAGAGTAAATAATCGTGAATTATCCAGAACTCACGATTCACGTTAAATGAATATTGCCCGATGAAAATCGCTCTCGAAGAAATCCGGCCCGACGCTGACAGTTCCTTCCGTATTCTGCTTACGCCGCATCTGGAAAACGTATTTCTCTGGCATTACCACCCCGAATACGAGATTGTGTATATCGACGGGGCCAGTGGCACCCGGCACGTAGGCGAGCATATTTCGCGCTACGACGGCAGCGACCTGGTCTTTATCGGCCCGAACATCCCGCATCTAAACTTCGACTACGGGGTGAAGACCGATTACCGGAAAGTGGTGGTACAACTGAACGAATCGTTTCTGGGCGAAGGATTCTGGAAAGCACCTGAATTTGCCCGGATAGCCACGCTCTTCGAGCGGGCAAGGGCGGGCATTTCGTTTGGCGGGGAAACCAAAAAAGTCGTTGGTGCCCAGTTGCAGGCGTTGGCCAATCTGCCCCCGTTCCAGCGCATGATGGCGTTGCTGACCATCTTTCAGCAGTTGGCAATGAGTGACGAGGCCACGTCGCTGCATGGAAAGCCAGTGACGGGGGCGTCTACCCTGCGTGAACAGGAACGGCTCCGTCGGCTTTACCAATTTATTGACGAGCAGTTTGCCCGAAAGATCGACATTCCGCAAGCGGCCAGCGTCGCTAACCTGACCGACGCCGCTTTTTGCCGCTACATCAAACGGATGACGGGGTTGACCTTCACGCAACTCCTGAATCAGTACCGGGTAAATCAGGCCCGGAAACTACTCCTGTCCGACTTTACGGTGACCGAAGCAGCGGAGGCCAGCGGATTCGAGAGCCTGTCGTATTTCAATAAAATATTCCGGCGTGTGACGGGCGAAAACCCGTTGCAATTCAAAAAAAGGCATCGTGAGTACTACTGCCCAACCTGATTAAAATAGCGTAAAGCTGCAACGTACCCACCGCATTTTTCGTAAGACGAAGTACTCTGTCTATCCAGAAGATACCCGTCATATGACAAAACCGTTACTCGTATCGTTACTCTCGCTGATAAATACCCTGACCTGGGCACAGGACTTGCCGCCCATGCGGGTCAAACGGGTGCCGCAACAGCGGAATCTCACCGTTTCGGGCCGCATCACAGATGCCAAAAACGCGGAAAACCTGCCCTTTGCCTACGTTCGGGTTCGGAATACTAAACTCATCGCCCAAACCAACGTCGATGGTTTTTTTACCTTGCTGAACGTACCCAGCGACACATGTACGCTGGAAATCAGTTATATCGGCTTTAAAGATGCCATTCATCCGCTCATACCGGGCGAGCCAGCACGGCGGCTGGTGATTGAACTGGAGCAGACCCGAACCGACCTCGACGAACTTCAGGTGAGCGGCCAGAAAGCCGAAGTGATGCGTGCCGCCGAGACCATCGGTATGGTACAACTCACGCCCCGTAACCTGACTAAATTGCCGAACGTAGGTGAACGCGACCCATTCCGTGCCCTGCAACTGATGCCCGGCGTCAGCGCCGCCAACGAATCATCGGCTGGCCTGTACGTCCGCGGCGGAACCCCCGATCAGACGCTGGTGCTGCTCGATGGCTTTACCGTGTATCAGGTCGACCACCTCTACGGTTTCTTTTCGGCGTTTAACTATAATGCGCTGAAAGATATTCAGTTACAGAAAGGTGGCTTTGGTGCCAAATACGGCGGTCGGCTGTCGGGCGTGGCCGAAATGACCGGGAAGGAAGGCAGCCGCAAAGGGTTTAATGTTGGCGGAGATGCTAGTTTCTTAAGTGTAAATGCCTTTGCCGAAGGGCCGATTGGCAACAAGGTAACCGTGATGGTGGCCGGTCGCCGGTCGTTCAAAGGGCCGTTGTACACCAAACTGTTCGACCAGTTTCAGACTACGCAATCCACGCAGCCGCAGGTGCCTGCCGGTCGGGGAAGGCTGAATCAGGTAGCTACCACGCAGACCGTCGCCTCTTATTTCTACGACGTGAACGGCCGGGTCACCTACCGCCCCACTGATCAGGATCAGGTGACGTTGAGCGTTTATAATGGACAAGATTATTTGGATAACTCGCAGAATATCAGTCTGCCCGCCTTCAATCGGGGACCAAACAGCACGACCGCCGCCATCGGTGGTAGTCTGAGCAACACCGATTTGTCGAACTGGGGGAATACAGGTAGCAGTCTGAAGTGGTCGCGCCGGTGGTCGGATACATTTTACACGAATACCCTGGTCAGTTACTCCAACTACTACAGCCATCGCGATATTTCCAACCAGGTATCCATTCAGCGGGGACCGACAACACGGAATAATGCCAATTTTGGTACGCTGGAAGATAATAACCTGATTGATCAGTCGATAAAAACGGACCTCACCTGGCAACCCTCCGCGGCGCATCAGGTAGAAGCCGGTCTGCAATACACGCGCCTGGTCATCGATTACGCCTACAAGCAGAACGATACGCTGACGGTGCTGGGCAAGAACGACCGGGGGCAACTTATCACCGCCTACGTGCAGGATCGTCTTCGCCTGCTCGACAACAGGCTGACTGTTACGCCGGGGATCCGCCTCACGCAGTATGGCGTAACGGGCAAGCTTTACGCCGAACCCCGTTTGTCAGCGGTGTATCAGGCCACGCAGCAATTTCGGTTGAAAGCGGCCGTGGGCAACTACTACCAGTTTATCAAGCAGGTAACGCGCGAAGACATCTCACAGGGCAACCGCACTTTCTGGCTATTGTCGGGGACGGAATCGCTGCCCGTGGCGTCCGCGAGGCATTACATTGCCGGAGCGAGCTACGAAACGGCGGGCTACCTGTTCGATGTCGAGGCCTACGCCAAAGACCTGAGCGGCGTTACCGAATACACGCTGCGTTTTGCGCCGCAGATTGGGCGTGGTCTGGTGCCCAGCGAAACGTTTTTCAATGGAACCGGTACCGTGCGCGGAGTAGATGTGCTGGTGCAGAAGAAATTTGGCGCCTACACGGGCTGGGTTGGCTACACCTACGCGATGGCCAAAAGCAACATTGCCGCCTTTGGCGATCAGCCCTACTACGCTAACCAGGATGTGCGCAACGAGTTCAAATCAATCAATACGTACCATTACAAACGCTTCGACTTTGCCGCGACGTTTATTTATGCCGGCGGCAAACCGTATACGTCGATCGTTGGCGAATACAGCGTAAAACTGCTCGATGGCACCAGCAAGACATTCACGACGCCATCCGGCAAAAACGCCAACCGCTTCCCCGACTATCACCGCCTTGATCTATCGGCGACGTACACCTTTAAGCACGGAAGCATTGGAGTATCGGTGTTTAACGTGTATGACCGCAAAAACGTCTGGTACAAGAAATTCACGTCGGTCAGCGATGGAAGCAACAGTCAACTGGTCGTCACCGACGTAACGTACCTGGGCATTACCCCAAACCTCATTCTTTCCTACCGCCTTCGCTAGATGAAACCAGCTATAACCACTCGAATCAACCGACATACCGGAGCCCTGTCCGGCGCAGCCAGCCTACGTACCTGGCTTGCGGCGGTCTGTCTCGGCATACTACTGATGGTAACGGGGTGTACCGAAAAAACAACGGCCATTGCCCCCGATGATCAGCCAGTCATAGAAGCGTATCTGGCCGTTGGTCAGCCCATGATGGTGCGCGTCACGAAACAGATTCCGTTTTCGACCGATACAACCGGACAGGGGAAGCCCGTCGAAGGCCTGTCGATCAGCATCAGTAGCGGCGGCAGCACGTACCCGCTCAGGTACGTTGGCGACGGGCAATACCAGTCCAATCCGGACGTGAAACCGCAGGTTGGCAAGACCTACACGATGGCGTTTGATTACCTCGGCCAGCGCGTGTCGGCCACAACGCAGATTCCAACGAAGCCCGTGAACTACCAGCAGGACGTTACGGAGTTGATTCGCACGGCACCCGGCGCGGGGGGCGGCCCCGGTGGACCAGGCGGTGGTATTTTGCAACAACTCCAGTCGGCCGTTCGATTGACCTGGCAAAACCCAACGGCTGATTATTACTTCGTTGTGGTCGATAATATCGAGGCAAACCCGGTGCTGATCAACCAAAACGTGAACCCGAACCGGCCATTAGCCCAGAATCGCCGGTTCCGAAACCAGCCAACACAGAGCGATTTCGACGACGTACAGGGACTGAGCTTTCAATACTATGGCAAGCACAGGATGATCCTCTTTCACCTTAACCCTGATTACGCCGCCCTGTACAAGCAGAGCAGTACCTCGACCCAGAACATCGCCACGCCACCAACTACCGTCGTCAACGGCCTCGGCATCTTCACCGGCGTGAACACCGATACGCTCTATGTCAATGTGAAAGCGCAGTAGTTCAGGAAAGCCATAACACAGAGCTACACGGAGGTGACACGGAGTTTCACAGAGAATAAACCTTGCTCTGTGAAACTCCGTGTCACCTCCGTGTAGCTCTGTGTTATGGCTTTTTAACTTTTCTTCCGTTCGCCGTTTAGCTCCAGCAGTTTCAGCCCAAGCAGTCCATTCAAGCCACCGTCTGACCCACCGTCGGCCCCGCCGTTGATCACCAGATCGGGGATGATCTTGATCTGGCCTTTGCCAATTTCTTCGGTGATCTTGTACCGGGTGAAGTTATCGCCGCCCATCGCCTTCACCTGCAATTCGTAGGCTTCGGCGGTCGATTTACCGATGGCCAGGATCTTTTCGGCTTCGGCAGCCCCCGTTTTCGCAATACGCTCGGCTTCTGCTTCGGCGGTCAGTTTGGTCGCATCCGCTTCGGCCGATGCCTGACGGCGACGCGCTTCAGCGTTGGCTTCGGCCCGTACTTTCGTAGCCTGTGACTCGGCACCAACCTGTAGCTGTAAACTGCGCGCTTCCCCTTCGCTTTTCTTGACGGCCGCATTGGCGGTGCGTTCGGCAATTTCTACGCTCTGCTGCGCCTTCACGATCTCGCGCTGCATTTCGGCAATGGCCGTCTCGCGTTCGTAGCCCTGCCGTTTTTCCTGAGCCATGCGTTGCGTGTCGTATGTCTTTTCCTCTTCCTGCGCCACTTTTCTGTCGGTCAGCGTTTTCATCAGGGCTTCGGGCGGCACAATGTCACCAATCAGCGTATCAACGGCGTTTACGTTGTAAATTTCCAGCACCTGCCGAATATGCTCCCGCGCCGATTCCTGTCGCTCTTTCCGGGTGCTCAGAAACGCGATCACGTCAGAATCCTGCGCCGAGTTGCGGAAATAGTTACCAATCGTGGGCTCCAGCACCTGCGATACCAGGTTGACCATCGACCCAAACCGGGCAATGACTTTCGGCGCTTCGTTGGCCGGAATATGGATGATCTGCGCCACATCGAGGTTGAACGGAAAACCGTCGCGCGACCGTACCGTGATCGTCGACAGATTTCGATCCAGGGCGTGGGCTTCAGACCGGGCATTGGCCCAGTTCAGCACCAGGTTGGTGGTAGGTACGTTCTCGACCTTCATCGTGTACACATTCACCGGATATTTGCCCGGTCCCAGTGGTTCCATCCACACGCCCCGAAACCCTTTATGCACAATATTGCCGTGCTTGAACGTGTCGCCCGTCATGTCTACCCCATCTTCACCGATGTACGAAATCACGACGCCAACGTACCCAATCGGCACTTCGGTCATGGGCGTCTGCTCAATCTGCACCGCCCAGGGGTTGATATAATACGAACCGGCCAGAACCACCTGCGGCTGTAAACCCCGGTTGCCGCCATTCTGCAAAAAGCTGTCGATATCCTGGAAGTTATTATGTCCCTCAACCTGCCTGCCTGCAATCTGTCCCGGTTGTAACGGAGCCCCATCGAGCGCCGTAACAATGCCTACCATGTTCTCTTTCACGTCGGTCATTGGCGACATGGTGACGGTAAACGCATAGGGGTTGATCCGGTACGTACCTGGCGTCAGAATCGACGTTTGCCGGCCTTTCTGCCCACCGCTGTCCAGAAAGCGGATCGTATCCTGAAAATTGTCGGATTCAACGCGCCGGGCCAGAATGTTTCCCGTCGGCAGTTCGCGCCCGTCGTTGGCCAGTACCAGACCAACGTTGCCTTCGGGAACGACCGTAAAGGGTTGCATCTCCACCCCGTATTGCCACGGCCACATCCACCAGTAGAGACCAGGGGCCAGCGTTTTTGCCTGGTAGCCGGCTTCCCCTTTTGTCGCCAGAATTCGCCCGTCGGGCAGTGCGCGGTCGTCGCCAACCAGCACAAACTTCCTGGTTACCAGGCCAATCCTGTCTTCGGGCACGATGACCATGCCGAACAGGAAGCGTAGCACAAACTTGTATAACACAATGGCTACCAGCAGGATGGGCACCCAGGCCCATCCCGATAAAGAGGAGAAATCTGTCATTTTATCCGTTTAGATTAAGTTGGTTTTTGATCAGAATCACTTGCGAAACGATCATGGGTCAAATGTATCAGGCCGGATGAAGACTCGTATAACCGTCTGGATGTACGGTTGCCCGGTGGCCGGATTGGCTACCTGAATTGACGGATGGTGGACACCACTACTGGCTTATAGCGCCGGTTTATGAAATGGGTAGTAAGGCGCTTTTTCTGAATTATATGAAGTAAATCTGGTGAGAATATAGAGCAGTTTTAACCGCAGAACTGCTTTTTGGCGGCTGGCCCGTATTCCCTTTAAAATTGGCTTGACAGATGATAAATTGGTTAAAATTGGATTTAACAACTATTAATTGTAATATAGAGAATATGCCTATATAAAATCCTGCTGATTAAGCCAATTGCCTTTTTTTATTTTGGAAAGAGGCCTCTATATTTGATGCCGACAGTACCACCCACGTACCGCAAAACAATAAATCGACCTCTCCAAACACATGGCAAAGTCTAAATTAGAGTACATCTGGCTCGATGGTTACAAGCCCACCCAAAGCCTCCGGTCAAAAACGAAGATTGAAGAAGATTTTTCAGGTAACCTGGAAGATTGCTCAATGTGGTCATTCGATGGCTCCTCGACCGAGCAGGCCGCCGGTGGTTCATCAGACTGTTTGTTGAAGCCCGTTTACATTTGCCCTGACCCGCAGCGTAAGAATGCGTTTCTGGTGATGTGCGAAGTGTTGAACGCCGACGGTACGCCACACCCAACCAACGGCCGTGCTACGATTGAAGACGATGATAACGATTTCTGGTTCGGTTTCGAGCAGGAGTATTTCCTCTACGACACGGCTACCAATAAGCCATTAGGTTTCCCCGAAGAAGGTGACCCAGCCCCACAAGGTCCCTATTATTGTTCGGTAGGTGCCAACAATGCATTTGGCCGCAACATCATCGAAGAACACCTCGACGTGTGCCTCGACGCTGGCCTGAACGTAGAAGGCATCAACGCCGAAGTAGCCCCCGGCCAGTGGGAGTTTCAGATTTTTGCTAAAGGTGCCCGTGAAGCCGGCGACCAGATCTGGATTGCCCGTTACTTGCTCGAGCGCATCGGCGAAAGCTACGATGTAGCCATCAACTGGCACTGCAAGCCACTAGGTGTAGATGCTGACTGGAACGGTTCAGGCATGCACGCAAACTTCTCGAACACGGCGCTGCGCACATCGGGTAGTAAGGAAGTATACGATGCTATCTGTCAGTCGTTTGCTCCTGCTGATGTAGTGAAAGCCCATATCGACGTATACGGTGCCGACAACCACCTGCGGTTGACGGGCAAGCACGAAACCCAGTCGATCGACCAGTTCTCGTACGGTATATCTGACCGGGGTGCGTCGATCCGTATTCCTATCGCTACCGTACAGCGCGGCTGGAAAGGCTGGCTGGAAGATCGTCGCCCAAACTCGGCCGCCGATCCATATAAAGTAGCTGCTGTGATCATTAAAACGGTTAAGTCGGCCGCTCTGCCCGAACTGGCTTAGTCCGCGGACTATTCTTACCCTTCGCCAAAACGGCCCGTCGGTAACGACGGGCCGTTTTTTTTGTATGTTTGGCAGGAAAAACAGCATTCTTTAAAGCGTGTTTTTGTAGGTCGGTTTGTTCATATGACGTCCCCCGACCCGCAAATGCCACTTTAAATTTACTTCACCACCATACTGACCGAATGGCCTACCTACGTTTTAATGCCCTTGACACGGCACAAAGTCGCCAGCCTCTAGCCGTCACGGCCCCGGGCGATCGACTTACTGATTACTATGGCGTACACACCTTCAGCAAAGAAGTGATGCGGGCCCTGCTTTCCCCGGAAGCGTACCTGCGCATTGCGGAAGCCATCGACACGGGCGGGAGAATTGATCGCGATATTGCCGATGAAGTTGCCAATGCCATGAAATCGTGGGCCGTCAGTAAAGGAGCCACCCACTTCACGCACTGGTTTCAGCCATTGACTGGCTCCACTGCCGAAAAACACGACTCGTTTTTCGATCTGGCCGGCGACGGAAAAGCCATCGAGAAATTCAAAGGGTCGGCGCTCGTGCAGCAGGAACCCGATGCGTCGTCGTTCCCAAGCGGAGGCCTGCGTAATACCTTCGAAGCGCGGGGCTACACCGGCTGGGACCCCTCGTCGCCCGCCTTTCTGATGGATAACGGGGCAGGAGGGAAGACGCTCTGTATTCCTTCGGTGTTCATTTCCTACACGGGTGAAGCCCTCGATTACAAAACACCGCTGCTCAAATCGCTGGCCGCCATCGACAAAGCGGCCACGGCCGTTTGTCATTATTTCGACCGCAACATTGACAAAGTAACGCCTACGCTGGGCATCGAGCAGGAGTATTTCCTGGTCGACAAAGCCCTGTTCGTGGCGCGTCCCGATCTGGTTATGGCTGGCCGGACGGTATTCGGCCATGCACCAGCGCGGGGGCAACAGCTCGAAGACCATTACTTCGGTACCATTCCCCCGCGCGTGAATGCGTTCATGGTCGATTTTGAGTTCGAAGCTCTGAAACTGGGCATCCCGGTACGTACCCGGCATAACGAAGTAGCCCCCGGACAGTTTGAGGTGGCGCCCACGTTTGAAGAGGTGAATCTGGCCATCGACCATAACGCCCTGTTAATGGATCTGATGCAGAAAATTGCGGAGAAGCACGGTTTCAAGGTGCTTTTTCACGAAAAACCGTTTGCCGGCATCAACGGGTCGGGTAAGCATAACAACTGGTCGTTGGGTACCAATACGGGCGTAAACTTGCTGGGGCCAAGTAGCAAGCCGAAAGAGACATTGCGGTTTATTGCGTTCATTGTCAACGTGGTAAAGGCCGTTCACGACCATGCTGATCTGCTTAGAGCCAGTATTGCCTCGGCCGGAAACGAACACCGGTTGGGTGCCAATGAGGCCCCACCCGCCATTATGTCGGTGTTTCTGGGCGATACCCTGACCAAGGCGCTGGATGATCTGGAAAACAAATCAGAAATCTCGCTGAGCAAAGGCGACAACGTATATTATAAACTGGGATTGAACCGGATTCCATCGCTGATTCGGGACAATACGGACCGCAACCGGACGTCGCCTTTCGCGTTCACGGGCAATAAATTTGAGTTTCGGGCGGTAGGTGGTGGGGCCAATTCAGCGTCGACCATGATTGTGCTCAACACGATTGTAGCCGACCAGCTCATCCAGTTCAGGCGTGACCTGGAAGCGCGGCTGGAAACCGGTGAGAAGAAGGAACTAGCCGTGGTAGACGTGCTCAAACAGTATTACCGGGCATCGAAACGGATTCTGTTCGAAGGCAATGGCTATTCCGATGAGTGGGTAGCTGAAGCCGAAAAACGGGGCCTGTCAAACATCGCCTCCACGCCCGACGCCCTGAAGGTGTATCTCAAACCAGAGTCGATCGAGTTGTTTGCCCGGTTGGGTGTAATGAACCACGCCGAAGTGGAGGCCCGGTATGAAATTGAACTGGAGAAATACATTAAAAACGTACAGATCGAATCGCGGGTGATGGGCGACCTGGCTATTAACCACGTGGTATCGACCGCGTTGAAATACATGAACCAGTTGGCCACCACCGCCAAATCACTGGTTGACCTGGACATGATCAACGAGGCGCAGCCGGTCAAAGCCATCATCCGCGAACTATCGGCGCGGGTGGTGGTGATCAAGAAGAATGTGGAGGCAATGATCGAATCGCGCAAACGGGCCAACAACGTACCTGACTCGGTAGAAATGGCCCGTCTGTATGCCACGGAAGTTAAGGATTTCTTCGAGGTAATCCGCTACGAAGTGGATAAACTCGAACTGCTGATCGACGATGACGACTGGCCGCTGGTGAAATACCGCGAGCTGTTGTTTGTGAAATAATAGGCCTGAAAGTCGTAAAGTAAGGAGTCCTGAGTATGGGAAGCTGCTAGTGAGCAATGACTTCCCATACTCAGGACTCCTTACTTTACGACTGTCAAGAGGCACGCTGTTAATTGGTGAGCGGGTCGTTATCGTAGATGCGGCGAGACTCGCTTATTATTCGCCCAATGCTTCGATGATCACGCTGGCCGTTTCGGCACCGCTGAAATTCTGCTGGCCGGTGATCAGGTTACCATCGCGGATGGCAAAGCCCCGCCATAGCCCGGCCTGCACGTAGTTGGCCCCCAATTCCTTGAGTTCGTCTTCGATCCGCCAGGGCATCAGGTGTTGGCCACGGGGCAATATACCATACTCCCAAACCGCATTGTCGGCGAAATCTTCTTCGACGTTGGCAAATCCTGTCACCGTTTTACCGCTAACCAGGTATTCGCCCGTCGATAGTTTGGCGTACCGAAGAATCGCCGTGCCGTGGCAAAGGGCCGAGGTTACCTTGCCACTTTCGTAAAACGCCACAAACTTTCTCTGTAGGTCAGTGGCATTTTCAAACGAGAACATCGGGGCTTGTCCACCGGCCACAACGAGTGCATCGTAATCTGCCACGTTCAGGGCGGAAACCGGCTTTGTGTTGTCGACCAGCGCCCGCAAGCTTTCGGTATGAATAAATCCCTGCGAAATGAGGTCGCCCGATGAATAACCACTTGGGTCGTTTGGGTCGCTCATAGCGTCGGCTTTGCATTGACCGCCATCGGGACTAAAAATGGTCACCTGATAGCCTTTTTCCGCAAAGGCATGGTATGGGTGGGCCAGTTCGCTCCACCAGAAGCCAACGGGCCAGCCAGTCGTTGTTGAGGTAGCCGGATTGGCAATAACGATGGCAACGCGCTTGGGACGTTTACTATTGACGCTGTTTGGGTCTTTAAGGCTCATGACCGTTGGGTACGTTAGTGAACCCGATGATTTTCACCGGGGTGTAGCACAAATATCAACGGTACACCTACTTTTGCCATTAAATACACTTTTTCGTGTGATACTCTCCTTTCAGAGAGCGTCTGATTATGAACTATTTATCGACTTGATACAGCGTATCGTAACTTGTGGGGCTCTTAGCAAACAGTAACTATGCCTGATTTTCTGGACAACGGCCGGGTCTATTATAATCCGGTGGATTATGCCATGCACCACATCGGCGGCACCTGGAAAACGCCAATTCTCTGGCGGCTTAGCAAGCGGATTATGCGGTACAGTGAATTGAAAAAACACCTGCCCCATATTTCGCACAAAATGCTGACCTCTCAACTGCGGGAGCTTGAAGAACTGGGCTTCGTTTCCCGGACGGTTTACCCGGTTGTGCCGCCCAAAGTAGAATACGCCCTGACCGAGAAAGGCATGCGGGCCATTCCCGTCATTGACACCATTCGGCAATACGGCATGGACCTGATGCGCGAAGCGGGAATAGATCCGGAAACAGTTTTCCGAAAAACAGAACCTTGATACGAACGGACCAGCGCAACGATGCCATCCCCCCATTTTTTACTCAACGAACTTTGCCGATTACCTCACCGGGGCTCGGCCACACCTAACGAACGCGAAGCTGCCCGGTTACTGGCCGAGCACCTGCGAAGCCGGGGTGCGGCCGTACGGCTCGACGCATTCAGCACCCCGCAAACCTACGCCACGGTGGTATACTGGATCATCGGTCTGATGCTGGCGGGAATTGGCCTGGCCCTGAGTGGTGGGTTTCTGGTCGGGCAACTGGGTCTGTTCCTGAGTGGCTTTGCCCTGAGCCAGGCCTGGCTGTATTTTAACTGGCGTGAGGCATTGGTTACCCGCTTTCCCGGTCAGCACCGGGCCGTTAATGTGCTGGGTACGTGGGCTCCCCCCAATAACGTACCCGGCGAGTCTATCCGGCTGCATGTCATTCTGATGGCCCACTACGATACAGCTCCCGTTTCGGTGCTTTACAGCCCGAAGCAACAGAAAACTTTCCGGGCGTCGCTCATTGTGTCGCTTTGTGTCATGGCGCTGGGCGTTATCCTGTCGGTCGTTTACACGTTCGGTGGTACATCGTCGATCGTGTTCTGGAGCCTGTGTGCGGTTGCCCTGTATCTGGTTGTGCAAGCTGTATTGGGCACGATTGGCTA
Source organism: uncultured Fibrella sp. (assembly GCF_964250085.1). Lineage (NCBI taxonomy): Bacteria > Pseudomonadati > Bacteroidota > Cytophagia > Cytophagales > Spirosomataceae > Fibrella > uncultured Fibrella sp. The sequence continues at coordinate 828,536 of NZ_CAXUEC010000003.1, read as the reverse complement.
CCTGACCAAAGGCTATACCAACGGAGCCAGCGACAATGCCACGGGCGTTGTGGCAGCTATTGAAACGGCCGACCGGCTGCAACGGGCCACTCAGGCCGGGGCGCTGCCAGGTACGTTGGTCGAGGTGGTATTGCCGTCGGCGGAGGAAGTGGGCATGCTTGGTTCGTTGGCGTATCTGAAAAAAAACCGCGCCAACTGGCCCGATGGTGGGAGAAAAACGATCGTCATTAATTTTGATACTCTCGGAGCAGGCAAGCTCACCGTAATCGAACAAACCGGTACTGTCGAGGTTATTCGCTATACAAATGCCTTGACTGATCTGGCCCGCCAGTTGATCGACCAGCCTGCTTTTTCGCCGCGTGCGCAGTCTGGCCGGTGGCACACGGCCGATTTCGATAGCGTCTGGTTTGTGCGGGCGGGTCTGCCTGTTTTGGCCCTGTGCGCCCTGGATACCGACGGAACGATGCCGCGCATTCATCGGCCCGAGGACGTACCTGAACTGGTTGATGAGCAACCGATGTACGCGGCGGTCGATCTGGCAGAAGCAGTAGTGAAGCATTGGTATAAACAGTTTAACTAACTTGCAACAAACGAAAGTTGCTCAGTCATGAATTACAGAAATGAAGGATATGCCCCCGAAGAAATTGAGGGGCTTCGGGAGGAGTGCCGCGAAACGGGTCGCTCATTTATATACGTGGAAGACGAAGATCTTGACGTACTGGAATCGGGCGAGTGTGCTCATATTCAGTTTGTTGGGAAAGATTTCGGTGAAGATGTGATCTATGACGGATTGGTGTATACCCTCCGTTTGCATCACAGCAGCACCGTTTATGAAACAGCCGTCGCTCAGATTCGGAAGACCCACCCCGAATACGTACCGCCCGAAGAACGGCAGCCCGGCTACTCGATCGACGTGGCTAAAGACGAAGAAATTGAAGAGCTGCTGACCGAACTGATCGAAGAACTGGAAGAGACCGAGGCTGTAAAAGTGCAGGAACATGTTGAACTGGAACACGACTTCGAGTACGGAATTGGTATCGACGTGTGCCTCAATGTGGAAGAGATCAACGATGAAGTGGTTGAGAATTTCATCACCCAGTTCAACGCTGGAACCCTGAAACTTGACACAACGCTCTACTCGTTCACCAGCGACGAGGTAGACGAGGAGTAATCGACAATGATCAATTGGCAGTTATCAGTGACTTTGCTTATCCGATACAGGTTGGTTAGGCAAAGCAATTGATCACTACCCATTGATAGCTGTTAATTGATCATTGATAACTGATCATTGTGTATGACCTTCCAGGGGACCGAATCGTATGTGGCCACGCGCGAGTTGAGCGTAGCGGTCAATGCCGCCATTCAATTGCAGAAGCCACTGCTGATCAAAGGCGAACCGGGGACCGGTAAAACGCTGCTGGCGTTCGAGATTGCCCGCGCCCTGAATAAACCCTTGTTTACCTGGCATGTGAAATCAACTACATCCGCGCAGCAGGGGCTATACGAATACGATGCCGTTTCGCGCCTGCGGGATTCGCAGATGGGCGACCGGGAGGTAGGTGACATCTCGGCCTACATCAAAAAAGGAAAGCTCTGGGAAGCGTTCGACACCGATGAATCGTCGGTATTGCTGATCGACGAGATCGACAAGGCGGATATCGAATTTCCGAACGACCTGCTGCAGGAGATCGATCGCATGGAGTTTTATTGCTACGAACTGCGGCAAACCATTTCGGCCAAACACCGGCCTGTGGTAATCATCACATCAAACAACGAGAAGGAACTGCCCGATGCGTTTCTGCGTCGGTGTTTTTTCCACTATATCCGCTTTCCCGACCGCGAAACGATGCAGACCATCGTTGATGTTCACTTCCCCAACTTGCCCGGCGAACTGATGGCGAAAGCGCTGTCGGTTTTTTACGGCATACGGGAGGTTAAAGCGTTGAAAAAGAGGCCGTCGACCAGCGAACTCATCGATTGGATTCGCCTCCTTATGGCTGCCGGTGTCACCCACGACGACCTGACCGACCTGGAAAACCTGCGTGAAGTGCCCCCGTATGTAGGCGCGCTACTCAAAAATGAACAGGATGCCGACCTCCTGACCGCCCTACGCACGAAAGGAAGAAGCTACGGACAATGAACAATGATCGGAAGTTGTCTGGCTTGTTACTGATAATTGTTCATTGATAATTGTCAACTGACCATGTTTCTCTCTTTCTTTCTCCTGTTACGCCAGCACGCAATGCCAGTTACGCTGCCCGAGTACCTGACGCTGCTTGATGCGTTACGGTCCGATGCAGGCGGTGTAACGGTCGATGACTTTTATTACCTGAGCAAAACGACCCTGGTTAAGCATGAACAGCATCTCGATCTGTTCGACCGGCTGTTTGGTGAATGGGTGTCAGGTCAGTTGGCATCGCCTGCCACCACCGAAAGCCTCCCTGTAGTGCCTCCCAATTGGCTTCGCGATGCAATGGAGTTAAACTTGAGTGACGAGGAAAAGGACGCCCTGGAAGCTGCTGGTGGACTTGATGCCCTTTACGAACGGTTTCGTGAACTACTCAACGAGCAAAATGAACGCCATGATGGGGGCAACAAGTGGATTGGAACGGGAGGAACGTCGCCGTTTGGTATAAAAGGCTACGCTCCGGAAGGGTTCAAGCTGGACAAATCCGTGGCTGGAGAAGGCAATCGTCGGGCGATAAAAGTATGGGAGAGCCGGGCGTACAAAAACCTCGACGATGGCGTTGAACTGAACACCCGGAACATGAAAATGGCCATGCGCCGCCTTCGGATACTCACCCGCGAAGGAGCCGCCGATGAGCTTGATCTGGACGAAACCATCGCCGAAACCAGCCGTAATGGCGGCTATCTGGATATTAAGCTGCATCCAACGAGGCAGAACCGGGTTAAAGTACTGATTTTGTTCGATGTCGGTGGCTCGATGGACGAGCATATCGACCTGTGTAATCAGCTATTTTCAGCGGCCCGGTATCAGTTCAAGCATCTCGAATTTCTGTATTTCCATAACTGCGTGTACGAAACGCTCTGGAAAGACAATTCACGCCGACGGGAGCGGTTGCAGACGTACGAAGTGCTGCATAAGTACAACAAAGACTACAAGGTTATTTTTGTGGGTGATGCGGCGATGTCGCCCTACGAAATTACTCAGGCTCGGGGCAGTGTAGAACACTACAATGAAGAAGCGGGCATGGTCTGGCTCGACCGATTTAAAAAACAGTATCCGCATATGGTCTGGCTCAATCCCTCGCCAGCCGCCTACTGGCAGTATACCCACAGCACAACGATCATCCGCGAGTGGTCGGGCAACCGCATGTTTCCCCTCACACTCGGCGGACTGGGCGAGGCGATGAAGTCGCTGAAAAACCCGAAAGTGACGTTCGAGGCGAAGTAGGCTAACCAACAGATAAGGATGCTATAGCCGGTATCAGCCTAAGCTTGATCTGGGGTCTATTTTGTGATTCACCTATGCGAACTGACGTCCTAATTCAGTTTATCATCCTGCTCGGCGGCGTGCAGGGTTTCGTATTTGGGGTATTGCACAGCCTGCGGGTACCCCGTCTGTGGTGTCGGTTTTTGGGCTGGGCGTTGGCATCGCACGCCCTCAGTGATGTCTTTCTGTGGATATACTGGACGGGTACGCCCGATTTTCTGCGCTTACTCAGGTTATTGCCTTTGAACATAATGATCGTTCCGGTCTACTGCCTCTTCAGGTACGTTCAGGGGTTTACTGGGCATCAGACCCTGCAAAAGTTCAGTCGTTTTTTGTTGGCTGCGGCGGTTATTGAGGTAATTGCCTATCTGTTGCCTGCCGGTGCGGCCTTATACGAAGGAAACATCGGGCAACCGGTGCTCTCCTTTTCCAAGTTGGTGCGTACTGTATTGAACAGCATCTCGCTACCTGTTTTTGGGGTCACCAGTTACCATATCTATCGAATGATCAGGCAGGAGCAACGCGCTGACCGGGGAACGCTGCACAAGTACCAGCTAGTTTGGTTGTACCAGATTCTAATCGGCATGTGCCTGGTATATGTCTTGGCTCAGATGCCCCTTTTGGTATTTATTGCCGTCAAGTGGCAGGCCAGGGTCTTATATTATCCGCTTGGGCTGGCTAGTAGCACCTTTTTATGCGTCATTGGATTCAGGGCGTTTGCTATTCATGATCGGTTGAAGGGTAACCCACCCGCCCTCGTAGCTAATACGCTGGCTCTGTCGACACAGGAAGTTCTTTTCCGGCAGGCGATCCGGGAAATCGAGGGCGGAAAACTATACCGAATACCTACACTCAAGCTAGGTGATGTAGCTAACCGACTGGCTATTTCGCCACACTATCTGTCGCGCATTATTAATCAACAGGCCCGGAAAAGCTTTACTGATCTGATCAACGAATATCGGGTCGATGAAGTAAAACGGTTGATGGCCGATCCCGCTTTTATACACATTACGCTGGAAGGGCTGGGGCAGGAGGCGGGTTTCGGCGCGAAATCTACGTACCAGGCATCGTTTAAACGGCTTACCGGACTAACTCCATCCCAATACCGCATCAGCGTGCGTACAGAATCTTGACATTACCGTCCAATATCTTGTTCATAGTGCTGGTATCTTCTTCATCAGTTGTTTCAGGACGACTTTAGCGGGGGCAGTTTTTGGGGGAGACGTACTTTTGCGTCGTCAAAACCCAAGTCAACTTATCACGTTATGTCAGCCTGTCTCAGTTCTATTTCTAAAGCAATTTCACTGTTGGCCCTGGTAGCAAGTACCGCCGGATGCACCGACGCCATTGATAACACGCTCCTACCCGCCCAGGATTATTCTCAATTCAGCGACTTCGATAAAATCTCAATTGCCAACGGATTCGGCGTAACAGTGCGACAAGGCGCAACCCGGCAGGTAAGTGTGTCAACAACAGCAGCTAATCAGTCGAAGCTGCAAGTGAGTCAACTGAATGGCACCTTGACGGTACAAATCGATAACAAAGCGACTAACGGCCCATCCGGGATGGTCGATATTACTATGCCTTCGCTGACTGGTATCAACTTCTCGGGCGGAGTATCTGCCACGATAACTGGTTTTACGCAACCAAGTTTGGTCGCCTCCTTCTCGGGCGGGTCAACAGTGACATTGACTGGTAGCGTTGGTCAGCTAACCGCTAGTTTGACGGGAGGGTCTACTGTAAATGCGTATAGTTTCCCTGCCAGCGATGCGGTTATCAACCTGGCGGGTGGGAGCGAGGCTCGTATAGCCGCTTCGCAGAACCTGAACGTAACGGCGAGTGGTGGTAGTAAAGTGTATTATAGAGGTACACCAACCCTGGTGCAGAATCTGACTGGCGCCAGCACAGTAAGTAAAGAGTAAAGTGTACCTATTCTCTGTTATCCGTAGGTCGACTCTTCGTTTAGGGGATGGTCAATTCAGGGTGATAGGAAATTTTCCTGGATGTACGATAGCGATAGCCCTAAAATGGTTAAGTTGCCTTGAAATCGAGTCAGTTGGCTTTTTAAGTGATGGGCACCTCACCACGTGTTTTTCTGGGCTATTTAGTGGTTGCGTTGCTCGTACTCGGTTCGATCAACCAGATGGCATGGGCGCAGGCAGTGCCGCGAACGACCCTCACCGGGCGCATCACCAACGCGACCGATGGGAAACCTTTACCTTTTGCCAGCGTCTACCTGAACGGCACAACGCGGGGGACAACCACGGCCGAAGACGGTCAGTTCAGGTTGACCGATGTGCCATATGGCGCTCATGAACTGGTAGCTTCCTATACCGGTTTCTCGGCGGTTAAACAGGCAATCCGCATCGCCGATGCTAAGCCGGCTCCGGTAGAAATTGCCCTGTTTCCAATGGCGAACCTGCTAACGGGTGTGGTGGTTACGGCAAAGAAAGACAAAGCCTGGTTGCGGCAGGTCGAGCGCTTTGAGCAGGATATGATCGGCTCGTCGGCCTTTGCCCGGCAATGCAGAATTACGAACCCCGAAGTGCTCGAGTTTACTGAATCGGGCGGCATACTGTCGGCCACCGCCCGTGAAGCCTTACTTATTGACAACCAGGCGCTGGGCTACCGGCTGACGTATACGCTGATTGGGTTTCGGAGCCAGCTTAAAACGGGTAAAATAGTTTTTGGCGGCACAACGCTGTTCAAGGAGTTGACCCCTGAATCGCCGAAACAGATGAAGCAGTGGGAACGTAACCGGCAACAGGCCTATCAGGGGTCTGTGCGTCAGTTACTGGCTACCCTGGCCGCCGGCACCCACGAGCAGGCGGGCTTTCTGGTTTATCTCACCGACCCCGCTCACCCCTTGCTGACGACGCCACCACCAACGCTCAGCGAGGAGATGGGGCGCCATCTGAAACCTTTCGACGTCAGGGCGCTGATAAAGCCAGGTACGTTGGCGCATGAACGATGGCTGATCAGTAATAGCCCAATCGAGATTTTGTATACTCGTGTTCCGTCGCCCCATTCACCGTACCGGGATGCCCAATTCGCCTTTTCAGAGTTGGTTCTGCCTCAACAGTCGCTTGGCTTTACCGTCACCGGACAGATTACGGCTCCGCGTGGATTTGAAGCCGTTGGGTTTTTGAGCAACGACCGTCTGGCCACGGCTTTACCCGACGGTTGGCAGAAAGACTCAACATCGGCCACGCAACTAGCCACGGCCCGCCTCGATTCGGCCAGTAACCAGGCCGAAAAACGCCTGAAAGCGGAGGTCGCCCTCGATTCGCTGGTGCAACGCTGGCAACGGCAACCGGTCGGGACAACACATACCGTATTTTTGCAGATCGATAAGCCCCTCTACCTCACCGGCGATCGGCTTTGGCTGAGTGGGTACGTCCTGAATCCGCAAACGCAGCAATGCGACACGGCATCGGTTGGACAGGCCCTGAATGTGGAACTGTGGTCGGAGAAAAATGTGCTTGTTTACCACCAATGGCTTCGGGTGGAAGCGGGGCGGACGGCCGGTACATTTCGGCTAGCCGACACGCTGGCGACGGGCACCTACTGGTTGCGCGCCTACACCGAAACGGATCGGCAGCGCGGCAAACCCGCTTTCGAGCGGCCATTGTGGGTGGCGAATAGCCAAACACCGATAGGGGATGTGCAGCCGGTAAGGGGCAATTCCGACCTAAAAGCGGCTGTGGGCGTGGCTAATGAGTTTGTAGAAGAAGTTATTGGCGCGCCGTACCGAACAACGGTTTCGCTCGACAGCACTCATCTGACCATCACACTCGATGCCCGGTCGAAAGCCCGGCTACCAACGGCTTATGTGTTCATCGAAGTGCGGGGTACGTTGGTGAAAACCGCCTATATACCCGCTCGCGGTTCGTTGACAACAACGAGCTGGTCGACACGTACCTGGCCGACTGGCATGGCCCTGATTTCAGTCATGGACAGCACTGGCCGGGTATGGACACGACGAACGATCCGGCTTGGCGGGCGTACCAGTCCGGTGACCGCCCGTGTGAAACGGATGAGGACCACGACGGATCAGCCGGAACAGGAAACGCTCATCCTGGCCCTGCACGATGACACCGGTCGGCCCGTTTCCGCATATGTATCGGTGGCCGTGACCGACGCTGACCTGACGCCTGCCGATTCACTGGTGGCCGATTTGCCCTCGTATCTGGGTTCGCTGGATAACCGCCGGGGAACGTACCCAGCCACTAAACCGCCGTTGCCCGATATTACGCTACATGGGCGGGTGTCGACCACAGAAAAACAGCCCGTCAATGTAATGCTGATGGTGACGGATCGGCAGGGTGTTCTCACGCGGGCCACGCAGACAGATGAGAGCGGCCATTTTCAGGTGAGTCAGCTCGCGCTGGCCGATACGGCTCAGCTTCTGGTGCAGGTAACCAATCGTCGGGGAAAGCCGATCAATGCCACGGTTTCGTTTAGTCAGCGGGTAGCCTGGTTGGGATCACTGCCTTTCTGGCCAGACGCCAAGCCCTTGTTTGCTCAATGGCGATCCTTGATCGAGGCCGCCCGGCAACGGCAACTGACCGAGCCCGCCCTGTATCGGCAAAACGACGCTCGTCAACTCCGTGAACTGGTGGTGCGTACCAACCGCCCAGTCGACGACCGACCGGCCGACATTCAGCTACGGAGCTTGCATAACCAGGTCGATCAGACAATTATACTGGACCGCGACACGCCGCCGTTCGAGAATCTGTATCTGCTTATTCGGGCAAAAGTGCCCGGCATTCGGGTCGATGAAGTTCTCACTGGCGGCCGAACGGCTTATTCGGTGAGCTTTCCGGGCGCTTCGTCGATCATGAATTCAGCCGTAGCACCGGTAGCTGGTCGGGGCTCGCCACCGCCGACACCCATTTACAAGCCGGCGATTGGTATGCAAAATCCCCTGTTCCTGATCGATGGCTTCCCGATCGATGATATCGACGGAACGCAGTTAATCGCCTTCTCACCCTCGACTATCGAGCGCATTGAGGTGCTGAAAACGGGCGCCGTAGCGGCCATGTACGGCACGCAGGCCAGTAGAGGCGTAATTGCACTTTACACGAAAGTGACCCGCGAAACGGCCAAAGCAAAAGGGTTAAGCCGCCACACAGTAGCTGGGTACGTACCAGCACCTGCTTTCGTGACCGTTGCCGCGACGACGGAGGCAAAACCAGTAATTCGTGATATAGTGGCCTGGGAGCCGCTGGCCACCACCGATAAACTCGGAGACGTATCCATTCCCATCATACTATCCCGATCCACCCGGATGCTTCGTGTGACACTTCAGGGCGTTTCCAGCAGTGGGCAGGCCATTTCCTCGGTGCAACTCGTACCGGTCGAACGGTTAAAGTGAGGCTAGGCAAAAACGGTTCTGGCAACGGCGAGGTCCTGCCTGTGCGCGGCTACACCATCCATCGTGTTTGGCGAGCCCGTTTCCAGACATTGCTCCAGTACGACCAATGGGCTGACGTTGATGGATTTTAGTTCTGAAACGAGACGCGGATAATCGATGTCGCCGGTAGGGGTGAAGGTCTCGGCCCAGATGCCTCCCTGCGACTGGCGGACGTGTAGTTCCACAATTCGCTTTCCGTATAGCTTGACCACATCGAACAGGGCCACCTGCGAGTTTTCTGACCCCCGATACACCCAATGCGCATCGAGGCAGAGCTTCACGTTGTCAGGATCGCTGCCCAGCATCATATGGTGAAATTCGCGGGCGGCAGCGCGGTGTTCGGGCGCGTGCGTGTGGTAGGCCAGCGATATACCCCGTTTTCGCAGTTCGGCACCCAGCCGGTCAAGGTTACGTACCTGTTCTTCCAATTCCGCATCCGTTTTGTTATCGGGCGATCCCCACTTGATCGGGTTCGGATTAGTCACCACGATTCGCGTACCCATCGGCCTGGCTGCGTCGGCAATGGCCAGGGCCGCGGCAATGGATGCATCGGCGTCGTCGCGTTTGTGCAGCGAACTATTGACGTACAGCGAAGGCATCGCCAGGTTGTATTTTTTTAGCAATGGCCCCAGTTCCTGCACCTGCTTCAACGAACTGATGCCCGGTTCGTAGGCCGTAAAACCAGACGCAACGAAGTCGCGCAGGGACGCATCGGGGTCCTGCATCCATTGTTTACCAGCCCGTTTGTAAAACGTATCCCAGGTGTAGGAGTTGCACGAAAGCTGCATGGGCGTAGCCTGTAGCTCCCGGGTTCCTGACAATACCGGTGCGGAGGCAGTCAGGGCGGCAGTGCCAAGAGAGACCGACTGTATAAACTGGCGGCGGGTAGTGGGCATGGTGGTTAGGCGGTTTATGTACTAAAGGCCCGCACCTGATCAATTTCCCGTTGGAAAGCCATTTATTTAGGTTGCTAAAGCCGCCGTAAAGCCGGAATTTTGGCTTCATAACTTGTACTCACCAATCGTCCCGCATTCATGCATATTGCCATTACCGGAAATATTGGCGCTGGAAAAACCACGCTGGCACAACTTTTAGCCACTCATTACGGCTGGGATGTTCTCTACGAAGCCGTTGAAGGGAACCCATATCTGGCTGACTTTTACGGTGATATGGCCCGTTGGTCATTCCATCTTCAGATTTATTTCCTGAATAGCCGCTTCGAGCAGGTGCAGAAAATACGGGCGTCGGGTCGAAGCGTTATTCAGGACCGTACGATTTACGAAGACGCCTACATCTTCGCCAAGAACCTCTACGATACAGGCAAGATGATTCCCCGCGACTATGAAACCTATCGGAGTCTGTTCGATAACATGGTGGGGCTGGTTCGCCCACCCGATCTGATGATCTACCTCCGCGCCGACCTGCCCAAGCTGACGGGCCAGATCAAAAAGCGCGGCCGTGACTTCGAGCAGGCCATCGACCCCGACTACCTTCAGAGCCTGAACGAACTGTACGAACGTTTCGCCCAAACGTATTCCGCCGGCGACCTGCTGACCATCGACGTAAACGACCTCGACTACGCCAACCGCCCCGCAGACCTGTTGCACGTCATCTCATTGATCGATAAACAGTTGGCGGTGAAGGCGTAAGTAAGTTTAATGTTCAACACTGAACCTTATCCAGTGAGCCTCATTTCAATGAATACCTCGCTGGTCGGGGTTTATCGACCATCAGCAATATACCCTGGGTCGTGAGTTCACGGAGGAGCTTAGTGGCGCGATAGGCCGAGATATTGACGAGTTTGGCCATCCGGTCGGCCGTGATGCTGTCATTTTTACGGAGAAACGCGAGCAGGTTTTTCACCATCGGCGTTTGCAGTAACTGGTTATCTACGGTGTGCAGATCCAGCATTAACCGGGTTGTTGGCACCGATTTATCGCGTTGCCGAACGTAGATGGTCCGGTCGCCGCGCTCATTGAGGGCCGTGTGTGGTTTCTCATCACTTTCCGAAATGGTGAGGATCAGCACCGTTTTGCCATCCTGTTTCCGGGTTTCGTAACTGATGGTGATGGGCGGCTCGATCAGGAAATCGGTAGCTCGCTCAATCGTCTGCATCTCCTGATATTCGGATTCTACGCCCAGAATTTTACTGTCATCCGCCACGCCAATTAGCAACGTACCCCCGCTTGTATTCGAAAATGCCGTTAACGTCCGGGCAATCCGGTAGGGCGTCGACAGCGTACGTTTAAACTCCAGTTGCGTGCCTTCGCCCCTGGCAATCAGGTCATTTAGCTGCACTGTCATTGATTGTCATTAAATGGTCATTACACTACGTAGTCATTTAAAGTATAAACGCAATTATTGACTGTAAATGACCACTTAATGACAACCAATGACCACTATATCAATTATCGCCTGCCAAGCGTCATCAGCGTAACACCGACAAGCGCCACGCCGGCACCGATCAGCGAACGAGCCGAGAACACTTCTCCTGCAAAGGTGACCCCCAACAGAACGGCAATGATCGGATTGACAAAAGCGTAGGTAGCCAGTAGGGCGGGAGGGGCATGCCGGGCTAGCCAGGCGTAGGCCGAGAAGCCGATGATGCTGCCAAAAACAACCAGATACAGCATTGAGCCAAGTGCCTTTGGTGGTGCATTTATAATGCTTACTACGCTGACTGGTTCTGTTATTAGGCTGATAGTCAGCAGAAAAATGCCGCCCATCAACATCTGCATCCCGCTCGCCAACGTCTGGTTAGGCTGGCGTAATCTGGGTGTCAGCAACGTACCTATGGCCCACGACAAATTACCAACGGCGACCAGTGCTGTACCGATCAGGTTGGCGTCGGCCCCTCCTGTGCCGATCATCCGGTCGGGTTTTATGAGCAGGTAGATGCCGGTGAAACCAATCACCACGCCAATCAGCGACAGGTTTTTGGGACGTACCTGACCGAATGACACCCAGTTGAGCAGGAGCAGAAAGATAGGGAGCAGGCCCCCCAGCAGCGCACCAACGCCCGAGGGAATATATTGCAAGGCCATTGTGAGCGCGCCGTTGGCAACGGTGAGCAGAAAAAAACCAATGATCGATGTCGATTTCCAGTGGGTGGGTGTTGGCCGTTCAGTACCCGTGAACCGGGCGTAGGCGTAGAGAATGCTGCCCGCTACAATATACCGCATCGACGCCATGTAGAGCGGGGGCATCTGCTCGGTCATAAAGTGAATGAACAGGTACGTTGAGCCCCATAAAATATAAACGGCGGCCAGCGATGCCCAGAGGCGAGTGCCACTGGTAACGGTGGCCGGTGCCGAGTCAATAGAAATTGCCATAGTACTTTACTAATGCACCTTCACGCGGAATAGTGCCAAATCAGCGCAGAATAGGCAGTTGAACCGAAAGATGATTAGGGTTGGCGTAGTACTTTTTTGATGAACAGGTCTTCGCCGATACGTACTTGAATTAAATACAGCCCCGCCTGATCGAGCGGTACGGCCACTCGGGAAGGCGTGGTGCCGCCGTTAAGCTGCCGCCCGAACACCTGGCTACCCCGGCTATCGAATACCTGTAAATCAATGGCTCCGGTTTCCGTTTTTAGAAAATCAACCCAAACCTGACCCGATGTAGGGTTGGGATAAATGCGAATCCGGTCGAAATCGGGCTCAACGGCCGTTGGCAGGAGGCCCGTTAATTCACCGGACATCAGTACAGTTCCGGCTCCACATTCATTCGACACGTTTGTCAGCCGGGTTACGCCAACCGGTAACGCCGGAATGGAAACAGCGGCAGGCTGCGTGGTGGCCGTTAGCGACGTTCCGTTTGAGAATGTCAACTGCCAGGGTGCATTCCCCGTCAAACTAATCGTGACAGATACCGGCTGACCAGCCAGTGCCGTTACTGAGCCGGTTACCGACGCTGTGGGTTTCGATTTGATGCTGAAGGCAGGGCCGACAACCACGTCTGTGTAAGTAACCTCGCGGGGAACGACCCGGAGACGATACCCTGTTCCCGGACTCAGATCGGCCGGGAGACTGGCTACCAGCGCCGACAACGTACCTGTTCCTACCGTGCGGGGCGAGGTGAAGTTACCCGTCGCATCGGATAGTTGAATCGTGTACGTCCAATTGGCTGCAAGCGGGGCGTTCTCGGGCGTAACCGCCACTGACACAGCCGTTCCCGGACAGTAAGCGGTAGCAGCCAGCGCATTGACCGTCAATTTCGGACGTGGTGCTACGGTCACCGTGTATTCGTCGGTGATGCAACCCAGGCCATCCGTCACCCGGAACGTACCTGACTGATTCACCGTCTTTATCGTGCGACTCGTTTGTGGTAAGGCCTGCCCATTCGACCAGACGTAGCGAGCGGCTTGCCCATTACCGGCAATGGCGTTTCCCGGCCATGATGCCGTTAGAGTCAGCGTATCGGCGTAATTCAGGGTATAGCTCTGGCGGCGATTTACATTTTTCAGCATGGTAAACCGGTCGAGAACGCCGCTTGGCGCGACCCATTGCGCATCGAGTCGGTTCTCAGACGCGTCGATCAGCATCGACCCCCCTTCGTCGGTATAACTGTAGACCATCGCCTTGTGCGGATAATTAGGTGATCGGCCCGTGTTGGCTCCGCCCGATCCGTTGACGATATAAACAAGGCTACCGTTCTTCTGCACGATCGGGCACGAATTGGCTGAACCATCATAACGCCCTGTCGTGGTATCAACGGCGTATAATCTCTTGTCGAAGGTTGTAGACAAGCCCCGGTGACCACGTATCTGGTAGGTTCGTTCGTAGACATGGCTGTGGCCGCTCACCACCAGATCGACGTTGTATCGTTCGAAAATAGGCGTCAGTCGTTCACGGTTCAGAATCAGATCCTGCTCGGTATCCGCGTTGCGTGACCCCTGCGTGTAAGGCGGATGGTGAAACATGATGATCGTCCAGGGGCGTTTATTCGCCGCCAGATCGCGCTTAAGCCATTGAATCTGCGTGCCGGTGGTGTCCCAGATGCGGTATTTGCCCGCTTCGTTACCAAACGAATCCATTGAAACAATATGGACAGACCCGTAATCAACTGAATAGTAGGATGCCGAGCCTGAAGGAGTTCCGCCTGCCTCCCCCTGTTTCGGGTGTGTGGTCAGGGCGTAGTAGGGAACATTATAATCGTTGTTATCGTCGTGGTAATCGTGATTGCCGGGGGTAGAATAGAACGGTAGGTTACGCAGGTAGTCGGGGTAGTAATCGAAGACCCATTTCTGGTACTCATCATCATTACCAAACGAGTAAGCATTATCGCCCAGCCAAAGCCACAGATCGGGCCGCCGGTTTTGCGAAGCCGCTTTGAAGGCGTCGAAACCCTGCTTCTGCCGGTCAGAACCCGTCCCGAAATCGCCCAGTACCCAGAGCCGAACCGGATCATTTGACCCAAAAGCGGGTGCGGTTTTGACGTAGAACGAATTATCGACCGGCGAGAGATCGGCCGTCGACGTACCCACCACGTAGGGGTATTGCGTTGACGGTTGCAGTCCGGTCAGCGTGACCGTATGCTCTGTAGTCGACTGGAGGTCTGAAATTTGTTGGCTCAGACCCGTTCCATAACGTACCCGGCTGTTGGTTGGCTGGTCGGTACGCCAGCGCACCACCACGCTCGTGGGTGTGACCCGCTGAAGGTAGGGCCCCCGTATGATTGTCTGCGCCAGACTGGGCAAGGCGGTGAGGCAGAGGCTCAGAAGGATCGTGAAACGTAGGGGATAGTACATGCGCTGAGGAAGTTGGGCTATGCACAAAGGTAGGGGCAAACAAATAAGCCCGCTAACGAGAGTCGGCGGGCTTACCAAGTATTGTGTGTACTGTGAGGCCGTCTTTACGGCTGATTATTTATGGGTAATAACTAGCTTTACAAAGACCATGCCAGAAGCTGCTCAATCCTCTGCCTTCCGTTGCGCTGCTAGGTAACCAGACGGTCTGTAGCGGCGCAACGGAAGGCAGCAGACTTTCTTTTACCGACTTTTTAAATTAGCCAAGAACTCAACTACGTCTCTAATCTCGCGCTTGGATAAGAGATACCCCATCGGCGGCATGCTCGACGGCATGTTTTCCCGTTTTTTAACGCGCGATACAGCCACTTTTAACGGCTCAGCTTCAGTCGTTTTCAGTACCAGTTCACTGTCCGATTCCTGCATCAGAATGCCACTGACGGTCTGACCGTCTGCCAGGGTCAGCATCACCGTTCCGTAACCGGGCGACAGGCGGGCGCTTGGTTCGATCAGGGCCTGCAACAATTGGTCGCGGGTGAGCACATTCCCGATGTTGGTCAACGGTGGTCCAACTTCACCGCCCTGACCGCCGATGGCATGGCAGCGAACGCACTGCCCGGTTGAATTGGTCATGAAGTACCGCCGACCCGCCTGCCGATCGCCGCCGAATAGCGCATCTTGGTAATCGGCCACTGTCATACCCGTCGAGCGGAAAGGCGCCAGTTTGGCAATCAGTGGAGCCGATTTAGTCGAATCAACGGCTTCATTCAGTTCCAGCGCCAGGCTGGGCGGCAACGTTTTCGCCGCCATCCGGTCGATCAGGCTGGCCAGGATCGGCTCTGTTTTCGCCACCGGCATAGCACCCAGCACCTGAATGAGCTGCTGCTGTTCTTTTTCGGTGCCTTTCTCAAAAATCACCTTCGACATATCGGAAAGGGCCGCCGCCGATAGGTTCTGACCACGCATCAGGCCCAGGGCTACCGTGCGAACGTCCGGGTCCGAGTCACTCATACCCAGCTTCAAGGCTGATTCCATTCCCCCATAGTTCAGCTTGTTCAAGGCTGTCAGCATGGCTCCCCGCACCTCGGGCGAATTGCTTTCCTGTTGAAGCTTAGCCAGTTTATCCGTGGCACTTGTGATGCCCAGGTTGCTGGCCATTTGAGCAGCCGCCACCAGAACAACCGGCTCCGAATCCTGCAATAAGTCGTTGATAGCGGGTTGAACGGCAGTTTGTATCGTAGCCAAACTATGTTGCAGCGTACCCCGGTAGCGACCATCTACCCGATCCAGTACCGATGGATTTGCCCACGTACCCAGCGTTGCCAGTGCTTCGGCCCGTAGTGTTTTGTCGACATCCGTTCGTTTGGCAAACGCAACGAGCTGGTTGATCTGGTCGTTGCCACCCACCCGTAAACAGGCGTTGATGGCCCGGCGAAGGAGTGGTTCCGACGTAAATCGTTTGTCGCCCAACGTACCTGCCAGCGCAGGCAGGGCCGACGGGATCGACTCGTCATCGTTGATGGCACGGGCGGCTTCGGTCACGATGTACTCGTCGCTGTCTTTCAGGAATAGGGCTACTTTGTCGTTTTTCATGCGACGCATTATTAAGACCCCAGCCAACCTAAGCGATTTGTCGGGGCTTTTCGCCAGGGCAGCAATCGGCTCAACCTGCCCAATACGCGACAGGGCCAGCACTGCCGCATGACGCAGATAAACGTCTTCGTCGTTGTTGGCCTTGATCATCGCCAGCAGCGGCTCAACAGCCTTCTGATCTTTAATGCGTCCCAGGGCCTGCGCACTGAAAAATTTCACGCGCGGGTGCTGACTCGCCAGTAGGGGAACGAGCGTAGGCCCAGCCTCCGATAGCATTTCATCGCCAATCACTTTGGCAGCCTGCGCCACAATTTCCGGGTCTTTGTCGGTCAGTAACGCTACCAATGGCTTGCCATACGTTTTGTTCTGCCTGGCCAGTTGTCCCAGTCCCCAGATGCCGTGAATCCGGGCCAACTGGTTGTCGGTCTGCATGATAGCTTTATTAAGTTGAGCGGCACCGCTGGCTCCGCGACTGGCCAGTTCGAACTGCGCTTTCTGGCGGATACGCATGTCGGGATTGCTCAACAGGTTATACAGCACGTCGACCGTCTGGTCCGGGTACGTTAGCTGCATCAGGCGTTTGGTCTCGGTGCGTAGCCCGCTCAGGTCATTTTTATCGGCGGTAACATCCAGTTTCCAGACCCGGCCGTAGTTTTTGGTATCCCAGCCGTTGATCCAGTCGGCCACATAGAGCGCACCGTCAGGGCCGAAACGAATGCCCGTTGGCAGCAGGCCCGACAGGATATTTTGCTCACCATCGAGCACAAACGACGCTCCTTTTGGCTTCAGGCCAAACGACCAGATGGGCGAACGAGCCGGATTGCCTACGAATTCAACCAGAAAGAACTTGTTCTTCCAGGCCGACCCCAACGCGGTTCCGGGGTTGTAGACCATACCGGTTGGACCGTTGTGGTAGTTCATGATTGGCGGAATGATGTAGGCCGCCTGACCTTCCCAGCGGGGCTTGAACAGCTTCTCGTCCATCCAGACTTTGTACAGGTTGTTTTTTGGGTCGGTGTATTTACCATACTGCCAGTTCGACCGCCAGCCCGCATCCGAGCCTTCGACCACGTGTACCAGCCGCTCGCTTTCGCCGGGGTGGTCGCCGTCGTTATCGGAACTGATCAGGTTGCCGTATTCATCAAAAACAAACTCGTGGGTATTGCGCAGGCCCCCGGCAAAGATTTCAAAGTGAGTTCCGTCGGGGTTCGACCGGGCGATGATGCCCTCATTCGATCGCTTGAAATTGGTACCCTCGGCGGTAGTAATGTTAGCGCCGATGTCGCCGATATTCCAGTAGATCTTGCCGTCGGGTCCTTCGATCGGGTTCGACATGCCATGACCGCCGAAACCGATATGAACACCGTAGCCGTGACTGATTGACGTTTTCTGATCATATACGCCGTCGTTGTTAGTGTCTTGTAATCGCCATACATCGGGGGCTATGGTCACAAAGGCGTCTTTAGCCCGAACCAGAATGCCGCCAGCTACGTCCGAAACCTCGTCGAAGAAGTCGTTCAAAACGCGCATCGACACGTCGGCCAGTCCGTCGCCATTGGTGTCTTCCAGCCGCCATACTTCGTCTTTTTCAACAGCCAGATCGCGCCAGTCGTGGCTACCGTCTTCATTCAGATCTTTCAGCCATTCGTTTTCCTTGCTTTTGGCGGGATCAAACGTCTTGTGCAGAAAAGCCCTACGGTCTTCCACCGTTTGCAAACCAATTGATTCGGTCATCCAGTCTCGGTGGCCGCGAATATCGAATTCTGAGTTTTTCTGCCGGTTTGTCCGGTTCAGGTACACACGGCCTTTATCGTCGATCGACATCGAAACCGGGTCGGGAGCCAGCGAATCCGACGCCCATAGCGATACCTGAAGGCCATCGGCCACTTTGAGCGCGGTCTTTTCGCGAACGGCTTTTGCATTGGCGAGGCCATTCACTGGATCTTCCCGGATAATCTGCGCCGTGGACTTCGCCGCTTTGGACGAACCTCCGCCGGGTGCCATTTTAATGCAGGAGACAACGGCAATGGCCAGAAAAGCCAGCCAGAGCAGGGGTGTTTTTAGTGATTTCATTCGAAGCATTGAGCAGCCATGTGTCTGAATAGAATTACGGTTCTGGACTATCACCAGTAACGTACCTGGTAAAGCGAAAACGGCTCAATCCTTACCGTTTGCTAACTGGTATTAAAGAATATCGATTACGTACCTGGCGATAAAAAAAAGTCCCTGCTATGTGGGCAGGGACTTTCACTTGTCGAACTCAAACCTATAAGGTCACTTCTCGGACCTTACAGGTTTAGGAAATTACTTCACTTCTTCGTACGGAACGTCTGATACGTCGCTGTCGGTTGGCTGGCCCTGGCTGCCGTTTGGCTGGCCACCGCCGGGCTGTCCGCCGAAGCCGTCCATCGGGTTGGCACCGCCTTCCTGACCTTGCGTGGCGGCATAGATTTCCTGCGAAGCGGCGTTCCATGCAGCGGTGATGGCTTCCATTGCCGTGTCGATGGCGGCTACGTCACGTGAACCGTGAGCCGAACGCAATTGCGTCAGGGCGCTTTCGATGGCTTCTTTATTACCTGCCGACAGTTTGTCGCCGTAATCTTTCAGTTGCTTCTCGGTCTGGAAAATCATTGAGTCGGCACTGTTCACCTTCTCAATTTTCTCCCGCTCTGCCTTATCCGATGCTTCGTTTGCTTTCGCTTCTTCACGCATCCGGGTAATCTCAGCGTCGGTGAGGCCACTGCTGGCTTCGATGCGGATCTTCTGCTCTTTACCGGTGCCTTTGTCGCGGGCCGTAACGTTCAGAATACCGTTGGCATCCACGTCGAATGTTACTTCGATCTGAGGGACGCCGCGTGGTGCTGGTGGAATATCCGACAGGATAAACCGGCCTAGCTGACGGTTTTGAGCCGCCATCGGACGCTCACCCTGCAACACGTTGATCTCCACGCTCGGCTGGTTGTCGGATGCCGTTGAGAACGTTTCCGTTTTCTTGGTCGGAATCGTCGTGTTGGCCTCTACCATTTTGGTGAACACACCGTTCATGGTTTCGATACCCAGCGACAGCGGAATAACGTCGAGCAGCAGCACGTCTTTTACTTCACCCGTCAACACACCACCCTGAATGGCAGCGCCAATGGCTACGGCTTCGTCGGGGTTAACGGCTTTCGATGGCTTGCGGCCAAACAGCTTCTCTACTTCTTCCTGCACTTTCGGAATCCGCGTTGACCCACCCACCAGAATCACTTCGTCGATCTGGCTGGCGCTCAGACCTGAGTTTTTCAGGGCGCGACGGCAAGGCTCCAGGCTCCGCTGAATCAGTGAATCGGCCAGTTGCTCAAACTTCGCGCGGGTCAGCGTACGTACCAGGTGCTTGGGAATGCCGTTTACCGGCATGATGTAGGGCAGGTTGATCTCCGTTGACGATGAGCTCGACAATTCGATCTTTGCTTTCTCGGCGGCTTCCTTCAGGCGTTGCAGGGCCATTGGGTCTTTCCGCAGATCAATGTTTTCGTCGTTGATGAACTCCTGCGCCAACCAGGCAATGATCACCTGATCGAAGTCATCACCACCAAGGTGTGTATCACCGTCGGTCGATTTTACTTCGAAAATGCCATCACCCAGTTCCAGGATAGAGATATCGAACGTACCACCGCCAAGGTCAAACACGGCGATCTTCATGTCCTTGCTCGTCTTATCCAGACCGTAGGCAAGGGCTGCTGCCGTTGGTTCGTTGATGATCCGTTTTACGTCGAGACCGGCAATCTGACCAGCCTCTTTGGTGGCCTGCCGTTCGGCGTCGTTAAAGTAAGCGGGAACCGTGATAACGGCTTCGGTTACAGTTTGGCCCAGATAATCTTCGGCGGTCTGCTTCATCTTTTGCAGAATCAGTGCCGACAGTTCCTGAGGCGTATATTGACGATCGCCGATGCGTACGCGGGGCGTGTCGTTGGGGCCACGCTCTACCGTATACGGCATTTGGCTGGTTTCATTGGCCACGTCGTTGAAGCGTTTGCCCATGAACCGTTTGATCGATGAAATGGTGTTTTGTGGGTTGGTAATGGCCTGGCGTTTGGCGGGGTCACCGATTTTACGTTCGCCATTGCCGTTGTCCATGAACGCCACTACCGATGGTGTGGTACGCCGACCTTCGCTGTTTGGAATAACGACGGGTTCGTTACCTTCCATCACGGCTACGCACGAGTTGGTGGTGCCTAAGTCAATGCCTATGATCTTTCCCATATTTGGTTAATGTAAACTGTTGGGCCAATGCGCAACAGTCAGATGATGTTTAGCGATGATACTGTGGTTAATGATCGGCCGGTTACTGTCGAAGTAGCCGGTTACCACACCTATAACAAGCAAAATGCCAGTCGACTTTTTTGTTCGGTTTTGTGACAGATTGGCAGTGAAAATCAACGTAGCGGGCCGGATTGGCAGGCCATGTGTGTAGATGGCAGTGGAAGGTGACAGTACTTTATTCATGGCCCGTTGCGGCTGATGGGGCTGGCAAACGACCGTAAAAAAAGCCCGTAGTTACGACCACGGGCTTTTCGGATAAAGCGTATTGAAAAGGTAGAATGTGCCGTCGTAAATGGCGGCTGTTTTTACTTGCCGCCGAACAGGCCACCCAGCATACCGCCAAGGCCACCGACACCGCCACCACCCAGTTGGCTGCCTGCCACGCGCATCAGATCGTTCATATCCAGCTTGCCGTCGGCCATCGCCGAACCAGCCATGCCCATCCAGTCGGTACCCTGCTGCCCGGTTGCGGCACCCATAATGGTGTTGCCGTCAACGCTTGAATCGTTAGGGTCAGCCGCTTTGTGCATCAGCTTACCAAGCACTACGGGCACCAGCGCACCCGCTACCGACATGGCTACCTGCGGCGAAATACCCAGTTTTTGCATCAGGCTCTGCTCAACATGCTGTTGTACGCCCTGCGTCACTGGATTGTCCTGCACGTTGCCGCCACCATTGACAACCATACCGAGCAGGTTGCCCAGCCCACCGCCTTGTGCCTGCTGCGTAAGGCCACCCAGCATACTCTGCACCACCGTTTCCATCGCGGCGTTGTTGTGCTCATTTGGAATGGCGGGATTGTTGACAATAGCGCTGCCCGCGTTCTGCTGGACAAGGTTCATTAGGGTCTCGAACATAATAGTAGTCGGGAAAGATTTGATGATTGATTTAGACTTTGTTAAGCTACCAAATGTAGCGACTTGAGGGTAAATACTTACTATTGGTGTCAAGGTAACGGTATCTGTAAACGTCGGGCATTTGTTTCTGCAAACATTCGCCGTTCCGTTGTTATTTTACACTTGCCTGATCAAACCACAACTATGACGCCCGAATCGCCAGATAGTAACGTACCTGAAGCCAACTCAACTGCACAATCTGAGTCGGCGACCAGCCCATTCGTAACACGCGTAACTCCGCTCTTAACTGATTTGTTATACCCCAGTGAATCTGATGAGCCGCTGGAACCCGTGGAGACGTACCTGCGCATGGCTGAACCCCTGACAGTTAGCCACATCAAAGACTGGCTCATGTTGCCGCCCTCCAATTACGTGGACGAAATAACCGAGGCCGATTTCTGGGAGCCTGTCGTGACCGTAGAGGATTGGTTCGGCGAGGAGGAAAAAGCCAAAACTGCCCAGTTTCAGGAGTTGAAGACGTACCTGGAAACCACCCTCACTGACCGTCAGGTATTCCGCGTTGGCCAAACCGAAATTGACGTCTACCTGCTGGGCAAACCCAAAGAAGGTGAGCCCCGCGTTGGGCTGAAAACGAAGGTGATTGAAACGTAGCCAAACCTTATAGGTTTTGAAAACCTATAAGGTTTATACAAACGCAAAACCCCGGCTGACTCAGCCGGGGTTTTGCAGTAAAGAAGGTCTGTTTATTTAAGCTGATCGACAACCGCTTTGAAGGCCTCCGGGTGGTTCATGGCCAGATCGGCCAGTACCTTCCGGTTCAATTCAATGCCTGATTTATTCAGGGCGCCAATGAATACCGAATAAGACATTCCGTGTTGACGGGCACCTGCGTTGATCCGTTGAATCCAGAGACCGCGAAAATCGCGTTTCTTGGCTTTACGGTCACGGTATGAGTAACCTAACGCTTTTTCAACGGCATTTTTTGCCACTGTCCAAACGTTTTTACGACGGCCATAGAATCCTTTGGCCAGTTTTAAAATTTTCTTGCGACGTGCCCGTGAGGCGACGTGATTGACTGAACGCATAGTAAGTGCTTTTTTTGACGCGGGCGGTACGTTAAACAGCGAAGAAGACTAGACAACTTCTAAACCACTGTCACCTACACTTTTGTGCCTTTTGTCGGGTGAAATAGATAACCGAAAATTTGACTAGGTTAAACGCAACAGGGCTTTAATACGCGTCATGTTCGTCGGGTGTACGGTCGACGAGTGAACGAGGTTACGCTTCTGCTTGGTGGTTTTCTTGGTCAGAATGTGGGAGTGGAAGGCGTGCTTCCGCTTTAATTTTCCGGTGCCGGTCAGCTTGAAACGCTTTTTGGCAGCCGAGTTGGTTTTTTGCTTTGGCATGATTGATTAAGGCCGGTACGCCGGTCGCGTTAAATAAACAGGCCGCAAAGGTACGAAAAAAGTTTGAGGTTTGTAGTTCGGTATTTGTGGTCGCTCTGCTAAATCAGCGAAGCAACTACAAACACCGAACTACAAACCTCAAACTTCCTATTTCTTCACCTGCACCGCTTTAGGGGCCAGGAACATGATCATGCGTTTGCCTTCGAGTTTAGGTTCCTGCTCGATCTTGCCTACTTCTTCGAGGCCTTTCGAGAAACGCTCCAGGATCTGAAGACCCCGGTCTTTAAACACGATCGAACGACCCACGAAATGAACATAGGCTTTCACCTTGGCACCTTCTTTCAGGAACGTCAGGGCGTGCTTCAGTTTGAACTCGAAGTCGTGGTCATCCGTATTCGGGCCAAAACGGATCTCTTTGATCACTACTTTCTGGGCATTCGACTTAATCTCTTTCTGCTTCTTCTTCTGCTCGTACTTGAATTTCGAGTAGTCGATGACGCGGCAAACCGGAGGGGTCGCGTTTGGTGAAATCTCCACCAGATCTAAGCTCTGGGCCTTCGCAATGGCTAATGCCTGCTGAATGCCAAAAATGCCTTGCTCGACGTTTTCGCCGACAACACGCACCTCGCGAGCCTGGATGCGTTCATTAATTCGGTAGGGTTCTTCCACCACGCGACGGGGTGGTCTCCGTTGGGGTAATGCCATATGGTTTGGTTAATGTGACTACTTGTTGGTTTGGTAAACGAATTGGAAAGGGTAAAGTTTCAAGCTTCAGGTTTCAAGTAGCCGACGCTAGAGTACTCCAGCGTCGGCTACTTGAAACTAGACACTAAATTTTCACTTGCTCCTGAAATAGCGCTGTGAATTCAGCAACAGTCATACTGCCAAGATCGCCTTCGCCTTTACGACGAACCGACACCCGGCCCTCTGCCTGCTCTTTCTCGCCGACAATAAGCATAAACGGTACTTTGGCCACTTCTGCATCGCGGATTTTACGGCCGATTTTCTCGTCACGCACGTCCACGAAACCTCTGATGTCGTTCTCCTGTAAATGTAGGAAAAGCTCGTTGGCATAAGCCTCGTATTTTTCCGAAATAGGCAGGACGGCAACCTGATCGGGCGACAGCCAGAGTGGGAAATTACCGGCTGTGTTTTCAATCAGAATGGCAATAAAGCGTTCCATCGAGCCGAAGGGTGCGCGGTGAATCATGACGGGCCGGTGCTTTTGGTTATCGGCACCGGTGTATTCCAGTTCAAAGCGCTCGGGGAGGTTGTAATCGACCTGGATGGTGCCCAACTGCCATTTACGGCCTAGTGCATCACGCACCATAAAATCAAGTTTGGGACCGTAGAAAGCAGCCTCGCCCTTCTCCATAACGGTAGGCAGCCCTTTCTCGTTCGCCGCATTGATGATGGCCGCTTCGGCTTTCTCCCAGTTCTCGTCAGAGCCAATATACTTCGTGCCATTGTCGGGGTCACGGAGCGACACCTGCGCACTGTAATCGTTGAAACCCAACGCTTTAAAGACATACAGCACCAGGTCGATCACCTTCATGAACTCCTCGCTCACCTGGTCGGGGCGGCAGAAGATATGGGCGTCGTCCTGCGTAAAGCCACGTACCCGCGTCAGGCCGTGCAACTCGCCCGACTGCTCATAGCGATACACCGTTCCGAACTCGGCCAGCCGGAGGGGTAGGTCGCGGTAGGAGCGTGGTTTGGTCTTGTAAATCTCGCAGTGGTGCGGGCAGTTCATCGGTTTCAGCAGGAATTCTTCACCCACATCGGGGGTCAGAATGGGCTTGAACGAATCTTCGCCGTACTTCTCCCAGTGACCCGAGGTAACGTACAACTGCTTGCTGCCAATGTGCGGCGTCACCACGGGCGAGTACCCGGCACGTACCTGCGCTTTACGCAGGAAGTTTTCGAGCCGTTCGCGAATGATCGCCCCTTTAGGCAACCAGAGTGGTAACCCTTGCCCCACCTTTTCGGAGAAGGCAAACAACTCAAGCTCTTTGCCCAGCTTGCGGTGGTCGCGCTTCTTGGCTTCTTCCAGCAGCGTCAGGTATTCGTCAAGCTCCTTCTGCTTCGGAAACGTGATGGCGTAGATGCGGGTGAGCATCTTGTTTTTCTCGTCGCCGCGCCAGTAGGCACCCGCCACGTTCATGAGCTTGGCCGCCTTGATGAAGCCCGTGTTAGGAATGTGCGGCCCCCGGCAGAGGTCGGTAAAGTTGCCCTGTGTGTAGAACGTGATGCTGCCATCTTCGAGGCCCTGCAACAGGTCGATTTTATACGGGTCGCCTTTGTCTTCGAAGTAGGCGATGGCATCGGCCTTGCTAACTGACTTGCGTTGGTAGGCGTTTTTCTGCCGCGCCAGTTCCAGCATTTTGTCTTCTACTTTCTTGAAGTCATCCTGCGAGAAATGCTTACCTTCAAAATCGACATCGTAGTAAAAACCGTTTTCGATGGGCGGGCCAATGGCGAACTTAATGCCGGGGTACAGGGCTTCCAGGGCCTCGGCCAGTAAGTGTGCCGACGAGTGCCAGAACGTCGATTTGCCTTCCAGATCGTTCCAGGTCAGCAACTGTACCGACACCGGTTTGCCGTCGGCAGGTACGTCGATAGGCAGGGTGGCATCCTGTACTTTCCCGTTCACTTTGGCGGCCAGTACATTGCGGGCCAGCCCCTCGCTGATACCAAGGGCCACGTCGAGCCCCGACGAACCGGCCGGGTAGTCGCGGACACTGCCGTCGGGCAATGCCACCTGTAATTGTATATCCTGAGTTGTCATATTCTTTGAGTTTACCGTTCTCCGTTTATCGTTTTCAATTGCTCTGCTAGCCAACATTCATATTATTTAGCAGAGCAACTGAAAACGATAAACGGAAAGAAAACGGTAAACTGATTTAGTCAATTTGTTTCACTTTAAATGTTGAATCATTCATCGAACGAATTCGGGTTCGGGGCTGTATCGGGGCGATACGGATCCGGCTGGTGTCGAGTGTACGCCCGCCGGGCGTTCGGGTTCCCTGCAATAAGCCTGTCTCGGGCGATGTCGGATTCAATAAATAATCAGTATACGAAGCATTCGCCTGCTGTCGCCGCTGCACCCGCCAGAGCCCTGCCTGCGCGGCGGGATCGGTCGGGTCTTTCTGCAAAGCAGTTGTGTACTGGGCCAGCGCACGATCCCACTGGTAGGTCATTTCGGCTCCGTGCCCTACGTAGAAATCAATTCGGGGAAAGGTTGGTTTCCGTTTTTGTACCTGCTCAAAGTTTATCAGTGCGGCCGCATAATTGCGGAAACGGTCAAAAATCAGACCAGCCTGAAAATAAGCCTGTACATAATCGGGTTGCATCGATACTGTTCGCTGGTAGGCGATCAAGGCGCTGTCGGCCCGGCCGGCATACTGGTAAATCATGCCTCGCTGAAACAACAGTTCAGCATTGATCGGGAAATACTGCATGGCTTTTTCATTATAAGCCAGTGCCGTGTTCAGATCGCCCAACGAGCGATGAACGGCCGTGAGCTGGTTATAGGTCGGCAGAAAACGGGGCTTCAATTGCAATGCCTGCTGGTATTGCGCCAGTGCCTGAACGGTATCGCCCTGTTTGGCAGCCATCAGGCCACTATAAAAATGTGCTTCGCCGTCGTATGGAGCCATTTGCAAGGCTTTGGCGATGTACAACTGGGCCTTGGGATACTGTGCCTGCTGCTGCAATACGTCGCCAATGAGCGTAAAAAGCTCCGGCGAGTTAATGCCCAGAATCTCGGCCCGCTGTGCATCCTCAAAGGCCCGTTCGGGTTTCTTCAGGGCACGCATGATCTGGGCACGTACCAGAAAGAAAAAGCCCGTACTGTTGTTTCTGGAAATGGCTTCGTCGATGTCGTCCTGGGCTTCGGCTATGCGACCTACCGACAGTAGCAACATCGCCCGCTTGGCATAGGCGGTAGCTGATGACGATTGATTGATAGCGCGGCCAAGTGCCCGGAGCGTGTTGGCTGTCTGGGCACTGTCGGAGGCCTGGGGGAGGGGTGGGATGCGCGAAAGCCGCCGGTCGCCGCTACTGCACGACGCCAGTGTGGCGACCACCAACAGGATCAATATGTACCGCAAAATGTCCCCAAGGCAATTGTAGTTTACTGGTTGCAGTTTACCGTCTTCAGTTGCGTTGCTCAGGTACGTTGCCGGGATGAGCAACGCAACTGAAGACGGTAAACTGCAACCAGTAAACTGATTTTTACAAAGCTACGGAAGAAAAACGAGAGAAAACGCCCAACGGGAGCCGTTTCTGCTGGGAATCGGTCAGGAAAAGTTCACCCGACTGCTCGTAACGTACCCGCTGCCCACCTGTTCCGATGGCGCTGCCGAAGCATTGTGCCATTAGGTTATCCAGAATCAGGGCCGAAAAGCCAAGCGAATACAGGTTGATGATGAAGAAGAAATCCTGTTTGTCCAGCAGGGCAGCGCAGGTTTTCAGCAGGTCGTTGAGCTGTTCTTCGAGCACCCATTTCTCGCCATCCGGGCCGCGTCCATAGGCGGGTGGGTCGAGGATGATGCCGTGGTAGGTGTTGCCCCGCCGTTCTTCACGACGAACAAATTTCACCGCATCTTCAACCACCCAGCGGATATTGTCGAGCTTGCTCATCGCCATGCTCTCCCGCGACCACGAAATCACCTGCTTTACCGAATCGACATGGGTAACGTCGGCTCCTGCCTGTCGGGCGGCCAGTGAAGCGCCACCCGTATAGGCAAACAGGTTCAGCACGCGGGGTTTCTCTACGGGCAATGCCTTAACGGCATCGTGAATGTAGGTCCAGTTAACAGCCTGCTCCGGAAAAAGCCCAACGTGTTTGAACGACGTAAGGGCCAGTTTCAACGTCAGGTCTAGGCCCTGCTGATTGAACCGGACAGTCCAGGGTTCCTGGATGGGCTTAAGCCGGAGCCAGTCGCCCCGTTCCGGTGATTGTTTGTCGCGGCGAAAGGTGGCATGGGCCAAACGTTCCCATTCCGCCTCCGACAGCGAGCAATCCCAGATAGCCTGTGGTTCAGGACGGGCCAGCACGTAGGTGCCAAACCGCTCTAACTTCATAAAATCACCCGAATCGATCAATTCATAATCGGGCCAGGCGGGGGGAGTAAGAAGGGTCATAGAAGGGGGTTTGTGGTTTGTGGTCCTTAGTTTGTGGTTGCGCTGCTACCAAGTAAGCCCCCTTCAGGGGTTTAGAGTAGCAGCGCAACCACAAACTAAGGACCACAAACCACAAACTATTTTTTTATCAACAGCACCACATTCTCAACGTGATGCGTATGCGGGAACATGTCGACGGGCTGGATGGCTTCGACGCGGTAGGCTTCGTCGAGCCAGGCAATATCACGGGCTTGCGTGGCGGTGTTACAACTTACGTAGACGATCTTTTCGGGCGCTGCTTTTAGCAATTGACGAACAACGGGCTCATCCATACCAGCGCGGGGTGGGTCGGTGATCACCACATCGGGGCGGCCATGCTGGGCGAAAAATTCATCGGTCAACAGCAACTTCATATCCCCGGCGTGGAAAGAGGCGTTGGTAATCCCGTTTACCTCGGCATTGACATGCGCGTCGGCCACGGCTGCTTCGACATATTCGATGCCGACAACGTACCTGGCTTGCCGGGCCACAAAAAGAGCGATAGTGCCTGTACCGGTGTATAAATCGTAGACCAGTTCGTTGCCTGTCAGACCGGCCATGTCGCGGGCAATACTATACAACGTTTGGGCCTGAATGGCGTTGGTCTGGTAAAACGACTTGGCGTTGATCCGGAAAGTCAATGGCGGCTGATCGGCCGACGATATCATTTGCTCTTCGATGTAGGGCTTCCCGGCGTAGTTGATCACTTCCTGATCGCCGTAGTTATCGTTTTTCTTCCGATTGATAATGTAATTCAGCGACGTGATCTGCGGGAAACGCTCGCGTAGATGATCGAGCAACCCGGCCAGCGTATCGGGATGATCTTCCGCCACCTGCATCGTCACCATCACCTGGCCCGGCTTGCTTTCGCCAGGTACGTTGCCGGCGTGAGGTTCTGCCGTGCGAATGATGAGCGTCCGCAGGTAACCCACATGCGTTTTCAGGTTGTACGCCGCCAGATTATGGGCGAACATGTAATCGGCCACGGCCAGGCGAATGTCGTTGGACGGATCGGGCTGGAGGTAGCAATGATTGATGGGCAGCACTTTATCGAACCGGCCAGGTACGTGAAATCCCAAAGCGCGGAAGTCCATGCGTTCACCCGCGTCGACCTCGGCCTGCGTCAGCCAGCGACCGGCGGCTACGGTAAATTCGAGTTTGTTGCGGTAATACTGAGTGGGATGGGCAGCAACAATTGGTTGAATAGTGGGCAACGGAACTTTGGCAATGCGCGTAAGGTGATCGACGACCTGTTGCTGCTTGAAGCGTAGCTGCTCGGTGTACTGGATGTGCTGCCACTTGCACCCGCCACAAACCCCGAAATGCTCGCAGAACGGCTGGGTACGTACCTGAGAGGGCGTGACGATGCGTTCGACAACGGCCTCGCGGTATTGCTTTTTCTGGTTGACAACTTTTACATCAACGATATCACCGGGCGCGGGCATTGGGTAACCGGGGCGACCTTCGACAAAGATGACACCTTCGTCGGTTTTGATGATGCATTTTCCCTCGGCAGCTACGTCGGCTACCAACAGGTTGGCGATAAGCTGGGGTTGTTTGTGTTTATGACGGCGCATTTAAACGTGGTCCAACGTGTAAAGTTCAAGGTTCAACGTTTGTCAGGCTATTGATAGTCAATTAACTAGCAAAAAACGTTGAACTTTAGGTAGTAAACGTTGACCCCTTTTTTCTGTAAAAACTGCTAAATTAAGCATCCGTAATCGGACCATGTGTACCCTGTCCTAATTTGTATGACTCAACAGTACCGTACAGCGTATCATTTCCTGCTTTTCGTTGGCCTCTTTTGGTTGTTGCCGGGGCTGGCAAAGGCAACCCATATCGTGGGGGGCGAGATCGAATTGCAATACCTCGGCGCGGGCAAAGCCTTCACGCACCGAATTAACTTAAACCTGTACTTCGACCAGTTGACGGGCAATCCGGGGGCTGAAGATGTGACGGTTGTGCTTGGCGTTTTTCGCAAACGCGACAATGCATTTTTATCGGGTATTGAATTGCCGCAAACGGGCTCATCGCTTATCGCATCAACGCTTCCCAATTGCACACAAGCCACCCAGAGTACCCGCCTGATTCGCTACGGCCTCGACGTAACGCTAAATCCTCAGGCGTTCAATGATCCGGGGGGCTACTACATTTCCTGGGAACGTTGTTGTCGCAACGCAGGCATCGTCAATATCAATGTCCCTGGTGATGCCGCCGATGCCTTCTACCTGGAATTTCCAGCCATATCCGCTACCACACCGGCACTCTACAATTCGTCGCCCGTGTTTACGGTCCCCAAAGGCGATTATATCTGCCTGAACCGGCCGTTTACGTTCGATTTCTCCGCTAAAGACCCCGACGGCGACAGCCTCGTTTACTCATTGGTAACACCCTACAACGGGTACAGCGACCGGAACAATCCTAACCCCGGCGTGGGCTCGCAATTAACGGCACCTAAGTTCTTTGCCGGACCGTACCCAACAGTTACCTGGAGTGCAGGCTACTCCGCTACCAATGCTATTCCGGGTACTGTACCGTTGCAGGTAAATGCCCGAACGGGTATTTTGACCGTGACGGCCAGCCGGGCAGGATTATATGTTTTTTCGGTTGAGGTGGTCGAATATAGAAAGGGAATAGCTATCGGGCGGGTCCGGCGCGATTACCAGTTGAAGGCCATCGACTGCCCCATCAACGACCCGCCCGTGTTGCTGATGAAGACGCAGGGTGCCACTGGTTTTTATAAAGAAGGTACGTTGCTTACCCTGAACGATACCGACAACGCCTGTCTGACGCTGTTTGTGACAGACCCCAACGCCAATCAGACAATCTCGATTGCCAACGGAAGCGGCTCGCTTGCGGGGCTGGCTATTACGCCGGGCGTGCTGGTGTCGAAAACGGGCCGCGACACAACGACGGCTCAATTTTGTTTCGATGCGTGTGCGCTATATAACAACGGCAAAGCTGTGACATTACAGATTAAAGCGACCGACGACGGCTGCCCGCAGGGCCTGAGCACGACGCTGAATATTCAGGTCCTGGTAAACGCTACACCCGCCACCAAACCTGCCGCCAGCACCGACCTGCGTAATGCACAGACGACGGTGACGGTAGGTACGTCATTGACCTTCAACGGGATAGGAAAGGACTCGCAGAATGGTGCGGTAACGATTCAGGCCGTTGGGCGTGGCTTTGAACTGGCCAGTGCGGGCATGACGTTCACCCCAAAATCGGGCACGGCCACCGTCTCCAGCCCGTTTGTCTGGAAACCGACCTGCGCGCAAGCTACCCGGACAGATTACCTCGTCGACTTTATTGCCATCAATAAACGGTGCTCGATCGAACGCCGCGACACCACTACCGTCAGGCTAACGGCGCAGGGGGTAGCCAGTCAGCCGCCGAGCATACGTACCTCTTTACCCAGCCGCGTCATCGAACTGGTGGTAACTCCCTCCGACACGGCTTCGGGCAACGTGCGGTTCACCGTCTTCGGCAATGACCCCGACAAAACCGACACGCTGAAGCTAACCGGCTTTGGACGGGGATTCAATCTGGCCAGCGCGGGCATGACGTTCAGCAACAAAACCGGTCGACCGGAACTACAGTCGGGGTTCGCGTGGCAGGCGACCTGTGCGGCGCTACAGGGGAAAAGTGATGCCACGTTCACGCTCGATTTTGCCAATACCGATGGCAGTTGTCAGCCCAAAAACACGGACACAACCAGTGTGGTTCTCAAACTACGTACGCCCGTCATCAATTATGACGACATGAAGATTCCGAACACGATTACGCCCAACGACGACGGCAAGAACGATTATTTTGCCCTGCTGAACGTACCTGCCGAGACCTGTACAGACCGGTTCGAGCGGGTGACGGTCTACAATCGCTGGGGCAAATCGGTGTTCGATTCAACCGATAAAGCCTTTCGCTGGTATGCGCCCGATTATCCGGCGGGCGTTTACTACTACACGGTCGTCTACGGTAGACAGACCTACAAAGGCATGCTCACCGTAATGCGCTAACTTATTTTTCATGACACCTTTCGACAAGCTGACCTATAAGCTTCACCGCATTTTTGGCCTGATCGGTGGCCTGTTCATTCTCATGCTGACCATCACCGGCAGCATTCTCCTGTTCGACAATGCCATTGACGGCTGGCTCAATCCATCCATAGTCAGCGTAACGCCCGGAACAACCCGTCAGCCGTATGATGGCCTGCTGAAAACGCTACAGGCCAGATACCCAACGGGGAGTATCAGGAATTTGGTTTTATACACAGATACAAAAGACCGGGCGGTGAGGGCTGACGTGCGGGATGGTAAAAAACGGATCTGGGCGTATGTGAATCCGTACACCGGTGCGTTTCTGGGTGATCGTGATTCGGAGGCGGCTTTCGTTAGAAAGGCCCGGCAGCTACATGAGCACCTGCTGGCACCACCCGTTGGCGACTGGATTCTCTTTCTGGTGGGTATCAGCCTGATCGGTTCCGTGGTGACAGGTACGTGGTATTATCGGAAATCGCTGCTGAGTGTATTCGCGGTGGGCATTCGCTGGAATAAACCGAAGCGGTTGCTGTACGGTGATCTGCACAAATACCTGGGCGTGGTGGCGTTGCTTTTCCTGCTGGTCATCAGCGTGTCAGGTACGTTCTTCCACTGGGAGCAGATTGAACGCGCCCTGGGCGAAGGGCCACGCGAGCCCCGCCGCCAGGAAACGACCGTGGCACCCATAAAAACGGTTGATGCCTTACTGGCCGAAAGCCAGAAACAAGTGGCCGGTTTTGTGCCCGAGGTCATCAGTTTCCCCGACGAGCCGGGTAAGCCGCTGGTGATTCGGGGTAATGCCACCGACGCCAATCCGTTACTGGGGAAGTTCACCTCCGCCACCGAATTTGACGGGGAAAGTGGTAAACTGACCAGGATTTTCAGAGCCAGCGACACCGACGCGGAGTACAAAATGGAGCACATCCTGGAAGAATTGCACTTTGGACGCTTCGGTGGCCTGGCCACACGACTCCTTTATTTTGTGCTAGCAATGGCAATGGCCGTGGTGACCCTGACGGGCTTGTTGATCTGGTGGATTAAACGGTGATAACTATTCCGCTAAAGAGTAGATAGTTTTTGGGATTAGTTGCCTTTACTTTCTAAAGCACGACTCCATTTTCATGTATACAACCTCACGTTACCAGCGCCTGACCAGCACGCGCCGCATTGGGCGTCGAATCGGGCAAACGCTCGCCCTGCTGGGCGGCTTGCTGGCCGCCCAATTGCCTGCCAGTTCGGCGCAGGCTCAGTCACTTTCCGATAAACGGGTCCTTGTCTTTTCCCGGACAAAGGGCTATCGTCACCAGTCTATTCCAACGGGGCAACGTACCCTGATGGAACTCGGTAAACAAAACGGATTTGCCGTTGACACAACGGAAGATGCCGGTAAATTCACCGAAGCGAACCTGAAGCGGTATAGCGCCGTGGTTTTTTTAAGCACCACCGGTGATGTGCTTGATGATGCACAGCAGATCAATTTTGAGCGCTACATCCAGGCAGGTGGTGGGTACGTTGGTATCCACGCTGCTACCGACACGGAGTATGACTGGCCGTGGTACAATAAACTGGCCGGGGCGCAGTTTGCGTCGCACCCCGGTAACCCGAACGTTCAGGAGGGCGAAACCTATGCCGTGAATAAAAACCACGCGTCGATGATGGGTTTCCCCGATCGCTGGAAGGTCAAAGATGAATTCTACGACTTTAAGAATGTCAACAAGGATATAAACGTACTCGTCAAAATCGACGAGAAGTCGTATAAAGATGGCAAGATGGGCGATAACCACCCGATGGCGTGGTACCACAACTTCAGCGGCGGCAAGGCGTTTTATACCAACTTTGGCCACCAGAACGAAACGTTTGCCGACCCCGTTTTTCTGAAACACCTGCTGGGTGGGCTTCAATCGGTGATGGCTCCCCAACTGGATTATGCAAAGGCGAGATCACAGACCGCTCCCGAAGAAAACCGGTTCGAGCGCGAAGTGCTGGTCAGCAGCCTCGACGAGCCAACCGAACTGGTGGTGTTGCCCGGTGGAAAAATCCTGTTTGGCGAGCGTAAAGGCATGCTGAAGATGTATAACCCGGCTACGAAAAAAACGAAGGTCGTAGCGCGGATGCCGGTGTACACCAAGTTCGAGTATGGGTTGATGGGGGTGAATGCTGACCCGAACTATGCGGCCAACAAACGCCTGTTCCTGTATTATTCGCCCGATGCCGCCCTGTTTGGTGCCGACACCGCCCAACACCTGTCGCAGTTTACCTACGACGATGTGCGGGATACGCTGGTGATGAACACGGAGAAAGTACTACTTCGGGTGCCCGTGAAGCGAACAGGCTGCTGCCATACCGGCGGCTCTATTGCCTGGGACCGGACGGGTAACCTGTACCTGTCGACTGGCGATGATACCAATCCATTCAACTCAGACGGCTTTTCGCCTTCCGACAACCGGGAAGACCGTCAGGGCTGGGATGCGCTGAGCACGTCATCGAACACCAACGACCTGCGCGGCAAAATCCTACGCATTAAGCCAGATGGTAATGGTGGCTATACGATCCCTGAAGGGAACCTGTTTGGTATGGGCACCGCAAAGGCCCGCCCTGAGATTTACGTAATGGGCAACCGGAACCCGTACCGGATTGCGGTCGATCAGCGCACCGGCTTTTTGTATTGGGGTGAAGTGGGCCCTGATGCGGGTGAGGACAAGGCCAAGCGTGGCCCGCGTGGCCATGATGAAATGAATCAGGCGCGTAAAGCCGGGTTCTTCGGCTGGCCCATGTTTGTGGGTGATAACAAGGCCTACGAGGTCTTCGATTTCAAAGACAACAAATCAATGGGCATGGCATACGATGCCGCCAAACCCATCAACAACTCGCCGCACAACACAGGACTAAACGAATTGCCGCCTGCTCAGAAAGCGTTTATCTATTACCCCTACGCCGATTCGCCGGAGTTTGGCGCGATTGTGGGCAAGGGCGGCCGGAATGCGATGGGTGGTCCTGTTTATTACTACGACGATTACGCCGCCGATTCGAAGGTGAAGTTTCCCCGCGCTTACGATGGTAAGTTCTTTGCTTACGACTGGATGCGCGACTGGATCAACCCCGTTACGATGACGCCCGAAGGTGATTTCGTGAAGATGGAGCGGTTTGCGCCCAGCATGAAATTCTCGCACGTGATCGACATGCAGTTTGCTCAGGATGGCAGCCTCTACACGCTCGAATACGGCCAGAACTGGTTTGCCGCCAACGACGACGCCCGTCTGTCGCGTATTACCTACAATCCCGGCAACCGCAGACCTGTTGCCGTAGTAGCGGCAAACAAGATGGTTGGTGCGGCGCCTCTCGCCGTCACGTTCTCTACCAAAGGGACTATGGATTATGACGGTGACGCCCTGACCTATGCCTGGGACTTCGGTAAAGGCCTGGCCCGCAGCACACAGCCTAACCCAACCGTGACGTTTAGCAAGCCCGGTATCTACACACCAACGCTGACCGTGACTGATGCCGCTGGTAATAAAACCACGCAGACGATCACCCTTAAAGTGGGTAACGATATGCCAAAGGTTGATTTGGCCCTTAAGGGAAACAAAACGTTCTTCTTCCCAAAACAGCCCATTGCTTACCAGGCAGTAGTAGCTGACAAAGAAGACGGCACGCTGGCAAAGGGCATCAACCCAGAGGATGTTACGATGACGATCAATTATATAGAAGGCTTTGACAAAACGCTATTGGCGCAGGGGCACCAGGCCAACCTTGGTTTCAGCGCTGGCAAACGCCTGATCGAGCTGAGCGATTGTAAGTCGTGCCATGCGATCGACAAAAAATCAATTGGACCGGCTTATATCGACATAGCGAAAAAATACAGAAGTGCCACGCGGGTACGGGCACTGGCCCAAAAGATCATCAGCGGTGGCGGTGGCGAATGGGGCGAACAGGCCATGAGCGCCCACCCTCAGCTAAAAGTTGAAGAAGCGGAAGATATGGTTCGCTACATTCAATCGCTGGCCGACACGAAGGTGGCTGAAAAGCACCCGCTTCAGGGTAACTACATGACCCAGGATCACACCAAGGATGGATCGTATATCCTGACGGCCACCTATACCGACCGGGGTAACGGTCAGATCGGCCCCCTGACGCAGGTTAAATCGGTTGCCCTGCGTAGTCCGAAGTTCAAGGCGGTAAATTTTGACGAGAAGAAAGACATCTCGACGGTGAAAATGCCGACCGGCAATGAGGTTGCCATTGCCACGAAAAACGGTAGCTACCTGGCCTATAATGACATTGACCTGACGGGTATCTCGGGCCTGAGCGCTTCGGTGACGGCGCGGGCTGAGCGGTCGGCCGGTGGCAAAGTTGAGGTACGTGCCGATTCGCCAACAGGGCCTTTACTCGGTGACGCCGACGTGGCCGTAGGTACGTCGGGACCAGTGAGTATTCCGTTCAAGAAACCGACGTCGGGTATGCACAAGCTCTACCTGGTGTTTGTGAATCCTGAAAGCGCGAATAAATCGCTGATGTCCGTTGATGACCTCACGGTTCAGCAAAGCGGTATGTAAACGCACCCCAACCCGGACGCGGGACTGCCCTCCCCGTTAGGGAGGGGCTTTTACTCCACCTAATTGGTTGAGGCTTAGCCCCTCCCTAACGGGGAGGGCGGTCCCGCGTCCGGGTTGGGGTGGGGGCTACCCAATAGACAGCACCAGTACACCAAGCGGTGGCACAGAAACCGGGACGATTTGCCCGGCTGTGATCACCGTTTTTGTTAGAAAAATGTCGCGATAGGTATACGTTTTCTTCGGGGTTATTTTCATGGCTTTCCAGGTCTCGGCCGGAATCTGAAGCTGGGTACGTACGGTATCCGTTTTGTTGAAGTTGCAGACGATCAGCAACTTCTGTTTGGCCGAATACCGCAGGTAACTGAACAACTGCTCGGGCCGTCCGTACTGTTGAAGGTCATAAAACGAGCCCGTCCGAATGGCATCACTACTGTTAATGAGTTGGCCCAACTGAACGTAAAACTGCCGTAATTTTTTCTGACTGGCCGTCAACTTGCCACCATCAAACGCCCCGCCGTTGGTCCAGGCCTGAAACTCGGGTACGCCCCAGTAGTCGAAAATAGTCGTTCGGCCGTCGTCGCCCTGAAAGCCCTCGGCCTGGGTCGGATTCACGCCTACTTCCTGCCCGAAATACACCATAGCCGGTCCCGTATGCAGGGTGGCCGACAGGGTCATGGCGGGCACAGCCGTCCAGGGGTCGTTGGCAAACGCTTTAGACGCAATTCGTTGCTCATCGTGATTTTCCAGGAAGCGAAGCATGTGCCTGCCCAACGTACCTGATTCGCCCTGACAAACCCGCGAAATGGCAATCGGGCTGCCTTTCCCTTCCATCAACGCCCGAACCGAATCGTATAGACCGACCTTGTCGTAGAGATAGTCGAATTTGCCCGTGTCGATGTAGTTGGCGTACTGCTGCGGGTTGTAAATCTCGGCAATGAAGATAATCGGCGTGGTAGCTGGCGCGGCAACGACTGGTGTCACAGAAGCTTTCGTTTTTGTAGCCGACGAAGCTACGGGCGTTTTTGCCACAGACGGCGTGGTGACAGTGCTGGGCCGGCTCGCTTTTATCTGTGGAATCACCCAGCCCCAAAATTCTACCGGCACCATTTCGGCCATGTCGCAGCGGAAGCCATCAATGCCTTTTCCGGCCCAGAACAGCAGAATATCGCGCATCTTGAGCCATGTACTCGGCAGTGGTTCGAAGTACGTCTTCCGGTCGTTCTGGTAATCGACGCCGTAATTTAGTTTGATCGTTTCGTACCAGTCGTCGATCCCTGGTTGCGCCTTAAATACATCATTTCCCGTAGCCTTGGCCGGCTTCTCTTCGTAGTCGGGCGCTAGTGTTCCCTCGGGTACCAACGTACCTGCGGGCGGTTGAAAGGCTTCACCCGGTAGGTAGTAGAAATTATTTTGCGAGTCGAACGCCTTCGTTGTGTCGTCGGTTTGTCCCAGATCCTGAACGCCTTCCGGCTTTGCATCCGAGCTGTATTGCCGGGCCAGATGGTTAGGCACAAAGTCGATGATGACCTTCAGACCATTGGCGTGCGATCGCTTGATGAGGGCGTCAAATTCGCTCATTCGCTTGCGGGCATCAACCGCCAGGTCGGGGTCTACATCATAATAATCCTTGATCGCGTAGGGTGACCCCGCCCGGCCTTTTACCACCAGGGGGTTATCAGTAGGAATGCCCAGCGACGAGTAACCCGTCATGGTGGCATGCTCGATCACGCCCGTGTACCAGACATGCGAAACGCCCATCTTTCTGATCTCCTGAAGGGCTTTGTCGGTGATGTCGTTGAACTTGCCGACGCCATTTTCGGCCAGACTACCCCACGGTTTATTGGTTGTTTGCTGGTTGCCGAAGAGGCGGGTAAATACCTGGTAGACAAGCAATTTGTCAGACGAGGCTGGCGGTGGAACTGGCCCACTAACGAGGTGACTAAACTGCTGGGCAGCGGTACTGAGCGGGCTGTAAAGAAAACCGGCGGCGGCTAAGCCAGCCGTAAAACCTCGCCGTGTAAGTTTTGATGAGTTGGACGAAGACTGTGACATAGGAAATGAAACTAGAGATAGGGTGGGCAGTTGTTGACAAGCTCGTTGCGAGCAGGCAATATACTGAACCGATCCAGGATTGCGCTGATTTCTGTGACCCTGCCGCTGAACCGGGCTACGTTTTATAGGTGTTTCGGTTCATTGAAATTGTATAAATATATCTTCATTAACGACTATTTTTAATACATCGTAAGTAGTTAAATTAATCCTTGTTTAGCGTATAGTTTTTCGATAACCGGTTAATAACAAGGGATTTATAATTGTAACCGTTTGCTCAATATGTGAACTAGTTCGCTCTGTCGATCTCCTACATTTATCGTCGCTGTTTGCAACTAAGGGCCCGGTTGACACAGCTTTTCCTAATCGTATAACCACTAGTTCAATAAAGCAATGGCAGAGACACTAGCAAAGACTGTTCCCATGAAAAATGGGCGTTCAGGACGGGTAAGTACAGAGGTAGAGCCTGAAGGCGGCTCGATAGGGAGTGAGGTGTTTGGCCGCAATGAGACGGAGCAGGAATTGGTAGAAACCTACATCAAACCGGCTGAGTTCAGCGCCATCACATCCAACGGTCGGCAGGAAGCGGCAGAAGAAACGCTCCTGGAAGAGCCGGGGAGCGAAACGGGGCAGGAAGAGAGGCTGCGTGAGGCCTTTTTCGCCAGCTATGATGTCGATGAAACCGCAACAGAGGTAATCATTGGCACCGACGACCGTGTACGTATTGCAAACACTACGATCTATCCATACCGGGCTATCTGCGCCCTGCGCATCACGGCCGCCGACGGTACGCGCTGGATCGGCACAGGCTGGCTGGTTGGGCCGCGTACTGTGATTACGGCAGGGCACTGTGTCTTTCTGCATGGTAATGGCGGCTGGGCCCGGTCGATCGAGGTGATTCCGGGCCTCAACGATGCAGCCCGTCCCTACGGGCCAGCCATGGGTACGGCGCTTCGGAGCGTGAAAGGCTGGACCGAAGGAAAGAAAAGGGAGTATGATTACGGGGCAATTATCTTACCTCCCAATAGTCGGTTGGGCGATATAGTTGGCTACTTCGGGTATGCCGTTCGGGATAACAACTTCCTGATGGGTTCGGTGCTGAATCTGTCGGGCTATCCGGGTGATAAAGGCGGGGCTCAGCAGTGGTTTATGGCGCGTACGCCCAAGAGTTTATCAGATCGGGTAATCACGTATGATATCGACACGATGGGCGGACAGAGCGGTGCGCCGGTTTGGGTCAAAGTTGGCGAGCAACGCTATTGTGTGGGTATTCACACTAACGGCCATATCAGCGGCAACTCTGCTACCCGTATTGTTCAGGACGTTTTCAACAACATCAAAAACTGGAAAGCCGAAGGGGCCTGATGCCCCGACAGCCCCTAAACCCCCTACTTCGATGAGCATCACGGTCACAAACCAGCAGGGACAACCACTTGAAGGCGTCGTAATCATGGTCGTTGATGGCCCGGTGAGCGTGCCTGACATTGCGTCTATGACCGATGCACGCGGAAAAGGATCGCTGGGGCATCTGACAATGCCAGGCCAGTACACCCTGCTGCTGAATTACAACCAGAAGCAGGTACGCGAAACGGTTCAGATTCGCCCCGGGCAGTCTGAATCCGTTACGGTAAAAGTTTGGTAGTTTACTGTCAACAGAAAGCCCGGTCGAGCAATCGACCGGGCTTTCTTTGTTGGTTAAAATGGTGTTTCCTGACCCGGATCGGCGTTCCCGAAATTAGACAGGTCATTGGCGCGGCTGCGCAACGTACCTGGCGTAGGTGGGAGCGGGGGCATGGTGCCCGGAGGCGGAATAGCCCCCGACGAACCCGAGCCATTGCCCGAGCCATCGAAACTGCTCATACCGGTAACCCCTTCTGGGAATCCACCGGGTACGGGGTTAAAGTACCCATCCAGATCACAGAATTTGGTGAACCGGTTGATGAACCGAAGTTGAATCGTATCCAACGACCCAGAGCGGTTTTTGGCGACAATCACCTCGCCGACACCCAGTGTCGAGTTACCAGCTTCGTCCTGCGTAATGTTGTAATATTCAGGACGATACAGGAACATAACCATATCGGCATCCTGCTCGATCGACCCCGATTCCCGCAGATCGGACAGTTGTGGTTTTTTATCGCCACCCCGCGTTTCAACGGCCCGGCTCAACTGCGAGAGGGCAATTACAGGTACGTTCAGTTCTTTGGCCAGATTTTTCAACGCCCGCGAAATCGAGGCAATCTCCTGTTCGCGGTTAGCGCCTTTGCTGTTGTCGCCGGTCATCAATTGCAGGTAGTCGATCACCACGATCTGAATATCGTGCTGCGCTTTCAACCGGCGGCATTTTGCCCGAAGCTCCAGAATAGAGAGGGCGGGCGTATCGTCGATGTAGATTGGTGCTTCGGTCAGGCGCTGAATTTTGTGGTGAAGCTGCTGCCACTCGTGCGGTGCCAACTGTCCTTTCCGAATCTTCTCCGAATCGATCTCTGCTTCGGCCGAAATCAGACGATTGACCAACTGCACCGACGACATTTCGAGCGAGAAAATAGCCACCGGTTTGCCATGATCCACCGCCGCATTTCGCAACGCCGACACGATAAATGCCGTATTGTGCGTCACGGTCATATCCTCGAGCAAAAACAGGTGATTGCCGTCGATCGTGAATCCGTAATAGTCGTCTACGATATCTTTCTCAACCGTAATACCGGTCACACGCCAGTCGGCTCGTGCCTGTAACGTGCGGGCTTTCTTCCGTTCTATACGTACCGGAATTGAATCCAGGTTGCCAAACAGCCTCAACCGATATACGGTCGAGGTGTAACCCTGCGACGTAATAACCGCCTGTTTTTCGTTCAACGAGCACCGGAAACCAAGCGAATCGCAGAGGAATTTTAGCTGCTTGGCCAGTTCCTTGTTCTTCTGTGTTATCTCGTAGCAATTAAACTCACGCTGGTAATGGCCGTCACTATCAATCAGGCCTGCCAATAATTTTAGCCGGTTCTCGGTCGAATTGATCAGGTACGTTCTCGGAATGTGTTTGTTTTCAATAACAGTGAGTTTACACGACTCGCCCTGAACACTGAATGCTGTTGGTTGTGCGCCTGAGTGCGTTCCGCCCCGTTGTCCGGCAGTAATAGCATAGTTCGGGGCCTTCCCTGCCTGCTCATACGTCACTAAAGACAGATTTAGCGAGTCGGCATAACCCTGCATATACTCAACCACTTCTGAATCGGTGTTTGTGATTCGAGAACTGTAACTGTGACCCGGTCTGTCGTCACGGTCGCCAAGCCATAAACCTACGAAATACGGATCGAGGAGAACGGCCTGCTCAGGAAATTCAACGGCTACTTTGTATCCCTTATAATTCGATTTGAATTTGTTTGACTTAGTCAGATAATCGCGAACGGAGATAGTCAAAATCTCTCCTTTCGTGTGTTCACCTTCGTTCCGCGACCGTTTCAGCGAAAGAATATGACTTTCGTTAACTCGATAGTCGATGCCTTTATTTTGACGAATCCAGTACATCTGTTCCCTGCCTCGTGCAATAGACAGCACTCGGCGGGGAGTCGAGTCATCGCCCATCAACAAATCACCTTCCCGAACGTCTTCTACTTTCCGCAGTGAACCGTCGAACATGACCACGTTGGTGCCTTTGCCCAGACACTTGCCCATCGCTGGCCTGGCAGCGATAATGACCAGTTCGGTGGGTTGCCAGCCCGAGGTTAGCCGGTCGAGTGCCGTGAAGCCGGAAGGGACACCGGTGAGGCCCTCCTGGTTCTTTTTGGTCTCCATCTCCTTCAGGGCTTCACCCACGATGGAGCGCATGTCGGAAACGGTTTTACGGATGTTCGACTCGGTCAGTTGAAACAGGTCGCGCTCCGTTCGGTCGAGGAGGGTAAAGACATCGGTGGTGTCTTCATAGGCATCGCGCTGAATCTCCGACGACATCGTGATTAGGCCACGTTTGAGGGCCTGCTCAGTGATGATCCGGGCGTGGTATTCAATGTTGGCTGCTGAGTTTACCCGCAGCGTCAGCTCTGAAATGTAGCCACCGCCGCCCACCAGTTCAATCTCGCCGGTTTTACGCAATTGCTGCGTAACCGTCAGCAGGTCAATAGGTTCTGAGTTAGAGAAGAGGGTCAGGATAGCCTTGTAAACCCGCTGGTGTGCTTCTTTATAAAACGTCTCGGGTTTGAGCAGATCAACCACGGCCGACAGCGCATCCTTCTCGATCATGAGTGCGCCTAAGACCGCTTCTTCCAGATCCACTGCCTGCGGGGGCAACTTACCGAGGCCCGTGTCGAGGAAACGGTTGATGCCTGCCTGCTGCCGGTTGCCCGGTGCATTGGCGGTGTTCTTTCGAAAGTTGTTGTTTGGGCGGGGTGCTCCGCTGTTGGTGTCCATAGTCAAGCAAAAATAGGCGGAAAGCACCACTAAAGGCAAGAAATATTAAATGCCTGAAAGGTAGAATAGGGTACTTCAGGCGGTTAACTGACTGATCACAAACCCGATGATCACGGACCAAAAAAATCCATTGTCACCAAATTAGGCGTTAGCTTTAGTCTGGGTTTTTTTACCGGGAAGCCGACGATACTGGCGTTAGTTGGGCACCTTACTGAGAGTGAGCAAGATAGAGACAGCCATGCGATTATTCGGCCTTTTTCTTGTACGCTTATTATACGGTAGTGGGTAGCATTAATGAGCCAATTTTTCAGGAAACTTGTTGTGTGGGTAAGGTGATTCGGTATATTCAGCCGATCAACGTATATTCAGCTAACCATTTAATCCTCCTTACCAGTTTGGTCGAAAAAATCATCACTCTCGACGGCGACGTTTCCCTCATTGATTTTCTGGGCGTCGAAAATACCAATATCAAGGAAGTGGCTGCGGCCTTTCCGATGAGTAAAATCATTTCGCGGGGCAACGAAATCCGCATCAAAGGCACTACGCCCGAAATCTCCCGTATCACTGATATTCTGGAATCGCTGATGCAGCACTACCAGCGCTATGGCAAACTGACGCACGAAAATGTGCAAACGTACCTGAGCGGTGGCAACGAATCGGATCAGAACAGCGTACCAGTGTCTGACGATGAAGTGCTGGTTTATGGTACCAAAGGCATTGTGGTGCGGGCGAAAACGGCCAATCAGAAGAAACTGGTCGAAGCAGCCGAAAAAAGTGACCTTGTCTTTGCCATTGGCCCCGCCGGAACGGGTAAAACTTATACCGCCGTAGCCATCGCCGTAAGGGCACTGAAAAACAAGGAAGTACGCAAGATCATCATCACGCGTCCGGCCGTGGAAGCGGGCGAAAACCTCGGTTTTTTGCCCGGTGACCTGAAAGAAAAAATTGATCCGTATCTGCGCCCGATCTATGACGCTCTCGATGACATGATTCCGGCCGAGAAACTAAAATATTACCTGGAAAACCGGACGATCGAGATCGCTCCGCTTGCCTACATGCGTGGCCGAACGCTGAAC
Source organism: uncultured Fibrella sp. (assembly GCF_964250085.1). Taxonomy (NCBI): domain Bacteria; kingdom Pseudomonadati; phylum Bacteroidota; class Cytophagia; order Cytophagales; family Spirosomataceae; genus Fibrella; species uncultured Fibrella sp. The sequence goes on along the minus strand of NZ_CAXUEC010000003.1, from coordinate 784,474 downwards.
AACGCGTTTATTCTGCTCGATGAAGCGCAGAACACAACGGCCATGCAGATGAAGATGTTTCTGACCCGGATGGGGCCTTCCTCGAAAGCCATTATCACCGGCGACCGCTCGCAGGTCGACTTGCCGAAGCATCAGAAATCAGGCTTGTCGGAGTCGATCGGTATTTTGCGCGATATTCCGGGTATTGCCTTTGTTGAACTCGACGGACGCGACGTGGTGCGTCACCGGCTCGTGAAAGCCATTATCAGTGCGTATGAAAAAGCAGGACAATAGACTAGCCGTTTACCGTTTACTACCCCACCCCAACCCCTCCCCGTTAGGGAGGGGCTTAAACTTCAACAGGCCCCTCCCCATTAGGGAGGGGTTGGGGTGGGGTAGTATACTAAAAACTGGTTTAATCGGCCTTGGCATCTGGCTGTCTATATCCACCGGGTTTGCTCAGTCGGGCGCGTCTACGCTGGGTACGTTGTCAGACGATGACAGCGTGAAACACCGCTGTGCAAACCCACTCATTGAAGCGCAGCTACAGCGACAGTCACCCAAGCGGCTTCAGCAACTGAATTCGCTCAACGAGCAGGTACGTACCTACACCACGTTCAACCCCAATGCACGGGGCGCAACGGCAACGGTCTACCGGATTCCGGTGGTCGTACATGTGGTGCATAACCAGGCTAACGGAACCATCGGTGGGGCCAACAACCCCAACATTACCGATGCCCAGATTCTATCGCAGATTCAGGTCCTGAACGAAGATTACCGCAAAGTAGCCAATACGCCGGGTGGCAGTTCCACCAACCCGATTGCCGTTGATACCAATATCGAGTTTTACCTGGCTCAGAAAGACCCTGACGGACAGGCGAGTAACGGTATCACTCGTACTTACTATGCCGCTAAAAGTTCGTTCGATCTATTCAATGATCTGTACCTGTTATCGAGCATCGTCTACTGGCCGTCCACTCGCTACCTGAACATCTGGGTGGTGGCGATATCGAACAAAAACTACCTGGGTTATGGACAGTTTCCTACAGCGGCAGATACGTTGCAGGGACTTGGCGACACCGATGAGCGCATCGACGGGGTAGTGATTGACCACCACTATTTCGGGCGCAGGACCGGTACCGTAACCAGTAGCCTGTACTGTTGTGGCCGAACAACTACGCATGAAGTCGGGCATTGGCTGGGCCTGATTCACCCCAACGGCGATACGCGCTGCGGCGACGATTACGTAGCCGACACCCCTACAGTCGAAGCACTGAACGAAACGGATAAGTGCACCGATATTTTTTCGACCTGCAAGCCGGGTGTAACCACGCGTAACCTGATTGAAGATTACATGGATTACACGCCCGATGCCTGTATGAACGTATTTACCGGCGGGCAACGTGATCGAATGATGGCCGTATTGCAATTGAGTCCCCGGCGCGTACAGCTTATTCAGTCCAACACCGCACTACCTGAAACTGAGCGACTAACGGTGTCGGTTTCGCCTAACCCAAGCAGTACGCAAAGTACGGTGACTGTGCAGTTTAAGGGGTCGCAGGCATTCAGTACGGAGCTAATCAATGTGAGCGGACGAACCATTCAGACCGAGTCGTATCCGGCAACGCTGAGCCGACAAATCACCTTGCCGGTTAGCGATTTACAGGCCGGAGTCTATATCTTTCGGGTCAAGACGCAGAGCGAGACGGTCAGCCAGCGGGTGCTGATTCAGTAAGTCGTTCTGTGCTTCACCGATATGATCACTGTATCCACAATTCAATCGAAAGCCGATCTGGAAACTGTATTCGCCATTCGCCGGGAGGTGTTTGTTGAGGAACAGAACGTACCTGCCGAGGATGAATACGACGAATTTGAAGACACCAGTCATCACTTTCTGGCCTTGCTCGACGGGCAACCGGTAGGCACGGCCCGCTGGCGACGAACCAGCAAAGGCATCAAACTCGAACGGTTTGCCGTTCGGGCAGCAGCACGGGGAAAAGGGGCTGGCAAGGCCCTTGTCCAGGCCGTGTTGAACGATGTATTTGCCCAGCAACCCGAACCAATCGAAAGCATTTATCTGCACGCACAGGTGTCGGCCATGCCCCTCTACGCCGATTTTGGTTTTGTGCCCGTTGGGCAGAAGTTCGATGAATGCGGCATTCAGCATTACAAGATGGTGCTGCCCGGCAAACGGATGCCGAGCGAACAAATGGCCGGGCCGCAATTGACAACGCCGCCGTCTGACGACCCGCAGTAGCTATGCGGGGGTATCCTTTTTTCAGGTACGTTGGCGGCATGCTGGCCGGTATTGTTCTGGCCGAAGCGTGGCCAGTATCAATCTGGTGGCCGTTGGTCATTGGTCTGGGCGCTGCCCTCGCCTTTGGGGTCATCCTCTACACCAATGAACATCGACTCATTAAACCGTTGAGTCTGGTTCAGGGATTGGCTGTATTGAGTCTGTTCGGCGTTGTTGGCTGGCTATCTGTTTACCTGAACACACCCACCCACAGGGCCAGTCACCTCGCCAACGCCAGCACGTTGCCTGAAGCGTACGAGGCAGTAGTGACTAACCTGCCGGAGTCCCGCGCCAAAACGTACAAAGTGGAACTGGAACTCCGGCAAGCCCGGTTTGGAGCCAACCAGCGTGCCTTTCAACCCGTAACCGGCCGCGTGCTGGTGTACCTGGATAAAGGCGATTCGCTGCATCCGACGCCGGTGCCGCAGTATGGCGATGTGTGGTTGGTGGCCGGACCGCCGCGCCTCGTTGATGCGCCGATGAATCCCGGCGAATTTGATTTCAAGCGGTTTCTGGCACATCGGAGCATTTTCCATCAGCAGTACCTACGTACCTGGCAGCGGACAGTAATCGGCAATGAGCCGCCCAACCGGCTCGTGGCACTGGCTTACCAGACAAATCGCTGGGCCGATAGCCTGCTGACGGCCCGTGTAGGGTCAAGGGCGGAGTACGGCATCGTGAACGCCATGATCCTTGGCGTTCGGGATGACCTCGATCCGGCGCAGTACCAAACCTATGCGGCGGCGGGGGCGGTCCACATCCTGTCGGTGTCAGGTTTGCATGTTGGTATTTTGTTTCTGGTCTTGAACTGGCTGCTGAAACTGTTACCCCGTAGCAAGCGAAATAGCTGGTGGGTGGTGGGCGTCAAACTTGCTGTACTCTGGTTCTTCGCCCTGATGACGGGCTTTTCTGCACCCGTATTGCGGTCGGCCCTGATGTTTTCGTTTCTGCTGATGGCGGGGCTACTCAATCGCACGCAAAGTCTGTTGAATACCCTGGCGGCATCGGCCCTGCTTATTTTATGTTACGATCCATTTGCGGCATTTTCGGCGGGTTTCCAGCTTTCGTACCTGGCGGTGGCGGGCATTGGCGCGTGGGTGCCGTACCTGAATCAACTGGTGCGGCCAACAACCTGGATCGGTATCAAACTGTGGGAACTGACGGTCGTGGCCGTAGCGGCTCAACTGCTCACCTTTCCGCTTGGCATCTACTACTTCCATTCATTTCCCACGTATTTTCTGCTGGCCAATCCCATCGTCATGCTGTTGTCGGCCGTTTTGGTGCCGTTGTCGATCGCTACGCTGGCCTTGGGCTGGGTACCCTGGGTAGGCGACTGGCTGGGATGGTTATTGCAACAGGTGGCCTGGCTGATGAATAAGAGCGTGGAACTGGTCGGTCAACTACCGGGCGCGATGCTGGCCGACATGGGGCTGTCGTTGCCTGGCCTTCTACTGGTCTACGGCCTCATCTGGACGGGTTGCTTAACACTGTTAACACGCAACCGAACGTACCTGAGCCTGACGGCTGCGCTGTCGCTCTGTTTTGCCGCGCTGGTCATCTACGAACAGCAGCAACAGGATGAACAACAACGCCTTACCGTGCATTTCTTGCCCAGGAAAACGGCTGTAAGCCTTACAAGCAGCCATCGGGCCACTATCCTGACCGACGATGACTGGCAGGCTAGTTCCCGGAATTATGAGTTCTACCTCAAAAATACGTTTAGCCAGTGGGGCATAGACAGCCTCACGGTCGGTAGTCTGCGTGCGGACACGCTGGGTGCCCCGTTGGCGTATCGACATTTCCCGGATATGGCCTTGGCGGTATGGCGAAACCGAAGCATTCTGTTTATTAATCGACTGTCGGCTTATCGACAATGGCGGTTACCAGCCGTTGTCGATTACGTGGTGCTGCGCCGAACGGCCGTGCGCGATTGGGCGTCGTTATCGCAACGGGTGGTGGCCCGGCACGTTATCCTCGATGACTCAAATCAAGCCGAAGCCACTGATAGTTTGCTGGCTCAACCGGCCCCGGCGGGTGTTGCGATTCACTCCATTCGCCGCGATGGGGTGTTTATAGCCGAGTGGTAAGATCGGCCGATTTGACCAGTCGAAGCCGCCAGATTGAAATAATACCGATGCCGACGGGTACGCCAATATTTACAAACCAGAGCGTCAGGGTGGCGGCGAGTAGGGGTGGGGCGGGCAAACCAAACGGGGCGAACACCCACAGAGCCGCCGCTTCACGAATGCCCAGATCACTGAGCCAGTTAAAAGCGGGCGCAATTGTTTTCACCAGAAAAATGACCCCAACTGCGGCGGCCAGTGATGACGGAACCAGCGTAATACCATACAGCCGAAACGCAGCATATAGCTGCAGTGAGAACGTCAGGTGACGCAGCAGGGCAAAGCCGAATACCGCCGCCATTTCCCGATGGGTATACTGGCCAATCACCTGCCAGTAGGCAACGTACCTGCCCAGCAACGGCCATTCAGCCGACCACCCGACGAACCGATGCCGGTAAAAATTCAGTACAATTCCTGACAAACTGAGCCCGGCCAGCAGATAAAGTAGTGCCGTTGCGGCCGGTGTGGCCCGCACAGGTACGTTGTTCAGGTACGTTGCCCAGGCGAACGTACCCACTACTATCGCCACATAGAACTGCATGCCGCCCGCGACCAGTGCGGCCCCCACCGCTCCCGCTCGATGCCCCGCCCGAATAGACAGCACCCGGCCGGCCGTATCGCCCAACGGTCCGGGCAGGGCCATACCCAGCGACAGGCCCGCCAACACGCCGTTGAGCGCCTCGCTGAACCGCAACGGAGCAAAGCGTTTGGCCAGTAGTTGCCATTTCAGCGCCTCGAACGACCAGTTCAGCGGCGTGAGCATAACCAGCAAGACAACCCAACCCGACGCCCAGTTGGTGGTCAGGAGTGGCTGACGCAGATCGGACCAGCGAATGGTTTGCTGACGCAATGTGTAGAGTATGAAGCCGATGAGGCAGCAAAAAGTGGCTGCTTTGACCCAGAGCGTGATTTTTTTGGATACATCGGGCATGGAAACCGTTCTGAAAGCGTTACTTTGCACATATGGCCGCACAAACTCCCGTTAGCGAAAAAATCATCCTTGGCGTTGACCCCGGCACTGTAATCGCCGGTTACGGCGTCATTATGGTGCGGGCGGGCGTGATGCGAATGCTGCAGTATGGAGTGATTAACCTCTCCAAATATACAACCCACCAGCTCAAGCTTCAGAAACTGCACGAAACCATGCACCGGCTCATCGAGGAACACAAACCCGATGAGATGGCCATCGAAGATCCATTCTTCGGCAAAAACGTGCAGGTAATGCTTAAACTGGGCCGGGCGCAGGGCGTGGTCATGGCGGCAGCCTTATCGCGAGGTATTCCAATTGTTGAATACGCGCCACGCCGGGTGAAGCAGTCGGTGACGGGCAATGGCAACGCCTCGAAAGAGCAGGTGTCGCACATGGTGTCGAACCTGTTGGAGGTTGATCTGAACCCCGAATTCTTCGATGCCACCGATGCCCTGGCTATCGCCATCTGCCATCATTTTCACGAAAATGCCCTGCCTGTCCGGTCAACAAAAAAGACGAAGAAAGGAGCCTGGGGCGCGTTTGTAAGCGAAAACGAAAGCCGAATTATGTAAGTGTCAGCCGTCGAAAGTTGCCCTACCTGATCGGGTTCTCCAGCTAGTGAAGTCATTGCCTGTAAGGTGATGACTTTTTTTATGCAGGTGAATCGAACAGTGGATCAAGTTAAAAATGTCACTTTTCCCGAGAAGCGACAGGATAGGTGTCGCCAAAATTGCCTTTACCTAGTCAGCGAGCCTATAAATAGGCTCAGGTTTACCAGGTATACAGCTTCTCTACCAAGTTGTCTTTATCTATGCGACTACTCAACACACCTTTTTTCATCTTTCTTATTGTACACCTGCTTGCCGCTCGAACCAGTAGTTTAGCACAGACAGGTAATCCGGGCCGCTTAAACTGGAACTCAATTGCCGACAGCAGCAGTATGGCGCTGGACGTGCAGTTTTTCAACAAGGCTGGCCGGTACTTTAACGCCGATAACAGCGGCAAAACCGATTTCAATTACTGGCCACAAGCCCATGCCCTGGACCTGCTTGTCGATTCGTATACCCGTACGAACGATGCCCGCTATCTGACCTACATGAATGATTGGTTTTTGGGCGTTCCGGTAAAGAATGGCAACTCATTTCTGAATACATATTACGACGACATGCTCTGGAATGCGCTGGCGATGCTCAGGGCGTATGACGCGACGAAGGATAAAAAATGGCTCGACGCCACCCAACTGCTGTGGGACGATATTAAGCTGGGTTGGAGCAACGTTCAGGGCGGCGGGATTGCCTGGCAAAAAAAGCAACTCGCTTACAAGAACACGCCCGCAAACGCCCCGGCCGTAATTCTGGCGGCCCGTCTCTACCAGCGGTTCGAGCGGAAATCAGACCTGGACTGGGCGAAAAAGATCTACGATTGGCAATTAAAAACGCTGGTAGATCCCGTGACGGGATTCGTTTACGACGGCATCAACCGACAGAACGACGGGAAGATCGACTTGAACTGGAAGTTTACCTACAATCAGGGACTGATGATCGGGGCCGGGCTGGAGATGTTTCGCGCAACCCGCGTTGAGACGTACCTGAACGAAGCAATAAAAACGGCTAACTTCACCCTTGCCGACGCCAATCTGTCGCCTGCTGGCTTGCTAAAAGTAGAAGGAAATGGCGACGGCGGCTTGTTTAAGGCTGTTTTTGTCCGTTATCTTGCCCTGCTGGCAACGGAGCCAGCTACACCGGCCATTGAACGAAACAGGTACGTCCGCTTCCTGACCAGTAATGCCGAAACACTCTGGCGGAGTGGTACCCGGAAACCGGCCATTGTCTTTGGCCCCAACTGGGCTAAACCGCCCACCGATGACAAAGCCGAACTGACTACCCAACTCAGCGGCGCGATTCTGCTCGAAGCCATGACCCGATTAAACTGATGTACCCTAAACCTGCTCACTTGCAACAGCCCAAAGTAACCCTAAGTATATAACACATGAACCGACGAACATTCATTCACACTACGTCACTTACGGCCGCCGCCCTAACCGCCAACGCTTCTTCATGGGCCGGTTCGACCGCCGATTTTCCCACCGTGCGCGTGCCCGTCGGTCAGCGTAATTTCCGGTCCGACGCCGTTGAGAAAACGATCGCTTCCGTGAGAAACGGGATCAAAAATCCAGAGATGGCGTGGTTATTTGAGAACTGTTTTCCTAATACGCTCGATACCACCGTTGACCACGCCACGGTTGATGGCAAGCCGGATACGTATGTTATCACCGGTGATATCGACGCCATGTGGCTGCGCGATTCAACGGCGCAGGTATGGCCCTATCTGCCGTTGATGGCGCAGGATAAACCGCTTCAGCAACTTGTGGCGGGCGTTATTGCCCGGCAGGCGCGGTGTATTCGCTTCGACCCGTATGCCAACGCGTTCTACAAAGAGCAAACAAAAACGGGGGAATGGAAAGATGACGCAACGGATATGAAACCCGGCCTCCACGAGCGAAAATGGGAAATCGACAGCCTGTGTTATCCCATTCGGCTCGCTTATTTCTATTGGAAACGGACTGGCGATTCGTCACCTTTCGACGCTAACTGGCAGGAAGCCATGCGGCTGGTAGTGCAGACGTTCCGTGAACAGCAGCGAAAAACGGGTAAAGGCCCTTATAAATTCGAGCGGCGTACTACCTGGGCTACCGACGGGGTGCCACTGGGTGGCTACGGATATCCCGCCAGACCCAACGGCCTGATTTGCTCAATGTTCCGCCCCAGCGACGATGCGACCATTTACCCGTACCTGATCCCGTCGAATTTCTTCGCCGTAACGTCCCTACGGCAGATGGCCGAGCTGCTGACGGGCCTGAAAGCCAACGCCACGTTGGCCACCGAAGCCCGGAATATGGCCAATGAAGTAGAGGCCGCGCTGAAGCAACAGGCCGTGACTACACACCCCCGCTTTGGCAAGGTCTATGCCTATGAAGTCAACGGGTACGGCTCGTATAATTTGATGGACGATGCCAACGTACCCAGCCTGTTGGCCATGCCCTATCTGGGTGCGATGCCTGCCACCGACCCGATCTATCAGAATACGCGAAAAATGCTGCTGAGCGACGAGAACCCGTTTTTTTTCAAAGGCAAAGCGGGCGAAGGCATTGGTGGTCCCCATGCCGGGATAGATATGATCTGGCCATTGAGCATCATTATTCGGGGCCTGACGAGCACCAGTGACGCTGAGATCAGACAGTGCCTGCGGATGCTACAGACTAGCCACGGAGGGACGGGCTTTATGCACGAATCGTTTCATAAAGACGACGCCGGCAAGTTTAGCCGCAAGTGGTTTGCCTGGGCCAATACCATCTTCGGTGAGTTTGTGCTCAAGACCTTCAACGAACGGCGCGGGTTGCTTTCGTCGTAAACTGGCTTACGGTAACCCCCGTTATGAAAACACTGACAACCTACGAACAGGCGGCTCAACTGGAACTGGCCCGTTGGTCAGAAAAAATGCGGCGAAAGCCATCGTTGACCAACCGGCTGGCGAAATCGTGGCAGACGCGAATCAACCGGCTGATTCCAGATAAAGTACATGCCGTGATAACCGGTGCCATCAAGCACATGACACGCGCTGTGCTGTTGGGGTCGGAATATACCGCTCCGACGCCAGTAGGCCAGTTGCCGCTCGACGAACGGGAGGCGGCCGTTCATAACCGGATAGCCTGGTATAAGCGGGTTGGGGCCGCCGAAGGCGGCTTGACGGGCGCGGCGGGGCTGCTGGTGGGCTTAACCGATTTTCCGCTGCTGCTGAGCCTGAAGATGAAAATGCTCTACGACATTGCCGCGCTTTACGGCTACGACGTGTCGGACTACCGGGAGCGGTTGTACATTCTACATATTTTTCAGCTTGCTTTTTCCAGCCAGAGCAGGCGGCAAACGCTGTTTACGCAGATGGAAAACTGGGACACCTACGCCCAAACACTGCCCAACGACATTAACCAGTTCGACTGGCTCACCTTCCAGCAGGAGTACCGCGACTACATTGATCTGGCCAAAATGCTCCAACTGGTGCCCGGTATTGGTGCCGTGGTAGGCGTGGTGGCCAACTGGCGTCTGGTCGATGAACTAGGCAAGGCCGCCGTTATGGCCTATCGCCTGAGGCAGATTGAATGAACAATTATCAATGGCTCCGCGGTGTAACGTACCTGAGCGGAGCCATTGATAATTGTCAAGCTTCCACCGTTTTGAAGTCGAAGTAGGTTTTGTAGATGGCCGTGCCAATGTCGTTGGTGCGGGTCTGGAAATTATCGAGGAACTCGTGCAGACCGGTCTGGAAAACGTCGTCTACTACAGTAAATTCCATGTCGCTGCGTAGTTTACTGATCGCCCGTTCGGCCCCGTTCGTAAAGCCCTGAGTAACGGGCGTTCCCGATATTTCGTAGAGCGATAATTCGGCCTGACGGATGCAGTGCGCCGCCGCGCGCGGAAAGAGTTTGTCGAGCAGTAAAAACTCGACAATGTTGGTAGGCGTCAGGCTGCGGTACTGCTGGCGGAACATGTTATAGGCCGATACCGATTTAAGCACAGCCGCCCAGATCACCAGGTCGAGCGTGGTACTGGCAGCACCGTCGGCGGGCAAGAGCGTAAAATATTTTACGTCCAGAAAGCGGGTTGTCTTGTCGGCGCGTTCGGTAAATCGGCCTACGCGCGCAAAATGCCAGGCTTCGTTGCGCGTAATGGTGGCGTCGATAATGCCGTAGAAGAGCTGTGCGCCGTAGCTGATCTCGGTGAAAAAGTCCTGCGTTTGGCCCAGCGTCCAGTCGGCGTGATTGCCCGTGCCCTGTACCATGTGGTACAGTTCATTCAGTTTCTCCCACATTTCCCGCGAAATTGTTTCGCGCACGGTTCGGGCATTTTCGCGGGCAAAATTCAGGCTCGATACGATCGAACTGGGGTTTCGCTTGTCGAACGTCATGTACTCGATCACGTTCTCGCGGGTGGCCTCCTTGTAGTGTTCGTAGAAGCCGAAGTTATTGGCGGTGGCAATCAGCAGCGGTTCCCATTGAGGCACGACATTAGGCGGCAGATCGAGCGCAAGGTTGAAGTTCACGCTCATGAAACGAGCATAATTTTCGGCCCGTTCGATGTAACGATTCATCCAGTAAATGGAATTGGCAACGCGGCTGAGCATGGTGTCTACGGGGGGATTAAACTAGAGATTTCTCAAAAATAACCCCGCCAACCGCCGAAACAAGCGGGTCGCCGCATTTCTTACGTCAATCAGCCCAACAGACCAATCAGTTGGTCGACCTTAATTTGCATGTAATTGTCGATGACCTTGTCGGCCTTTTCGGTTGCTTCAGGTTCATGGCTGGTCGTTAGTGCAACAACCTTCATCCTGGCCTTTTGGGCGGCTTCAACCCCTTTCGCCGAGTCTTCAAAAACAAGACAGCGAGCTGGTTCAGCACCGAGCCGATCGGCGGCGACCTGAAAAACCGACGGGTCTGGCTTACCCGATTTTACGTCGGCATCGGTTATTACCTGTTGGAAAAATTGCCGGATGCCCAACTTATCGAATACAAAATCGACGTTCATCATCGGCGCCGAGGTAGCCAGTGCCATCGGAATATCGGCGTCACGAACGGCCATCAGAAACTCGGTCAGGCCCTTTACCGGCTCGATACTTGGCGCATAAAGCTGCTGATATAATGTTTCTTTCTCTTTGGTGAGTTCGTCGATTCGGTCGTCGGATAGTTTTTCGCCTTTCTCGCCAAAAAAATACGTCATGATATCGGGGTTCATGCGCCCCGAAATATGGTCTTTGAAGCCTTCGTCGGTGAGGGTGATGTTATACCGCGCGAAAAATTCGGTGTATGCTCGCTTATGGGTTGGATTGCTATCGATTAGCGTTCCGTCCATGTCAAAAATCAGGTAAAGTTTATTCGTTGCGTCTGCCATGCTGATAGTCGGTTGCTAATAAGACTTCACCTGCTCCGTATTGTTCGCTTAATTGACGGTAGGGATGATTCAATGAACAGAATAGCATTGAACAGAGCAGTATAAAGTTTAAAACCGGTTCCTTTGAGCTTAAACTTCGCTACGATGTCATTATGAAAAAACGCTGTTTTACCTTCTTTTTTGTCAGTGCCGTGCTATCATTTCTTCAATCGGCTGTTTACGCACAGGGTCCTTCGTCGAAGTACTACGAAGTACGGGTTTATCACCCAACTCCCGGTAAGTATGAGGCAATTGTTGACCGGTTTCGCCAGTATACGACCAAAATCTTCGAGAAACATGGTATGGAAAATATCGGTTACTGGACACCCACCGATACCAGCCGCAAAGAACTGATTTACATACTTGCGTATCCAAGCAAAGCCGCCCGCGACACTGCCTGGAAACACTTCGGAGTCGACCCGGCCTGGAAAGCGGTGGTGGCTAAAACGGAAGCCAACGGCAAACTTGTTGAGAAAGTAGACTCGTATTTCATGACTGAGTCTGATCTGTCGCCGGTGATTAAACCGACGAAAAAATCGCCGATGCGCACCTTCGAACTACGTACCTACACGGCCCAGCCCGGCAAGCTGCCAAACCTGCTGACCCGTTTTCGCGACCATACCAAAAAACTGTTTACCAAACACCATATGGAACACATTGCCTATTGGGTAACGGCCGAAAAAGATGGATCGCAGTCTAAACTTGTCTACATCCTGGCCCACCCCAGCGAGGAGGAAGGAAAAGCAAACTTTGACCTGTTTAGAAAAGATCCGAGCTGGGAAAAGGTGAAAGCCGACTCAGAAAAAGAAGGACCACTAACGGTAAAAGTTGAGTCGGTCTATATGAAACCCACCGATTACTCGCCTTTGCAGTAGAGTAGACGTACCTGAAAAAGCCAGTCTGTAGAGGCTGGCTTTTTTGTTTTATAGACTACCCGATTTACTCACCGGTTTCTGAATTAGCTGCATCGACTGGCTTGGATTGAGGCGACCCTTTCTGGCGCAGAAAGATGGACAGGACCACCACCGACAGCACTGACAAAAATTCACTCTGCCAGTTTTGTAATGACTGAAACCAAAACTCGCTGGTTCCCAGAAACTGCCAGAAGGTGAGCACATCGCTTTTTCCTTTCAGTGCCTGTTCGGTATTGTACTGCTTAACGCCGCCCAGCGCATGCAGAAAAAAAGAAAGGCCAAAAAGCAGGAAAAACGCAATACTCAGCGAATTCTGATAGAGAACGAGTATCCACCCGCCCCGGCGAACTGGCCAGGGCGCTCCCGGGCGTGCAGGCGATGGTGGCCGATCTACTTCGTCCGGTTCGTCGAGGCTTTTCGATTCAGAAGAACCTTTCTGGAAGAGCGAAACCGTCAGCAGCACATACAGTCCCATCTGTAAAAATTCACTCTCCCAGTTCTCGAAAACGGCCTCAATGCAATGGCCACTGGTCAGGTAGGTACTAAACGGAATGGAGGCGCGCCCATAGTCGTTCAGGTCATCATTGAATTCGTGCCAGCCAACCACAAGCTGCCCGGCCAGGGTTAGTGCCGTGATAATGACCAGCACCACCGAGAGGCCATTCTCGTGCAGGATTTTTTTCATGATACAGTGTTTCTGGAGGGACTTGTAGTATCGAATGCATGAAGGAATGCACAACTTTTACACTGTCTCGACATAACTATTCTGACCCAGTTTTGTGCTGACTACACGTAAATAGTAAGCATAATTATACAAACTGGTGCGGTTGATGAAGAATAGTGGTTTATGAAGATGCTAAATGTATAGACATAGCCATTTGAGTAACCGCCATTTATAGGATTAAGTAAGTTAACCAGTGAACAAATGGCACTTAACCTGCGTCATATCCACATAAAAATGGGCAACGAAAAGTTCAGGATGGTGACCTGGAACCAGTAGCAACTTAGTGACAAAAAGCAAAGACATTGTTGAAGATTGGATTATAGCATGTGTCATTTTTATGTGCCTGATAAAGACAATCACGAATCAACTAACTCGATAAAACTAATCGACCTGGCTTTTGTTGCTGCTATATTGCCACCCGGTGAATAAAACGAAATCTGCTTTGTTTATGGAATAAAATGGTCATTGCTGCTCTGATTTTCTCATGGTTCGGCTGTGGTTTAAGACCCGGACGAAAGGGGCGTTTAGATAAATTTTAAAAAAATGTTGTTGAAGCAGTATGAAAGAAGTTAAGGACTGCTATTTATTTTTAATCTATTTTGGACGTACCTGCCATTCGTTCGTATGTTTGCGCAGAACTTACTAATCCTCATATTATGCAGACAGGCGAAATACGCTTTTTCAATCCTTCGGAAAACACAGATGTAGCTCCGAAAAAACGGTCGAAAAAACCAGTCACACTGACTGGCTATATTTCAGCAACCGGTAAGCTTGTACTACCAAACAAAACGGTAGAGCAGTTGGCGCTGAATCCTGCTGAAATGACATTCAAAGTTGGGGCTCAGGCAGGTAAGCGTACCGCTAAATTGCTGTATCTGGTGCCTGCGTCAGCTTCTGACTCAACCGCTTTCGAAATAGTAAAGGCCGCTAAAAGTTATAGCATCTCGTTGCCCATTATTCTACAAAAGAATGGGATCGATTATGTCACTCAGAAATATACGTTCACGATCAGCCCTTTTGAATTTGAGGGTGGCGTAACGGGTTATATGCTGAAGCTCAACAAGCCTGCCGAGAAAACTGGAAAAGTAGGAAGGCCTAAAGCTTAACCGCTCACGTTGCCTATCTATTGACTTGGGGGCAATTTGAGTGAGCTTTCCAGTGCCCAAATGTATAAAAATCGCCACTCTGCAATTATCAACTAATTGCAGAGTGGCGATTTTTGCGTCAGACAAATTCAGGCCATACGCATACGCTTCCAGAGTTGATAAGTTTTCTAATTAAACAGGACGATTTGCTGATTATTTGATAATGTAAGGGTATGCCTGTACAAGGTGCAGTTAATACGTCTGCTGCGTTGATACAATTTATAGGCTTATCAGGTCTCATTTTATCAACCTTGTTATTGTTTAAGGATAACTGTTTTGTAAAGGAGGGACACTAACTTTTTAAGCACTCAGTAGTTAGTTTGACAACTTGGTACACATGCCCCCTAAATGAATTTACTGTCGGTCTCAGTCTTGTCGCATTAATATATAAGTAACTCATTGTGAGTGCTGATTAAGGTCAAGGTATTCATTTTCCTATTCACGTTAAGTTGTATTTGATGGTTAAGTCAATGCATCGGTAGGGCGTTGAACTCTGGCCCGTGGGGTTATTTTTGTGCCATAATAGCCTTTTCATTTATGAAGAAACAAGTGTTGTCAAAGAAACCTACGCTGAAAACTGATGCCACGCTGGCCACAATAGCTGGCCAGACCCGCGTGCGAATTGAACGGGTTTCCCCGGAAACAAACGCGGGCTACGACCGCCCCGGCCGCTACCCGATTAAAGCCATCGCTGGCGATACAATTCCGGTTGAAGCCGATATTATCACCGACGGGCATGATATGCTGGGCGCACGATTACTTTTTCGGCATGGAAGCGAAAAAAATTGGCAGGAAGTTCCCATGAAACTGCTGGTCAATGACCGGTGGGCCAGCGCGTTTACAGTCGAAAAACTGGGCCGTTATCACTATACCATTGAAGCGTGGGTCGATCATATTGCGTCGTGGCAACATGAAATCGAGTTGAAGGTAGCCGATGGGCAACGCATCAGCAGCGAACTACTGGCCGGTGCTGTACTGGTCGACGGCATGGCTCATCGGGCAGGCGGCGGACCCAATGCCAATGCGGCCGATGCAGCGGCCCTGCTGCGTACGGCCACTCTGTTTCGGGAAGGATCAGATCTAAGCAATGACGTAGCCTATCAGGAAGCGGTGCATCTGGCCGAAAGCGACCAGTTTCTGGATTGGGCGCAACGTTACCCGGAACGCCAGCATCCGGCCCGCTACCAGTTTGAGCTTAGCGTGGAGGTAGACCGGGCAGCGGCTGGATTCAGCACCTGGTACTGCCTGTTTCCCCGTTCGGCAAGCCGTGACCTGGGCCCTGGCAACGTACCTGTACACGGCACGTTTCGGGATGTAGAAAAACTGCTCCCCCGCATCGCCGGCATGGGCTTCGACGTGCTCTACCTGCCACCCATTCACCCGATTGGAACGGCGCACCGGAAGGGGAAAAACAACTCTGTAACGTGCCTCCCCGGCGAGCCGGGTGTCCCTTATGGCATTGGTTCGGCTGAAGGTGGCCACGACGCCATTCATGCTGAACTGGGCACGGTCGATGACTTCAGGCACCTCATTGCCGAGGCCAAAACCTACGGCATGGAGATCGCGATGGACCTGGCCATTCAATGCTCGCCTGATCATCCGTGGGCAACCCAACACCCCGAATGGTTCAAAAAACGGCCCGACGGCACCATTCAATACGCCGAAAACCCACCCAAAAAGTACCAGGATATTTACCCGGTTTATTTCGAAACGGACGACTGGCAGAATCTATGGCTTGAACTGAAACGCGTGCTGCTGGTCTGGGCCGACTGGGGCGTACGTATTGTGCGGGTCGATAATCCGCATACCAAACCGTTCGAGTTTTGGGAATGGGTGATTGCCGAAGTGAAAAAGCATCATCCCGACATGCTGTTTCTGTCGGAGGCATTTACGAAACCCAAAGTAATGCAGCAACTGGCCAAAGTTGGTTTTGCCCACTCGTATACCTACTATACATGGCGTACCAACAAAGCTGAATTGCAGCAGTATATGACCGAGCTGACGGCGGGTGAGATGCAGTACTATTTTCGACCCAACTTCTGGCCTACAACCCACGACATCAATCCGGGAATTTTACAGTCGGGCCACGAGCCGCAGTTTTTGATCCGGTATTTTTTGGCCGCTACGCTGTCGGCAAACTACGGCATTTACGGGCCTTCCTTTGAGCTGATGGAACACGTACCTGTGCCAAATAAAGAAGAGTTTTTGAACTCAGAAAAATACGAGATCCGGCATTGGGATTGGGAGCGCACCAACAAACTAACGTACCTGATCAGCCTTACGAACCGCATTCGTCGGGAAAACAAAGCCCTTCAGCAGACCAATAACCTGACTATCTGCCGAATTGATGATGAGTTTCTGATGGCATATCTAAAGGTAACCGATGCCAATCGGCTGCTGATCGTTGTCAACACAGATGCCTACAACCGGCGGGCGGGCATGGTGCAGGTGCCTATCTGGCAGCTTGGTATCGCCGCTGACCAGCCATACACGGTACACGACCTGCTAACCGATAACCACTATACCTGGCAGGGCGAATGGAACTTCGTTGAGCTTGATCCCTACATCATGCCCATGCATCTCTTCCGAATCGACTGAAGTTCGCGGTACATAAAAAAAGCAGCCTCATCAGGCTGCTTTTTTTATTGAATCAGGTGTCGAAGAAATTCCTGAAGCAATGAGACAATGTCGGCGAGGCGATTGGCGAACCAGTTGGCGATGCTGAAATCACCAACGTTCGGAATGCTGAGCGTTGGTCGCTGAAATGTGGTTGGCAGCATATAGCGAAGCGCAACCACGGCGGTAATACACAACGCATTCAAGGCTAACGTGAAGGTTAGCCGGAGCGATGAGTTATCCCCTAAAAAGCGCGGCAGGCGGCTCATTAGCTGTGTGTGTGGTTGGTTGGCACAAAAATAACCAACAGACGTACACAAACGCTATTCAGCCAGCTAAATATTGAACTGCCAAGTCCCAGCAAGTCAGCTATTTGGCGATGATTTTGAGGAGCGTTCCTTTTTGCACCTGATCATCGGCTTTCAGACTGTTTACAACGCCCAACTCTTCGATCCGGCTGGCGGGCATACTCATGGCCAGCATTACGTCGCGGAACGTTCCGGCTCGTGGGGCGGGCCGAACGTAGACCCGGTCAGTCTTTCGATTCAGCTTGTCTGCGTCGGTCAGGCTGCGAAATCCTTCGGAAACGGACCGGAACGTGGGGAATGATTTCTCAAAGTCGGCCGCCGATGACAGGCCGTGCAGGGCATAAATGGCATTGTTATACTGAATCAGGTACGTGCCGATTTGCAGCGTATTGGCCGCTGTTTGCTGTTGCTGAGCCTGGCCCTGTTGCTGCTGAGGCACTTGCTGCGACACAACAACCAACGCCGGATTGCCATTTACGGTTCGTTTAGCGCTTTCCAGCACCTTCAGGCTCAGGTCTTTAACCATTGTCTGCGCGGCTTCGTCGAGCGAATTCCCTTTCGCCAGCATCATAATCATCGACGATTTGCCGTCTTTCGGTCCCATCTGAAACTGAGAAGGAGCGTTCTGCGACTGCCAGCCTGTGGGTACCGGAAACTGAAACCGCAGATCGGGGTGATAAAACATGTTGTTCTCCACAAATCCCTGTTTCGGGTCCTCGCCAAAGGGAATGCCATCGATCAGCCGCAGGTACGCGTCCCGGTTGATCTGGTAATTGCCGGGATTTTTGGTCTGGTACTCTTTCGCCATTTCGTGCACTTTCGTGTAGCGGTTACCCGGATCAGGGTGTGTCGACAGCATATTGGGCACGCTCTGTCCCGAATTGTCCTGGATGCGTTTGATGGTCGCGAAGAAATCGGCCATCTGATTGGCATCGTAACCGATCTTGCTTGAATAACCCACGCCAATCTGGTCCGACTCCGACTCGTGAGCCCGGCTGTAGCTGAGTTGCAGCAACTGCGCTCCCTGCATGGCTGACTCAAGCAGGCTACCCGATTTATCGACCAGAATAGCCCCCAATATGGCGCCCCCGGTGGTCAGGATTTGGCTGGTTTGCTGGCGGGCCGCATGTTTGGCCGTAATATGGCCAATCTCGTGCCCAAGCACCCCGGCAAACTCAGCTTCGTTGTTGAAGTGGGCCAGAATGCCGCGTGTAAAATAGACGTACCCACCCGGAACAGCGAAGGCGTTGACAACCGGCGAGTCGACAATGAAGAACTGATAAGGAAGCTCAGGCCGGTGCGAGATCGCCGCCATTGCTTTTCCTTTCTCATTCATAAACGCCTGTAGCTTAGTGTTCTCGTACAAACCCATCGACGCCACAATCGACGGATGTGACTCTTTGCCAATGGCAATTTCCTGTTCAGTAGACATCAGACTCAACTCCCGCTTGCCCGAAACCGGGTTGCGGGCGCAGTTGGTCAGGGTCAACGTCAGCGCAAGGGTGAGTAAGCGTAACGTAGTAGGTACGTAGTTCATAGAATGGTGATTAAAGGATAAGGCCCAGGCCCAGGCCGCCAAGAATAAGCGCGTAGGGCGGTAACTTGGTGAACTCCAACAGGAGAATCGTGCCCATTACAACGGCCACAAACGGCCAGTGCGGGGCCATCGGCTCGAACAGGATAATAGCAGAAGCAGCGGTAAGGCCAGTGCTGGCCGCATTGATACCCTCCAGCGAAGCCCGCACCGGACGATGTCGTTTGAGCTGGTCCCAAAAACGGTAGACAAAAAAGATAAGGAACGTACCTGGCAGAAAAATCCCGACTGTGGAAACCAGGCTACCTAACAACTGCCCATGCAGGCCTTCTGTTCGCATGGCCAGCGTACCGATGTAAGAGGCAAAGGCGAAAACAGGCCCCGGCATGGCCTGAACCAGACCAAGACCCGACAGAAATTCTTCGCGGCTGACGTACTGTTTGAAAGCCACAAATTCATTGTACAGGATCGGCGTAAGCACCTGTCCGCCCCCAAAAACAAGGCTACCATTCCGGTAAAAATTCTCGAACAACCGGACCGGAAGCGATTGCGTTACGGCACCCAGCACGGCGGCCCCGACCAACACACCCAGCCACAACCCAAAATTGGCCCATTGGATCTGCATGGGCTGGTACGTCATTTTTTCATGCTTCCGGTAGGTGAGCGAGGTGGTGAGGCCTCCCACCACAATAACGATGGGCGTCAGAAAGGGCGAACGGAACGCGTAGGCCGCCAGAGCCGCCAGAATGGCGAGCACCAAACCCGTCTGATTATGAATCACTTTCCGGCCAATCCGGTAACCGGCCACCACCAGAAACCCCACGGCCATCGGCTGAATGTAGCGCGTAAATGCCAGCGATCCGTTGTGGCGCTGGATGTAATACACCCCGATGGCGGCGGCAGTCATGGCCAGTACGGCGGGCAGACACCAGATGAGCAGGGTCAGGTAAGCCAGGTTAGGGCCACCAATTTTATAGCCCAGTGCCGTGATCGTTTGTGTCGAGGTGGGGCCGGGAAGCAACTGGCAAAGGGCCGTTAACTCCATGAGTTCGGCCTCCGAAATGTAGCGCCTCCGGCCCACCAGTAAATCCAGGAACATGGTCAGGTGTACCTGTGGGCCCCCAAACGAGGTGACAGCCAGAATGAGCACATCTTTCAGGAAGATGATATACCGAATTTTCCGGACGGGGGCTAAGGTGGGCGGTCGTTTCAAGGGTAGGAATAGCAGTCAGTGGCAACCAACTGGTTACTTTTTAAGCCCCAATTCCATGAGACGCTCGTTGAGGAACTCACCGGCGGTCATATCCGAATAAAGCTTCGGATTCTGTGTATCTACGCAACTGTCGAGACAGGTCAGGTTCATTTCGGCGCGTGGATGCATGAAGAACGGGATCGAATAACGCGACGTACCCATCTTTTCGCGGGGTGGATTCACAACCTGGTGAATCGTCGATTTCAGGCGGTGGTTGGTCAGCCGATCGAGCATGTCGCCTACGTTCACGATGATCTGGTTGGGCAGTGCCGTAATGGCGATCCACTTTCCATCGCGGCGAAGTACCTGGAGCCCGTCGGCCGAGGCACCCATCAACAGGGTGATCAGGTTAATGTCGCCGTGGGCGGCAGCCCGTACAGCGCCGTCGGGTGTGGTGTTGGGGTCGAGCGGGAAGTAGTGCAGCGCGCGCAGGATGCTGTCGCCATTCCGAACTTTGGCTTCAAAATAATCTTCCGGCAGGTTGAGATACAGCGCGATAGCCCGCAGGAGTGTTTTGCCGGTTTGCTCCAGAATGCGGTACGTCTCTACACTGTACTGGCTAAACTCCGGGTATTCGTCTGGAAGCACGTTGGCGGGCATCGAGCCTTCGGGTTCCGGTTGACCGATATGGTAAAACTCTTTCAGGTCCGCCACTTTGAAGCCTTTAGCCGTTTCGCGTCCTTTGCCAATATAGCCCCGCTGGCCGTTCAGTTCCAGACGCTCGTATTTCCGTTTCACCTCATCGGGAGCCGAGAAAAACGATTGCGCCGCCGCATACAGATTTTTGGTAAGCTCATCGGTGAGGCCGTGGTTCTGAATGGCGACAAAGCCAATATTGGTAAACGCGTTACCCAGATCCTGCACAAATTGATGGCGACGATCGGGATCGCCGGCAGTGAAATCAGCCAGGTCGAGCGAAGGTATTTCGTTGTACTCTGATAAGTCAGTCATAACTAGTGACAAAGTTTTGCCCGCAAAATTACAAAAAACAGGCGCTAAAGTAAGTGTTCTTCCTGCTCGTGCGCCAAGGGAAGCCAAGCCATTAACGCATTTTTTAAAACAGCCCTCAGCCCGTGTGCGTTACGCAACTAATTGTCTGTGACCTCGCTGAAATGGTCAGTTAAACGTGCGTGCTTACGAATGTATTCTACTTCTTCCGTAACCCCTTCTTTGCCCAACGGTCCATCAGAGGGCCTTTTACAGATTGCCCTTGATCAATCGGCTAGTGGCATCGTCGTATATGAAGCCATTCGGGAAGAGGAACGAAAGACGATTCAATCGTTTAAAATAATACTGGTAAATAAACGGGCCGAGCAGGTGATCGGCCTTTCACGCCACGAGTTGATCGGTCAGTCGGTCGATAAACTGTTTCCCAGTTCATACAGTACCGATTTATGGGAAAATGTGGGGCGGGTTATCGAAACGGGCATTCCTCATCGGCAGGATTTTTTCTACCATGTTCGCCGGACCAATATCGCTTCCTGGTACGACCTGGTGACCGAACCGGTTGGGGATGGCAAACGCGCAGTTGTCTCATTCACTGATATTTCTGAATTGCGTTTAGCTCGGGAAACGATGCTAAGTGATTCTATTCTCTTCAAAGCCCTGTCGTCGACTGTACCTGAAGTAGGGGTTATCGTGACCAATTATTTTAAAAAAGTGATGATCGCCAGTGGTACACTACCCGGTCTGCTGTCGAGCAACGATCCAGAAGAGCTAATAGGTAGCCCACTGGAAAACTGCGTGTTGCCCGAGTTTAGAGATGACTGGCGTAACTATTTGGGCACCGCACTAACGGGCGAGTCGCACTTTTTTTCGGATCATTGGGGCGGGTGGCGCAGTGAGGTATATGTTGGTCCGGTGCGCAATCAGCAGGGAAACGTGGTCATGATTCTGATCGTCTTCAGAAACGTAACGGAGCAATATCGACAGCAACAGGCGCTCATTCAGAGCAATGCGGCTCTCCGGCAATCGAATCAGAGCCTGGAGCAGTTTGCCTACGTGGCCAGTCATGATTTGCAGGAACCTCTGCGCAAAATCCGGGCTTTTGGTGATCTGCTGAAGGCCAACTATAGCAAAGCGATTGGTAACGATGGCCAGGGTATGATTGATCGGATGCAGGCCGCTTCCGACCGGATGAGTACGCTCATTCAGTCACTGCTGTCGTATGCCCGGTTGAGTTCGGAACAAAAACCGCAGGAGGTAGTGCACCTTGAAGATCTCTTCAATGAGCTTATTCTTGATCTCGGCGTGCTGATTCAGGAACGAAAAGGAGTGGTTCGGTTGAAGCCGCCGATCCCCATCATTCCTGGCGATGAACAGCAGTTGAGGCAGTTGTTCCAGAATTTACTGACCAATGCGCTCAAATTTGTTCCCGCCGACCGCACGCCCCTTATTACCATTTCGGCGCGGGTTGTTGAGGGGCCACACGTACCCAATCTGGCAACGTCGGCCGAATCGCTCTATGCCGAAATAGTGGTTAAGGATAATGGCATCGGCATAGAACAGGCCAATTATGATAAAATATTCGGCCTGTTCAACCGGCTTCATGGCCGACAGCAGTTTGAGGGATCTGGTATTGGCCTGGCCACGACAAAAAAGGTAGTCGATAACCATAAAGGCACTATTACCCTGGAAAGTGAGGTGGGAAAAGGCACCGAGTTCCGGGTGTACCTGCCCGTAAACTCCGTCGCAACGGAGTCGTAGACGGGTTTAATTGGCTTCATTCAGTACGTTGCTGACGCGTGGCCCTTCGACAGGCTCAGGGCCACGCGTTAGCAACTTGCTCCACAAAGTTTACGGCGACAACGTACCTAGGCGAATGCTTTCGCTGCTTTATCCCAATCGTACAGGTTCCAGGCGGCAGCAACGTAATCTGCGCGCTTGTTCTGGTATTTCAGGTAGTAGGCATGCTCCCACACATCGAGGCCGATCAGGGGCGTACCTGGCTTCTCGGCTAGCTTCATCAGTGGGTTATCCTGGTTGGGCGTCGACACAATATCAACGCCGCTGCCATCTTTGATAAGCCACACCCAACCCGAACCGAACCGGCCGGTGGCTGCTTTCGCCCACTCCTCCTTGAACTTGTCGAACGAGCCGTATTTCTTATTGATTGCGTCGGCCAGGGCGCCTTTGGGCTGACCACCACCTTTGGGCGACAGGGTGTTCCAGAAAAAGGTGTGATTCCAGTGCCCTCCACCATTATTCCGAATGGCCGCCGGGGTTTTAGCATCGATACTTTTCACTAACTGGTCGATGTTCATGCCTGCCATCTCGGTGCCTGCAACTGCTTTGTTCAGGTTATCGACATACGCTTTATGGTGCCTGTCGTGGTGAATCTCCATTGTCATCTTGTCGATATGTGGCTCAAGAGCGGCCGCATCATAGGGGAGAGGAGCGAGTGTGAATGGCCCGGCCTGTTGCCCTGCCAGCACATGAGATTGAGCAAACGTGAGCCCGGCGGCGGCACCAAAGGCCAGCTTTAAAAATTCAGAACGATTCATGTCAACAGGAGTTGTTTTAAGTACAAAAAAGGCGGTAGAGGCCTGTGATAAGCATCTGCCGCCTTGTAATGGGCAAGTAACAATGTTTTCAACGGACAGCCAAACCTGGCCCAATACCCTTAGCGCACGGGAACACCCGGGCGGCTAAGTCCGGCCGAACCGGGGCGGGGTGCCGAGCCGGGCGTTGGTACTCGCCGCCGCGAAACGATGCGGTCGCCATCGCGAAGTTGGTTCTCTTCAACGGTTTTATAGGGATCGACAAAGCGGTATGGCCTGTACCAGGCCCGCCGGATGTAGAAGTACCATTCGTAGAATTCGCCCCTGGGGTTGGCAATCTGAATCATTCGATTCGGATTCTTGCGATTGTCTTCGTCGATGGTCAGCTTGAAGCCATCACCCACCAGCATCACGTCGGGAATTTTCGAGCGCATGTCGTATGGGTTGGGCTCGTTGTAGTTGACGTCCAGCACAAACGTGACCACCTTCGTGCTGTTTCTGTCGCGTTCGGTCAGATTCGGGAGGCGAATCAGCGGATTGTATTTCCAGATCTTATAAATCTTGGGCGGAATCCGTTCGTACAGTTCGTAGGCCCAACTGATAAAATACGGTAACGGAAACGCCAGCATGCTGCTGATGAGTGGCCGTACATTGCCTCTGAATTCCTGCGTATTCAACGACTCAAACAACTTGGTTGAATACGTCAGGAAGAAAAGCGTCAGGCTGCCTACCAATCCAATATACAACGTCATGATGGTGCCCGTCATGTAATCGTCGTATTTGATCCAGTTGAACATGGACCGAAGGATGGTGACGTGGATCATGCCCAGCAGGAACACAATGGCCAGGGTGATGGCGTAGATCCACAGGCCAACGTCGCTGGTGGCGGGCAGAAACTCGTTGATCACGATCGCGTGCGCCAGGAAGCCCACCAGGGCGAATACCAGCATGGCCGCCAGCGTATATAGAATCGTTGACCTGACACTGGGTTTGCGAATAAAGCGACCCTTTGCCTGGTTGACAGTACCTGTAACCAGCGTGCGGGCTTCATTGCCAAGGTTAGGTGTATACATGGAAGACAGGAGGTAGTTTACTTTTCCGATGGAGATACAAGCTTCAGTGCTAATAACGGCATTCCTATCCAAATTATACTATCTATCTTACAAAACGGACTACTTACTTTACGCCGATAATGGCCAGCATTCGTCCGGTCAGGCCCCGCTCGAGCCGGTGCGAAAAGTAATCGCCGTTGTTCAGTACAGTAGAGTACGGCGACACGTCGATCTGCGCGTCGGTCAGCCCGAAAGCCCGCAACTGATCGGCGTTGGCTTGTTTCAGGTCTACCAGCACATTGCCCGTAACCGGATCGGTCGTGGTTCGGTTCTCGGCAAACTGGCTGGCTACTTCTGCACCCACTTCAAACGAACAGGCGTCGATACACGTACCTACGTAGGCCAGGCAATCGGTGGCCTGCGTGCCGTACTGCGTCCGCATTTCGTGCAGTGCCTTTGTTACGATGCCGCCCACCGTTCCCCGCCAGCCTGCGTGGATAGCCGCGACGGCCCGATGTCGGGTGTCAAAAATCAGCACTGGTGTGCAATCGGCTACGGTTACGCCCACTGCCAGGCCAGGTACGTTGGTAATCAGCGCGTCGAAGCCAGTCGTTCGCCCGGCCTCGGTCACGACCTGCACAGCCGTACCGTGAACCTGATATGAACTGGCAAGCTGTTGCTCGGTCAAGTGCCAATGGGCGAGCCAGCGCCGCCGGTTTTCGGCCACGTGTGCCGGGTCATCATCCGTGTTGATGCCCAGGTTCAGCGACGTGTAGGGGGCCGGGCTACAACCTCCGTGACGCGTACTTTCGGCGGCAATCAGCGCCGGGAAAGAAGCAAACAGGGGAGGGGTCCGAAAGGAAGCGTGTTGCATAAGGTAAAAATAAATACCAGACGCTGAATGTTGGATAACAGAACCGAATCAAGCTAGTGTATGTATGCCCCGTAGTTGACATCTACCAGCCGACATCCGGCGCCCAGCCTCTATTTTTACCCTATGATTGAGCGAATTCGCAAGTGGTTAAATCAGCCTTTAGCTGAAGATTTCAGTTGGCGCACGCAGGGTTGGTTGTCCGTGCAGGCCGGTTTGTACGTATTTCTGTTTTTGGTAGTATTCAATGGTGGCTCGGGAAACTGGTTGTCACGCCTACCCATAAACGCGCTGTTGGCGGTGGGCTGTTCCGTGTCGTCGTTGCTGGCCAACACGGTTGCTGCCCGGCTATTTCCCGTCTGGTATGATGAAGACCGCTGGACGGTTGGCCGTCATGCCCTGCACGTATTGTTCGTTTTGTTTGTGGTATTGGTTGGCAATGAATTTATATTGGCTGCCTGCCAACTACCCGGACCACCGTTTCTGACTATGTACCTGATGGTCACGCTGATTGGCTTTGTGCCTGTCTTTGTTGGGGTGATGCTGGCCGAACGTCGCCGCCTGACCCGTAACCTGGCTCAGGCGCAGCAACTCAACGCCCAACTCGATCAACTTCATCAGCCGAACGTACCTGAGACTCAGTCTGAACCGGAGTTGCCGACAGGGATTTTGCTCACGGGCGAAACCGGTAAAGAGCGACTGAGCCTGTTGCCGAATCAACTAATCTACGTTGAATCGGTGGGGAATTACGTGGAGGTACACTGGCTGAATTTCATGTTTCCGCAAAAGACGGTGCTCCGCAGTACGCTGAAAGAGGTGGAAGCCGCCACGACGCACGATCCGCAACTTTTTCGTTGTCATCGTGCCTTTCTGATCAACCTTCGGGCGGTGAGCCACACCACCGGAAATAGCCGGGGCTACCAGCTAACGATGAGCGGTTCAAACCGGGAAATTCCTGTTTCCCGCAGTTACCTGGCCGCTTTCAACGCCCGTATGGCGCAACTGACATAACATGGTCATTCGTTTTATTGGTTATCAGCGTTGCCTGGGTACGTTCCTAAGAAGGGCAATAACCAATAACCAATCACTCCTGCGCCAGCAGGTAAAGCACGGCCATGCGTACGGCCACGCCATTTTCTACCTGATCGAGGATGATGCTGTGGGGCGAATCGGCGGCGTCGGAGGTGAGTTCAACGCCCCGGTTTATCGGGCCGGGGTGCATCAGTACGATCGGCCGGTCAAGCTCATCAAGCATCTGGCGGCTGATACCAAAATAAAGGCTGTACTCGCGCAGACTGGGGAAATACTTGATCTGTTGCCGTTCGAGCTGAATGCGAAGCACGTTGGCCACGTCGCACCACTGCAACGCCTCGCGCACGTCGTGACTGACACGTACGCCCAGCGCTGCCATGTGTTTGGGAATCAGCGTAGTTGGTCCGCAAACCATCACATCCGCCCCCTGTTTTTGCAGGCAGAAAATATTGGAGAGCGCCACACGCGAGTGAGTGATATCGCCGATAATGGCGATGCGTTTTCCCGCCAGATCACCGCCGAGTTTTTCGCGCATCGAAAACGAGTCGAGCAGGGCCTGGGTTGGGTGTTCGTGTGTACCATCGCCCGCGTTCACAACATTGGCCGGGATGCGCGACGACAGGTAATGCGGCGAACCGGGACTGCTATGCCGCATCACAATCATATCGACCTTCATGGCCAGGATGTTGTTGACCGTGTCGAGCAGCGTTTCCCCTTTCTTTACCGAGCTGCCCGACGCCGAGAAATTAACGACATCGGCCGAAAGGCGTTTCTCAGCCAGTTCAAACGAGAGGCGGGTACGGGTCGAATTTTCGAAAAAGACGTTGGCAATCGTGATGTCCCGCAGGGAGGGGACTTTCTTGATTGGCCGGTTAATGACGTCTTTAAATTGGGTAGCTGTCTCCAGAATCAGTTGGATGTCGTTCGGAGTCAGGTCTTTAATGCCAAGCAGGTGGCGCGTACTAAGTTGCGGCATGGGGCGCGGCGGGGGCGACGATTTGGCAAATGTACTTCGTAAACGGCTAAATGGGTAATTGATCTGATTGGGAACATGGGATGACGGTTTGTTGCCGCGGGTTTTCGCTGCCCGTTGCGTTTCTCCGAACCAGCCTGACGTACCTAGCGGGCGCATGACAGCGTATTAGTTTTGCTCCGTCTGTAAGAAATCGCTTCCTGTTCGGTGAGGCGACATGACAACCGCATTGGGTTAATGTAACCTCGAACGTACTCGACGTAACCGAGTTAAAACGGCTTTGCAAAGCCGTTGGGGGAGGAGGAAAAGGGCCAAAAGAAAGAGCCAAGCAGGTTTCTGCGTGGCTCGGTCAATAAATCAGTAAGTTGCTTTTCAGCATTTGCAGAGAGAGAGGATTTAGCACCCCCCATGTGCAAGTATGGTTAATTATTTGGTTTAGAGACCGTTCCACTCAAATACATTACGAGTGAAATTCCGACGTAACCTCATCTGTAACCGCAACGTGTGCAAAAAGAGGGATACCCCTTTTTTAAGCTACCTGTGGCCAGAGTGCGAAGAGCTCCCCAGTGGCAGGATGATTGCGAATTTCAGACCGGTCTGGAGTTACGTCGTTAGACTTTCCCGGCATTGCCTCCAGCATCCGTTGCAGGAAAGCAATTTGTTGATTCTTGGCCCGAAGCTCTTCTTCAAAGATTCGACGCATCTCATCGAAGCCTGCTTGCACTCGGCCGAGTACGGCTTCTCCGAACGCACCACCGTCGACCGACTTGTTCGTCGTCACTGGTTCCGCTTTCCGAAACATCTCGCCCTGGCCCTTCATCAGCCAATCCGGCGAGACCTCCGGGTAGACCTCTAGAATGCCTTCCAAGACATCATAGCTCGGTTTCCCTTTACCATCAACGATGTAGTTGATAGTCGTCGATGCTTTGTTGATCGACTTTGCAAACGCATTGTGAGACATCTTCATTGCAGTAATGAGTTGCCCAATGCGTTGATTAATGGTTGTCTCCATGTTATCTGCTGTTATTCCGATTTAGACATTACTGAGGTCTTTCCACTTTTCAATAGCTTCTCCCTTGCCCAACCTACTTTCTACAATTGTTAGAGATTGGTCTGCAACAGTAGCGAGTTTTACGTAGGGAGCTTTATCCTTCTGTTTGTTCCCGTTCTCACTAATTGAACATCCTAAGAGCAATAAAGAAGCACTTTTAGAGAATAAAGTAGCCCGCAGTGCGATTATAGGCTATTTAAGTTTTAAAAATTTAACTAGTTGATTTTCAGAAGCATAAAATAGTGTATCCATAAATATGCATAGTAATTATAGAAAACTATTGCACAGTTATTCATAACTCTCTAATATTGCCCCCGTTGTTACAGACAAATATAGATACGCTATAGAATAATGATAGCGATTTAGCAAAATTCTGTGCAACCGGTACATTATGAGCTTGAGAACAAATCCAATTGCCCGGCTGCTTGAACTGCTCCCCGCGAAGGTGGCCGATGAGAAACGGGCAGCAATCCTGAATGAGCTTCAGCCGCTCGGATTCGAGTCGCACTGGCGGCAAACGTGCCTGCGCGAACACATCACCACTGGCAAAATCTTCGCCCATCCCGCCTGGGTGATTTGTAAGCACCTCGAAGTGCCGATGGAGTTCCTGTGGGATGCCGATCTGGCAGTGAAGGTGTCGCGTGATCTGGTCGAGAAGCATACGGCCATGCAACTCGAAAGTATATGACATGGGTATCCCTCTATGGCTGGTTTTTGCCGGCACTAACGACACTTCTGGTGGTGATTTGCCTGATACTGGGTGGCCTGGTTACGTACCTGACCTGCCGCAATATCAACCACGCTACGCAGACTGATGACTCTAACGCTTAACTAGTTCACCCTAAAACTATCTCCTAAATGAACATGCCTGATGCCCGTAAGATCGCTGAAACGATCGGCTATATCGACTCCTATCAGGAGCGTAGCAACACGCTGATCTCGGAAATGACCAATATCAGCTATCCCAATAACCTCCGTGTTGAGATAATGCTCCTGGGTTCGATGGATGCAGCCCTGCCTGAACTGGAAAAGGTAACGTTCTGGGGTAACGGCGATGGCTTTGAAAACCGGATTATGCAGGCCATGATTGCCGCTGGAGCGGTTGAAGCGCAGCGGATTATAACAGAGTTACTCCTGGAGATCGAACGTGCATGAGCCATCGCCCCACATTCGACGCGCAGTTGCCACCCCTTCAGTGGGTTGGTGGCCACCAGGTACAGGATTTGCTTAACCTGGTCAATTACGCAACCCTCTCGCTCCGTGACCGCTGGAGCCTGATCGACCGCATCGATCAGAAGCAGGACCAGTACCAGAAATGGTTGACCAAAATGCCCACTCAGGGCACTGAGTACGAGACGGTAAAGAATACGCTCGTGCAACTCAAAGCCAAGCGCCTGGAAATTTATCTGACAATTAAGCCTGCATTTGCGGGCAAGATTCATCGCGCCAGTCAACATCCCACCCACTCATGAAACGGACATTTCATCCCGATCTCCGTGAATTGTTGACTAGCTATGAGCTACGCATGAGCCTGTCGGTTACGGCCAACCGGGTGGTTCGGTGGCGTAAAAGGGCGCAACAGTTCCGTCGCTGGCCTCGACTCCTGCGCCTGGCCGCTGGTGGATCATTCACGCAGTTGTTGATCGATCTGGTTGCCGACGTAGCCGAAAGCGATTATCTGGAAGAAGTAATGGCCTGGGAAAACCCACTGTCGGGTGAGATGTAACCCGTCCTGTAGGGTGGTGGGGTACGCAGGTACGTTTGTGATTGAGATTTTGTGGGGTAGCTCAGATGGTTAGAGCGGTGATGTCGTGCTGGCTCAGCAGGCATATAGGTCGCTGGTTCGAATCCAGCCCCCACAGCGATACTGGAAAGTCCAGGATCAGGGTTTAGGATAATAAGTTTAGGATTAGTCAGGACAGGTCGCCTGACGGGTAAGGGTTTTTATGCCTTTTCAGATTCAGGTGACCTTGTTTTTTCTGCCTAAACAGACCTGCCCAGCGGGGTAAAAGCCGCAACGTATATACATAGCCGTTCGGCACTCGAACGCTTCCAGCGGTACCACTGGCGGCATTTGGAACGGCTCCTCAAAAAAATGGCCTTCTGGGCTTCAGGGGAGAGGTATGCCTTATTGTTTCAATTTTTCCACCTGCGCTTTCTATAGATATCTATAGAATTCTATCGAATACTCCGGTAAACCGATAGAGCGGTAGAGCGATAGAGTCTCGTATACTACTGTATTTACTATAGAAAGCGCGAAATGAAAATTTCGTCATGCAACGCGAAAAGTCCCGAACATCTGCCCTAAAACCCTCTGATTATCAATCCCTTTTCAAATTTCGTCTTGAATTCCACCCGGCTACCGAAGAATACAGCCGGAAAAACGGTAAGCCCTGGATCTGGTACAGTTACGATAAGCCCGACGAGCGCGACCTGTTCCCGCCAGCACTGGCTGGCCGCATCCGTGAACAATGGCAGATGGTGCTGCAACGTACCTTTCGCTACCCAGATCTGTACGACCTGCTGAAAGATTGCTACCCGGTACAGAAGGTCGACGCGGCCGGTGAAGAGGCCTGCGATGCGATGACCACCGTCTGGATGCCGCTGGCCAAAGTGCACCACGCTGATGCCCTGAGCCTCAAATATGACACAGTACTTAGCGATATTCTGACGCTGGTAGGTTGGAATAACTTTCAGTTCAATCACTCGAATAAACTACGGATGCAACCGGGCTTCAGTCCACGCCTGGTCACCAACCGCGACTTTTACGGCATCCAGGCATTCGAACAAAACGCGCAGATAGCTTTCTGGTTCTCAACCCGCAAGCTTCGCCTGGTAACGGTATACGATAACCGCTGCTACCACGCCGACAACAAGATCGGCACCATCGGCCCCGATGAATACCCCGAACCCAAGGGCGTTCTGGCCCCACCTCCCCGCCTAAAAACGCATACACCCGGTGCCAGTGCTAAGCCGAACGATGGCCGCACCTGGGAAACGGTATCCGTCAGTTCCATGCTGAAAAACCTGGCTGGGCCGCACACGGCTGTGCCGGATTCAGCCACCCTCGTAACCACTTAGTAATCACTCAAAAACCGTAATTAAGCCCACCGATGACCTACACATTCGAGACCTGGGTAAGCTACCCAGCCCGCGCTGTAAATGCAGAAGATGGCCTGCGCATTGAGTTCAGCGTTCCAGTCCACAGCGACCTTCAGACCGCGATGAAAAACCCCGACAAGCGGGAGATCTTATGCAAATACCGTGTTCGG
Organism: uncultured Fibrella sp.; assembly: GCF_964250085.1. Classification (NCBI taxonomy): domain Bacteria; kingdom Pseudomonadati; phylum Bacteroidota; class Cytophagia; order Cytophagales; family Spirosomataceae; genus Fibrella; species uncultured Fibrella sp. The sequence goes on along the minus strand of NZ_CAXUEC010000003.1, from coordinate 752,878 downwards.
AAAGGCTTTCTATGGGGTCAATTAGGCCGAAACGCGAGAGTAAAGATCGAAGCTACGCTCGTTGACGGAGCCAGAGGTGGCCAGCACCTGCACTGCTCAACAGTCGAAATCCTGGAAGGCAAGCCCAGGACAACCAAAGCTGACCCAATTGCTCGGCGTATGGAGAAGAAGCTGGCCAAACAGGCCGGTATTTCCCTGGCCGACCTACGACCGCAGAAACCCGCGAAGGCTACCGCTTCAGCACCTCCGGCGGTCGCTCTTTCAACCCCGCAACTCAGTCTTTTTTAGTACGTATACCATCGTTTCACCGGGCGGCGAACCGCTCAATCTATTGTTTCACATGCTTACATCTCCTGCTCCAGGTACGTTGGCTACGATGCCCGCATCAGCCGTATCAAACCGATATCGGACCATCAAACTCTATCAAGTCACGGCCAGGATGCGCCTAACTGCCCGGCGCGAAGGCCGCACCGCTGATGCCGACAGCCTCACCAATCTATTGGCCTACCTGCGGCCTCAGATCGGACGGGCATGAACACACTGGCTTTGCGGATCACACCTGGTGAGTTTCGGGAATTGGTGATGTTCATTCGTTTCAATACGCACCATCATACCTCGGTGCCACTGCATCGACGCCCGTTGGGCCTGGCGGTGCTGCACATGTACCTGACCAGCCTGACACCCGCCCGACTCTATACCTGGCAAGTGCGCGATCGCCGAAAACAATATGCACTGAAGATGCCATTAGCCGTTGTCCTGGCGCTGCACACCGAAATGCAGAACGCTATGCTCACCGGAGCGCAGCAACTGCTGCTGGGTACGTTAGATCAGGCTATGGTGAACTACCAGAACCAGTATGATCAACCACTGACAATCGCCGACAGTCAGTTCGTCAGCAGCGACCAACCTTTCTAATTCATTTTTCCACTTTATAGCTACAGCAACCATGTTACAGGGATTGATTATTGGCCGGTTAGGCCGCGACGCAGAAGTAAAAGAAGGCAAAGAAAGCAAGCAGTTTGTGAGCTTCGCTGTGGCCGTGGACAAGTCCTATAAAGATGCGTCTGGGCAGAAGATCGAGCGAACCGAATGGGTCGACTGCGTTGCCGATCGGACTGGTGTGACACCATACCTGGTGAAAGGCCAGCAGGTGGTTATCCAGGGTGATATCAAAGCCGAAAACTACGTCTCAAACAAAGATCAGAAGGTGTACGCCAAGCTCAAAATTCGGGCTTACAGCATTCAACTGGTAGGCAGCAAGCCAGAAAGCAGTAGTGCTGGCCAGCCCGCTGCGGCTCCGCCAGTAACGGCACCGGTACCGTCAACAGCGGCAGCGCTGGGCGGCTTTGCTCCCAATTCAGATGACGATCTACCATTCTGATGGAGAACCTACTAACTACCCCAACAAGCCAGTTAATTCTGGCCGAGCGGAAAGCCCAGATAGCGAAGTGGGCGGTCCCGCGTCCGGGCAAACAGCACCTGGAGCCAACTGATTGGCTGCTGATCCTGAATGAGGAGATGGGTGAACTAGCTAAGGCCATGTGGGAAAAGAAGAACATCGACCACATGATTGAAGAAGCGGTGCAGGTAGCAGCAGTTGCTGTTCAAATTGCCGAGTGGGTCAGTGAGCGGGTTGGCTGGGAGAACAGCAGCGAAGAAGTGCTGCTAAAGTCAGTCGAATTTAAGAAACCATTTACTAACTGGCCAGCACGAAGGCTTTATGTGAAAATGATCAGCGAGGTAGGAAGCCTGGCATTCCATATTGACCATAACCATCACCAATTCTTATCTAGATGGTCAGAGATCATACGAATACTGATCAACAACGGCTACCTGCTGATTAATGAACTCAGTGCATTGAAAGTAGATGGCTATGAACGACTTGACGCTTCGGCTGAATGACCACCACGAAACCAGTGCTCCTGAGCGGGCACTGGTTTACGAAATCCGCAACCAGGTACGTACCCATAATGCCCGACTCGACGGAATGGAGCCTGACCTGGCCAGCCTGTTTCGCGGCATTGAAGCCTACCTGATCACGCTCCGGACCGGTACGCCGGAGCGGCAATATCTACAAGCCAAGCGCATCAGCTGGCGGCGAGCCAATGATAGGCTGGAGCTCATCGATTACCGCACCAATAACCGACTCATCCTAACCGTATCACAACTTGACACTCTTTGAATTTAACGAAACCCGAATCTTGCAGTTTACCCAGCGCACTGGACAGACGAAAGCCCAGGCGATGGCCCAGATCATGAAGGCCTACGGGGAAGAGTGCAATCAACAGGCTGTCAATGATCTGATCGATCCAGTGGTCGATGAGGCATTGCGATCGCATAACCGGCCTAAGCCATGAGCAAGCAATTTAACCTATTTGGTGAGGAGGTTTCAGAAGCACCACAGCCTGGTAAACCGCTCCGGATACAGGATAAACTACGCCTGGCAAGAGCAGAGGGTAAGACACTGATCAGGCTGGAAGGCTGGTCAGGATCGCCGACCTGGATCATTAAAACGATAACAGAAAACGGCGCTGGGGGCTGGAAACACCTCGAAAAGCACACGGATGCTGAGGTAGCCAAAAGCCGATACAACGAACTTTTAAATTCTGGTAAGTATGCCGAAGGCTAAAGAAGTAACGCTCGATGACGAGATCAAAGAGCAGGAACGCGAATTGGGGATGCGGGAGCGCTACTACCCCGACTGGACAAAAGGCCCAAAACCCCGATTAAGTCCCGAACTGGCCGAGCACCGACTGGCCTGCTCAAGGGCTACACTAAAACGCCTGATCGCCCAGCGCGACGCAATCATCGCCGCAAAGGGTATACAACAGACTCTTGCCTTATAACCAACACCATCGTGAACGATACTACAGCGACAAAGCCGATTCGGCGAATCAAACGGAAGAATGGCTCATTTGCCATCACCAGCATCACAAAATCGGGCAACGCCAGCCGGATCAGTGAACACGGCTCAGCTTCAGAGTGCATCAAGGCGTATAAGGAGTTGCTGGCCACCGGCCTTTATCACGAAGCAGAATGACTACTAACAAACCATAATAATCTCCCTATCCATGGCCCATAAACTTAAAATTAGACTTTGTTGTGAAGACCAGGCAATGGTTGAAAAAGCCGTTGACGTGCTAACGACCCTTTTTCCTGATCTGCGTTTTTCGGCCGCCAGATTAGGAAATAATCCTAAGTATGCCGATTCGCCGAAGTATTTCAGCTATGGCGAACCCCGTACCAAAAATGGACAGCCAGTGCCAGTTGATCTGGAGGCTGCTTTACCAGCAGGGAAAAAGGCGATAAAGAAATCCCCTGTAACCCGGCGATTAACATGAATCCATATCCCTTGCAGTGGCCATATGGCTGGCCAAAGACGGTGCTGCATGAAGCCTGGTCGACGTCGAAGCTGGAGACACTGGCCAGCGAGCGCGATACCCTGCTGAAGGAGCTGGAGCGGTTGGGAGCAACGAAGGTGGTGATCACGAGCAACGGGCAGGTTGGCGCCAGTGGCCAGCTGCTGGCAAAGCAGGCCAAACTCCGGGAGCCAGGCGTAACGGTCTTTTTTCGATTAGGTACTTTCGATTACGCCATTGCATCAGATCGGTACGATTCACTGGCAGGGAATCTTCGGGCGCTTGGCTCAACGGTGAACTGCCTGCGCACGATCAGCCGCCATCATTCACCTTATCTATTGCGGCATTTATTAAGCCCACTCTGTTGGAGAGCCTGTTCAGCACGTCCGGAGCCAGGCGCACACTCGTCGGCCGACAACACCAGAAGTGCCGGGAGTGGCCAGCGAAAGAAGGGCCAGCAAAAACCGCCACCGAAGCAGGAGCAAGCCCGTCGACCACCGCCAACCCCGAAAGCCACTCCCTGGCGGGTTATGCTGGGTGATCTAGGCAAGGTGCTAACCTGGGAGACGGTCAAAAAGAACTACCGCAAACTGGCCATGGAGCTGCATCCAGATAAAGGTGGTACCACCACTGGCTTTCAGGATCTGCAACGTGCCTACGAAGAAGCCAAACAGTTTTTCAACCAATCATGATCGACACCGATACCGAACGCCACTTCGAGGCATCACTTACCACCAGTACGACCTTGAAAATAACAACATCTGAAACCATGCCTACCTTAAGAATAAGCTACCCCATCATTCGCTTTCACACAATAAATGTGGCGTTGAGCGACAAGGAAATGGTCGACGTGCAAAATATGAGCCTGGAAGAGCAAGCCGAGTTCATCGAGACTCAACATCAACGTTTAGACATCGATGAAATGATAATGAGTCGTCGCGATATAGCTAGCGCCCTGGATATGAACTACGCCACAATTAAGCAGGTATAACCACAGGAATCTGAAACATGGCACACGAATGTTTTTCTTGCGGTGGCGAATGCTACTGTAATGGCGATATAGACGATTGTATTGTATCACTCACACCAGCCAAATGCGAATCATGTGGATGCGAAGAAGGCACCGACGACTATTCAGATGATGACGACTGGGACGATGACGATGGAGACGATACGTATGATCCTGCCGAAGATTTCGCCTACCTAACCGACGAAGAGTTGGAAGAATAACAGAAACCCACCTAACGATTATACTAAGGTTTAATCTCGAACTTATGGATACTTCGCTCGAAACGTTTCACCGACAATTTCCCGGAAAACCCTTACCCACATTTGCTGGTGCTCAGGTAGACTATTTACGTGATATAAAGTCCACCCACAATGAACCCGCAGAAGGGGTGGTTGTGGAACTTGACAAAGTTGTTGGTCTGTTTGACACCCATGTAAACTATTTTAAAAAAGGCTATTCAAACCACATCCTCCCTTTAACTTGGTTGCAATTGCTGGATGACTTACGCCGAGGCTTCAAGTATTCAAGCGATGACATAGAGAAGATTGACGATGACCTCCTGAATTCCAGGAATGTATCGCCTGGGAGTGGTGATGCTATTTCGCTTCGGTATCTGGTCTCTGAGGATAAGTATTTTATCGCTTCCGGCGTCCACCGAATCACCTATTTGAAGTTTAGAGGAGATCGTTCTTCATTCTTTTGCGAGAAGCGACACATAGTATTCGGTGAGCGTTGCTGAACATTGCACTCCTCCAGTAACCTGCTCTACTTGACCCAACAACCGCAAGGGCTGATGCGCCGACAGACGTTTTCACCCTTGCCGAGTTGGGTGGAGTACAGACCCTAGTCGGTTTCAGCTTATTCAGCTTAATTTGCACAATGGCAAACGACGATCTATACATTCATTACTCCGAGGTAGATGGTGCATTATGGGAATCACATCGAGCGGATTACGACAATCATAAATACAAACTCTTATCAGACGATTCCCTGCCTTATGATGTAAGTGGCATCTTTTGCCGGGGCGTGGAAGAGAAACACCCACAGGTTGGAAGTATCATTAACAATCCAGATCGTCGGCCACCCTATCCCAAGTTTGTAACAATCCAGCAAGAGCTGGAGACGTTTCTGTTTTGGCATCAGCGCATTGCTAAGTAGGTTTGAACAACTAGCCCGGCCTAAACGTCGGGCTTTTTATTTGGCCATTGCACTGTTCCAGTGACCTGCTCCACTTTGCCTGGAACTTACGCAAACACTACCGCAGGAACTTGCACGTCGGCGAGGGTAGTGCGTTGTTTGTCCTACCCAACCGAAACGGGGCTAACACGCAGATTACTAGATGGAAACGCAGGATATTTTATCAAACGCAACCCTTAACAAAACCGAAAAAATCCGCCAATTACTGGCCCTCGGTTTAACCCGCCGACAAGTAGCCGACCTAACCGGAGGCAACTACGGATTTGTGCAGAACGTGTTTGCCCGCTACTGGCCCAGCCAGGTACGTAGCCGCCAGCAACAGGCCATCGCCGACGCCTTCAGCTTCATTCCTTTCAACCGCCGATTCGGTATTGAAATTGAAGCCTACAACGTTAACAAGAACACGCTGGCCACTGCGCTCCGGGCCGCAGGCATCGAGGTTGAAGTGGAAGGCTACAACCACAACACCCGGCCACACTGGAAGATAGTAACCGACGCCAGTCTGAACGGAGCCAACAGCTTCGAACTGGTAAGCCCGATTTTGGAAGGTCAGGCGGGGTTAGTCGAACTGGAAACCGTATGCCGGGTTATGAAGCAAAAACGCGCTTACATCAACCGCAGCTGCGGCCTGCACGTACATTTCGATGCCGCCAACATCGGGCTACCACAAACCAAGAACCTGCTCGTTAATTACGCCCGCTACGAAAGCGTTATCGACAGCTTTATGCCAGCCTCGCGCCGGGGCACCACCAACGGCTACTGCCAAAGCCTAACGGCCCTGACCAGCCGGATCGACGCGGCCACCACCATGAACGCCCTGACCAGCACGGTTATGCCAAGCCGGTATTTTAAGGTAAACCTGCAAAGCTACCTGCGCTACAAAACCATCGAATTTCGCCAGCACAGCGGCACCGTTGAATTTGAGAAGATCAGCAACTGGGTGCTATTTTTACACAACCTCGTTGAGTACAGCCGCACCAGCCGGGTTGGAACGGCCAGCATGGAAAGCCTGCAAACGATTCAACAACCTGAAATTTTCACCTATTACCATAACCGCCAGAGCGAATTAGCCGCATGACCTTTAAAACCCCAGAAGGGGACGTTCTGACCGGAACGTCCCCCACCGACATAGTAACGGCCCTGCGCGACGGTGGCCGCTTCACAAGCCAGCAAACGTTAGCCGAGTATATGGAAGACTTTGCCGAGCGCTTCGAGGTCTGGAACGGCCCAGCGCCGCTTCGAACCGATACGCCCGACAACTTCGTGGCCGATCTAATCACTGAAGGCTACCTGATCAATTCGGCCGACAACGTACCTGACTGACCTCATTAAACTGCGTAATTGATAATCCCGCTGGCCCTGCCAGTGGGATTTTTTATTCTAGCGGCAGGGGATTGTCTCTAGAATAAGCTATGTTAACTTTCCCTACTGTGCCATCGTTATCAAGAATAGCTTGAAGGTAGAATATATACGTTTGTTTGATTGGGGCGGATAATTCACCCCCAGCAGTAAGGTTTACAGTCAGCATTAGGGTGTTGGTGATATTAATTAATTCTCCCGCTCGTATATGAAGTTTTAATGAAAACTCAACTGGGATACCAATAGGAAGAATCAGCTTTAATGAGTCGTCGAATGCTTCCCTTAGTTGATCGCCGCGTGATGCTGGATCTGTAAAAGACCCGAAATCTGTACGAATTATGTAAAATATATTTTTGTCATTTATAGCTTCCGATAAATTGGTGATTGAGCCTTCTAACGCGATAACTATTAAGTCTTCGGCATATGACGGGTTCCATTTTCTCTTTATAAGGTTATAAACTGTCGCTTTTAGATTTGCATGTAAAATAGGACGTTTAAACTGCTTGAAAAGAGCATCGATTACATAATGGGGAGCTGCTTTTGATTGACCGTCCAGCCGGATGAAATAGCGGTCGTCAAATTGGTGAGGCTTCACTTCGCTTTCAGGTACGTCAAACAGATATACGTACTTTCCTTCTTCAATCTCTATTGATCGAAACAGGGCTGGGGATGCAAAAGGGATAATCTTGGTTGACAGCTTGCTGATAAACTCATCTTTCGAGTACCGTTTTTCAACGGGAGAGAGCGGTCCAGCGCATACCTTGTAACCCTTATCCCTTCTGACTTCTATTGGTGCTCCCCATATAAGCAAACCACCGCTCGAATTGAGAAAAGCGCAAATAGCTCGCATTACCCCCTTCTCTTTGAGGCTTATATCGTTTTCCCGCTGGCAAAATGACTTGAATTCTAGCGTTAATGATTCTTCGCGTTCAACAATGAAAAAGTCGATAAGGTCTTGAGCCTCTAATTGATCTATCGTTTTCCCAAGATGAGTTTGAGCGTAGGAAGTAGGCATATGTTTGAGGTAAGTCTGCTCGAAGATAGCATATAGCTATTTCTATTATAGGCTTGTTCGGTAAGTGAGGAGGCTAAACCAAGTAGTGAGGATTACAGCATATATCTAAGTTTACTATTATATTGCCAGTGTACTAAACTCTCAAATTCATCATATGGAGAACCTGCCTATTCATTTAGATCATGATAATTTGAACCGGTTTGGAGAGCTTGCGGCTAAAGCTTTTGGGTCTAAAGGGGTGATTGAAGTCTTCAAAAGTGTTTTAGGAGAACAGGCAACAATGTTGCTTTTTATGAAGAAAGCCAAGCAAGAGGTTGAGAAAGCTCGGCTTTTGAGTGGAGTCGAATTTGAGAAGTATTTGTACACCAAAGCAGTAGATGGTTTCATTCAAACTGAGGAAGGTAAGCATGTGATGAACGCTGTTGGAGGTTCTATCCTGTATCAGCAATTACATAAGATTGGCAATCTTGAGTCAGTGATTGAAACAGCTGCTGAAGAGTTATCTCAACAAAATACACCCATCAATGACGTACCTATTGACAAAGACTGGATGACTCGTTTCTTGTTTGATGCAGAAGAGATATCACAAATTGAGATGCAAAAACTGTGGGGCAGAGTGCTAGCAGGTGAAATAGCTAGACCAAACAGCTTTTCTTTAAGAACATTGTCCGTACTTAAAAATCTATCGAAGAGGGAAGCTGAGCTAGTTAACACAGTCGCTAAGTATCATATAGACAGTGGGTCTTCTTCGTTTTTACGCGGAAGACTGTCCGATTATAGTGCAAACAGTGATATTAAATATGGCCACCTATTATTGCTGAGTGAATTAGGTATAATAACACTTAGGGACTCTGCTCATTTAATCGATTTTATGGAAAGGTCTGGGCCATTTGCTGATTACAGTGTATTATTTTACACGGGTAATAGAATGATCAGCTTTAGTTTGGTGGGCTTAGATGAATCTAATTTAGAGAAATATGAAAAGGTATCTATCCCCGTCATTGCTTTTACAACGGTGGGTCGTGAATTGTTAAGATTGATCGAAACAGAATTGAATATTCAAGAACTTAAACTTCTTCAGAAGGCAGTTATGCAAGCATTTGATGTCTCTACATCAGCTTGCTATGTTTCAGATCAAAACCTATTCGAGTTAGGCGCTGATTTTGATAGTTTGTCTTTTACTCAATTATTCGACGATAAAGAATAGTTTTTGAAAAAGTATACTTAAAATCCTACTGGTAAATTTAATAAGATATTTGTCCTTTATGGCGGTTCGATATCGGGCGAGGTTTGGGTATGTTTTTGAAATACATTAGCCCAGTTCTCAATTTTCTTCAGGGCACGTACGCCAAATTCGGCACCACCAGCAACCTGTTTCGGGAGGTAATCGTCAGTGTGATGGCGGCGGTGGCAGTGGCGCTGACGGTGCAATTACTGCTCCCCACTGCACCATCGCCGATCGCGGAGGTGCGGGATCTGATCAACCCCATCCTGAAAGCACAGCACCGGGCCGACTCGGTATTGGGGCTGCAACGCGAATGGGTTCTCCGGGAGCGGATCGACTCACTCATTTTCGTACTTCATGATCGCGACCTACAAGACTCGTTGCGTGCTACTGCTGGCCTGTCTCCTCTGGATGCCATGCGCCGAATTAATGGCGCAAGCGCCAACACCCGGCTGGAAAAGCGACGGGGCATCGAGTAAACTCCCTGACAGCCTGGCCACCGTACGGGCATTTGTAGCGTCGGCACCAGCGCTGCTCGACAGCCTGACTGCCCTGCACTTCTGCCGGCTGCGGATTCATTCGCTCGAGGCGCAGCTGGTGCGCACAAAAGCTGAGCGTAATGGTATGGTCACAACGTTTTCGGATGCCCACCATGAGGCCACCGTTACGTCGACCCAACTCCTGGAGGCTATGGCTGATCGGGACAGCTATCGGAAAAAGTACCGAGCCGCAAACGCAGAGCGGTGGGCTTTCCGCATTGGCCTGGCAACGTACCTGGGCATACTGATCAGGTTCTAACGGTCGACATTGCCCTGTCCTTTTTGGCGGTGTATTCCGGAGGGAGTTTTGGGGTATGAGTAAGCTGACAATTAACCGTAGGGCCATGTTTGCCGAGATTCACCAGGATATCCGGGAGGGTGGCCAGGTGCATGAATTCGCGATCACCTATGTCAAAAAGGATGGGACGCTGGGCGAAAAACAACGGTGTTCCAAAAGTATCAGCCGGTTGCCGCAGCAGCGGGGATACAGGGGCAATGTCAGTGCCAATCACGTGCTGCTCCTGACCAACCGGGAGAATGACAAACCGTTCGAGGTGCTCATCGATCTGCTGCTGACCTACAACGGTCGCCGTATTAACCACCAACACTAGCTGCTATGGAAATGGATTGGATAAGCCCAAACGTGGCCGTTGTGGCTGGCCGTCGTACCAGGCAAGGAGCAACGCCCAGCGCGGCTATTCTTCAGTTGACAGAGACTCAAGCGGTCCCGCGTCCGGGTCGCGATCATGCCTACGGTACCACGTCTTATTTTGGCGGTGCTGGACAGATGCACGTGCCCTGGGGAAATGCCGACAATCAGCCTAACACGATGGGGGTGCTGATTCAGAAGAATAACCAGATCAGGCCGCTGCTGGAGTCGAACCGGGATATGATCTACGGCACCGGCATTAGTTTCAACAAGCGGGTATATGCTGACGGTGGTGTAAAGCTGGAGCCCTACGTCGACGCCAGGCTAGACGACTGGGCATTCGATACCCGCCTGGCGCACTACGCAGTAGCAGCGATCAACGAACGGCTGACCAACGGTAACCATTTTACCCGCTTCGAATTCAGGCTCGACGGTACGCCGATGCTGGATGTACTCGACTGCTACAGCTCACGCATCAGCCTGAAGAGCACCAGAGCTAATCCTGCCTATTTCTATAATCCATATTTCGGTGATTCAGGCTATTACAAATCGAGGGAGAGCGAACCCATTGCCGGGTTTAATCGGGCCGATCCGACAGCCAACGTGGTTAGCCTGCTTCATTCTAGGGAGCACCTGTCGGGCAATCCACACTACGCGTTCCCCAGCTGGTGGGGCGCTGCGGAATGGATCGAGCTGGCCAACCTGATTCCTGTCTTCCACAAGTCGGGTATCACCAACGGGTACAATATTAAGTACCTGATCAAAATCCCGAAAGACTACTTCGATACAGAAGGAGGGAAGCCAGTACCGGTCGACAAGGTGCGCCAGAAATGGAGCGAGTTTTCCGATAACCTGAGCAACTGGCTGGCCGGTACCAAGAACGTCAACAAGTCGCTTATTCTGAAGTACCTGCGGGGCGAAGATGGCAAGCCACTCGATAGCATCGAGGTGGTGCCGCTCAAAAACGAAATGAGCGACGATGCCTACGCCAAGGTGTGGGAAATGGCCAACGTCTCCATTGCCAACGCGGCCGGAATTCTTCCTACGCTGGCCGGTGTCAATCCGGGCAAGGGCAACGACTCTGGCAGTCAGATTCGGGTGATGGCCGATTTTCAGATGCACTTCCGCACACCGGTGCACCACGTCATTCTGCTGGAGCCGGTGCTGCTGGCGCTCCGGATCATGGGCTATACCGATGTGGTGCCCAGCTTCAACGGGGTGCAGATCACCACGCTCGACACGAACCCGACCGGCGCTCAGGCGGTCACTAATCACAACTAGCCATGCTGACGCAGGATATTTTGAAAGCCCAGCTGGGTACGTTGCAGTCCAGTATGAGCGAAGTAACGGTAAAGCCGTTCATGCAGCATGCCGAGCGGTGGTTCGCCGATGAAGTTGGGACCGATTTGTGGACGTACCTGAAGGCACTACCGCCCACTGATGCAGCGCAGGCTGAGCTGCTACGACTAACCCAAAGTTGCCTGGCCTGGCAATGTTATAGCCTGGCGTTTCCCCATCAGAAGTTTCGGGTGGGTGATCTGGGCATGATGAAGGCCTCGCCACAGAACGCCATTGCGGTTACGAAGTGGGAATATGCCGACAGCCGGGATGCCAATTTGTCGATGCTCGATCTAAGCCTGGAGTATTTCTGGCGTGAACTGGAAATACAGCGCCCAGCTGCCTGGACAGCTTCTTCGGCCTACCAGGAGCGACAGCGCCACCTGATTCGGTCGGCGGCTGAGTTTGGGTCATTGCTCCCGATCGCGGGCCGCAACTACCGATTCTTCCAGAAACTGCTTCCCCACCTGGCCGACGTGGAGAATGACATCATTCGGGTAACACTGACCACTCAGGTGTATAAAGACCTGATGCAAAAGTGGCTGGCTCCGGAGCCAGCCTTCAGCTTTGAAGAGGAAATGCTACTGACTCATTGCCGGAAAGCGCTGGCCTATTTAGGTACGTATGAAGCCTGGCCGTATCTGCCGCTGTCGCTGAATGAAACGGGGATATCGGAACGGCGCGACAAATCCGGGATGCTGGAGGAAGTAGCCGCCGATGGGAACCTCCGTCAGAGCATGCGGCAGCAACTCTACAACGATGGACAGAAGCGACTCGCTCAGGTACGTTCCTTTCTGGATGAAACGGCCACCAGCACACTATTCAGTAGCTATTACCAACAAAACCTTGTGGCAGGAGCAGTGATTCCTGACGACGATTTTACCAATAAACCGCACGTGATCCTATGAACGCACGATCGAATAAACTCCGCGACGTTTCGGTCGCGCCAACCCTGAACGGTAAATCCACAGGTGAAGTAAAACCCCTAAAGATGGTTCAGGTGGGCGATGACCCGGCTGCTCGGTATGAAGCTGAACTGGCCGATATTGAATCGAGAAAAAGAGCGTTGGCGGATGATAACAAGGCCAGAGAAAAGGAGATGGCCGATCTGGTAGAGGCCGAAAGGCAGGCCTTCGCCAAAAAGCAGGAAGCTCGAAAACGGGAGAAGACGGAACTGCGCAACCTGGCTAAACACTACCGGGAGATGGCCGCAGCGAGCGAAGATCGCCAACAGGCCGACGAACTGTTGCGCTGGGCAATGGAGTGCCACGAAGAAGCCCAGCAGATTATCATCGAGGGTGAGGCTGAGCCGGTGGTATTGGCCGCTAGCATTGAGCCAGAGGCCTGGTGGGAGCGCAACCGGAAGCTGATGGCCATTGGGGTAGTAGTACTTACCTGTCTGTTGATCTGGGCAATGAGTGAATATTTCCAGATGTTCCGGGATATGATCATCGAGCAGAATAAAGCACTTCCGCCTGAGCAGCAGATGCAGCCATACGACCGCACGAGCATTCAGAAACTCATTTTTGAGAAGCTGGTGCAGGCCACAGATTTGCCGGTAGCCCTGCTGATGCTGTTCATCGTGATGCCTCCCGTTGCGTTTTACGTCCTACCATTTGCCCGTTCGAAGCCTGACTTTTGGAGTGATTTTAAAACGTTAACACCTGCTGTTAGATGCACTATCGCCACCTGCTTTGTTTTGGGCTTCTTGTTGCTGGCTGTGCTGGCGCACCTGGTCAAGTCGTAAAAAAGAAGCCAGTTGTTGTACCTCCATTCACGCTGGATGAAACGGTGCTGCGGCAGGCCATTTTCGACACGGCCGCAACCTACGTTGGCCGAACAGAACGTACCGACCGCAACGATGCGCCCTGGATCGCTGAGATCAACAAATACAACCACCTGCCTACGCAGGCGATGTATTGCGCATCCGGCTTCTACTACGTCCATTCAAAAAATGGGGTAAAGCTGCCGGTTACCAGCGTTGGTTACGTTCGGGTCTATTTCGCTGATGCAACGAAGATTGTGTATCGCAGGAACCAGCGGGGGAATCAGCGGGTAGGCAAGCCGATTCGGCGCATGGATGCCGTTTCGTTGTATGCCAGCCATATCGAAGGTATCGCCCAGGATCGGTATGATCCCGCTGAAGACGATACGGTGCTGCTGCTGGGATTCAATACCACCGGTGGTAAGGGAACGAAGGGCGGCTGCTACATCAACCGGCGACGAACCAGCGAGATCAACGCCATTGCCAACTGGCTGACACCCTACTTGGTGCAGTTCAAAAAGCCGCCCAATCCGGTATCGCCAGGCTGAGCAAGAAGCCCGCAACGGCGGACCGGTCCTTCGGGGCGGCTTTTTTCATGGCCTACTTCGGCACTGTGAAAGTCGAAAGACCAACTAACCAACCAGTTTTCCAATGAATATTCAAGATGAATTAACCATTCCAGAGCGGCTGGGCGCACCAACGCCGAGGCTGTTCAAAACCGTTCGCGTGATTGGCATTACAGTAGCAGCAGTGGCTGGGGCATTGATCGGGGTGAAGGCACAGGGTATTGCTCTGCCTGCCGGTATCGAATTCTTCGCGCAGAAGGCCTACATCCTGGCTGGGGCGGTAGCGGCGCTGGTTAGCCAACTGACGGTCGATGTGAAAGCGTATCAAAAGGCAAACGCCCTTCGGTAGGATGAGAGCAATTAGAATCCTGATAGGCATCCCATTGGTTATCGTGGCCTGGCTGATCGAATTCGCTGTTTGTCTCTTGTTCTGGCTGCCGATCAGGCTGATCTACGGGAAGAACGCGTTCAAAGCGCTGCGCTCAGAAATGAGCCTGAGCGAGTGGCTAATGGTAGAAACAGACGACTGATGCAGCAAATAGACCTTGATGGCGTTCGGTATAACCTGCCCGAACGTTGGAAGGATGTAGATCTGGAGCGGTTGCCGCGTCTGATCGAACTGATCTTCCTGACGCCTGAATCAGGAAAGATGTACCATGCCCTGATTCAACTGGCGCTGAACATTCGCCCGAAGGTGTGGCGCAAGCTGCACCAGGCCCATTTTTCGGAACGGCTGAGCGAGACGGTTAAACGGAAAAACGCGGAGGTGCTGCATCTGCTGCTACAGCAATTGTCGTGGCTGTTCACGGAGCCAATGGATCAGCAACCGTTCGAGTCGCTTCAGGTTGGTAAAGAGGCCTGGCTGTTACCCGAGCCTGAGTTCGTAACGATGAGTTACGGCGAAATGACCGATCTGTATGTACACCTGAACGGCTTCATTCAGCAACAGCCAGCAGGCGATGAACGACTCGACTACCTGGTAGCCACTGCCTGCCGACCGCGCCGGGCGCAAGGTTACACAACTGATCCGGATTGGAACGGCGACCATCGGGAAGTATACAATGAGTTCATCGTGCGCGATCGGGTAGCGACGGTGTCCGGGCTGGATTTTAGTCTGAAAATGGCGGTACTACTCTACGTGGCCAGCACCTTCAAAGATGTATTGAGCCGGTACGTACTCTTCGACCGCCCCAGCGTTTCAGATGCCACCACAGTTGGTATACCTGACGAAACGGGCGAGGCCTACATTGGACAGGGGTTCATCAGGAACCAGCATCTACTGGCCGAGAAGGGGATTTTTGGAACAATGAAGCAGACTCAGGCAGCGAATGCCCACGAAGTGTTGCTTTTCCTGGAAGAACATCGGGCTGACATGATAGTCCGTCAAAGAGCCGCCGAGGCAGAACGCCAATGACCGCAACGGATAGCATTTATTGGCCCTATTTTCAGGCTTTGGCGCTGGGCATAGAGGGAGTAACGACGGTGCGCCTGAGCGATGGCGACCGCATGGAACGGCTGATCTCAGCTTCGGTGTCGGAGAAGATATACCCGGCAGTCTTTTCTATGCGGCCGAAGTACCGGATTCTGGACACCGGTGCTGAACAGTTTTATGCCGTTTTTGAGATAACGTTCTACGTTTTTTGCCAAAGTGAGGTAAGTAATGAAGCCAGCCAGGATGCCGCCTTTAACCAGGCTGAAACGATAGCACTGGCGGTGCTGCACCAACTGAAACAAGACCACCTGACAACTGCCACTGTAGATTTCGACTACGGCTCGGCAGGCCTGGAGCCTGTGTCAATGATGACCATCGACTCGACACAGGGATACGAAGTAAAGCTGAAACTGACCATGTCGGCACAACCCTTATTTGAACGACTTTAGTCTAGTAGGTCCTTAATTGAGTGCCAATTTTCTTCTTTAAATATTTCTCCCGTTAGTTTTTTGAGTGATTCTTTCTTGAATTCGGAAAACAAGTCTTTAATGAGATCAATGCCGTGTTTTCTGGCTTTGGCCCATAATTTAGCCATCCGGCTTATTGTTTGGTTTTGGGTAAGTGCGGGCAGGTCGGCCTTTAACGACTCGGTTTCATTTATCAGTTGGGCCAGTTCAGCCGCTTTCTCTACGTTTGATTCGTTCGCCTGTCGAATGGCCAGACGAGCGGCAACTTGTGCTAGGTAATCGCCAAAAAGTAACTGGCGCGGCAAGTCAAAAGGAATTTTATCTGCTTTTTCATCTGCCATCCTAAAGAAATCAGTGAACTCTGCCTCGTATGCTTTCTGAATAGGATCATCGTAGATAGTAACTAATTCATCATAGGCTTTTAATAATTCAAACCACTGCTTTAAACGTATGGCCATCTCCTCGACCGTACTTTCTATAGTGTACGTTTTGACTGAAATCTCGCTTTCTGGTTCAAACTTGTACTTAACCATTCCACCAGACGTATTTTGGTGGCTGATTATAAAAAAGAAGTTAGAGTTAGGATCAGCATCTCCAATTATGAATGCATTTTCAGTGTTAGGTGGTTCTACAATAACATACTTACGATATTGCTCGAGCAAAGGCTGTACGTGGTTCCACAAGTGGAGTGATATCCGTTTCTTCATTAGCTTTATACTATTGTAGGTTTTTGGGAAATGCCTGTCAGGTCGCCAAACTTGGGCAGGCATTTTCATAAAACACAATATTAGGTTCTTTTGTAACCATTTTTCAACGTAGTCATGGTGCTTCGTAAAATTCTCTTCTGGCTAGTTTGGATTCCGCTCTCGCCGATCGTTTGGGCCATATGTGGTGGTGGCCGTACATATCATCTTGATTACGTCGAGGACAAGGTGGGGCGGATAAAGCAGGCTGTCTGGGAGAAGTACGTGCTCCGGAAAGCTGAGGAGCGCCAAAGTCTGAATGAGTATAAACGAAGACACCGCTTGTAAAATAAATATTTTATGACTCTTTCTGATTGGCTTGCCGTAGGTGGGATTTCTATTGCTATAGCAACTCCGCTTGTTACTAAGTGGGTTGATTTGCATTTAACTACTAAAGAGGCATATAAAGAATTTATAGAAAAGATAGTTGATATCGGTTCTCTGCTATATATCTGTGGACTGCTGGTGTACTACTTCGTTAGTTACGAATCCGTTACAAAAGGGTTTGTATACAATGTTGGCTTCACCTTTACAGCTCTTTCAATAGTCATTAGCTTTCAAATGAGGAAGGCTATGAGTAAACGGTTGCAAGATGTGTACATGAGTTTAGCAGGTGGCCAACAGGAACTATTTAGCACTCAAATCGAAGTAATGAAACAACAAATTCGAATGACTGAGGAGGCGACTAAGCTAGCAAATGTGACTGGTGAAGGATTCACTCGTACGAATGAATTAATAGCAGATACTGTGGATGTAATAAAAATTATATCCGACAAAGAAGAGCCAAGTTCTCAAGTGTAACGTCCTTTAACCAGTTGATTGTGATCGTCATCTTTACCAAAAACTGATTTGGTATGATCGACGCACTGGCTCAGAACCTTGTATTTCAGCCGCTGGCCTTCTCCCGGAATCGGCTGGAGGTGCTCATTGACCCCGCCGACACGGCCCTGACCGACCGCAGTAACCTGCGGTACGCCCTGACGCTGCTGGTACCGAACTACCCGCAGTCGACCACTTTCGAGGAATTGACTACGCTGAGTGGTCGGGAGCGGCCACCGGTGATCAGCGCCGGTGCCATGCGGTATGATGGCGCACAATTCCGCATTGATGAGTTGCTGGATGGGTTTCTGCAAGTACAGAAGCCGTTTCCCCGTCAGGCTGTGCTGGGCATCGTGCCGAGTCTGACGATGCCTTATTGCCTGCACGAAAGGGTGACTGGAGGAACGCCAGCGGTGAGTACGGATGTGACCCGGCCAAAGATGTGGGTGTTTGCCGGTGGCCTAGATCGAGCGGATTTTGCCGGATGGGGTACCAATTTCTTCAACACGTATCTGGCCGCGAAACGTCAGTTTTTGACGTGGCAACCCGCTGATAAGGTGGTATCGGGCGATGTACTGGCGGAGGAATACTTGTATTTCCTGATCAATTTTACGCCAACCCCGACGCAGATCAGGCTGAAGGCGCAACTAACCTGGCCCGATGGGAGGCAGGAAACCTGTCAGCTGCTGGCGCTCGACAGTCCAGTACTGAACTCGGTAGTGAGTGTGCCGGCCGGCGTGGCGCAACTGGGCCTGGTCGGCGAAGGGATAACAAGTTACCAGCTCTGGCTGAGCAATCAGAATGACGAGCGGCTGAGTGAGGTACGTACCTACCGGATCGATCCGGAGTATCGGCCTGATCAGCGGTGGGTACTGTTTGCCAACTCACTCGGCGGATTTGATACGGTGCGGCTCCTGGGCCAGGGATCGGAGACGATGACCGCCAACTGGGCTATTACGGAACAGGACCAATTCGGTTCCACAGCCATCGACTTCGCATCGATGCGCGTCGTGAATGTAGATGCTGATAATACGCTGACCGTTTCTACCGGCTATTTCGAAGAAAAAGGGTCGTACTGGCTACAGTACCTGACGGAGTTGATGCTGACCAGGGCGGTGTATCAGATCACGGAGAAAGGGCATATACCCCTGTTGTTGACTACAGCCGAGTTGACCAATAAACAGGACAACAGTGACGTAATTGCGCGAACCCTGACCTTTAAACGGGCCAATCAGGAAAACAATTATAGCCAGTTGCCGGTGGCCACATCGGGACCAGTCAGGCCAACAGCCTGGCGTGGTGAGGGAGCCGTGATCCTTTTGCGGCCAGACGGAAAGCGGAGCGGAGCCGGTCGGCCGCTGAAGCTTCAGAAATATTATGTCGATGATAGCAGCCTGTTTAAGCCTGTGACCGAAAAGCCCAACCTGCCAGGCGATCCTGATTATATACCAGAAATCATGATTCCGGGTATTGCGGCGGGTAGCACACCATATCCAAGTACCGCCATTATTCGGGAGGGTACGTTTTTCAGGGATAACTGCCCAACGGGCCAGACGGGTCAGAATGCCGCTATCTCGATTGCGGCCGGTGCGTTTGGGGGCGAAAACCCAGGCGACGCTGATGTGTTGGCGGAGGCTGAGTTTACCAGGCTTAACAACCAGGTATACGCCAACATATATGGTGGCTGTAGCCTGAACCCGTATGATTATCCGGCCACTGTTGGCGCGGGGAACTGGCGTTTTCGAACGAATGCACCAGGGCGGATCGTGCTGCGAAATGATACGGCTGGTTTAGGTAACGCCTGGTTTGCGGTAAACGGTGCGAACCTGTTCCCACTAACGGCCAACGACCGGGACGTACCGGTAACCAGTTCGCCAGGCGACTGGACGATTGGCATAACTACGGCGGGGAGTGGTGGCGTATCGACGGTGAAAACGTACCGAAACGGGGTGCTGGTGGCTTCGCGGAGACTGGCCTGGAATGCTGGCCCGTTCCGGCTGCTGGATGCGGGAGTGGCCGTAGTGGCGGCGGGTGATCGAATCTTTATTGAAGAAATTCTAGACTAATGAGCGTAGACATTCGCATCGATGGGCGGTCGGTTGATCTGGCTGCCGGAGCAACACTTGGGCTGAAGCTGACCAACCCGCATTTTGATTTTGAGCGCGTTGTCAGCAACACGGCCACGATGCCGGGTTTTCCGCTGACGCGCACCAACCAGCAGATCTTCGGATACTGGGAACAGCCGCAGGCCATTGGCGCAGCTGGGGGGATACTATCGCGCAGGAGGCTTGAACACTACTATAACGGCCAACTGATCCGGGAGGCTCAGTTTCTGCTTACCGAAGCGGGGCCAGGCGGGTATGCCGGGCAGATGGTGGAACCGTTGGGCGAGTTCTTCGGCGACTGGCAAAACAAGCTACTGACTGAACTTGATTTCGGCACCCTGCCAGTACCTGCGGTGATACCCGCAGCAGGCATAAACCTGGAAGGGCAACTGGCAGTCGTCTTTCCAACGATCATCAACCCGGATTTTTACGGCACCCAGGGGGCTGGTGCGGGGTATGGGGGTCGAATGAACCCTTATTCGGGTGGGGTGTATCAGATGAACGGCGGTGCCGCGTCCGGGCCACTGGTGCCGATGGTGATGCTGAAGTGGTTGCTCAGAAAACTGGCTCTGGCCACCAACACCACCATCGACGGTGACTTTCTGGACCACCCGGCTTATTCGCAACTGTTGCTCTACAACACCAGGGCGCTCGACGGAGCCGCGACGATCACGATTAACCGCCATCTGCCGGTGATGACACCCGTCGAGTTGATTCTGGAGATCAGGAAGCTGTTTTGCCTGCAACTGGATTTTGACCTGGTGAACGGTCGGTTATCCATGAATTTCTTCCAGGATGCCATTGCCGAAGGGGCAGTACTGGACTGGAGCAGTAAGCTGGCCGGGCGTATGGTGAAGACGCCAGAGCCGAATAAACGTCTAAAGCTTGGCTATGATTTGGACGGAGGTGATGCCCTGATGAAGGACAAGCCAAGCTTGCTGGCCGACTACGAAACGGCCGGTACCAGTACGTTTGCCACGATCAAGAGCCAGTTCTCGACTTTACTGACAGATAATGCAACGTACCCAGACGTGGGACCGCTGGCCACAACATCGCAGCCGGGAATTACGGTGCAGTTTGGGCAGTTGAGCAACACTTTTACGCCGAGGCTTCTATTCTGGAACCCAGTTGATGGGCTACCGAAGGCGCATAATGCGCTGGCCGGGTTTGGACTTTACTGGAACGGATTGGCCGGATTGTATACCAACCACTGGCGCGAACTGGAAGCGATGCGCCAGGCGCAATTCTGGGCGAAGGCGAGTTTGAATCTGACGGAAACCGATCTGGCTGGCTTGAAATGGCACAGGAAAGTGCATATCAATGGAGTGAACTACTTTGTGGTGACCGTAGAGGTAACCTTACCCATCAGGAAGGCCGCGACGGTTCTATTGGTTGCAGCGTAGTTGGCTCGTCACCGGGTTTAATCTGTGTATAGTAGTACCAATCGCCTAGTCGGCTAAGCAAACCAGGGGTGATATCGGCGGGGTTCTGAAAAATCTGAACGACCTCAATGAGCATTGGTAGATCACGGACCAAGGTGACGTAGGTAGGCTGATGTTCGTTCAAGTACGCTTCAATAGCCGCTTCATCTGGAAACGACAACGCCCGCGCTACAAAAGCGGGGCGTTGGGTATGCACAATAAATGGGGAAGACACTTTAGCAGCTTCATTTTGGGTAATCAGGAAGCGAGGTAACTTCTTCATCAGGTCGGTCGGCAAACCGCACGAAGTGAACCCTTTCACCGTCAGCGATAGGGTATTGAATAACCCACATCACCAACACTGAATTGTCCACGTCGGGCGCGAAGTAATATGGCACCATCAAATGCTCTCGGATGTAAGCCGGAACGTTCCGACCCATCCAACGACTGCCCTTTGCTCTAATTCGGGCAAAGTGTTTTAGGCCGACAGTCTGGCCGTTGGCGAATAATTGATCCATGAGATAGCCGGATGTTTAGCCTGCTGGCAGTGCAGGGGTTTGGACCTATGTACGCTGTGAATTTACGGGTATCGTCAAAAAAATGACGGTTTTGCGTCAAAATAATGTCCTGTTAGGCGGTTTGGGCTGCTTGTAGGTTTGGGTAGTTCTTTCTGAATTACTCAAACGTTATGGATACTAAAGTTTTGCCGCTGCTCAAAACGCCGATCACTTACTATGGTGGCAAGCAGCAAATGTTGAAGCATATTCTACCGAAGATTCCCGCTCACATTACCTATGTGGAACCCTTTTTCGGGGGCGGTTCCGTGTTCTGGGGGAAGCCACCATCGGCGGCTGAAGTGGTCAATGACATCAGCAACCGGCTGATCACGTTCTATAAGGTGCTGAAATATGATCTGGATGAGTTGCAATCGCTGATTGATGAGACATTTCACAGCCGGGCGCAGCACCGCGAAACAGATGCCGAGTATGAAAGCGGGGAAGAAGAAATCAGCGATGTTCTTCGGATGGCCTGGGCGGTGTGGGTGCAGAGCAACATGAGTTTTGGTAGTGCGATTGGCGCTGGTTTTGGGTACGACAAGTATGGTAAGTGTGCGTTAAAAATCTTCAACAAGAAGAAACTGCTGTGCGATGCCTACCAGGAGCGGCTGAAGTTCGTGACGGTAGAGAGCTACGACGTACTGAAGGTGATGAAGGCGTACGACACACCTGATACGTTTTTCTATCTTGACCCACCTTACGTGTCGAGTAACCAAGGTAGTTACAAAGGCTATACTGAAGACGACTTTGTGAAGCTGCTGGAGGCCTGCGTAAAACTGAAAGGAAAGTTTCTGCTGAGCAGCTACCCAGAGCCTATTTTGCTGGAGTACCGCCAGAAATACGGATGGTCGACGGAAGACATCGAAAAGACCCTGGCGGTTGATGGTCGCCGAAAAGCGGCCAAAACGAAGGTGGAGTGCCTGACATGGAATTACTGATGGTCGTGGTTTCAATCCCCTTAGAAAATCAGGTTATTTAACCTAAAAAAGCCACACAGCGCATGTCTGTGTGGCTTTTTTTAAAGATTAGATTCCAATTTCAATACCACCATATGATAGTATGAAGCCTGTACAAAGCTTAATGTGGACGACTGCCACCGAACTTCTAATTCAAATAAGGTACAGACTAAATTGGAGTCGTGTGTACTGTAGTTGTGCGAGCGGACTAGCCCTTATGCCATTATGAATAGGTTGTTTGAGTACATACTGTCATCATTTGATGACAAGTTGAGACAAAAAAAATTAGGCCACTGATACATGCATGAGTCGTTCGCCTAACTGACGTAAGGCAGTCTCAATCTTCTTTGCCTGCTTTTCAGAAGGCTTTTTATTACCGGTGGCATACTGGCGCATCAATGATGAGTTGATACCAGCAAATTCGGCAATGATCGTAATCTTTATAGCCTTGAATACATCGAATAAGGCCGTGAGGTCGTATTCATAGTCGTAGGTGATGTCGGTTTCCTTGATACCTTCCCACTCTGGCATATTCTTGCCTTCGTTTTCGAGAAAGTCAACGACTAAGTCGCGTAGGTTCGTGGTCACCTCCTCGACGGAGGCTCCAACGGAAGTCAGTAAGAAGCCGGGCGCGTCAATGCTGCCCCAGAGTTCATCATCACCCTTTTCGAGTGTGATGGTTAATGTTTTGCTTGCCATTTCAGTGACTGTTTTGTTCAACAGGAATAGAGTGGTTATACATAAGTGCAATTAACTGTTGGTAAACTGCTGTAATCGCCCGAAGCGGGCGGGGGCTATTTAACCCCCGCCGTTTTCAGGATGCTGCTTAAGAGGCCGGGTTTAAGATCGTCCTTGCCATGTTCGGGAACCGTGATGATCTTTTGAATGGAATCATGTTTGTAGATCCGGTGGCTTCCGCGTTGGCGAACTTCATACCAACCCTGCTTCTCAATCAGCTTGATCACTTCCGAAGCTTTCATCAGTTAAGCTGTTTAAGTATGGGTCAAAGGTAACACAAACGTTACTTATTTGTCAAGTTTTCAGGTAACTATTTTGTTACTTTTGTTTTTGCCCTGCCCTGACCGGTAGGGCTTTTTTGTGCTGTTCCGCGTCCTTCTGTGCCTTCGGGGGGGGAATGACCTTCGGGGCATGGCAGATTCGATACCGGTGCAGTTTGCGGATGCTGAGCGGATTGCTCAACTCCTGAACGCGTATATCCAGAAGGCAGAAAATGCATTTCAACGGCGCATCAGTTCGCAGGGACTGGTGCTGACGGGGGAAATGCTGAATTCATTCCGGCAATATGCCGCTGAGCGTGGTGAAGGCTATGTAGAGGCCAAACTGGGCATGGTGGGCTATCTGCGAATGAAGGATTTAAAGTCGCTGAACTACAGCCGTACCCCACCGCTCCGGGCGCTGATGGACTTCGTGGAGAAGGTCGGTGTCGACAAGTTTGCCTACGTACCTGGGTATCCACAGGGCGTGAAGCCTGCCACCGAAGCCAAAGCCATCGAGCGCATTGCCTGGGGCATCAAAATGAACATGCAACGGCACCCGAACGTGAAACGGGGCTACCGGGGCATCTACGCAGACCCGCTTCTGAGCGAGGTGCTGCCCAACTTCTTCCGCGACCTGACCGACGATTCTAACCGCACCGCGATGCTCGGTGTGAAGCAACTGTTTAGCCAATTCTGACATGGCCATCAATCTTAACGAAGAAGCTACCCTTACCCTCAAGGCCAATACAAGGGACTTCGCCAATGAAATAGCGGTGCTGGATACGAAGGCGAAAGACCTGAAACAGACCCTGTCGGACATTGAAAAAACGGGCGCTGGCAAAGGCTCCGAGGAGTGGAAGAAGTACCGGACGGAGCTCACCCAGGTAAACGCTGAACTGGCCAAAACGCGCAAGGAAACAGACCTGACAAAGCTCACCTACGGGCAACTGGGCAACCTGGTGAAGCAACTTAATGCTGATCTGAAAGGCCTGGTGCCAGGTACGGAGGCGTTTGTCAATGCCACCAAACGCCTGGATGACGCAAAGGCCAGGCTGAGCGACGTAAGCAAGCAGGTCAACAGCATCAATACGGAAAGTACGGCCCTGGGGCAACAGAGCCGCTGGCAAAAGGTGGCCAGTGGGGTTTCGCTGATGGGCAAAGCTTTCCAGGCCATAATGGCGCTTCAGGTGATTGGCTACATCATCGAGATCGGTAAAAGCATCTTCGATATTACCGGCAAGTTCGAGCGGTACGAGAAGGTACTGACCAACGCACTTGGGTCTGAAAAACTGGCGAAGCAGTCGTTAGCGGCCATTTCACAGATGGCTAAAAACACGGTCTTCACTGTAGACGAACTCACTGAAGGCTATGTGAAACTGGTGAACCGGGGTATGCGGCCGAGCCAGAAGGAGATGATTGCGATGACCGATCTGGCGGCATCTCAGGGCAAAAAGTTCGATGAACTGGTAGAGGCGGCACTGGATGCCCAGACGGGTGAGTTTGAGCGGCTGAAGGAGTTTGGTATCCGGGCTACGAAATCGGGCGATAGCGTAACGATGTCGTTCAAGGGAATGAACCAGACGGTGAAAAACACACCGGAGGCCATTCAGGGAGCCATTACGAAGTTTGGCGAAATGAACGGGGTGGCGGGTCAGAATGCAACGATGATGTCGACGCTGGAAGGCCAGACCAGCAACCTGTCGGATTCGTTTGATGCGTTGAAGGTGGAAATGGGCCAGAAACTGAGGCCTGTTTTCGTGGCCATCATTCAAGTGATTAACGGGGCGATTCCTGTCGTTCGGTTGCTGGCCAATGTGCTGTTTACGGTGATATCTGCTATGGTCACGCAGTACAACACGTTGACGGACTTTGCCGCTGGAGCCGCTGGTGTATTGGGTAACCTGGCATTAGCTGCTCATGAATTCCTGCAAGGCAATTTCGCTGCCGCAGCTGTAGCGTGGGATAAGACCAAAGCAGCTGGTGCCAAGACAATTGATGGCATTAAAACCAACGCCAAGCAGGGTGCCGCAGCCATTATTGGCATCTGGTCTGACCCAGCGGCGACAACAGCGGCCGATTTTGCCGGTAAGGCGCAGGGTAAGGCGCACCAGGACGGGCTGACCGATGCTCAGAAAAAAGCACTGAAGGAACGGGAGGCTGAGGAGAAGAAAGCGCAGAAGCAGGCTGAAGCAGACCTGAAAAAATATCTTGAAGATGTCGGCAAAGCGAATCAGAAGGCGATTGAAGACCTGCACAAGCTGGAGGCCGACGCTCATATTGCCAGTATTCAGGATGAGCAGAAGCGGGAATTGACCAAGATTCTGGCCAAGCATGACCTGGCCGTTGAGGAGATCATGCGGGGGATTCAGGATGAAAAACTGAAGAATCAGCAGATTGCTTTTCTGGATCAGCAGCTTCAGGGGGAAGTCACCAAGTTGCAGGCCGATCATGCCGAGAAGCGCCGTAAGAAGTCGGAGGATGAGGAGAAGGCCAGGCTCGAAACCCAGAAAAATATACTGGAGCAGGAGCGCCAGGCTGAAAACGCCTTGCTCGACTGGAAGGAAATAAACGCCAAGGGCAATGCCACCAAACTGGCGGCGATCCACCTGGAGCGTGTAATGGTCAATTACCGGGCAACGGTTGAAAAACTCGAAGCTGAGGAAGCTGCCGAAAAGGCCAAAGCAACGCGGGAAATTACCGACAAAGACCAGCTTGATCGGGCCATCACGGCGATTGAAGCCAGGTACCACAACGAGCAGTTGCTGGCATCGGCGAAGACTGCGGAAGAGAAAGCCAAGATTGAAGAGGAGCTTAAAGCGAAGAAAAAGGCGATCTGGGGCGAGGTAAGCAGCGCATTCGGTGCGTTGCTGAAGGGCGATATGAGTTCGTTTCTGGATCATGCTGATAAGCTGGTTCAGGGCGAGAAGTCGGCCATGCAGAAGAAGCTGGCAGCTAATCAGGAAACGTACGCTGCCATCGGATCAATGGCCAGCCAGGCGGCGCAGTTTTTGGCTGATCTGGCAAAGGCGAAAGCTGACCGGGCCATTGCTGAGATCAACCGGGAGCGGGATGCCAACGTGGCTGCGCTGAACGATAAAGTGGCTAAGGAGCAGGCGGCTATTGATAAGATTGAGTCGGATAAGCAGCGGATCAAGTCGGAGTCGGATGCCAAGATCGAGATGCTCCGGACGAACAGTGAGCAGACGATATCGAATCTGGAGAGCCAGTACCGGCAGCTGAGCAGTTCGGAAGAAAAGGCGAAGCTGACTGACCAGTTACAGGGCTATCGGGATAACGCCGATGGGAAGACAGAGGCTGCTAAGCAGGCAGCAGAGGACGCTATTGATGCCGCCAAACTGGAGGCTAAAGAAACCATTGATGCAGCACAGAAGACGGAGGCAGCGGCTATTAAATCAGCTGTAAATGAGAAGAATGAGAAGATTGACGCGGCCGAGGCGACTCGTGATGCGGAGATCGCCAGCATTAACAAGCGCACTGATATTGACCAGGCTACCCGGAAAACGTTGCTGGCTGAAGCCAAAGATAAGTTTGAGCTGGAGAAAAAGCAGGCAACGGAAGAAGCTGACCACAAGATCGAGTCGGCTAAAGCGGAAGCGAAAACGAAGGTTGACCTGGCCAATTCTACCCAGAAGACAAAGATCGAACTGGCCAATGACCAGCGGGATGCCGAACTGAAAGCAATCGAAGCCATCAGGAATGGCGATGAGAAAGCAGCCAAAGAGATTCTGGCCAGGGCGAAATCGGATGCCAAAGACAAGATTGCGCTGGCCAAAGATGAGGCGACCAAAAAGATCGATGAAGCTGAACGCGAGAAACGGGAAAAACTGAAGAAGGTAGAAGCCGAAAAAGCTACTCGGATTGCCAACCAGAAAGACCTGAACCGGGCTATCGAGCAGGAAAACGCACGGGCTAAAGCAAAAGAGGCGGAAGAGAAACGGAAGGCCTGGCAGGCGCAGAAGAAGGCCGATACGGCTAGTGCGTTGATAACTGGAGCGCTATCTGTCATTAAGGCACTGGCATCGGGTTTCTGGCCGGTGAACCTGGTGTTTGCGGCGATGGCGGCCGTGATGACGGGTATTCAGGTGGCGAAGATTAACAGCCAGCCAATGCCACAGTTTGAGGGTGGCGGCTTTATTCCACAAGGTGGCCGACATGGGTCGACGTACGGTACTGGTGGGCTGGCTATTGTAGACCGGCAGAGTGGGCGCGAGCAGGGTGAAATGGAAGGTGGTGAAGCCATTATTTCCCGCGAACAGACGAAGGCTAACCTGCCCATTATTCACCGCATGTTTGCCAATGCCCGAACGCCTGGGCGAAGGAACCAGCCAGTTACGACAGACCGCGATGCGCTGGGCAGGCCTGCCGGTTTCCGGGATGGTGGTCTGTTTGACGGTTTTGGTGGGTCGATGTACGTCTATGGCGGGGTTATTCCCAAGTCGAGGAAGCGGTATGATGAGGGGGGGATGGTTGATGGTGGATCTGACGGCGGCGGGGGCGAAAGCAGCGGTGGTGAAAGTAGTGGCAGCGATGGGCTGGACTCGGCAAACAGCGATTATGAAGAATCGAAAAAACAGTTTGAGAAGCAGGTAAAAGCCCTGGAGGACATCAGGCTGGCGGTGGTGCAGGCGAGTAACGACAACCGGAATGCGCTTAATTCGCTGTACTGGGGACTCGGTTGGCAGAATAGTCAACTGCGTGATGAGGTTACGTCGGCCATTCGGGCGATGAGCCAGAACCTTCAGAACACGATTACGACCAGTAATGAGGGTTTACGGACGTCGCTGGCGTTGCTTGTATTGCGGCAGCAGAATGACAACAAGGAGGTGATCAAGGCGTTGCAGGCAGGCTTTGGGCTGATGCAGCAGGAGGAGCGAACGACCCAGCGGGCTGTGGCCACCAACACGGCAGCGGTGGAGACGAGTACGCGCCAGAACACGATGGATCTATGGCGGCTGGAGCTGACGATGGCCAGCAACCTGAGCCGACTGGAGCAACACCTGGTGAACGTGCTGACTGACCAGACGCGAACGCTCGACGATCGGATGCTGGCCAGCACCACCAGCCTGGTGCGATCACAGGATGCCGCAACCCGGAGCATGGGTTTGAGCCTGGCCAACCTGGCGTTGAGCATGAGTTCGGGGATGCTCAGACTGAGTGACAGTATGACGCTGGGGCTGACTCAGCTGCGGCAAACGACTACTCAGGAGTTACGCCAGTCGGCAACCCGGCAGGAGGTGGCGATGAGCAACCTGGGGAGCCTGCTGTACTGGAGCATGACCGACCTGGCCAGCCGTACCGAGCGCAGCCTGGCGATGGTAGCGGACGTAACAAAAACCGGGTTGCGGCAATCGGCTGATCGAACGGCGGGAGCCACTGATGCTATGGCAAATGAAGTGCGGGGGCTGCGCTGGAGTATCAACTCAGTCGAGGCGGCGGTGTGGGCCAATCGGCAGGCGACACAGGGTGTGGAAGGTGCTATCTGGGGAAGCAACCAGCAGGGCAGGCTCGATGCATTGATTGCAACGATGAGCGTTTTTGGAAAGAAGTAAGTAGTTTTAGGTGTTCTAAACCCGCCATGAAATTACTTTTCTCTATACACTTATGTTGAAGACGCTGACGCTGTCTGTTCCAAAATACCTGCAAAAATTTCTGGTTGGTGAATACTCCGGGGAGGAAGGTCGTATCCACGTGGAGAAGTGGAGCCAACTGGGAAGCCTGATCGATCTAGTTTCGAGATCGTATCCGTTTCCACTGCCTGTTCAGCAGGTACGTGGGACAACTATTCAGATCACCTACTACTGTCGTGAAAAGAGCTACGATATTCCACCCGATAAGTACCCGGCGCTGGTGCGGAGTATGGATGAGTTGTTTCGCCGGGCGATGATCTGCGAAGTGCGCAAAGTTCACGAGATGGCGGGTGGGGCGTATGGCCCTTATGTACGCTCGTTTCTGGACCGGTACGATATTGTGGCGGACGTTGATGTCGACTTTGAGACCATGCGCAAGATCTATCGGGACTATCTGGCCCGAAATGATCGAAAAAATGGAAAAAACTTATGCGTAAAAAGTCCGGCTGTGGCCTAAAAAGTCCGGTTTAGACCTGAAATGTCCGGGCTGCGCGTAAAAAGTCCGGGCTAAGGACCTACAAAAACCCCACTGGTTAATCGTCAGTGGGGTTTTTTCGTGCCATACAGTGCTGGAATGGGCGGGGATTTAGTCCTTTTGATGGGGGTATGAAGGGGGTAGTTTTGGCCGTAGATGGTACAAACAAACACGTTCGGCGGCATTGGTGGAGGCGAAGCCAATCTGGGCTATATAGCCGAGTTCTGGCTGATCGATGTACGGGACGTGATTGATTTGGCGAAGCCAGTACTGACCCAGGCTGGCCTGCAATTTCCAATTGGTGCCGTAGCGCTGGCTTCGGATGCTGCGGTTACGCATTTCCGGTTTGGGGCCAAGGCCTGCACCGCCGGGAGTGACGTAGTCCGTAGTGAAGCGGGCATTGCCTACTCGGTAACCATAACAGGGAGTA
The DNA here is from genome assembly GCF_964250085.1 of uncultured Fibrella sp. Taxonomy (NCBI): domain Bacteria; kingdom Pseudomonadati; phylum Bacteroidota; class Cytophagia; order Cytophagales; family Spirosomataceae; genus Fibrella; species uncultured Fibrella sp. Next base: position 722,806 of record NZ_CAXUEC010000003.1, on the reverse strand, counting down.
TGCCAAAGCCTGACATGCACCTGCTGGGCTGGCTGTTGCTCAATGCCCGTCGACGGTGGCTGGTGATCTGGCGCGATCGGAACGGAATGCTGTGGCTGGGTGGCCAGCCTGACCAGGGTTTGCGACTAGACTGGAAACAGGTCACGGCCGATCGAAATGCGCTGGAGCTCTCGTTGACGGGGCTGACTACGAAACCGCCTATTCAACTAACCGCCACTACGCTGGAGACAATGTTCCCGGTGGGCGAATTCGATTATTCATTCGATTACTCTTTCAATTCATAGATATGGCCAGTACAACAGAACAGATCGATGGGCTGATCGACAGTAACCTGCCCGATAATAACACGCGCAGTAATAAAGCGCTGACCGTGCGAACGCTGCTGAAACTGATTACTTCCTGGGTACGTGACCAGGTTAATGCCACGACAACGACCTGGTTAAGGCCAGGTACAAACATGGCGGGTACAAATTCAGAGGCGGTATACCGCACTGGACAGATAGAGACACGAGGCGGTATTATCGCTCTTACCAGACAAAATAGCACGGCGGCTATGGCCATGTTGGAAATCGGCCCGTCGTCGGCAATGCAGGTGACAGGCGGCGCAGCAGGTAACGCAGCATTTATTGAGTTTCATGTTCCCGGCCTATTGATTCAACAGTTTGGCGTAGATACGGACGGAAGGCTGAAACTGCATCCGTGGGGCACATCGACTGCCTACGACTTCATTTTGGATGGGTACAATGATAAGATCAGCACTGGTAACGCTATACAGAAGCGGAAGTTAGTTCTGTACTCGACCGCTTCGAATGACCACCAGTTTTATGGATTAGGTGTTTTGGGCGGCCAATTCGTGTACCAGGTTCCTACGTCGACGGACGCACATATTTTCATGGCTGGCCTGAATGCGGCAACCAGCAAAGAGGTAATGCGCATTCTTGGTAATGGCCGCGTTGGCATTGGTACAGACGTGCCGAGCACAGCACTGGATGTTGCTGCCAGCAACCCGACGAATGGGATAATTGCCATGTTCATTAATTCCGCCAACCCAGGCGCGACCGGCGCATTCGTAGCCATTCATCAGTCAGGCGTTGCGATCTGGTTAATGGGTCAACCAGGCGGCGTCGATGCGTGGGTGCTTAAAGGGTATGGTGGTGGGGCTTTCCCTGAATTTGTTCGAGTTGATCTGAATGGTAACATGGGTATCGGAGTCAATAACCCTACCTCAAGACTGCACGTGAAAGGCGCACTGGGTCACAATCAGTTTAGGGCTGAAACGCCCTACACGCCCACTGGTACTGCTGATGTTAATGGCGCAACAGGTCAGGTGGCCTGGGACGCGAACTACCTGTATGTAAAAACGGCGGCAGGCTGGAAGCGGTCTGCCTTAACTACCTTCTAATTATGCAGAATAAAGACAGTATTCATGTTCCTATATCGCCTGCGCCTTTTACCGTAAAGGCCAGAATAGCAACGCATCGTTTTTTTGGAATCACCGAAAACCTGAACATGATCCAGCAGGTTGATGTCAGCTACACTGATGAAGCTGGTAAACCGATGCATGAGGTGATTGACGGCATCGAAAGCTTGACACCCATACAGAAAGAGTTGGCAAAAGCTCAGTACCCTGATCGTATGGTAAGCAAAACTACTGAAGCTGCCTGGTGTAACCCTGCAACGGGGGCAGTGGTACCAGCAGGAACAGAGGGTGCTATTTCTCAATTGCAATTCTTTCAGTCCATAACCGTCGAGCAAATGCTGGTGGAGACGGGTAAGAATTTAAAAAGTGGTTTTGCCGAGGTGCTGTACACGGTGCTGGCCGGTGAGATACTGAAGATCGACGCTAGAGGCGAGTTGTAGAATGCACCAGAACGTACCGCGCAGCGGACCGCCCGAAATTATAGTACGCTATTGTTGGGAGAATGAAAAGGCAGACCGGTTTGAGGTGCAGCAGCCCGTTCATTTCCAACTCACTGGCGGTCGGAGTGTCACAATACCGGTTGGTTACAAGACCGATTTTGCGTCAGTACCTGCTATATTGTGGGGGTTTATTCCTAGCATTGGCCGACACAACCATGCCGCGTTAGTCCATGATTATCTGTACGATAATCGATTATTCGAGGAGGAGTTGGGTCCGTTCCAGGCGCGGCTCTTCGCCGATCAGGAATTTCTACGCATTGCCAACGAAATTGGACCGACTCATCGGCTGAGGCACCTGATCATGTATCGGTTTGTCCGCTGGTTCGGACTGAGTTGGTGGGTGCAGTGAACGTTATTTACGGTGGGTGTCGAAAGCCTCCTGGCAGTTGCCGGGGGGCTTTTTTGTGGCCTGAAAACGTCCTTTATGGCGGGTTAATGGGGTAATTATTTCGTAGCGTATTAAACCGCTGCTGGCACCGCAATGCAATCCATCAACTTCTCAGGGCTCTGGTATCTCAATGATCAATTCGCCGAGCGTATGCAGAGCATCATTGTTCCCAGGCTAAGTGCAGGGTATGATGCGATACCGAACTACCTGATCAACCCACATCCGTCGGCGATGAAGGGCGATAATGATTCGCCCAGGCCGAGGGCAGGTACGTTGGATTACTACCAGTATTTCGCTGATGCCTACCGGGTTGGGTCGGTGTGTGTGGTGCCCATGATTGGGGCCATGAGCCGTTACGGCCAGTGCAACTGGGGCACTGAAGACCTGGCTGGTATTCTGAAAGCAGCTGATAAACTGGAATCGGTATCTGCGCATCTGCTCAAATCGGATGGACCAGGCGGAACGGTTGATGGCACTGGGCCACTGGCCGACGTGATAGCGGGCCTCACCAAGCCGGTGGTGGCCTGGACGCCGTATTCGGCATCGGCGCATTACTACGTGATCAGCCAGGCTGACGAGATCTGGATGGAAGACCAGACGGTGAGCGAAGTGGGCAGTATTGGGGTACTGATGGTCTACGTGGACCAGAGTGCAGCGCTAGCCAAGGCCGGGTATTCTCCGACAATTTTCCGGGCTGATGGATCGACTGATAAAGCACTGGTCAATGGTATAGAGCCACTTAGCGATGGCACGAAGGCCGAAATCGTGTCGCAACTCAATGCGGCACGGCGGAGATTTGTGGGCGCTGTTCGACGCGGCCGGGGGCAGAAGCTGAGCAGTGATGAAGTATTTACGGGCAAAATGTATGGCCCTAAAGAAGCAATCCGGACGGGGCTGGCCGATCGCACAGGTACGTTGGAGCAGGCCATTCGTCGCGCTGCCCAACTGGGCAAATAATTAAGCAATTTCTTTTTTCACGATTCATATGGTCAAGAACACAATTACGGGGAGTCTGCTGGCCAAGCTGTTCCCGTCGATGAGCAAGTATTTTCTGGAGAACGCCTCGCAGGAGCAGGTGAACCAGGCCGAGCAGGAAGCGGCCGTTATCCATCAACAATTACAGGCAGCAGAGAAGCCCGCCGGTGTGGTAGTAGCTGAAGCGACGCCAGTACTGGCGGGGGGAGCTGAAGCCGTGGAAGCGGTGCTGCTGGAAATTCCTGCACCACAACAGCCAGGCGCTGTGGATGTGATGGCTTTAACGAAACGGGCTACCGATGCTGAAGCGACGGTAACTACGCTGCAAACGCAGTTGGCCACCGCCGAAGCCGATCGGGACCGCTACAAGGGCTGGTATGACAAGCAGGCCGGGGCCGGTACGAGGTTGCCGGGGGCCGACGCATCGACGCGCAGTCAGGCAGAGGGTGATAAGCAGCTCACGGCCGCTGATCAGTACGCGTTGAGCCTGGTGAAAGGGCGCTAAGGCGCACTAAGGCAAAGGAAATAAGCGGATTAAGACACTTTTTACTAATTAATAGAACGTGGTAGGACCAACAATTGATTTTACAAACTTCGGGCCGGAACTGATGAAGACGGTCGAGGACATGGGCGGCGGGATCGTGCTTCAGGAAGCAACTATTGACGGCGTTGCCAGCCTGAGCAACGACTTCTCGGTAGAGATTATTCGGGACCGGGGGCAACTGGTTACGGCGGAATTTCTGGACGCCTTTATGCCCGCCAGCGATACGTTTAGCCCGCAGGCGGCGATGACGGTGAAGAGCCGTACGGCGAGTTTCACGGAGGCAGACATTGATCTGAAGCTGACGAATTCGGATATCTCGAAAGCCTACCGGTCGTATTTGGGCTGGGTGATAGAGAAAGGTCGGAGTGAAGCGGAGGTGCGTGCGAACCCGTTCAATCTGTTCTTCATACGCCAGATCATTGCGAACCACTTCAAATTTGCGAGGCTCAAAACCTCGTGGAAGGGGGTATTCAACCAGGCAGGTAACGGAGCCGGGTCCATTGCGGACGGTTTCCTGAAGAAGACCGCCACAGGCCGGGCCGTTGGGGGTGACATTGCGGCAGGCCACGTATTTGCGGCGGCAGCGATTACGGAACTCAACGCCTATGACCAGGTAAACGGGTTGGCCGAACTGGTGGACGAAGAGTTTCTCTCGTCGGCGTTCAATATGTATTTGAGCCAGGCCAGCTACGACAAGTACTGCCGGAACAGGCGGTCGCTGTTTAAAGAGCACGTGGGGCCGGGCGAAAAGCCGGGTACGCTCGATGAGCGTAGCAACATCACATTTGTGGTCGATCCGGGTTTGTCGGGGAAAGACACGCTGGTGGTTACGCCGCAGCAGAACCTGAAGTTCATCGCCAACGAGGCTCCGGGCGTGTACAGCATCAACGTGGTGCGGCAGGCCAAACACTGGGAGATCAGCATTCGGATCAGCATTGGGTTCGATTACGCCTCGCCTAGTTTGCTCTGGCTGAACGACAAGATTTAACCCAGGCGGCGGGCCACCGCTCCCAACGGGGTGGTGGCCCGCCGCCTGGTTGCAGTGAATAAAGTAGGGTTTCTAAAGACAGCTAATTGACATGAAGTATTTCAAAGTTTTGATGGGGGTGGCACTGGTGCTGCTGGCGAGTTTGGTGGTGCAGGCCACGGGTAATGTGCTGCTGGGGGTGGCGACGATTCCGGCTGTTACGTACCTGGTACAGGTGACGGCGGGTTTCTCGCTGTTTTCGGCTGATAAGTTGGTACTGGGTTCGCTCATTTCGATTAAACGACCAGGACAGGGGCAACCCAACCCTGGCGGTGGTCGACGGTTGTTTCTGGTGCCTATTAACGAGCTGACGGCGGAGTGGCCTAAACGGGCAGATATTATTGCTGGTGAGTTGACAGTGGCTCCACCGTTGCAGGTAGCGGCGGCTGGGCCACCGGCTATTACGGCGGGGGCCTTTGTGGAAGTGGACGTGTCGGATGCATCGCTAAAGATTGATCAGGCCCTAAAAGGTGCTTCGGGGTATCAGTCGTGGGAGCAGTCGGTGGAGGTGAAGATTGCCGGGTTCAATGCGGCTCAGTGTGCCGGGATCGACAAGCTGTTGAACCAGGAGGTTGTGGCGGTGGTGCTGAGCAATGATGGCACACGGATCGTGGTTGGATCGAGCTTTAACGGGCTTCAGTTCGAGATTACGAATACGTCGGGGGCGAAAGGGTCTGACCGTCGTGAATGGTCGCTGAAGGCCAAGCAGGATGGCTATATGTTCGGCTACCAGCCGATTGCGACGTCGGTGGTGATTCCGGGTATTGTCTAACTATTGATTGAGTATCATCTAAAAAAGCTCCCGCTCCATCCGGAGCGGGAGCTTTTTTTAATCTGTTTTATCATGAAAAAAGTGGAGTTGATCTGTGGCCCGGAGATGAAATTCTCATTGGGCGACGAAGTGGTAACGGCCGCTAATCTGACGGTTGATCAGGCGGAGTTGATTGCGGGTCAGTACCCGGATCAGTACGTGCGGATAGTTGAAACGAAACCAGTAAAAACGGTGGCTGAGAGTGCCACAGCGAAATAATGGCCAATTTGACACAGTTGAAGGGATCGGTTGACCTGGCGCAGATGAACCACAGCGCGATGGGTACTGACCAAACGAAGGCGGCACTTGAAGCAGCCCAGGCGATGTATGATGATGCTGTTGCGGCTGAAGAAGCGGCTGGCAACGATAAAACCGGTGATGTCGTCGATGAATTTGTTAAGCTAGGTAAGCAAGCAGCAGCAGCTGGAATTAACAACGTGCTGACTCCCGAAGAGAAAGCAGCTAAAGTGATGGAGAATGCGAAAGCAATTGAAACAGTCTTCACAACGCCAGCTAATCTACCAGCTGCAGATTCACAGCCTGCTAATGGATCAGAGCCCACCAATACTGGTGAGGGTGCCGGTGATGCTGCCGAGTTAGAAAAAAAAAGCGAATAGCGCCTGTAAAGGAGTCTGTGGACGCTGCGAAAGAGCGACTCACGTTGGAGGCCGATCGGCTGAATCGTGACGTCGCTCTTTTGAGTAATAGGCTGGGTGACTTCGCCGATGATGATGTTGCCGGCCGAAAGAAGATAGTTGATCAGATCATTGAACTGCGTGAGCAGTGGAAAGACTGCCGGTACGAACTGGAAACTGGCCAGGTACGTCGGCCGGTGGCGATGGAGAAGCCAACGAAGACCACCACTGGGTTGTCGGTAGCTGAAATTAAGGTGGAGTTGGGCCGGATCAGGACCAACATCAGCAAGCTGAAGGATAAGCTGCAGGAACGACCTGAGCATAAGAAAGCGGCCGAGTGGCAAGCCGATCTGGACAGGTTGATTGGCCTGCGCGAAGCCTATGAAGCAGAAGTGGCTGATTTGAAATTTGCTAATTCTGGAAAAACTGAAGAGGGCTAAAAATTCTGGCTTTTACCGGGAATGATGAGATGAGACAGCATAATAAATACTTGGTGAAGGTACAGGAGGAGTTGAGCGTGTATCAACGCTACCTGCTGAATGATGGTGTAGAGCTGACACCGACCCAATTTGACACGTTCGAGAAAATAGATACGGTACGTGCCTGGCTGCGCGAAGGCTACTCTGATCAACAGGTGCTGTCGATGCTGAAGAACGGCCGGTCGATTCAGGATAGGCGGGGCCGGGAGATTCTGGCGTTATCCTACGCGATTTTTGCTGAGCTGCGCCGGGCTCGTGATAAGGATGGTGTAAAGTACCTGTATGCAGAAATGTTTAAGGCGGCAGCGAAAGAGGCAAAGGACGCCGGTGATCTGGTCAGCTTCGGCATATTGCTGGAAAAGGCGGCGAAGATCGACGGGGCTTATGATAAGCAGGAAGCGATTGATCAGGAGCAGAAGAAGAAACCGCAAAAAGTCGTGATCAAGGTGAAAACGATGAATGTGCTCCCGGCTCCGGAGCAAGCACGTACTGTAATTGATACGACCCATGAACTCGGAGAGTAGCGTTGATGACGAGTTGGAACTGCTCGTGAATGAAAAGCAGGCCGAGTTTCTGGCGGCCGTGACCAGTCGCCATTATAAAATGGCCGGGATGGTGGGCGGTCGTGGATCGGGCAAGTCGATTACATTGGCGGACTTCCTGAAGGTGGCCTCGGAAGAGTTACCCAGGGGGAAATGCGGCTGGGGCGTAAAAACGATCAAGAAAGCGAAGTCGAAGCTGACGCCAGGACTAAAAGCTGGTTGGCTTCGCTGGCGCTGTTATGAATATGACTTTGCTACTGGCCAGGGTGATTATGTTCTCTGGAGAGAACCACCAGCGCATTTCGATCGGCCGTATGAATCGCCGGATAACTGGGAGAACTGTATTTCGTTTGCGAACGGATTTGTGGTCGAGCTTGAATCGTTCAAGTTGGCCAGCGATGAAAACAGGGGCTCCAATTACGATCTTTATGTAGTTGATGAAGGGCTGAACTTTAAACGCGCCTGGCTGAAAATCGTATTACCGACGCTACGAGCGAACGTCGGAAAATTTGCGTCTTTTCTGCACCATACGTTTGCGGTGTTTTCGTCGCCACCCTGGACGCCGGATGGCCAGTGGATGTACGACATTGAGGAGTCGGCCAAGAAGAATCCGGACAAGTATTACTTTATGGAAGTGAAGACGCGGGATAACCAGGCGTTTCTACCTCCTGATTACATCGATGATTTACGGGAGACGTTGACAAAGATGGAGTTTGAGGTGGAAGTAGATGGTAAGCGGATTTCGAAGCTGCCTAAAACATTCTACCCGGCTTTCCGGAGAGAGGTTCACGTCATTATGGATGACGATCTGGAGGATGACGTTCCACTGATGCTGGGAGGCAAGCCGTTTTACAACGCTAATGATTACCTGGTAGCCTCGTGTGATTTCAACGCTCACTTCACGTCGGCGACCATGTGGCAGGAAGACCCTGAGTGGGCCAGGCAGGTGGAGAATGTGTTCGTCAAGAGCGCCGGGGAGTATGAGTCTATGGCGGTGGCATTAGGGCATGCTATAAACGACCGCTTTTCCAGACATCGTAAAAAACGGGTGATTTTGACGGGTGACCGGAACGGGCGTAATAAATCGGCGGGTTCTAACCGGACCATGTATGAGCAGGTGGAGGCCGTGCTGGAGGCAGCAGGGTGGGATGTAGTAGCAGCACCACTCACGTTCAACCCAGCCCATAAGGACAAGCACAATGACATCAATAAGGTGCTGGCCGAGAGGGAGGGATGCGAGTGGCGGGTGCGCATCGATGAAGAGAAGTGTAAGGCGACGGTGATCAGTATAGAGAACAGCCCGATCGAGACGGACTATAGTAAGGATAAGAGTAGTGAGAGCGCCGACGTAGAGCAGGAGCGGGCGACCCACCTGAGTGATACGGTCGACTACTACATCTACCGTCGACTGAAGGTTGGCTTGACACGAGCCAGTGACGACTTCGAAGTGGATTTTGGGTAAGCCGGTACCAGTGAATAGCAGTGCTTGCCAGGTCAGAATAACATAGCTGAAAAGGCCAGCGGCCAATCTATTGCAATGAACGGATTGGCCGCTGGCCGTTTCAGCTATTCGGCATTTTTGAAAATGGAAATTTCCAAAATGGTAAAGGGCGGGGTCAGAATACAGAAAACCGCACGAAAAAATAGATACGATGCCCTTAAATGCCTGTCTATCTGGCATTTCATCGATCAAAACGGTGCAACTTTTTGGGACGAGTGCCACTTAATACCAACTGCCAGACAAATAAAGGGTTACGCAGCTGAAGCGAGTTCATTCCAACTCGTGAGCAATTTCGCCAGGCGTTCACGACGGGGACGAACGTAGTGGCGTAGACGTTTGGTACTGCGCAGGCCGAGCATAGTGGCCACGTCATCGGCACCAATCAGCATTTCATTCAACGCCAGATCGGCGAAGGTCTTGCGGGCTATTTTGGTACTCAGATTATAGGGCAGCTCGACATGAACCGCGATAAACTTCAACGAATCGTTTCGCTTCTGATTCGATTTAGCAGGCAGGTCAGCCAGGTTGCCGCCATACTGCTTTAGGATTGTAACGGCCGGTTCGAGCAGTTTCAGGAAAAATTCGTTGCCGGTCTTCTGACGTTTGCCAGTAAGCCAGTACACATCATTCTTATCACGCTCAATGCGGAATAATTTCGATGTGTAATCACAGTGGTGCATGCCGGTGAAACAGTTGAAGACGAAAGCATCCCGTTCAGCCGAGAGCGTATTGGCAGTGATAATATGCATCTTTCCCGCCGCCACCAGCGCGTGAAAGTTGAAATCGATCAAGCGTTGCAGTTCCTCAATTGTTAGGTGGGTCGTGTCAGGCTCCTCATCACTACATTCTATCACATACTCTGCGATTGGATTACGCTTGATAAGTTGCCTGGCACAGCACCATTTCATGACCTGCTTGACATACTTCAGATGTTTCTCGATGTGCGGCCCACCGAATTCTTCAGTTTCAGAAAGGTGTAGTTCCAGATTCTCCATGAATTCTTCGTTGAACGCGGTGGCTGGTAACTTCTCCCGTTTAGTTGCAGTCAGATAGTCGTGGATATTGGCAGCATAGTTAGCCTGGATATCGAGTGTGGCCTGACTGATCTTATCTAATTTGAAGCGTTTAACCTGATGCTCGGTATGAAAGACAACCAGATCTGGAAAGGTGAATAGAGTACGTCGATGAACGATACCTGCTCCGGGTTCGCCATTAGGGCGGTGCTGTAACTTGAAAAAATCTTTAATCAGTGCAGCATTGAGCTCGTGGCCATCACGTTCCAAATTTTCTACAAGGGTATCAATGCGTTTTGTGAGCTTTTTGAGTTTTAAATCTTGCTCCTGAGCCCAGACTGATTTGCCGTAGAAACACTGATTCTCTTGATCCCATTGAGATTTCTTGCATAGGATGTGAGTTGAGCCTAATTCTTCACGATCTGCGTTGAAGGTGAGACGCATTTGAATTGAACCTTCTTCATCGTTTTGGGTGGATTTTCGGAACCAGAATAGAAGTGCCATTCGGTTAATGTTATACATGAGTCACTATAAATTGGTGGACTCAAGGCCACACAAAATATAGTCCTAGGTAGATAGGTGTATTTATAAGGATTAATATAACTACAATAAGTTAACTTAATCCTTTATTTGCCTGACGTAACCGCGTTGGGTTGACGTAACCGCGAACGTAACCGACGTAACCGATTTAGGTTGACGTAACCGCGATGAGTTGACGTAACCGCGAGAGTACCCGACGTAACCGCGCTGGGTTGACGTAACCGCGAACGCAACCGAGTTAAAACGACCTTGTAAAGTCGTGGTGGCAGTTGGAAAAGGGGCAAAAGAAAGAGCCACGCGGTTTTCCACGTGGCTCGGCCTCTAAACCAATAAATTAATTTTCCTTATTTGCAGAGAGAGAGGGATTCGAACCCCCGGACCTGTTACAGTCAGCGGTTTTCAAGACCGCCGCAATCGACCACTCTGCCATCTCTCTGTGGATTCGATGATGCAAAAGTAGGCTTATTTCTGACATTTGTCAAGCCGCAAGCAGAAAAAAATGGCCCCGAACGGGCAAAAAAGCCTATTTTTGCCCTGTCAAGTATGGGCCGTTCCGGCTTACCGGCTTGATAATGAATGGGTATAACCAACCTACTCAACTCGTTTTCATCCTCCATTTTTCTCCCTTTGTGGTACGCACTGTGAACGCTCCCGAACAACCGCAGACTAGTCTAGATCCCATTCCCACCGTTGAAACCGCCCGTAAGCTAGGGGTGCTACCCGAAGAATTTGACAAGATCGTCGCCATCCTCGGTCGTCAGCCCAACTTCACCGAACTCAGCATCTTCTCGGTGATGTGGTCGGAACACTGTTCGTATAAAAACTCCATCGTCTGGCTCAAAACGCTCCCCCGCGACTCCGACCGGATGCTGGCCAAGGCCGGCGACGAAAACGCAGGGCTGGTCGATATCGGCGATGGACTGGCCTGTTCCTTCAAGATCGAATCGCACAACCACCCCTCAGCACTGGAACCCTACCAGGGTGCCGCCACGGGCGTTGGCGGCATCAACCGCGATATTTTTACGATGGGTGCGCGGCCCATTGCCCAGTTGAATTCCCTCCGTTTCGGTGATCTGAGCCTGCCCAAAACCCGTCGGCTGTTGCGCGGCGTAGTGAAAGGCATCGGCGACTACGGCAATGCATTTGGTATTCCAACCGTTGGCGGCGAGCTCTATTTCGACGAATGCTACAACACCAACCCGCTCGTCAATGCGTTCTCGGCGGGTATAGTTGAGGTGGGCAAGAGCGCCAAAGCAACCAGCTACGGCGTGGGTAACCCGGTGTATATTGTCGGTTCGGCAACGGGTAAAGATGGTATCCACGGGGCCACGTTCGCGTCGGAAGATATCTCGGCTGCCTCGACCGACAAGCTGCCAGCCGTGCAGGTGGGTGACCCGTTCATGGAGAAACTGCTGCTCGAGGCCACGCTCGAAATCATTGCCACCGGGTACGTGATTGGTATTCAGGACATGGGCGCGGCCGGTATCATCTGCTCAACCTCAGAGATGAGCGCCAAGGGTGAGCATGGCATGATCATCGACCTCGACAAAGTGCCCACGCGCCAACCGAATATGGCTCCGTTTGAAATTCTGCTGTCAGAATCGCAGGAGCGAATGCTGGTGGTGGTTGAAAAAGGCCGCGAGAACGTGATCCAGGGCATTTTTGATAAGTGGGACCTCCACTGCGCCCAGATCGGTGAAGTGACCGCCGCCCCCGAAGATGGCATTGGTCGACTGCACTTTTACCGCTATGGTCAACTCGTTGCCGACGTACCTGCGCATGACCTGGTGCTGGGTGGTGGTGCGCCGCAGTATCGCCGCGAATACAAAGAGCCTGCCTACATTAAGGAGTTCCAGAAATTCCGCATCAGCAGCGTACCCGACGTAACGACCAACGAGTTGAGCACCGTGGCAAAGCACCTGTTAAGCCACCCGAACATCTGCTCGCGGCAGTGGGTATCGCAGCAGTACGATTCGATGGTGGGCACCAGCAACCGCAGCACCAACGCGCCGTCTGATGCCGCCGTGGTGCGGGTGAAAGGCGCGGGTATTCCGAAGTCAGAAAAGTCGATCGTGATCACCGTCGACTGTAACAGCCGGTACGTGAACGCCAACCCCTATGTGGGCGCACAGATCGCCGTGGCCGAAGCCTGCCGCAACGTGGTTTGCACCGGTGGCGAACCGCTGGCCGTGACCAACAACCTGAACTTTGGCAATCCTTACGTACCTGAAGTATACTGGCATTTCGTAGAGGCCGTGAAAGGCATGGGCGAGGCCTGCCGCCGTTTCGAGACGCCGGTCACCGGCGGTAACGTCAGCTTCTACAATCAGTCGTCAGATGATGGGCCGGTGTTCCCGACGCCAACCATCGGGATGCTGGGCCTGATGGAAAAGCCCGACAACCGCATGACGCTCAACTTCCGGGCGGTCGGCGATAGCATCTACCTGATTGGCTCATCACAAAACGACATCGCGTCGTCGGAGTATCTGTACTCGTACCGGGGCGTGAAAGCGTCGCCGGCGCCCGCCTTCGATATCGATCAGGAACTGACGCTTCAGTCAGTAATTAAGCGGTTGATTATTAAGAAGCTGATTGCATCGGCACACGATATTTCAGACGGTGGCCTGTTCGTTACCGTGGCCGAATCGGCAATGGCGGGCGGTACCGGTTTCGCCATTACCACAGACGCTGATTACCGCAAAGATGCGTACCTGTTTGGCGAAAGCCAAAGCCGGGTTGTCGTGTCGGTATCGGCTGAGCAACAGGCTGATTTCGAGCAGTTTATGGACCATGCGAGCGTGGCTTACAGCAAAATAGGCGACGTGACCGCCGCCGACTTCGTGGTCGACGGCCAAACCGTTCTACCAACTGCCGAAGCGTCGGATCTGTACAACAACGCGCTAGGCAAGATCATGGCGTAATTTGCCTGTGGCCGCTCCGGCGTACCGGTCATTAAGTGGTCATTATGCTGCGCTAATAGTTGTAGTTATTCATTATCAGTAGATAGTCATTAATCAGAATAATGAATGACTACAAATGACAGCGCAGCGTAATGACCAATATACTATGCAGCGTTATTTTATTGAACTGAGTTATAAGGGTACCGACTTCCACGGCTGGCAGTTTCAGCCGAATGGTATTTCGGTGCAGCAGGTGCTGGAAGAAACGCTGACCAAACGACTCAGTCAGCCAATCTATATTGTTGGCAGCGGCCGCACCGATGCGGGTGTACACGCCCGACAGCAGTATGCCCACTTCGAGATCGATGGCGAGCTGCCGGCCCATGATTTGCTGGTTCACTCGCTGAACAACATGCTGCCCGACGGCATCGCCATTTATCGCATCTTCCCCGTTAGCCCCAACGATCATGCCCGGTTTTCAGCTAAATCGCGGTATTACCAGTATCACATTCGTCGGCAAAAAAGCGCTTTTCTGCCCAATCAGAGCTATATTTTTCGGCCGCATCTGGATGTGCCACTGATGAACGAAGCGGCGGCGAAGCTGTTGACATTCAGTAATTTCAAGAGCTTCAGCAAAGTACGTACGAACGTGAACCACTACCATTGCAATATGATGCGGGCCGAGTGGGAGCAAGGGCCTGATTCATTAATTTTCCATATCAAAGCCGACCGGTTTCTCTACGGCATGGTGCGCTGTATTGTTGGCACGATGCTCGATATTGGTCAGCACCGCATGACCCTTGAGCAGTTTGAGGCTATCATCTGCGCCGAAGATCGAACGTTGGCTAGCCGGGCTGCCCCCGCCAGCGGGTTGTTTTTAACTGAAGTAACGTACCCGGAAACGGTGCTGGCGCGTCGGTTTGATAATGGTTACCCCCCAACCCCCTGAAGGGGGCTAATGCGCTGCTAGGTTATGAAGCAGCGCATTAGCCCCCTTCAGGGGGTTGGGGGTAACACCGAGAAAAATTAAAAACACTCCATCACAAACGCTTTCCCATGAATCGCTTTCAAACCTCATTCATCTATTCCCTTGCCTTTACCAGCTTATTTAGTAGCTGCTCGCCCAAAACCACGCTAACCAACTCATCTATTCGAGCCACCGAACGGTTCAGGTACGTTGCTGGTAATCACCCGTTAATTTCTGTGCACCGGGGTGGCGGAGACCTGCGCGGCTTTCCCGAAAACTGCATCGAATCGTTCGAGTATGTGACCGGCCAAATTGAACGCCCCGACGCCCCGGCCGTCATCGAATGCGATATTGACCTGACTAAAGACAGTGTGCTGGTGATGATGCATGATGCTACGCTCGACCGCACCACCACCGGAACGGGCAAACTTATCGAACGTACCTACGCCGAGGTGCAGCAAGTAAAACTGGAAGATAATCAGGGCAATCCAACGGCATTCCGCGTGCCCACGCTGGAGGAAACCCTGAATTGGGGCCGCAAGCGGGGGGCCATGTTTACGCTCGATGTAAAACGCAATGTGTCGTTCGCTAAAGTCGTTGACCAGGTGCGCAAGACCAGGACAGAGAATAACGTGGCCATTATCACCTACAACACCAGGGATGCCGCGCTGGTGAATCGGCTGGCTCCTGAACTGATGATCTCCGTTACGATCCGTAACGAGGCCGAATACAATCAGCTTCACGAACTGGGTATTCCCGATAACCGGATGTTCGCGTTCGTGGGTGTGAAAACGCCCGAATCGAGCCTGTACACGTTTCTGCACGCCAAAGGCATCGCTACTATTCTGGGTACGTTGGGTAACCTCGACAAACAGGCCGCTGCCAAAGGGGATGCGCTTTACAAAGAATGGACAGCCGCCGGTGCCGATATGCTCTCGACGGACCGACCGCTGGAAGTTGCCAGAGCGTTGAACCAGAACGGACTGAGGTGAAACGGAATCGACTTATTTACTGTGGTCTGACAGTCAGTGTACTAGCTTTAGGGTTAGCGTCGAGGCGATTTGGCACGTACCTACTGCCATTCATCGGTGCCTATGCCGGTGATACGCTCTGGTCACTGATGGTTTTTTTTGGTATCGCACTTCTGTTCAATTGGCTGCCAACAAAACGAGTGGCGCTACTGGCTTTGCTCTTTTCCTTTGGAATCGAAATCAGCCAACTCTACCATGCGCCGTGGATCGACGCCATTCGGGCAACCCGCCTGGGTGGCCTGATTCTTGGCTTCGGCTTTCTCTTAACAGATTTGTTCTGTTACAGCGTCGGTATTGTAGTGGGAACGTTGATTGACCGGTGGGTAATTGCCCATACGAAGTGATCGGGGGCATAAACAGACCGCAGCCATTTGGGGTCGGGCAGTGTCATTGATCGTACCTGCCATCCATCAGTTGTGGCGTAGTAGGAGAACACTGCCTGACCCAAATCAATCAGCGATTTAATCGTTACTGTCGAGGATTTTCTTCTTTTCCGATTCGTATTCTTTTTCGGTCAGAATCTTCTCGTCGTAGAGTTTCTTGATATCGCGCAGGCGGTCAGCTTTGGATTTCGTGCCTGTTGCCTGGGCTGCTGATGCGTTAGGAACACCGTATAAGGGTTGCGCCATTGACGCAGGCGGAGTAGCAACGGGCTGATCAACGCCATTCAGCGGCCGTAACTGATAGGTGTGATCCGGGTCGTATTTCATTGTCCAGAGGAAAGGAAAAAGAAAAAAAACGCCCCCGACAATAGCGCCGGCATCTGCCCGTTCGTTTCGGACGAGTGGCACCTGAAAGGGTTCAAATCCGTCTTTTTCCAGTCGAAGATCTGTGGTACTGCCCACGATTTTGGTATCACTGTACTGGTAAGGCGTAGTGCCCTTATACTGCCCGTTCACGAACAGTTTCGCTCCGGCGGGCTGACTGGTGATAACTGTCGAGCTACTACAGCTACTAAATAATACAACGCCTGCTGCCAACAGTGACAGGCTTGTTTTGGTGTTTTCAACGATGTGAGTAAACATAGACTATACGCGGTTGAGGTTTATTCCGTGCACCATTGCCCGGCGTTATGCCGTTTGGATAGGGCTTTGGTGAAAAAGATTAACGCAAGTAAACAAAAAAGCTATTGCTGGTCCATCTAGGCGCAGCAATAGCTTTTTTAATAATGATAAGATAATAACTGAACGTACCTGCTACTCCGACACCACGATCAGTGGGGCATTGTGTTCGGGGTCATTGTCATGAGAGGCTTTTTTGGCGGCCCGCCGCGAGGCCCGTTTTACCGTCACATCATACAGGTCAGTACGACGGTCTTTCAGGTTCTGTACTGAGCCGTATTCGTGCAACTCTTTCAGCAACGATACATCGACGTCGGCGAAAAGGACCATTTCGGTATTCGTTGTCGCTTCTGCCTTAATGGCGTTGTTGGGAAACTGAAAATCCGACGGCGTAAATACCGCCGACTGTGCGTAGTGAATATCCGTGTTGGGTACGTTCGGCAGGTTGCCCACACAGCCTGAAATGGCCACGTAACACTCGTTTTCAATTGCCCGCGCCTGGGCGCAATTCCGCACGCGGTAGTAGCCGTTCTGCGTATCGGTCAGGAAGGGAACGAAGATAATCTGCGCACCCTGCGCCGCTAATGCCCGTCCCAGTTCCGGGAATTCGACATCGTAGCAGATCATCAGGCCGATTTTGCCGCAGTCGGTATCGTAGGTTTTCACGTCGTAGCCACCTACCATGCCGTAGAATTTCACTTCGTTGGGCGTAATATGAATCTTGCGGTATTCTTCATACGAGCCATCCCGGCGACAGAGGTACGACACGTTGTAGAGTTTACCTTCATCCATCAGCGGCATCGAGCCGGCAATGATGTTTACGTTGTACGAAATAGCAAACGAGCACATCTTTTCCCGCACTTCTTCCGTGTATTTTGCCAGTTCGCGAATGGCCTGTGGCTCAGGCATATTCTTGAACTGCGCCATTAGCGGCGTATTGAAGAATTCGGGCAGCACCAGGAAATCGGCCTTGTAGTCGGAAACAACGTCGGTGAAGAATTCTACCTGGTCGAAGAAGGCCTGGATGTCCGGGAAGTGGCGCATCTGCCACTGCACCACACCCAGCCGGATAATCGAGTCGGTATGCGGTTTGCGGTCCTTTTCAGCCACGTAATAGATGTTGTTCCATTCCAGCAGCGTCGCGTACTCTTTCGATTCGGTATCGCCGGGCAGGTAGCCCCGCAACACTTTCTTGACGTGGAAATCATTCGACAACTGAAACGAGAGCGTGGGATCGTAAATATCTTTCTGTTTCACCCGCGTGATGAATTCGCGGGGCGATAGTTCGTCGGCGTATTTCCGGTAGTTGGGAATCCGGCCCCCTGCCAGAATGCCTTTCAGGTTCAACTGTTCGCATAGTTCCTTCCGGGCGTCGTAGAGGCGGCGACCCAGCCGCAGGTCGCGGTAGTCGGGGTGAACGAATACCTCGATACCGTAGAGCCAGTCACCTTTGTTGGTGTGGGTATCGAAGGTGTATTCACCGGTAATTTCCTCGAAGGTATGATTATCACCAAAGTCGGCGTACTTCACCCGGATAGCCAGCGCGCACGCAACCACCTTGTCATCGACTTCCACGCAGAACTGCCCGTCGGGGAAAATATTGACAAGTTTATCGATCAGGTTTTTCTCCCAATAATCGCCACCGATACCACTGTACGACTCGATCATGGCCTCTTTCAAATCGGCGTAATCACTCTTCTTGAGATTCCTGCTTACAATACGCATTTATAATGGAGTAGTTAGAACTTGCTATGCCGAAGTAACAGCGGGTAGGGCGGGCTTGGTTTCGAAAGTGGCAAAAAGTGGTGCGTCTGGTGCTGTTATCAATGAATGATCGATAAAGTCGATGCGCCAATGAAACAATCTGGGCTATGCTGCTGGTTTAAGTGGCAACGTCATATACCTGACGCTCATTTTTAACCACAATCATGGCACAAGCAAAACGCAGAGCATCGGCCACCTGGTCGGGCAGCCTACAGGAAGGTACCGGCTCATTATCGGCCACGGGAGGCGTATTGAACAACACTCCCTTTTCATTCAAAACCCGTTTCCTGAGCGAAGACGGTAGTGCGGGCACAAACCCCGAAGAACTACTGGCCGCTGCTCATGCGGGTTGTTTCACTATGGCCACCGGAGCCACGATGGGCCAGCAGGGTTTTACCCCAACCAATCTGGAAACGAAAGCCGTTTTGACAATGGACATGGACACGCTAACCATCACTGCTGTAGATCTGGTGCTGACGGGTAGCGTACCCGGCCTCGATCAGGCCAAATTCGAAGAGATCGCCAACGATGCCAAGAAAAACTGCATCATCTCGCGCGCGCTGTCACCCGATATTAAGGTGACACTGACCGCTACGCTGGTGTAAAGCATATAGACCGTACTGCTCCCAAATGCCGCTCTAGCTGCCTGTATGTAGCTGAGCGGCATTTGGCAGTAATAATGGAATGATCTAGTTACACATAGCTTTGCAACCAGGCCGTCTGAATCTGGGTCTCGGGGAAATATGCAGTCAACTAAGCCGACATTATGAATTACAAGCTACTTATTTGCCTCTTTACGATTCTGGTAATTGGGTGTAAATCCAATGAGGTTGCGCCAAGCGGGTACTTAAAAAGTCTATCCCTGGGTGTAGAGCCACTTCCCGATGGGCTAGTAATGAAGTGGGCCCCTACTTTCTATTTCGAAGAAGGGATGTATAGCACGCCTGGCAGCCCTAAACCGGTCAGTCCGACTCAGTATGAAATCTATATGTCGGAGCAAAGCGAAAAGGACCTGGTGAGAGTAGCCGTTGTGAATGGAGACGTGCAGCAATATACACTTCGGAACCTGACTTCAGGGAAAACGGTATACGCTCAGGTAAAGGCAACCCATCCGAAACTGGCCAGTAGTGGCTCCAGGGTAGTCACCACCAATGTCGGTACGTTAAGTACAGCATTATTACTGTTCCCATCCAATACTCCGTACATTGCCTATGGTGCCTGGGGTGGTTCAAGTTTGGTCTACGAGGGGATTGCCGGAATAGAAGTGAGACGGTCTGATGGCAGTGTACGTACCCTGAAAAGCGTGGGTACAATGCCGGTTTTATCACCAGATGGCCAATATGTAGCTTTTTTAGGAGGCAGGAATAATAACACCAGCTATAGTACGCAGGTATTCATTGAACATGTAGACTCTGGGACAGTAAAGTTGTTGGATACACAACGATCCATCTTTACCGTCGAATGGTCTAGTGATGGTAAAAAGTTGGCTTACGTTGCCAATGGAGCAGAACTCTGGATAGTGTCAGTATCAAATGGAGGAGCGTCTCGTCTAGGTTCGTCTTTGGGTGGGTTGTACTCAGATCAAATAGATTGGTCGTCAGACGATACATACATTGTAGTTTCCCAACAGAAAGATGTTCCTTCTGCCAATCGCACCGCTTATAACCTCGTTCGAGTTCCGCTTAATGGAGGAAACCCTACTCCACTTTTAGCTTCTGACTGGTATGATAATCGACCATCATTTTCACCCGATGGTCAGCAGCTTGCCTTTGTCAGTGACAGGTCTGGATATAATGCCATCTGGGTCATGAACCTCAAAACGCTTAAGATCAACCAGCTTACGAGTGCTGATGAACGCCTATCCTATCAGACTCGGTTGGACTGGCGCACCAATACACAGTTAACTTTCTCAACATATTTGCCTACGTCGTTGGCCGTTAATGTCTCGCTGAAGCAGATCAGCCTTCCGTGATAGTAAATTGATGTTGGCAGCCGCTTTGGCTTGCAATACACTACCCACCCGCTCAACTGCTTGTTGTGGCGGGTGTTTTTTTGCTGGAACGTACCTAGATTTGTATGAATCCTTGAAAGAATATGAACGATCTGGTCAATTACTCCATTCCAGCTTTTGTGATACTGATCGCTGCCGAAGTGGCTATCACAGCCTGGCAACAACGCGACCATTACGAGGCCAAAGACAGTGCGAGTAGCATCACAATGGGCATTGGCAGCGTGATCGTCGGCTTCGTAGGGAAGGCTTTTGCGCTGGCTGCCTATACACTGGTGTATCAGTTCCGGCTGTTCACGATCGATATGGCGCAGGTATGGCCGTGGATTGTGCTCTTTTTTGCCGAAGATTTCAGCTATTACTGGTTCCACCGCATCAGCCACGGAAGCCGCTGGTTCTGGGCGTCGCATGTGGTGCATCATTCGTCGCAGAAGTACAACCTGAGCACGGCTGTGCGCCAGACCTGGACGGGCACCATCACGGGATCATTCATTTTCTGGCTCTGGTTACCCCTGATCGGCTTTTCACCGCTGGCCATTATGACTATGCAGTCGATCAGCTTACTCTACCAATTCTGGATTCACACCGAATTGATTAACCGGTTTCCTGCGCCCATTGAATGGGTATTCAATACGCCATCGCACCACCGGGTTCATCACGGTTCGGATCTAACGTACCTGGACAAAAACCACGCGGGGGTACTCATCATCTGGGATCGCCTGTTCGGCACCTTCGAGCCGGAGCAGCACCGACCCACGTATGGCCTCACCAAGAATGTAGGCTCCTACAACCCGGTAAAGATTGCTTTCCACGAATGGGAGGATATAGCTCGCGACCTGCGCCATGCCGGTTCTCTTCGCAACGCCCTCGGCTACCTCTTCGGCCCCCCCGGCTGGAGCCACGACGGATCGAGGAAAACGACAAAGGAGCTACGGCAATTATCAGTGAACAATGACCAAGTATCGATGGCTTTGCAGAACGACCGACTAGAAACCAAGCCGTAGGCTCCGTAATTGATCAATGCTCATTGATAATTGAGCATTGATTGACTACCTTTGCGGCTGTAAAATCATTTTGTAAACAAAAAGCTGTCTGACGATGTATTTACCATCAGAAAAAAAGCAGGAAATTTTCGCTGCCCAGGGTGCCCAAAAAAGTCCGGGGGACACTGGTTCAGCAGAATCTCAGATTGCGTTGTTTACGTACCGGATCTCTCATTTGACTGAGCACCTTAAAGTGCACAAGCATGATTACAGCACCCGTCAGGGATTGCTGAAACTGGTAGGTAAGCGTCGTAGCATGTTGGATTACCTCCAACGTAAAGATATCAACCGCTATCGGGCTGTATTGGCCGCCCTTGGCATCCGTAAATAAGCGGACTGGTTGTCGAAAAACAGGGAACTCGCTAGCGAGTTCCCTGTTTTTCTTATGTACCAATTCAATTGTGCCAACTCAGTTGTGCCTATTCAGTAAATTATTCGTCTAAGTTGTAGTACAGAGGTTAGCGTCTGTTTCCGCCCCTTTGGCTGCTCGCAGTCGTAATCAAGAAGTGTCCAGTATCAGGTTGTCGTAGCAGTGAGTCTGCTTTGTGAAGGGAAAAACCTTCCAGTTTGTGAACCGGTTTATCTGGCGTTTTTCTTTTTTGTGGTGAAAGCGGTAGGAGTGAGTCAAAGTGATGTTTTAAAGCTGTTGTAGCGAGAATCCAAATCTGTTGTATGTTTCAAGTCACCACGCAAACGGTTGCGCTTCCCGATGGACGGGAAATTACCATTGAAACCGGCAAACTAGCCCGTCAGGCCGACGGAGCGGTTGTTGTCCGGTTAGGCGACACGATGTTGTTAGCCACCGTAGTTGCCTCTAAAGATGCCCGCGAAGGCATCGACTTCCTGCCTTTATCGGTTGATTATCAGGAGAAATTCGCGTCAGCGGGTCGCATTCCTGGTAGCTTTCAGCGCCGTGAAGGCCGGCTGTCGGATTACGAAATCCTGATTTCCCGCCTGGTCGACCGTGCCCTGCGGCCAACCTTCCCCGAAGATTTCCACGGCGACACGCAGGTGATGATCACCCTGATCTCGGCCGACCCCGAAGTGCTGCCCGATCAACTGGCTGCACTGGCAGCCTCTGCTGCGCTGGCCGTTTCGGATATTCCCTTCAATGGGCCGATCTCGGAAGTGCGCGTTGCCAAAATCGACGGACAATATAAAGTAAACCCGCTCGCTTCAGAACTGGAGCGCGCCACCCTAGACCTGATCGTAGCGGCCAACGCCAACGATATCAACATGGTTGAAGGTGAAATGAAAGAATGCCAGGAAGCCGAAGTGGTTGAGGCGCTGAAGATTGCCCACGACGTCATCAAAGCGCAGTGTGCGGCTCAGAAAGAACTCGAAGCAAAGGTTGGCAAGACCGAGAAACGTACCTACAACCACGAAACGCATGACGAAGAACTTCGGAAAGCGGTGCACGCGGCCACGTACGACAAGGTATACGAAGTAGCGTTGAAAGGTCAGGCGAGCAAAAAAGCCCGTTCGGAAGGGTTCAAGGCAGTTCGTGAAGAATACATTGCCTCGCTGCCAGAAGGTACTGAAGTGAACACATCACTGGTGAAGACCTACTTCAGCGACGTTGTTTGGGAAGCCTCACGGAACCTGGTTCTGAACGAGCGTTACCGCCTCGATAGCCGGAAACTCGACGAGATTCGCCCGATTCAGTGCGAAGTAGATTACCTGCCCCGTGCCCACGGTTCGGCCGTGTTTACGCGTGGCGAAACGCAGTCGATGACGACCGTTACGCTAGGTACCAAACTCGACGAGCAGATTGTTGATCAGGCCCTGACGCAGGGATACAACAAATTCCTCTTGCACTACAACTTCCCCGGTTTCTCGACCGGCGAAGTGAAGCCAAACCGGGGCGCCAGCCGCCGCGAAATTGGTCATGGTAACCTGGCTCACCGCGCGCTGAAAGGCATGCTGCCCGAAGGTGCCGACAACCCGTACACGATCCGTATTGTATCCGATATTCTGGAATCAAACGGTTCGTCATCGATGGCGACAGTTTGTGCAGGTACGTTGGCGCTGATGGATGCCGGTATCAAAATCAAAGCACCCGTAGCCGGTATTGCAATGGGCTTGATTTCAGACGAAGCCACGGGCAAATACGCCGTTCTGTCAGACATCCTGGGCGATGAAGATCACCTGGGCGACATGGACTTTAAAGTGACGGGTACGGAAAAAGGCATTACCGCTGTTCAGATGGACATGAAGGTGAACGGTCTGTCATATGAAATTCTGACCGAAGCCCTGAATCAGGCCCGTGCTGGTCGGTTACACATCCTGGGCGAAATGAAGAAAGGGCTCGACGCTGTGAAGCCCGACCTGAAACCATTCGCACCACGAGCTTATGTAATTAAGATTGCGCAGGATCAGATCGGCTCAGTAATCGGGCCCGGTGGTAAAGTTGTTCAGGAAATTCAGCGCGAATCGGGGGCCACGGTCAACATCGAAGAGCGCGAAGGGTCTGGCTTTGTCAGCATCTATGCCACCAACAAAGAGAGCATGGACAAAGCCGTTAGCCGTGTGAAAGGCATTACGGCAACAGCCGAGGTAGGCGAGATTTATGACGGTAAAGTGAAGACGATCCAGCCGTTTGGCGCCTTCGTTGAATTCCTGCCGGGTAAAGATGGTCTGCTCCATATCTCGGAAGTGAAATGGGAGCGTCTCGAAACCATGGACGGTGTGTTCCAGGTAGGTGAAACGGTTCGGGTTAAGTTGGTTGAGATTGACAAAAAGACGGGAAAATACCGTTTATCTCGTAAGGCACTCTTACCTCGCCCAGAGAACAATACCAAAGCATAGATTGTTGACAAGATAAGCACGTGTGCCGTCATACGGGTATTTACGCCCGTGTGACACCATCCTCAGCAGATACATGAGACAGCTAAAAATTTCAAAACAGATTACCAACCGCGAAAGTCAGTCACTGGATAAGTACCTCCAGGAGATTGGTAAGGTTGACCTGCTGACGCCCGACGAAGAAGTGACCCTTGCCCAGAAAATTCGGGAAGGTGATCAACTCTCGTTGGAACGATTAACGAAGGCCAACCTACGTTTCGTCGTGTCGGTTGCCAAGCAATACCAAAACCAGGGTCTCTCCCTGGGCGATTTGATCAACGAGGGAAATCTCGGCCTGATCAAAGCCGCTCAGCGTTTTGATGAGACGCGTGGCTTTAAGTTTATTTCGTACGCCGTTTGGTGGATTCGCCAGTCGATTTTGCAGGCCCTGGCCGAGCAATCTCGTATTGTTCGTCTTCCCCTGAACCGGGTTGGTTCGCTGAACAAAATCTCGAAGACCTTCTCTGATTTGGAGCAGAAATTCGAGCGCGAGCCTTCGCCGGAAGAACTGGCTGCCGTACTGGAGATTTCACCAGCCGAGGTAGTCGATACACTTAAGATTTCGGGTCGGCACGTATCGATGGATGCGCCGTTTGTTCAGGGTGAAGAAAATAGCCTGCTCGACGTTCTGGAAAACGACGGTGAAGACAAGCCTGATTCTGGCCTGATCAACGATTCGCTCCGCAAAGAAGTGCAACGCGCCCTCTCCACGCTGACGCAGCGTGAAGCCGACGTGATTACACTGTATTTCGGTCTGAACGGCGAACACGCTATGACGCTGGAAGAGATCGGTGAGAAGTTTAACCTGACCCGCGAACGCGTTCGTCAGATCAAGGAGAAAGCCATTCGTCGCCTGCGTCACACCTCACGTTCAAAAGCGTTGAAGACGTACCTGGGGTAACCCCGCCTTGCGGGCGGTCCCGCGTCCGGGCAGGTAGTAGCAGACTAAACAGATTACAGAAAAGCTCGCTTCGGCGGGCTTTTTGTGTAGGTACGTTTTACCGTGACAGGCAGGTAATCCAATTCGTATTTTCTCTATGTTTATGGCCAAATGATTCAATTCAAACGACTCGACCATGTGCTGGTATCCATACCAGAGCAGAAAACAGAAGACGCGCGGACTTTTTATACGCAGGTGCTTGGCTTGACGGAAATTCCGGGTACTCATCCCGGTGGCGCGATCTGGTTCGAGATCGCCGATATTCAACTGCATCTGCGCGAAGAAGCAGGTGCCAGTTATTCCCTTCGGCACCCCGCTTTTGAAGTGGTTGACCTGGACGCAGCGCGGCAGGAATTAGACCAAAAAGGCGTTGAGATCACGTACTCATCTGACATCGACGGGCGCCGACGGTTCTTCATCCGCGACCCGTTCGGCAACCGGATGGAATTCATCGAATATGATATCTGACGATACACATTTTGAAAAGGCGTAACTTGCCATCATGATACAACGCATGAAAAAATGGAACATAGCCTGGCTGGCCGTAGCCTGGCTTTTTTGTACATGTCAGTCGGGCGAACAGAGCCCGTGTACACAGCCGCCAGTTGATATCAGAGCGCCTGAAGAAGAGGTAGCTACGCTTAAACAATACATCGACGCAAACCAGATTAAGGCTACTGCCGATGCGCGCGGTTTTTATTATTCCATCAAGAACCCAGGTAAAGGCGCTAAGCCAACCGTGTGTTCCAACGTAACCGTTAATTATAAAGGACAGCTTACCAATGGCACGTCCTTCGATAGTGCAGATGGCGTCAGTTTTGGGTTGAATCAACTGGTGCTGGGTTGGCAGGAAGGTATTCCACTGGTGGCACCCGGTGGAAGTATCATGCTGTATCTGCCGCCCAGCCTGGCCTACGGCGCTCAGGAGCAAGCAGATATTCCGGCTAATTCAATTCTCGTATTTCAGATTGATCTGCTAAAAATTAACTGAAAAAAACTACCATGATCTATAAAAATACACGCTTGTTGATCCTTACTTTTGTGCTGGCAGGCTGTGCTAAACCAGAGAAGCCAACCTCGATCGTTGGCACCTGGGAACTGGTTTCGGCAACGAGTATCGAGAAGGGGAAAAGCGAGTCTACGTTTGACCCGAAACGAAAAATGATCAAGATTATCAACGATACGCACTTTGCTTTCCTGAATCACGCTATCGGTGCTGCCTCAGATTCGGCGGCTGCTCCTTTTAGTGCAGGAGGTGGAAAATACACGCTTGACGGAAATGTTTATACGGAACACCTGGACTATTTCACGGATAAACAGTGGGAGGGAAATACATTTGAATTCACGGTCCACTTTCTCAACGACACCCTGATTCAGCGCGGCGTTGAGAAGGTGGAAAAATTAAACGTCGACCACGTAATTATCGAGAAATATATACGCGTGAATCAATAAGTAATTCAACTGAATTACCTATTGAATATTAACTACTGGACTCTTTTTATTCACTATCCAACATCCAATAATAGCCTACTGTATCGTAATGGAACGTACCTGTTGAATTGGCTGCACGGTAGTGATTTTGATTTCCCGTGTAAGCATTTCTAAGCCGTTCGACACTTTCAGAACGTAGTCATTAGCCGATAAATGGCTCAGGTCCATGTTGAGGCGAATGAATTCCTCATCGGCATATAGCGTGTGGTTGTAGTATACATGACCACTTCGGTCCAGCAACTGAACGTATACCTGACCGCCTAACTGCTTGTCTACATTGACGCGCAGTTTGCCACTTCCGGTAATAAGGGCACCCACATCAAAGCGAACAAGTTTTGTCGGGTGGTCGCGTTTATTCTGCCGGATCGGACCGGCCAACGTAGTGGGACTGACGGTCAGCGTCAGTAGAAGAGAAAAGATAAGCGCGTTCATTATCGTAACCGTTTATGAGTAAGGAATAACCTGTTATTGTCAGGTAACTCAAAGACGATCAGATGCTGAATACGTTGCCCGAATTGTATGAACGGTCAATTCTTTCTGTAAACGGGCATTGCCGGATGAAGGGCAGGCCTGTTTCTGTAGTTTCTGTGGCTGTGTATAACGCACAAAGGGCCTCCGATCTGTGGAAGGCCCTTAACGCTGGTTACCGGGAATTGTTAAATAGATTTATTTCGAGGCAAGCACTGTGATGGGTTTAATGTCTGGTGCTTCGGCTAGTAATTCATCGGCATGAGCCATCAAAGCCGCTGCGATTGGGCCGCTCAAATGCGCCTGACGACCTTCTTCATGGGGAAAGGTATCAAAGATGCCGAAGGTACCAGCGTCCAGTTGCATGGCATACCAGGTCACCGTATCTGACTCAACGTTGGCCAATGGCAACGCACTCGCCAGGAAATCAGAAACAGCCTGTTCTTTACCGGGTTTCGCCACTAAGCGAACAAGCAATCCTACTTTCTTTTCCATAATTCGTTGGTTTTAAGATATGATCAAATGTAGGGTTAATTACCGGGGCATCCTCTAGGTGACTACGGATTACTTGGTTAATTTTCCGGTCGTAATCCGAAAAAAAGTACCTCCACTACTTAAAGCCCACTAGCATATGACTATTATTACCACCATCCTGATTGCCTTTGTCGCTCTTGAACATCTGTATATTCTCTGGTTCGAGATGTTTGCCTGGGAAACCAGAGGTAAAGCTATTTTCAAAGGTGCGATGCCTGCCGAACTGTTCAAGCCAACAAAAGGACTGGCGGCCAATCAGGGCCTGTACAATGGATTTCTGGCTGCCGGGCTGATCTGGACGTTTTTTATTACCGACGAAGCCTGGAAATTCTATATCGCCATCTTCTTTCTGAGCTGTGTCATCATCGCGGGCATCTATGGCGCTTTAACGGCCAGCCGGAAAATTTTCTTCGTGCAGGCGTTGCCCGCCATTCTGGCGTTGATTGCGCTGCATATCAGGTAACGTACCTGCCCGTTAACAGTCCGCTCCGTAAGTCGCCTGAACAGCCGTTGTCCGTCAGAGTAGTTAGTTATAAACTAAACGGCTACTCAGGATGACAACGCACTCACCAGCGACCGACGACGATAACGAACCCGATGAATCACGGATTATCGATGCCAACACGACGCTCGATATCTTTATTGGCCCCAACAAGTCGATCATCGAACTGGCCGATACAATCGACACAATAGACGGCGTGACGGCCGAAACCATCGACATTACCAACGAAAAAGATGGTACGCATCTTGAAGTAATATCAATTGAGGAGCCAGCCGCTGGCCAGTCAACCGCTGATATGGTTGACAATTTTGTTACCGTTGAAGGAATTGGGCCGGACGTAGCTGCCTTGCTGATTGCCGGTGGCATACGTACGTTCAAGCAGTTGGCGAATACACCGGTAGAGCGTATTCGCCAAATTCTGGAAGTTGGTGGCCCGCGTTTTCGCATTCATGACGCCGCCGAGTGGCCCGAACGGGCAGACAAACTACAGCAACAACTTCCCCAACGGAGGGCGGTGCCTGAGTGAGAAGATGGCGCTAAAAAGCCGTAACTGACTAGACAGATACGTACCCAGCTCATTCGTGATCGTGACAGGACCACTTAAACGAAACCGAGCGTATCGAATTTACGGCCCAGGATGGCTGTATCGTCGGCTTTGAGCCAGTCGCGGAGGAGGGTGGCGTAGATGTTACGGAAATCAACGGTGTATTTCAGATCGCCCTCGTCAAGGCTGGTCAGGTTAGGGGCTTCGTTGAATACTTTGCCCGGAGTCAATCCGCCGCCGACGAGGAATACGTTATTGGCCGTGCCATGATCGGTGCCGTTGCTGGCGTTCTGTTTCACTCGTCGACCAAACTCCGAAAATGTCATCAGCAGCACATCGTTCTGCCGGTTCGTTGCTTTCATATCGCCCATAAACGCCTTCACGGCATCGGCGTATTGCCGCAACAGACGTTCCTGCTGGTTCGGCTGGTTGATGTGCGTATCGAAGCCGGAAATCGAGATGTAATACACGCTGGTACTCACTCCCGACTGAATCAATTCAGAAACCGTTTTTAGCCGGCTGCCCAGTTCATTGGTTGGGTACGTTCCTTTCGTCGCGCTTACCGGGCTGGCCGACCGGGCCGATTTGTCGTACACATAGGCCGCCGAAGAGACGGTTTCGGCTAGTGTTTTATACAGATACGATACATTGGTAGGCTCGTCATGGCTGGTTTTTGCCAACCCTTCGATCAGGCTACCCCGCGTCTGATTGTATAATTTTTGCGGATTTAGCATGGCTAGTCCGTTCACGTGCGAGCCTTTCAGGGCCAGGCTAAGCGTGTCGTCGACCTCAACGGCCCTGTGCGGCTGACACCCATCGGTGCCGCTACAACTGGCGTCCAGATAGCGCCCCAGCCAGCCCGTTGATACGTATTTGTCGGAGTCGCTGGCGGTTTGCCAGATATCCATTGACCGGAAATGCGACCGGTCGGGATTGGGATAACCAACATTATTGATCACCGTCACCAACCCGTCGTCATACAGTGATTTCAGTGATTCGAGCGCGGGGTTAAAACCGATTTCGTCGTTGAGCGACAAGACTTTATCGCGCGGAATAGCAAGCGTAGGGCGTTCGCGATAGTAAATGTCATTGCGATAGGGGACCACCGTGTTCAGGCCGTCGTTGCCACCCGATAACTGCACGATAACCAGGGTTTTACCCGTTGCCGGAGCCATGCCCAACTGGTTCAGTTCGTAGGCCTTCAAAAAATGCGGGATCAGCATGGTCCCGGCGGTAGTGAGGGCTGATTTTTTTAGAAAGTCTCTGCGTTGCATGATGTTGCCGGGATTAGCAAAGTTGATATTCGGGGAGAGCCATGATAGTGGCTGTTAACAGCCTGATCTGTTCGCTTCTGGAACTGTCGGGCTTAATTCGTTTCACAACGGCCGCCCGCTGGGCCGCACCCAACGGCTGCTGAAGCAGGTAACTGGCCAGTTCGTCGGGGAGTTTGTCGGTGCTCACGCTGGCAAACGCGTCTTCAAATGCTTTCCAGTCTGCCGAAGCCTGCATAGACCCTTTTCCGCGTTTAGACAGCAGTTCAGTGTTCACATCGCCGTCTTCTTTGGGCCTGATCGTTACCTGGCCAGCCTGAAGCAACAGGTCGGGGAGTTTCATGCGGAAAAGTAAGCTTGAACTGTCGATCCAGTTACGCCCGCCCGGCCAGCCTGCTACGTTTGGCGGATACAGCAAGACCTGCCCGAGCGTGCGCTGAATAAAAATGAGCGACTGCTTTTGTTCGAATTGCAGACCCAGCGCATGTTCCATGCCCGCCAGCAGGTCAACCGGTGATTTAATACGGTTGCCAACCACGGCGGGTTCGTAAAACCAGTCGGCCGTCAGGATACTCTCCAGCAGGTCGGCAATGTCATAGCCCTTGTTATAAAATCGGTCGGCCAGCGTGTCGATTCGGGCTCTGGCCGTGGCATTAGCTGCTTGCTCATCGACCAGAAACCGGTACAGTTTGGTGGTGATAAAGCGGGCGGTTTGCTTCCGTTCCAGCAATAGTCGGATCACATCTTCGCCAGCGAACGTACCCGACTGCCCGAAGATGGTTTTCAGCCCATCGTCGTGCTGGTTTTTGCGGAACATGAATTCGCCCTGGGCGTTGAATCCCCAGCCGGTAAAGGCGCGGGCGGCATCTTTTACGTCAGCTTCCGTGTAGTTGTTGGCTGATCCGTCGGCACCCGAATCGGTTCGGCCAAGGGTGAACAGTTCCATCACTTCGCGCGCAAAATTCTCGTTTGGCGCGTTCTTACGGTTCTGCTGATTGTTCAGGAACTGAAGCATCGCCGGTTCTTTGGAAACGGCCATCAACAGATCGCCGAACGTACCCAGCGCATGTTTCCGAATGGTGTTGAGGTACTGCTGAACAGCCACCGGATTAAGTACGCGACAGGCAAAATGACCATGCCAGAACAAGGCCATTTTTTCGCGAAGCACATCCTGACTGCTGCCCATTCGTTCGACCCAAAGCACATTCAGATCCCGAATATGCTCCGTATTTTCTTTCAGCCGCTGCTTCAGCATCGTGCGGTCGATCAGGCCCGTGCGAACCATGTTTTGCAGGTCTTTCCGGTCAACCAGTTGCGAGGTATCAACCACCGTCAGAGGAGCAAACGATTGGTCGCTATGGATCAGGTCACGCACCACTTTCTTGATGGACCGCTGGCTTTCCCGTTGCACCACAGCAGGGGTGGCACCGAAGCCGGCCCGCCAAAACAGGTGCTGAATTTGCTGTTGTTTACTGATCGAACGCATACTGGTAAGGATATAGTGAGTGGACTACAAACTGGTTTTCTGACAGGATTACAAGAAATATCTACAATCCTCTGAGCATAAATGTATTACCGTAACCGATATGCCCGACGTGGGGCAACATATACCCGACGCGGCGCGGCGTACACCACCCGGCGAGGAGCTACATAGACCGGGCGCGGTGCAACGTACACTGGTCGAGGAGTCACATAAACAGGTTGTGGCGCTACGTAAACAGGTCGGGGGGCTATATATACCGGCCGTGGTGCCACGTAAACGGGTCTTGGGGCCACATAAATCGGGCGTGGCCGCGGATTGACACGTACTATAATGCGTTGTGCATCAGCTAACTGGTTAGTAAGTAGGCTGATGCCCAGAAAGAGAAACGAGGCAATTTTTGCAGTTTTCATCAGTTGTTGTTCGTCAACGTTGTGTGTAGGACTCCTGATACTCATTCGGTGTCCATCTACTCATAAAATGCCATTGCCGGAAAAAACTTGCGGGTTGGTCTAAAACTTTTTTATCTGACCAACGGCGAGTAACGTACCTGGATTTGAAACAGAAACCTGGCACCAGCGAAAAAAGCCTGAAAATAGTTTACCCTTGCCCGCAAGTTTTACCGGCCAATCTGCATTTAATCACTGTAGCCCATCAACACCCGTTTGGACGTACCTGAACTCATTACCGGATTAAAGCGGGGCGACCCCAGTGCGTTTCGGCGATTGGTCGAAACGTACCAGCAACGTGTATACAATACGGTGCTGACCATCGTGAGGCAACCCGACGAAGCGGAAGATGTGGCGCAGGAGGTATTTATTCAGATTTATGAGTCGATTCATTCGTTTGGCGGAGACGGAAAACTGACAGCCTGGATCTACCGGATCGCCACAACCAAGGCACTGGAAGCGTATCGAAAACGACATGCTCGCAAACGGTTTGCGTTTTTCAAGTCGCTGTTTTCGTCCGACGGAGATGCGGGGCTGGACGAAAGGCTTCACCCGGTCGATTTTGTGCATCCGGGCGTAAAGCTGGAGCAACAGGAGCGGTCAAAAGTACTGTTTGCGGCCATTGCCCGGCTATCCGATCAGCAGAAAATCGCCTTTACGCTGCATCAGATTGAAGGCTTGAGCTATCAGGAAATTACCGAGGTCATGCAGGTATCGCTCTCGTCGGTCGAGTCGCTGATTCACCGGGCAAAGGTTAATCTACGGAACTGGTTACGAACGTATTATGAAGCAGACAAGGCGTAGTTTTTGGTTGGCTTGAAACAGATAATGAACATGAAATCGCAACGTGAAGAAGAAGTCGAGAAGACACTTCGCTCAATAGATGGCCTGGAACGGGCCAACCCCAACCCGTTTTTCAGCACGCGGGTAGAAGCCCACCTCCGTCAGCGACTGACGTCGGCAACGCCCACAACCTGGGTGTTCCGACCTGCCTGGGTGGTTGCTTCACTGGGGCTCGTGTTGGTGCTGAACCTGTCGGCGGTTGTGTATGTCCGTGAACAGATGGCCCGAGATGAACAGGAGCAGGAAGCAACCAGCCTGCCGTCGGAATGGGGCTTCGATGCTAACGTACTGGACTGGTAAGCGCATGGAAACAAAACGGAAATTTTACTGGCTGTGGGCAGCCATCGGGCTGTTACTCTGCCTGAATCTGCTGACTGTAGGCTGGGTTGTGCGCCGACTAAATACCGCCAGGACCAACCGCCCACTGCCAGAGGCGATGCTGGTGAAGCAACTAGGTTTTTCCCCCGAGCAGCGGAAAGCCTATCGCCAGAGTCGGGTGCAACTTCGCCAGCAGGCAAAGCCCCACGAAGATAGTTTGCGGGTACTGCGAACGACACTGCTCGACAAAATCAAAGACACGCTGGTGACCGATGCTGAACTGGACCAGTTAAGTGAAGCGATGTTTCGGCAGAATAGACAGGTCACCCGAATTCGGTTCCGGCATTGGCAGCAGGTACGTTCCCTTTGCACCCCGGAGCAGCAGATAAAGTTCGATCAACTCATCCGCCGGGTTGGGCAGGGACTGAATAATCCCGGCCTTCGCGGTAGATTGCAAGCCCGGCGCGACCAAAAAAGTGACTAGCCTGCGCAAGTTTTTCATCTAATTCGCATTCATATAAGTGCCGGGCCGCTGATTGGCGGTCTTTCTTTCACCAACTACAACAATTAATCAGTATGAAAACCAACCTAATGCTCACGGTGCTTGTCGGCGCTTTTGTTTCAGTACAGGCCTATGCTCAGACTACACCGCCTACGGCTGATAATCGGGCTGAACGCCGTGAGCGCATGGCCGCCAGTACACCCGAGCAACGGGCCGAACGTCAGACCGCTCAGATGAAGACGCAATTGGCCCTAACGGCTGAACAGGAAAAGAGCGTAGCCGCTATTAACCTTAAATATGCCCAGGAAGCCCAGAAGATGATGACATCCGGCGACCGGAATCGTGGCATGATGAAACAGGCCCGTGAGACGATGGAAGCCAAAGATGGCGAACTGAAAGCGGTACTTAGTAAAGACCAGTATCAGCAGTATGTAACCATGCGCGACGAACAGCGGAACCGTATGCGGGAAGGCCGTGGCCCCCGTAATAACCGATAATCTGAGGCAGTGAACCCTATAAGGTCTCGAAGACCTTATAGGGTCAGTTTACAGTAAACTAGATGAGCATCAGGGAAGTAACCCCATCAGATTTTCAGGAGTGGTTCGATTTGGCATGTCAACTGTGGCCCGATTACGAAACCGACGAGATGACCGACGCCCTGACAGCGATACAGCGATCGCCCATTGAAGCCGCCTTTCTGCTGCGGAATGACGACCGGGAAGCAATTGGTTTCATAAACCTGTCGCTTCGTTACGATTACGTACCTGGCGCGACGAAAAGACCGGTAGCCTATGTGGAAGGCGTATTTGTGCGGGCTGATTTCCGCCAAAAAGGCTGCGGTCGGCAATTGATCGAATACGCCGAAGAGTGGGCTCGTCATCAGGGTTGTAGCGAACTCGCCTCCGACGTGCAACTTGACAATGTTGCCAGTCAGGCGTTTCATCGGCAGGTAGGGTTCGATGAAGCCGAACGCGTTGTGAGCTTCATCAAGTCGGTATGAATCAACGACAACGTACCTACACCAGCATCACCCGTCTGCCCGTTCCGGGATGCGTCATAAAGTAAGGCGTTAGCTGGAATACCGTTTCAATGGCACTCTGCGTGAGCACTTCGTTGGGCACTCCATTGCCGACGATTCGACCATTATCCATCAAAATCACCCGCTGAGCATATTGTAAGGCCAGATTGATGTCGTGTACAATAACGAACACCATCATGTTTTGGGCGGCCAGATCACGTACCTGGCTTATAATCTGGTGTTGGAAGTGAATGTCCAGCGCCGAAATTGGCTCGTCGAGGAAAAGGTATTTCGTGCTGTCGTCGGCCGGTTGGCGGTGGAGTTGCGCCAGTACCCGCGCCAGATGTACCTTCTGTTTTTCGCCACCCGACAGCGAGGCGAACGCCCGTGACCTGAACGTCAGCATGCCCACTAACTCCAGGCATTCATCCGCAATCTGCTTATCCCGGCTGGTCGGGTTCAGCTCAAAATACGGATACCGGCCCATCATCACTACCTCCGCAACACTCAGATCGAACGGGAGCGAGAGCAACTGCGACAGTACCGCTTTTTGCCGCGCCATTGTGGGTAGCGGAATTGAGTGCAGCGGCTGGTCGCCGTACCATATCTGGCCTTGTTGCGGCTTTTCTGTGCCCGTCAGCAATTTGAGCAACGTACTTTTCCCCGCGCCATTCGGCCCAAGCACCATCGTAAATTCGCCCGGTTGCAACGTCAGCGATACATCGTCGATCAGCGTTTTCTGCCCGATTTTGAACGTTAAGTGGTCGGCTTTAAGCATAGAATCCTCCTTTCTGAAATGCTTTCGCGTTGCGCATCAGTAACCAGATAAATACGGGAGCGCCAACAAAAGCCGTGATCACGCCAATCGGAAACTCGGCCGGGGCAACCAGTCGGCGGGCGATGGTGTCGGCCAGGGTTAGTAACGAACCGCCCAGCAGCGCCGAGGCAATGACCAGAAACCGATTGTCGGATGTTTTGAGTAACCGAAGCAGGTGCGGCACGACCAGCCCAACAAACGAAATGACGCCAACCATTGCCGTGCCAATGGCAACCAGTAATGTATTCAGGAGTAACACCTGGATTTTCAACCGGTCGATGTTATAGCCGAGATGCCGCACTTCATCTTCTCCTAAAATCAGGATGTTCAGGGCCTTGGTGAAGCGCAACGCCAGCAAAATACCGATGACGGTAACGGGCAACACAATGGCAAACTGAGTCCAGTCGGCCCCGGAGAACGTACCCAGGTTCCAGAACGTGATGGACCGCGCCTGCGGATCACGCGCAATGTAAGACAGGAAACCCGTGCCGCCCGTTGCCAGCGCGTTGATGGCAATGCCCGCCAGAATCATCGTGGCCACGTTGACCTTGCCGCCCGCTGAGGCAATGCGGTAGACCAGAAGTGTGGCACCAAAAGCGAACGTGAAGGCGACGCAGGGTAGCAGAAAAAGGCCAAGCGCATCGGTAAAAGCCCAGTTAATATTCTTGCCAAGAACGAAGACAAGAGCCGCGCCAAGGGCTGCGCCGGAGCTGGTACCGACTAGTCCCGGCTCAACGATGGGGTTCCGAAACAGCGCCTGCATGAGCACGCCTGATACCGACAGACCCGCGCCGACTGTAGCGCAGAGCAGCACCCGAGGCAGCCTGATCTGTAAAAATAATCCCTGCGAAACTGGATCGACGGTACTGGCCGAGAATCCCAACCCATTGAGCACAATATGGCGAATATCGTCGAAGGTGAGGTCTACGGCCCCGATTCGTAAGGCTACGACAATCGTTACGAGCAGTAAACCGGTCAGAAGCGCGTACCAGTTTCGCGGGGTTAACAGTGTTAGATTCATTATTGATGAATCAATTTCATGAGCAACTGCACATTTTCGCCCGTCCGTGGCCCCAGGTAGATCAGATCGTGTTCTTCGATGCGGTAAATCTTCTTGTTCTTACCGGCGGGCGTCAACGCAATGCCCGGTAGGGTCGCCAGCTTCTCGGCATTCCCCAGTCGGTCGTAGCCAAAATCAGTCACCAGAATAATGTCTGGCTGCGCTTTGCTGATAATTTCCGGACTTAGTGGTTTCATGCCTTTCAGTGTATCCATTACGTTCGTGCCACCCGCCAGACCAAGCATGTACGAGGCCGTTCCTGCCTTGCCGATAACCAGGTAGTTGTTGATCACCCGGCCGAAGTGGATGATGGCTACTTTCGGCGTAGTCTTGTACTGTTTAACTGCCTTGGCTGCGTTGGCCAGATCGGTATCCAGTTTCGTTTTCAGGCTGTCGGCCTGTTTCTGGGCACCAAACTGAGCCGCCAGGGTGTCGATCAGGGCTTTGGTTTCGACAATCGAATGCGCATCGGAGAATACTTTCATCGGCACGCCCACTTTTTTCAACTGATCGATCACCGCTTCCGGGGCCACATTTCCATCATGGTACACAACTGTTGGTTTCAGGGCAATGATCCCTTCAGCATTGAGCATCCGGTGGTACCCGACTTTTGTGAGTTTCTGCGCCGCTGGTGGGTACGTACTCGACAGGTCAACGCCAACCAGTTGGTCGCCAGCGCCCAGCGCGTAGATCAGTTCGGTAAGCTGTTTGGCAACGCAGACAATGCGCTGTTTACCCGCCGTCTGTGATTGGTCTTTCGGTGTAGAAGTGCATGCCAGCAGGCAGGTAAGCAGCAGGAGAATGGATAGTTTTTTCATGAATCAATACTTGAGTTAGTGAGATGTAAAAGGGTATTTAACAGGCATTTTGCGTTGAGAGCTAGCGAAGATTGCACCAACACAAAATGCCTGTTTGCCAGTCAGCTTAGAACGTATACTTGACCATCGCGCCTGAATAGTAAGTAATTTTTGGCGCGGGGTTGAAAAACAAGGGTCGGTTATTCGCCGGATTGGGGAGGTTCAGGAAGATTAACGACGAGTAGGTGCTGCTCAGGATGTTGTCTGAACCCACATATAGATCCAGGTTAAGGTGCTTACCCAATGCGCTTCGGTAGCCAAGCTTCCCATTTACGAGCGTATACGCCTGTGCGTAGTGGTCGTTAGCCAGCGTAATGGGCATCTTATCGACGTACATCATCGTCGCGTTCAGGTAAAAACCAGGACGTACCTCCACATCAATTCCAGCATTGAGCAAATTTGGGGCAATGCCCGACTCCTTTTTACCGGTGTAATTGATAGTCCGGTTGTCGCTGTTGTTATCGCTTTTGTAATCCTGATAATAAAAATCGCTGTAGGTGTAGGATACAAACGGCCGGACCAGCGAAACGGCTCCGGCAAGCGGGCGGTAGGCATATTGCACGGCTAGTTCAAGCCCATTATGCTGCACTTTTCCGGCGTTGGTCGTGAGCGTATAGGCGGGCTGTGAGCCAGCGGCGGGGAAGTTTTGTGGCACAAGCTTATCGGTTACGGCCATACTGAAATAGGCGATTTCGTACGTGAGCGCTTTGCTCAACAGGCTGCCTTTGCTGCCTATTTCGTAGCTGGTGCCCAGTTCCGGGCGCAGGTTGTAGTTGACTACCCCAGTCTGGGCAATCACCACCTGATTGGTTGCCGGTGCTGAATATCCCTGACTCACGCTGGCATACAGTGACACATCGTTTGTAAGCTGGTAGGCCAGCGCACCACGAGGCGATAACACGGGCTTGAACCGATCATAGCCCGACACGTTCACGTATAGGGGCGTAGTCGTGCTGGCGCGCATGTCGGTAATGCCATATTCGACGTAATTTACCCCCGCGCTGGCCGACAGCGTAAGTCGGGGGGCGAGTTGAAGGGCCGCCTGCGCAAAAACGCTGTACTGCATGGCCTGTATTTCCAGATCGGAGCGAAGCGCACCCAGAATGCCATTGGATAGGCCATAGCCTTTGGCGTAGTTGAAATTCTTCAGAAACTCAGCACCAACACTCAGTGTCGGCCGTAATGAAGCCGACTCGTTGGTGTAGGCAAACACCGTGCGACCACCAAATTTGAACTTGTTGGTCTTGTTGACCCCGGCCGCAAAAGGTTGGTCGATAACCTGACCGCCCACAAACAGCGTAGTGCGGTTCGAGAAGCGGTCCGTAAACTGGTAGTTATGACTGATGCCGATACGGGCACTTTCCGTTTTAATGCTGGCATTATTGGCCAGATACGCTACCTCCGCCGTATCAGGGTGAACAATCAGGTTTAGGCTGTCGACCTGGCCAGATAGCAAATCGTAGGAATTCGTGTAACCAACAAAGACCAATAACGACCGTTTTGCACTCAGGTACGTATCGCTGGTGACGGTCAGGAAGTCTTTTTTTGACGTGCCATGCAGCCGGAAACCGTCGTATTTCTGATGGCCGTAGTTAATGTTCAAACTAGTATTATCGGAACCGGTTTTTATCGATGTGTTGGTGCGAACCAGGCCATACGACCCCACTAAAAGCTGTTGACTGACAGATGTTTTGCCAATCGGAGCCCGCTCTGTATACAAATTGACAACGCCGCCAAGGGCATTGCCATATACGCTGGAAGCCGGTCCTTTCAGTACTTCAACCCGGCTCAGCGTCGTGAAATCCACGTCGTCCAGGAAGGTGGTGCCGTCGCCATCCGTCAGCGGAATATCGTTTAGATACGCTTTGTACCCGACGCCGTTGAAATTCGTCTGGTTACCGTAGCCCCGAATCACGATCCGGTTACCGGCGGCCACCGTCCGCATCTCCACTTTCACACCGGGAATGAGGTTAACGAAATTTTGTAGATGAATGCCGCTGGTGCGCTGAATGTCGCGGCTGGTAACTAAGCCAACGGCACCAGCCGTCCGCTGAAGCGTTTGCGGGGCCGAATACCCGGAGACGATCACCTCGTTCAGGTCTGTGTTCGACGATTCTAGTTCCACCGTCAGCATGCGCGTTGTGGCCTTGATTGTCACCTGCTGGGTAAGGTAGCCGATGGCCGAAATCTGTAGCTGATCACCTTCGTTGACACTTATCTCAAACTGCCCTTTATCGTTGGCTGTTGTACCACGGGCCGCACCGGTGACCAGTACCGAAGCACCCACGATGGGCTGGTTATTAGTTGGGTCAACCACTCGGCCCGTTACCACCAGTTGGGCGTACAGGCTGGGAAAAAGGCAAAGTAGAAGCAATACGGTTGTATAGAACCGGACGTAAATTGATTTCATGAACTACGTTGATTGATGAGGTAAAGAAATTCCTGCCGGAAAGGACGTACCTAACCGGATTGCTGGCTATTAACCAGACAAAACTCTAAAAATTCAGTCCGCTATTGGGTGGGGGCGACGGTACTTCCAGCAATGGAGACCGAAGGTGATGCGCTGTATACGTAAACGGAAGCCGTAACTCAGGCAATGCAGGCCGCTGAGTTTGGTTTACCTGCTCGGAGACAGGCAGTATGAACACGGTCGGCCATTTTGCCCGTTTGCTGCGCGCATCGGGTAGTTGACCGGGCGACGGATTATCCTGATAGAGCCACGCCGCTTCCTTTTTCAGGTTCGTTTCTGCTTCGTCGCGGAAACCATAGATGTATAGGGTATCCGAACGGACCTCGCGGTGAAGGACATCAACCATCTGCCCTTGCCATTCAAACTCACCTGCGTCAGCCAGAAACGCGTTTGCCTCTGTCAGATCGGCCTTCGGTAAAGTGATAAGTAAGAGCTGGTCGGCCTCGAAATAGGTTTGATGCGCGAAAGCCCATTTGGCAACCAGCTCACAACCAGAATAGTAGCCATAGATGCTTAACAGCGCGAACATAACTGTCCCCAGGAGCATACGACCAACAGGTATACGACTACTGTGCATCCGACTTAACAATCAGGGTATAGGCTGAAGACAGAATTCAATACAAGGTAGTTGTTGGTTACTGGTTATTAGATATTGATTGTCAGTTATTTGTTAACAGGTTGGTTGTCAAGTAATAAACAGTAATTCAATGATTAGCAACTAGTAACCAATAGCCAATATCTACACTCGTTTCAAAGGCGAATCTTTCTCCTTAGCCAGGGTATTGTACGTCAGTTTGTCGACCAGGCCCGGCAGTAATTTATTGAGAAAGACGGTTAGTTTTCCCTGACCGGTTAGTATCAATTCGCGTTTGCGCTGCTGAACGGCTTTTAAAATATGGTTAGCACATTCTTCTGAACTCATCATCGATCCTTCTTCGCGCATGGTATCGCCCGTCGCTTTCCCATGATTATCGAGTGCTGAAAAACGGATGTTCGATGCCGTAAAACCGGGACAGGCCGTCAGCACGTGAACTCCTGAATACCGTAGTTCAATACGGATTGCTTCCAAAAAGCCATTCATCGCAAACTTTGAAGCGGAATAACCAGAGCGAACCGGTAGCCCTTTGTAACCTGCAATCGACGATATACCCACTATCGAGCCCTTCGTTTTCAGGATGTGGGGTAAGGCGTAGCGCGTGGCGTAAACCGTTCCCATGAAGTTGATATCCATTACTTTACGCAACACGTCAGGGTCAGTATCGACAAATAGCGCGCGCATGCTGATCCCCGCATTATTGATTAGAATATCGATCCGGCCAAAGCGGGAAACGGTCTCCTCCATCAGGCGTTTCATGTCGGCCTCCACGCTTACGTCGGCCACAACGGGGAGGTTTGTGATGCCTGCTGCCGTCAAAGCGTCGGCAGTAGTTTGTAAGGCATCGGCTTTACGGCCGCAGAAAATGATAGCAGCGCCTGTTCGACCAAAAGCGAAAGCAAGCGCCTGCCCAATACCCGATGAGGCACCGGTAATTACAACGACAGATTGATTCATGGGGTCAAAAATAAAGGAGTTTTCTGTTTACTGTCTACCGTGTTCAGTTGCTTCGCTTCGAGCAAGCACCGTTGCCGGGCAGAGTAACAGAAAACAGTAGATAGTAAACAGAAAACTTACTGTTGTTTTAAGGCTTCAATCACGAGCGTGATCTCTTCAGCGGTTGCGTCGGCGTTGCCCGAGTAACCCAGGCTGCGGTAACGTACCCGGCCTTTGGGGTCGATGATCACCTTGGTTGGCAGGCCCTGTACGCCGTACGATTCGGATACTCTCTTGCTGACATCGAGCGGAATGACGCCGGTATACGGTTGTTTGTCCACAAAAGAACGTACCCGGCTAACAGGGCCGCCTTCGCGTGTATTGACGAACAGGAACTGGACTTTCGGGTCGTTTTTGAAATGGTCGCGGGCTTTGCGCATGGCGGGAAACGAGGCAATGCACGGGCCGCACCAGGTTGCCCAGAAATCGAGAACCACCACTTTGCCGCGAAGGGAGGCAAGCGAAACCGTGCCTCCATCAAGCGTGGTGAGTGTAAAGTTTGGTGCCGGTTCGTTCACAAACGATTCGGCGAGTTCGGCCTGCCGGTCGGCGCGGTAGTTTACCTCCAGGCCAGCCAGGTACGTATCGGCTTTGGCGACGCTTCCCAGTTTTTTAACCTGCCAGTCGCGGAGGCTGGCGCGGAGCCGGGGCGTTACCCGGCCCACCCGAACGACCCGCTCGATGAACGGCAAAACCGAATCGGCACGATTGGCGCGGACGGCGCAAGTCCAGATCCGTTCGTTGGTACGCGGCTCGGTTGTCTCTGGCTCAATCCCTTCCAGGGCTTGCCGATACGTGGCCAGTGCCGGGGCCAAACGGTTCTGCTGATCAAAAGCGTAAGCGAGGGTAGCCTGGTAGGAGCGAAGTTGAGCCAGCCGTTCCGAATCGCCGTTTTTAGGCTGTGGCCGCTGTTGCAACGCCACAATGGCACGGTCGGCCAGCCAGTCGGCTTGCGGAATGCCACGCCCTTCGTCGGTCATCTGCTGAGCGAAACTATGCAGCAGGGCAGGGTCACTATTCTTTAGCTCCTGCTGACCCAGAAAGGTGTTTAGCTCCCGAAACTGGCCCGCCTTAAAGTAGGCCTCGGCAAGGGAGCTAACCAGCACAGGCCGATAGGGAGACGCTGGAAATGCCGCTGTAAAGGAGGCATAATCAGTCAGTTTTTTAGCCGTATTCGTTTCGGCTCGTATTGCCCCGGCGCGGGCTTTCTGAGCTGCATCGCCAGTTGGGTCAACGGTCTTTATACGGTCGCGGACGGCCAGCGCCAGCGCTGGTTCGCTGAGTTGGTCGTAGAGCCGGGCGGCGTTGTTCAGATCGTCGGGCGTTGGGGCCGGTTTTCGGCTTTTCAGGTACGTGTCGATGTTGGCCAGGGCTGTTTTCTTATAATTCGGCTTCTGCTGCCGAATCTGCGCGGCTACCAGGTCGGCCCAATACTGAGGGCGGTTGGCCGGAAACGTCTGAATTTCCAGTTCATATTGCTGAACCGCCCAATTCCAGTCGGGTTTAACGTTCAGCGCGTAGGGAAAGGCTGTCCGAATCAATACTGACGCCTGCCCGCCAATAGCGTGGGGCTGCATGGCACCGGTAGAATCGTAGAGGATGATTGGGAAAAAATGACCGTTATTATGGTCCGTCAGGGTGGGGTTAGCTTTGCTCTGAAATGCCATTAGCAGGCCCGAAACCGTGTTTTTGGGCACCTTTATTTCGCCAATGACATCGTTTCCCTGACGTACGGCCGTGGCCGTGGCGGGCTGGCTCAGGCGCATTGTGGCAGGGCCAGCGTAGCGCACGTACCTGCCTTCGATGGCTGTCTCTTTCACCAGCGTTGCGCTGGGTGTGTATGTAAACGACACCACCTCACCCGGCATCGGCCGCTTGGGAACGTACCTGAACTGTGCCGTTGAAGGAATTGCTGCAATCAGCGTAAACAGAAAAGTAAGCCAGTAATTCATCCCGGAAGATAGCTCACGATCAGAAAGCGGGTGAAGAAAAAGTTAAAAAAGCAGGAAAAATGCCCTTACTATCGCAAACGGTGGCTTCGCTGGTGACTAACCTGGCAAACTGCTGGTAGATTGATGAAGGGTAAATAATGGCCTGCCGGGCAACGTACCTGAGCAGTGCCATTATTTATTATTGCCGCGCCCAATCCCGGATCATTACTGCCAGTTCGGCCTGGGTGTGAAGCGTATGGTCTTTAGCGTACCAGCCGTGAGCGCGTTCAATAACCTGATCGAAGGGTATATTTTCCGTTTTCCAACTATCCATCTCCGCCTGAAGTGCCGCCGGCCGAGGCCCCCACGTACCCAGTTCGGTGAGGTCGCTCTGACGCAGGCAGATCAGCTTCGGAATAGAACGGCCTCCGTTGGTTTTGTAGGCGTCCATCACTGTAAGGTTCCTGTCGCGGAGCAACAACCGAATCTGGATTTGGCCTGAATAGTCGGCTATGTGCTTCATCACGGGCAAAATCTGGGCTGCATCGCCGCACCACGATTCGGCCAGAACGAGCCAGATCCACGGTTCACGTACCTGCGCCAGCGCGTCGGTGACGTCGGCGGTGAGATGGGTCGTTTTCTCCAGTCGGGCAATGCGCGAGAAGTTCAGCTTCGTGAAGCCCAGAATCTGCTCCGTATTATAATGCGAATCGTCGGATGTGGTCAGGTGTTGAGCGAACCGTTCGTGCGCCAGGGCCATATACTCCGCGTAGGTCATGGCCGATTCGAGCAGCACGGGGGTAATTACTTGCATAAGTCGTTGATTTGCAAAGCAAGATGCCTACCGTAATAGCCTGGCCGAACGTACCTGCGCCGCCACGGTCAGCCTGTTTTACAGTAGGCATTATCTTTTAATTTGTTAGTAAGCCCGGGCGAATACCACGCGCTTGTTCGATGGTTTGCCGGAGTAAACACACGTACCTGCTTCTTCAGGTGTGTTCAGCGGAATACAGCGGATCGTGGCTTTGGTTGCGTCTTTGATGGCATCCTCCGTTTCCGACGTACCATCCCAGTGGGCCATAATGAACCCGCCTTTCTCGATCTGCTCTTTAAACTGGTCAAACGTATCGACATGGAACGTATTCGCTTCCCGGAAAGCCAGCGCTTTCTGGTAGATCGACTTCTGAATGTCGTCGAGCAGGGTTTTGATATGGTCGGTCAGGCCGT
The DNA here is from genome assembly GCF_964250085.1 of uncultured Fibrella sp. NCBI lineage: Bacteria > Pseudomonadati > Bacteroidota > Cytophagia > Cytophagales > Spirosomataceae > Fibrella > uncultured Fibrella sp. Next base: position 678,500 of record NZ_CAXUEC010000003.1, on the reverse strand, counting down.
CGAAGGCTACGGTTTCTTTGGTTTTCAGGTCGCGGCGGGCAATTTCGACGGTACCGTTTTCCAGATCGCGGGCACCCATCGCCAACCGGACTGGTACACCGCGCAGTTCATACTCGGCAAACTTCCAGCCTGGTTTGTTGGCGTCCGAGTTGTCGTATTTCACCGAAATGCCCGCCTTTTTCAAGTCAGCGATAAGCGGTTTCACTTTGTCGGTGATCGCATCCAACTGCTCCTCAGACCGGTAGATCGGCACAATAACAACCTGAATCGGAGCCAGCTTCGGCGGAATAACCAGCCCTGAATCATCGGAATGGGCCATCACCAGCGCACCCATCATCCTGGTCGACAAGCCCCACGACGTACCCCAGACGTGTTCCAGGGTGTTCTGTTTGTTGAGGAACTGCACATCAAATGCTTTGGCGAAATTCTGACCCAGAAAGTGGGACGTACCTGCCTGTAGCGCTTTACCATCCTGCATCATGGCTTCGATGCACAGCGTATCGTCGGCTCCGGCAAACCGTTCGTTGGCCGATTTGGTGCCGCGAATCACGGGCATGGCCATCCATTCTTCGGCAAATGTGGCGTACACTTCCAGCATCTGACGGGTTTCTTCCTGTGCTTCCTGGGCGGTGGCGTGGGCAGTATGCCCTTCTTGCCAGAGAAATTCGGCCGTGCGCAGGAACAGACGCGTCCGCATTTCCCAGCGCACCACGTTAGCCCACTGATTGATCAGCAGGGGTAAATCGCGGTAACTCTGAATCCAGTTTTTGTAAGTACTCCAGATAACGGTCTCCGACGTTGGCCGTACGATCAATTCTTCTTCGAGTTTAGCGTCCGGATCAACAATGATTCCAGAGCCATCTTCAGCGTTTTTAAGGCGGTAGTGGGTCACAACGGCGCACTCCTTGGCGAAGCCCGCCACATGTGAAGCCTCTTTGCTCAGGTACGACTTGGGAATAAACAGCGGGAAGTACGCATTCTGGTGACCGGTCTCCTTGAACATATCGTCCAGTGCCCGTTGCATCTTCTCCCAGATCGAAAAGCCGTAGGGTTTGATGACCATACAGCCCCGAACGGCTGAATTTTCGGCCAGATCAGCCCGTTTAACCAGTTCGTTGTACCATTCCGAGTAATCCTCGGCCCGCGTAGGTAATGCTTTAGCCATGAAAGGGGGTCATTGGCTACGCGTCATTGGTCATTGGGCTACGCTGTCATTGGTAGCTGGGTACAACTAATGACAGCGTAGCGTGTGACCAATGACGCGTAGCCAATGACTATTTTAAACTTTAAATTAAACCTTGATTAGTTGTCCCGGTCTAAGGATAGAAAGGGGTTGCAAAGATAGATTTAAATCCTATTTTTGTAATCAAACCGCCACCATTCTGGTTATTATGGCAGTAGTGTATCCCTTGTTTCTGCTTAACCCTTTACAGACACTATAAACGCTTTGTTTGTATGAAACTCAATAATACATGGCATTACCTGGCAGTCGTTGCCATGCTGGGTATGGGAGCGTGTAGCTCCAGCCGTCAGGCAGCCCAGAATGCTGGGGAGGTCGATGACCTTTATGGCAATTCAGGGGATGCAGCCGTGTATGCCGGCGATGACAGAAAAACAACGCAGCAGGATGTGCGTCAGGCCTCACGGCTCGACCGTCGCCAGTCGCAGCAGCGTGGCAGCAACCTCAATCCCGATTACACGGATAGTCAGCAAGGCACCACCGGTACCGACGCTGATTATTACTCTGAGCTGAGTGCCCGTCAGGTACAGCGCGGTATATCACCCGACCCAGGTTGGGGCGCTACCGACGCGTATGCCAGCGGGTATTCAAACGGATACAATCAGGGCCTGTACGGAGCCAACAGTTGGAATCGCTGGGGACTGGGTAACGCCGGTTTCGTAAGTGGCATCAGCCTGGGCTTAGGATTTGGCTCTGCCTTTGGCTACAGCCCATTTGGGTACAGTCCGTTTGGGTATAGCCCATACGCATATGGCGGAGGATACGGCTATAGTCCATTTGGCTACGGCGGTGGCTTCTACGATCCATTCTACAGCTCGTATGGGTATGGTGGTTATGGCTTTAGCCCATTCGGTTATGGCGGTGGCTACGGCGGGTATAATCCGTATGCGTTCGGTGGTTACTACGGTCGTCCATCGGTGATCAACAACAACTACATCGTAACGGGTGCTGATCCATACCGCAACAACCGCACATACGGTCCTCGCGGAACTAGCTCGTCGGCCCGCTACAGTGGCGACTTTAACAATACGGCTCCAAGTTATAATGGCGGTCGTCGTTCGGGTAACTACGGCTCAGCTTATAATAACTCGGCTACTGGTGATGGAACGTATTATACGAACCCTAATGCCTCTGGTCGTGGATCGAGCCGGGGGTCAGGGTCGTACAGCAATTCGGCTACCCCCAACGGTGGACGTACCTCTGGTAGCTACACGCCATCGACGGGTTCGGCTTCGTCAGGTACGTATTATGAGCGTCCATCATCACGTGGCGGATCCTATTCGCAACCGTATAGCAGCGGAGGCGGCAGCAGCCGGGGAAGTTACTCGCAGCCAAGCCAGTCGCAGCCCTCTTATTCGCGGCAGAGCCAGCCATCGTATCAGCAAAGCCAGCCGACCTACCAGCAGCCAAGCCGTAGTTACAGCGCCCCAACGCCAAGCTACAGCGCGCCAAGCTATAGTGCGCCGAGTTCAGGCGGTGGCGGCGGTGGCTACTCAAGCGGTAGTGGCAGCTCACGTGGTCCAAGGTAGACTGACCTAACTTTTTAAGCGAATAATCCCCGTTGGAAAGACTTCTGACGGGGATTATTAGTTAATAGAGGCATGGATGCCTAAATGCAGTTTTTTAACGTTAAACCAAATGATGGTTTGGCGTTCTAACAACTACTGCGTCACCCGCAGGTAGCAATGGCTCCCATTCACTTATCTTTCTCACATACGCACATGAAACGCCTTTTAGCTGGTCTTTTGCTGGCTCTTCCCACATCATCGCTTCTGGCACAGGGAAGCGCAGCCGAATACGCCGATGATGCTTTTCGGTATAATGATTTTGTCTTGCAGGGCTCGGCCCGGTTCAGGGGCGTGGGCGGCAATCAGGCTGCCCTTGGCGGCGACGCCAGTAATATTTCGGGTAATCCGGCAGGGCTCGGTTTCTACAACCGGTCTGAGTTTACACTGAGTCCGTCGATCAACCTGTCATCGTCTAAAAACGGGTACCTGGGGAGCAACACCAACTCCGATAAAACGAACTTTAACATTGGTCAGCTCAGTCTGGTGTTTGCAGGCGAAAAGTCGCCGTATAGCCGCTGGAAACGCTCGTCGTTTGGAATTTCTTATTCGCAGTCGCTTAATTTTTCAAGTAGCGTAGATGCCCAGGGGCGGAATAACAATCCGAATTCGACATTCCTGAACGAATACATTCCAGGACTGAATAATGGTGCACCCGGCAGTGTGAAGGAGCGGGCATTGTCGCAGGATTTTGATCCTACTACCAATACTGCCCGTACCCCGGAGGCCGCGTTGTATGGCCTTTTCTTACTAAATCCGACGGTATATGGTGCTACCCCGGCCAATCCAACAGGCACTCAGGATACGAACGGATCGCCTTTTTTCAATAACGATCTCAACGCGGGGCTTCCACGAAACCAGCGGGTAACAACCAACCAATCTGGTGCTAATTCGCAGTGGACGTTTGCTTACGGAAGCAATTTCGAAGATAAGCTCTATCTGGGTGTTTCAGCGAACATATCCCGAATCCGGTACAATTCAGAAATTACAGTGAGAGACGCGCCAATAAACGGTGATTTTGATAATTACGGACGTACCAATAATCTGTCCGTAACGGGTACCGGATTTGGCCTTACGCTGGGTGCTATCTACCGGCCGGTGCAGAGTTTTCAACTGGGTGTTACGGCTTCTTCACCTACTTTTTATAGCATGAAGGAAACGTTCCAGCAGTCGTTTTTTGCCTTTGGGCGAAACCCTGCTCTCATTCGGGAGATGGGGACCAATAACGTATCGGTAGACCCGAATGATTTCGATTATTCAATGACTTCGCCGTTCCGGGCGTCGGGTGGCTTTACGTATTTTCTGGGTGGCGGTAAGATTGGTTTCCTGACTGCCACCGCTGATTACGTAGGTTACGGCGGGATGCGCGTTAGCACAGATGCTTTTAACTCAACGCAGGGAAACACTGATTTTCGAAACGATGTAAAATCGGAAGTTCAGAATACCTACCAGAACGTAGTGAATGTGCGCGGAGGCGTTGAAATCCGGGCGAATGTGTTACGGCTACGGGCGGGTGTGGCTTACTTGCCGTCTGCCTACCGTATTGACCTTGACCGGGTGAGTGCTGCGTCGCGCGCACGAACTCTGTTCACGGCGGGCGTTGGGATGCGCACCGATCGTTTCTCCGTTGATTTGTCGGGCTCATTCTATAGCCAGAAATCAGGTCTGTCACCTTACATTCTGAATGATAATGACACGCCAACGGTATCAACCACCACGCAGCGCACCAATGCTATGCTGTCTGTTGGTTTCTTCTTTTAAGTTGTACAATTAATTACCCACAAAAAAGCCTGTTCATCACCTTGATGAACAGGCTTTTTTGTGAATAGACAAGGCGTATTCGTGTGTTCGATAGGTTTGGCAGAATATTGTTCCTGGTCAGGTACGTAGAGTAATCCAATTGGCTAACTTGGCTATTCGTACATTGCCTCCAAAACTCATCCTTATGAACCTATCTGCGGAGACCAAACGCGCCATTCAGATTGCTCAGGCTTTAGTGCATGAACACCGGCACGACGCCATTGCACCCCCGCACCTGCTGCTGGGACTGTTACATAACGATGTAGGCCTGGCTTCGTGGCTGGTTGCCCTTGATAAAGACATCTATTTCCTGCGCGACTGGGCCGACTATCGCTTGGAATTACTGCCAAAGGCAAGCAAAAATGTAGCCTTACCCGGTAACGATGCCGCTACGTCGCAGGCCATGCAACTGGCCGATCTGATCGCTACGCAGATGGAAAGTATGCAGGTTGAGCCCGCCCATGTGCTGGCCGCCCTGCTCAAAGCCAACGTAGCTTTTTCGGCCGAGCAACTTAAATCACTGCCTATCTCGCAAAAAGAACTGCTCGACGCCCTTCAGGACGACCATATTGCCGAGAAGGCATTGTCACACCTGACGAGTGGGAATGGGCAGGCAGCCGGTCCAGGTACGTCCCCGGCCGTTGGTGCTGAGCCGGGGGGCGGGGCGGGCGAGTCGGCGCTGGCCCGGTTCTGCGAAAACAAGACGAATATGGCTCGTGAGGGCAAGCTGGACCCAATCGTTGGGCGAGACCGCGAGCTTCGGCTGATGCTCGAAATTTTGTTGCGGCGCACCAAGCCCAACGTCATGCTGGTTGGTGAGCCGGGCGTTGGCAAAACCGCGCTCGTCGATGGATTTGCGCAGGCAATTGTGGCGGGCACCGTACCCAGTGGATTGCAGGTGGCCGAACTCTACGAGCTTGACCTTGGCTCGCTGGTGGCGGGTGCTTCGTATAAAGGCGAAGTGGAAGACCGCCTGAAAAGTATTCTGAAGGAGGTGAAGCAGCACGATAAAGCCGTATTATTCATCGACGAAATTCATATGCTGCTGAACCCGAATGGCTCGGTAGGAGCGGGGGTATCGCAACTGCTGAAACCCGAACTGGCAAGGGGCGAAATCACCGTCATTGGCGCCACCACACTCGATGAGTACCGGCAGTATGTCGAGAAAGATGAGGCTTTTAGTCGCCGGTTCGAGCAACTGCCCGTGCATGAGCCCACAACGGTGGCCGCTACGCGCATGGTCGAAACCCTGATACCGCGCTACGAAGAGCATCATAAGCTGAAAACCGACGAAGGTGTAGCCGCCGAAGCGGTTCGACTTGCCCAGCGGTATGTAAAAGATCGCCGTTTGCCCGACGCTGCCGTTGACCTGCTCGACCGCACCATGGCGGCCATTCGCACGATGGGCGACACGGCCACCCAGGATCTGGAAGCCCTGCGGAGCCAACTGGCCACGGCAAAGGAAAAAGTAGCTGCGTTTGATGATGAACGCCAACTGGCCGAGTACCAGTGGGTGTTGCAGCAGTTACAGCAGAAAGTGAGCCCGATTCTGCAACAACAGGTTGAAGACAGTGGGGCAAGTGACCGACTGCAACCGGAGAAAATTGAAGTACCCGAGGCGTTGCATACGTACCTGACCGAGCGCATCGACGAGTTGATGCCGCTGGCCGGGATTCCTCATGAAACGGTGAGCAAGCAGGATGTAGCCGCGATGGTAGCCGCTAAAACAGGTATCCCGATGGGAAAATTGCAAACCAACGAACGCGAACGCCTGCTAAAAATGGATGAGGTATTGCAGAAGCGTGTGGTGGGGCAAGACCATGCTATTCATACCTTAACCGCTAGTATTCTGGAGTCACGCGCCGGGCTGTCGGGTGGCAAACAGCCTACGGGGGCGTTCTTCCTGCTGGGGCCAACCGGTACGGGTAAGACCGAACTGGCCAAAGCCCTGGCCGATTTCCTGTTCAACGACGAGTCATTCCTGATCCGGTTCGACATGTCGGAATTCAAGGAAGAGCATTCAGCGGCGCTTTTATACGGTGCCCCTCCCGGGTACGTTGGGTACGAACAGGGCGGCTTGCTGGTGAACAAAATCCGGGAGAAGCCGTACTCGGTAGTGCTTTTTGATGAGATCGAGAAGGCGCATCCGTCGGTGTTCGATATTTTCCTGCAAATTCTGGACGAAGGGAAATTACATGATCGCCTGGGCAAAGAAGGCGACTTTACCAATTCTGTAGTGCTGTTCACGTCAAACATTGGCAGTGAGTTTGTGGTGAAGCAGTTTGGCGAAGGGATCATTCCGGCGGCTAACGACCTGATGGAAATTATGTCGCGGCATTTCCGGCCCGAATTTCTGGCTCGCCTGACTGAGATTGTTCCGTTTGCGCCCATTTCTGAGGCCAACGTCGCTAAGATATTCGACATCCACCTGCGCGGTTTGTCTGAGCCGCTACGTCAACAGGGAATCCGGCTCGAGATTAGCCCGGCCGCACGTGACTTCCTGGCGCTCAGTGGGTTTACTCCGCGCTACGGGGCCCGGCCGCTCAAGGGCGTTATCCGCAGTCAGTTGCGCCGCCCCATTTCGCGCATGATCATTTCCGGCGAAGTAAACAAAGGCGACACCGTTCAGGTGGGCATCAGTGAGGCCCGCGAACTGATCTGGAACGTCATTTCAGATACAGTGGCGGTTGAGGTGCTTTAGCGCTTATTTTTGGCTATGAATTCACCAACTACTACGCTGAACAACGGCGTGACCATGCCCCTGTTGGGGTTAGGCGTGTACGCCCCCCAACACAATAGCGAAGTGCAGCAGGCCGTAGAAGCGGCCCTTGAACTGGGTTGCCGGCTGATCGACACGGCGGCAGCCTACGGAAACGAGGGCGAAGTAGCTCTTGCGCTGGCGGCCAGTGGCGTAGCCCGCGACGAGGTTTTCATCACGACCAAAGTATGGAACGACGATCAGGGGTATGAGTCTACACTACGCGCCTTCGATCGTAGCCTGAACCTGCTTCAACTCGACGTGGTAGACCTGTACCTGATTCACTGGCCAACAAGTGAGCACCGGCTGGATACCTGGCGGGCTCTGGAAAAACTATATGCCGATGGCCGGGTTCGTGCCATTGGCGTGTCGAATTATTATCCGGCCCATCTGGATGAGTTGCTCGAGATAGCTACTGTGACGCCCGCTGTGAACCAGATCGAATGTAGCCCGTACTGTTACCGGCCCGACGTGATGGCCTATTGCAGCGCAAAGGGAATTCAGGTGGAAGGGTATGCGCCGCTGGTTCGGGGTATAAAACAGCATGACCCCCGGTTGGTTGCGATCGCGGAAAAATATGGCAAATCAACGTATCAGGTGCTGGTCCGCTGGTCGTTGCAACATGGCGTGGTTACGATTCCGAAATCGGTAAAAAAAGAGCGCATCGCTCATAACTTCGATGTGCTCGATTTTGAGCTATCGCCTGACGATTTCGAGTTGATGAACACGTTTTACGACAACACCCGCATCGCAACCGATCCGGCTGATATCGACTAAGCTGTATTAGTCAGGCCATATATTGCCAAGATATGGTCTGACTGATACACATACTGGAATAGGCTGCTATGCTTTTCTGTTGTAGGCGTATGAGAGACACTGCCCTGCTGGCCCTGCGCCCACAGATTACGTCCGATGCTACGACGACAAGTTTGGCCGAGACATTCCAGAATCAGACGCTTCGGCCCATTCTTAAACTTCAGAATGATTTGCTGCTGAGCCTGTTTCGGCATTATTTGACCAAACGAAAGCAGCTTGGCCCCGATGCCCGTTTTGCCAAAATGAGTGCTGCCGAGCAGGAAGCCTACATCGACCACACGATTCGTACGGACCTGAAATTCCGAAATCTGCTGGTTGGTACCGTGATCGGTCAGTTCACCACCAACGAGTGGGCCGTCTTTCTGGCTGATGAGTCGGAGCTGACCCGCCGCCTGGGCAACATGCTGACACAGCGAATCCAGAGTCAGAAAGAAGCGTTGATTACCAGTTGATTACATTGTTGCGCGGCCCAGGTAGATTTCGTCGCCTTTGAGCTGAATGGTGGTGTAGAACTGTTTGCCATTGTCGACGTACCTGACCATCAGCGAGGTACGTTGCTCGGGTTTGGCATAGGGCATCGTTGCCGCGATTAGAATCTGGTCACCGTTTACAATGGCTCTGGCAAAGGGTAAGTTGCGGATTTTCAACTGATTAGCGTTGTACTTATACCACGTTCTGCCCCCGTCATAGGAGCATTCCGTTTGCTGGTTCAGGTATTGCTCTTTCCCGTCGAACAGGTCACCATGATGTTTGAACAGGCGCCAGAGCCCATGCAGGTAATGTTCGTAGCAGGCATACATCCGGTCATTCCCGATCCCCTGCTGGGCCGGATCGCCAGGGGTGGGCTGATCGGGCTTCAATTCAACATAATCGTCCCAGAAAACGGCTCCGTAGGCCCCGGTAAACCAGTAAAAAACAGCTAGCCCTTCAGCAACGGCGGGCGGTGCCGGATTTGATGATTTCTCGCTTCGATTAAAAGGCCCCTGCGTGTTGAAAACCCAATGGTAAGCAATCCGCTTTTTATCAGTCAGCCGGATGTTGTATTCCTGCTCAGAAAGTACGCCCGCCAGCCAGTGCCGGCCTGCATCGGCATTATGTGGAATGGTGTAGTCGAAGTCAGGGTAATAGAAATACGTACCTGGCATGTGGAAGTCGGCGTAGTCGCTGTAACTTTTGCCGATAATCTCGTCGGGCATCCCCCGCTGGCGCGACGTAGCCGTTTGGCGGGCGGGCATTGTGAATAGCCAGTTGGTCGGAGCGTTGTAATCGGCAGCGCGGGAATAGCCAAACCCCAGATGGGCAATGGGCGCAATGCCGCCGATATCTGTATGCCGACCGGCCACATCGGGCGCAATGTCGCGGGTTGCTTTTATAAAATAGGTGTACAGATTAGCCTGTTCCTGGCGTTTACTGTCGCTAATGCCGTCATTCTCAATGTCAAAGAAAATCTTGCTATATCCGCTGGACCGCACCCCATTCGGGCAATCACCGAAGGCTTCGCAACTACCGGCCAACGCCTGAATGGCCGAGTAGATGTTCTGGATTGAGCGGGAATTGTTGCCTGATGGCCGGAAGTAGGTTTCGGGAGCCAGTTCGCTATTACCAGCCCAGGCGATGTTGAACGGGCCGTTTCGAAAGTGATGTTGCCCTATCGCATCCGCCCGCTGGTCGAAGGTCAATCGGCTTTTCCAGCCTCTGGGCAGTTTCGACAGGTCCTGAGCAATTTCCTGATCGAAGACCATCCGGGTGCGGTCGATGGACGAAAATCCGCGCCGGAACAAGATATCCCAGTCTTTCAAATACAAGTTGCGCCCCGCCCCCGAAAAGGTGAGTGATTTGGTTTTAGGAAGCGTGAAATCACCGACCACGTTTGCATTCCAGTACCCTTTACGGGTCGTTGGTGTAAACGAACTACGGGGAGTGGGCGAGAGAGCGGTTTGCGTTGGCACAGCCCCCTTGATTTCTGCTCCTTTTGTGTGCAGTATTTTATCGGTACTCGTCACCAGTAGACCACCGATGAGACAGATAGCTAACAAAAAAGGTAGTCGCATGGGCAGCGGGAAAGTAAGTCGCACACGGCACGAGCCGTGTGGTCAGGTAAAATAACTAGTTCATCTTACTACACGGCTGGTGCCATGTGCGACTCTATTCTTCGTCGAGGTAACGTTTTGTGATGGGTTGGTACGAGTCGATGCGGCGATCGCGGAAGTAGGGCCAGGTGGTTCGGTATTTTTCGCCCGCTTCCAGGTCAATTTCCTGAACGTGCACCACTTCCTGGTCGTGCGGGGCCAGGTAGAGCAGCGTACCAAACGGATTCGACACAAACGAGCCACCCCAGAACTGCTGATCGGCTTCGCGCCCAACCCGGTTGACCGATACCACGTGCAGGCCGTTGGCGATGGCGTGGCTCCGCTGAATGGTTTGCCAGGCGTTGTATTGCTCGGTATTCTGAGCGGGGTCGGGCTCGTTGGTGTCCCAGCCAATGGCGGTTGGGTAAACCAGAAAATCGGCGCCCATCAGGGCCGTGATGCGGGCCGCTTCGGGGTACCACTGATCCCAGCAGATAAGCACACCGATCCGGGCAAATTTGGTATCGAATACCTTGTAGCCCAGATCGCCGGGGGTGAAGTAGAACTTCTCGTAATAGCCCGGATCGTCGGGAATATGCATTTTCCGGTACTTACCCAGGTACGTTCCGTCGGCATCGAGTACGGCGGTGGTATTATGGTACAAGCCCTGCGCCCGCTTCTCGAACAGCGACGCCACAATGACCACGCCCAGTTCAGCCGCTAACGTACCCAGCCGGTTGGTGGTTGGGCCGGGAATAGCTTCGGCCAGGCTGAAATTATGGTGGTCTTCGACGTCGCAGAAGTAGAGCGAGGTAAATAATTCCTGCAAACAAACGACCTGAGCCCCTTTTTGGGCGGCTTCGCGAATGCGTTCTTCTGCTTTCTGAATGTTGGCTTCCACGTCAGCCACACAACTCATCTGGACCAGGCTAATATTAACTTTTTTCGACATAATAGCTGTAGCACCGTAGCTCCAGCTACGGACGTGTTGCCAATCAGGAAGACGATGCTGCCGTAGCTGGAGCTACGGTGTTATGTTGAAAACGGTAAATACGCCTGTCCTGTTCCGGTTCTTTTTGGCTTAAACCAGCAGGGCCTCTTCGGCGGTCTTTGCTTTATCGGCTCCAAAACCGGCCATTGCCTGCTCCATTGCCGCCACAATCTGTTCGTTCATCAGGTTGCCAATGCTCCCTTCGTGGGTGTGGTGCAGTTCGCGCGACGGCAGGTACGTATGCTCGGCGATTTCTTTTCCCACCGTGCGGTAGGCTTCGCGAAAAGGCACACCACTCAATACCAGTTCATTAACCCGTTCAACGCTGAACAGCAAATCGTATTTACTATCCTCCAGCAAGTTGGGCTTCACCTCGATATGTTCTAGCATGTAGGCCGTAATGTCGAGGCAGTCGAGCAGGTCGTCGAAGGCGGGCATCAGCACTTCTTTCAACAGTTGCATGTCGCGGTGGTAGCCCGATGGCAGGTTGCTCATCACCAGCGTTACCTCCATCGGCAGGGCTTTCAGGCGGTTGCATTTGCCCCGAAGCAACTCGGCCACGTCGGGATTTTTCTTATGCGGCATAATGCTGCTGCCCGTCGTGAGCGCGTCGGGAAGGGTCAAAAAAGCAAAATTCTGGCTGTTATACAGACACACATCCATCGCCAGGCGAGCCAGCGTTGTTGCCACGGCAGCCAGCGCGTTCAGGGCCGTTTGTTCAGTCTTCCCCCGGCTCATCTGTGCGTACACCACGTTGACGTGAAGCCCCTCGAAACCAAGTAGTTCGGTGGTTAGCGTACGGTTCAGCGGGAATGACGAGCCGTAACCCGCCCCGGAGCCAAGTGGGTTACGATTGGCAAATCGGTAGGCTGTTTGCAACGTCAGCATATCGTCGGAAAGTGCTTCGGCATACGCCCCAAACCACAACCCGAACGATGAGGGCATGGCAATCTGAAGGTGCGTGTAGCCAGGCAGCAAATCAGCCTTATGCTGCTCCGAGCGTTGAATAAGCCGGTCGAAGACACGGCGGGTTGCCTCGGCTACCCGCCACAGGCGCGACCGCGTGAATAACTTGAGATCGACCAGCACCTGATCATTGCGCGACCGGCCCGAATGAATCTTCTTGCCCACGTCGCCCAACGCCCGCGTCAGCATCAGCTCAACCTGCGAATGCACGTCTTCCACGTCATCCTCAATCACAAATTCACCCGACTGCGTTTGTGGGTAAATGCGTTTCAGTTCAGCGGCAAGCTGTTCATAATCAGAGGGAGACAGCAGACCAATGGTTTCGAGCATCTGCGCGTGGGCCAGGTTGCCCAACACATCGAACGGAGCCAGATGAAGGTCCATCTCCCGGTCGCGGCCAACGGTGAACCGGTCAATTTCTGCGGCGGTGGATACGCCTTCTTTTTGCCAAAGCTTTGCCAACGAGTGAACGAGTAAAGGAGCGACTGGTAGATCGCTCGTTATAATCCACAAAGGTCGCAAAGAAAGCCTGGGGTAAGCAAACAGATGATGAATAGATTTACCAAGCTGACTAGTGGGTCTTTTGCCAGATTTCTGTTTTCTCAGTGGCTTCCTTGAAAAAATCAGCACAGCGGCCATCGCCCCCCGCCCACCCTCCGCTCGGTGAACACAACGTCTGGCACGTATCATCATACAGGCGGTCGGGAAAGTCGCAGCAGTCGGAGAGCGCAAAATATACGTACCGATGCTGGTATTTGTAGCGCGTAATGGCTACAACACCTGGATAGGTAGTTGACGACTGCCCATTGTTCTGAATAATCGCCTGGATGCAAGCGGGAATGTCATTCGGCGTTGGCTCGTCCCGTTGGCAGGCCAGTAACAAGGATAGACCGATCAGAACGAAGTAAACTTTCATGGCAACATGTTTTGCCTGAAGATTCATACCCGTGTTGTTCAGTTGGAAGAGGGCCAAAAATAATTGGTTGGGCGTGTTAACGTGCTTGGGCTCTATAAAAGCGAATGAGATCAACAATCCATTTCATATGCGTTTCTATCCTTCCTAAACCCCACCTTATCTTTGCTGGTTGTTAGATAAAATGAAGCCAACTCCTATGCTGTACCCGCTGACGTTCACGCCTCTTTTCAAAGATAAAATTTGGGGCGGTCACAAGATCAAATCCATCCTTGGTAAAGACTTCCCAATAGGCCCCGACGGACCATTACCCAATTGTGGCGAAACATGGGAAATTTCGGGCGTTCCGGGTAATATATCCGTCGTGAAAGAAGGTGCGCTGGTCGGCGAGAGTTTACAGGCTGTGCTGGAAAAATTCGGTCCTGAACTGGTTGGTAAACACGTATATGAACGGTATGGCAACGAATTTCCGCTCCTTGTGAAGTTTATTGATGCCAATGACGACCTCAGTATTCAAGTACACCCGAATGACGAACTGGCCCGTCAGCGGCATAATAGTTTCGGCAAAACCGAGATGTGGTACATTATGCAGGCCGACCCCGGCGCTAAACTTAACTCGGGTTTCAACCGCGAGGTAACAAAGGAAGAATACGTAAAAGCCGTTGCCGACAATACCATCACCGACATATTGAACATCGAAGAGGCACAGCCCGGCGATGTGTTTTTCCTGCCCGCCGGCCGGGTGCATTATATCGGGAAAGGCCTGCTGCTGGCCGAAATTCAGCAAACGTCAGACGTCACGTACCGCATCTACGATTTCGACCGGAAAGACGATAAAGGCAATACCCGCGAGCTGCATACCGAACTTGCCGTTGACGCCATCGACTATACGTACCACGCTGATTACAAGACGCATTACGAGAAAAAGGTGAACGAGGGCGTCAACGCTGTAACGAGCGATTACTTTGTCACGAACGTACTCCGTTTCGATGAAGAAGTGCTCCATGACTATACCCACCTCGACTCATTCGTGATTCTGGTCTGTGTCGAAGGGTCGCTCACGATCCAGACAACAGGCGGTTATTCTGCCGCCCTGAAAATGGGCGAATGTGCCCTGATTCCTGCGTCTGTTACGTCTGTAACGCTTGTCCCCAATGGCAGCATGACGGTGCTCGAATCGTATGTGCCGTAGGGAAGGATTTAGGGTCTATAGCTGAGGATTACCGTTAAAAGTCGCTCTGCTAAGTCACCTATTGTGATTGGCAAAGCGACTTTTAACGGTAATCCTCAGCTGTAGACCTTGAACTGACACTTATGCATTCCCTGGCCATTCGCATCTACACAGAAACCAAACTGTGTTGCTATGGCTAATTTCGACGACATTCTTTTTGCGAACCGCAACCAGGCCTACGGGGCTTTCGCGTTGCGACAAGCCTACCGCCACACGCTAGGGCGGGCGCTGGTGCTGAGTACGTTAGTATTTATTGGCGCCTTGCAATTACCTGCGCTCTACAGTTGGGTAAAACCTGACAAGCAGGTGTTTATGCGAGAGCTTACGTTCGAAAACATTCCTCAAGAGAAGCAGCCCGACGAAAAAATCGTTGTGCCGCCAAAACAGGAAGTCGCACCAGCGGTTGCTACGGTGAAGAATACGATGCCCGACGTTGTAGCCGATGCGCCCGACGAAGCCCCACCCGTAGCGACGGTTGACGAACTGGAGAAAGCTACGTCCGGGCAAACAACGCAGGAAGGAACCGGCGACGTTGAACTGATCCTGGCTCCCGAGGCTTTAACAGGCCCCACGAAGGTTGAAAAAGCAATTGAAACGCCGGAAGTGAAAGACGATACCCCTTTCCTGACGGTGGAGCAAATGCCGGAGTTTCCGGGTGGACAAACGGCGTTGCGGGACTTTCTGCAACGTACCCTCCGCTACCCAACTGCGGCCAGCAGTGCGGGCGTGTCCGGTCGGGTAGCCGTTACGTTTACGGTCAACGCCGATGGTAGCCTCACGGATGTTCAGGTGCTGAAAGGACTCGGCTTCGGTACGGATGAAGAAGCCCTGCGTGTGCTGAAGGCCATGCCCCGCTGGAAACCCGGTCGCCAATCCGGTCGGCCGGTGCGGGTGCGATTTACCCTCCCGATTACGTTCACGCTGGAATAGACCTGTTGATGAATGGGGTGTCAGCGTCTGCAAACCGCTGACCCTCTATCGATCACTCGTGCTAGATTACATTTCCCCTTCGACACCCAGGCCGAATAGGGCAAAATCGTAGCGAACGGGATCGGTGGGATCGAACTCGCGGAGAACATCGGTCAGTGCGAGGGCTGCTTTCCAGTCTGTTTTTGGCGTTTCATCGTTCTTAAGTGCCAGCAGGCCAAGCTTACCCGCTACCCGGCCCACGTGCACGTCGATCGGGATGACCAGTTGATCGGGGCGGATACGTTGCCAAAGGCCAAAATCAACACCCGCGTTGTCGCGTCTGACCATCCAGCGGAGGAACATGTTCAGCCGTTTACAGCCTGAGTTACGGGCGGGCGTAGCAATGTGCTTCCGGGTACGTTCGGGGAAGAACAGTTCATGATCACCCGATTGCCCGCAAAACCGATCATGGAAAATTCGAAGATGGAGTTCTGTGGTCGCACTATCGGTGCCGCCGGGCGGCAGGAATGCGTCTTCCAGCGACTCGTGTTTCAGGTAATACTGCTTCAGGAAATGCAGGAAATACAGCGCATCGGTCGCGTTGAACGTCCGATGTTTGAATGCCAGAAACCGGCGAAGGTCCGAATCTTCATGATAACGGACAAAATCGTAGGGCACGCCCTCCATTAGCGTGATCAACTGGTTGGCTTTCTGTAGGATAACGGGCCGTTGCCCCCACGCCAGCACCGCCGCCCAGAAGCCCATGATCTCGATATCCTGTAGCCGGGTGAACCGATGCGGAATACTGATCGGGTCACGATCAATGAAGGAAGGCTGATTGTATTGGGTTGCTTTCTGCTCTAAAAAGTCACGCACAGAGACGTATGAATCAGGAAGTGGCATACAGATTATTTACAAAATGACCGGATAGGAAATACTGTGCGTGTAATCAGCAGGTATGCCTTATGTTTAGGGCATCTCATTCACACACATATGAAAAAAATACTATCAATTGATGGCGGCGGCATCCGGGGCATCATTCCGGGGCGTATCCTGGTAGAACTGGAGGCGAAGTTGCAGGTACGTACCCAGAATCCGCAAGCCCGCCTGGCTGATTTCTTCGATTTCTTTGCCGGCACTAGCACCGGCGGCATTTTAACCTGTCTGTATCTGTGTCCTGACAAAGCTGATCCGGCAAAATCACGGTTTTCAGCCCAGGAAGCCGTTGACCTGTACGTCAAAAAGGGAGGACAGATCTTTGATACAACAGTTTGGCACCGGATTCGTGCGGCCGGTGGCATATTAGAGGAAAAGTATGATGCCGCCCCACTGGAAAAACTGTTGAAACGGTACTTCGGCGATGTGCGTCTGAGTCAGCTTCGGAAACCCTGCATCATTCCGGCCTACGACATCAAACGGCGAGAAGCGCACTTCTTTGCCCAGCACGATTTTGCCAAAAAAGGCTCTGGTTCCGACTTTCTGATTCGCGATGTGGCGCGCGCTACCTCTGCAGCTCCAACTTACTTTGAAGTAGCCAGCATCGACTCGCTCAGTCACGTTTCGTACCCGTTGGTTGATGGGGGCGTGTTTGCCAACAACCCGGCATTGTGTGCGTATTCAGAGGTTCGCAATGCTAAAAAAGACCCCAAAGCGGCCGACATGATGATCCTGTCGATTGGCACGGGAAGCCAAAATCGGCCCTACGATTACGACGTAGCCAGGAACTGGGGACAGATTGGGTGGGTGCAGCCCGTGATTGACATTATGATGGCGGGCGCGGCCGAAACGACTGATTATCACCTTACCCGTATGTTTTCAGCGGTGAATCAGCCCGATCAATACATCCGCCTGCAACCGGCTAACCTGGGCGACGCCACGCCTGATATGGATAATGCCAGTGAGGAAAACATCAAGGCGTTGTTGCAGGTAGGCACCGAGACGGCGCAAAACTGCCATGCTGAGCTGGATCGTATTGTGGAGATGCTGGTTAAAGACGGTCCCGATCCCGTCTTATTTTGACGCTACTTCTCTCAGCTACAAATTACTTACTCCGCCCGCCGCTGGCGATCCAGGCTCCTGCCCGCGATACGCCCGACATGACCGCCAACAACGACGAGATGGCAAATGTGAATGTGGCAATGAACGGATAGGAGAGGATAAACAGCACGTTGAAGGTTTTAAACCCGGCTGAAGCTCTCATTTTTGCATCCCGTTCCTGATGCCGACGGGCCAACCGCTCTTCTTTCGTCTCCATAACTTCTGTCAATTCTACCTCACTACAGCGGTGCACCGCTATTCCTTAATTTGAATAACTCACTTCAGCCCGAAAACGCTGGCCATTAGGTGAAAGTTTCTCGAATGCCCGACCCGACAGGCGGATCAGTACCTGATTATTGATGCCCGTTTTGGGCAGTTTGCCGATCACTTTCACGTATAGGCTCTGGTTCGTAATGTCGTTACGTACCTGCACCAACGTACCTATCGGTGCCGACCGGTGCAGCGCCAGGTACTTGGCAGAGGCATCGTTTCCTTCGATCAAATCAGCAAACCCAATCTCTGACTTCATATTGGGTTTACGTGTGTTGGCGATGGGCTCGTTGTCTGATTTTGGTGCCGTTGCCTTGGGCTCGGTTGCTTTGGGTTCTGCTGATTTTTCAACTGGTTTAGACTCGGCGGGCTTTGTTTCAGTAGCCTTTGGTTTGGGTTTTGAGCCCGGCGTAGGAAGTGGGTCTGGCGTAATGATTGGCTTTGCTTCCAACTTAACAGGTTCTGGTTCAGACACTTTTACTGCTGGCTTGGCTTTGGCCGTATTTGCTATAGTGGCTCCGTCGTCGCCTTTTTTTGCGTCAAACGCCTTCTCAGACACGATTAGTGATTGCCCTACCTGGATCCCATCGGCACCCAGATTGTTCCAGCGGCGGATATCGGCCATCGTGACACTGTACCGAACGGCCAGGCTATAGAGCGTTTGGCCCGATTCAACAACATGAACCCCGTTGTTGGTAGTGTTGGCCGTGCGGGCGCCCGTTTTATCGGCTGCTTTTTCAGCTTTAGTCTGCTCTACTTTGGCAGGAACTTTCTCTGTTTTAGTAGCGGTTTTGGGCGCTTCGGCTTCTAAGGGATCCGTTTCTTTGGCGGCTTTCTGCTTCTCTTTTTCCTCTTTCTTCAGCGCCTTTTCGGCTTCCCGTTCTTCCCGACGCGATAAAGTAACCGTGGCAACGGGCACACGCAGTAGCTGATCGTATCGCAGGGAGTTGTCGGAGAGGTCTGGGTTAGCCGCTTTGATCGCGTCGACGGAGGAATTATACCGGCGTGCAACGGCGTAAAGCGTTTGGCCCTGATCGACCCGGTGAAGCACAAATCGTTTGCCATCTTTGCGTTCAACGCCCACAGAGTCAGCAGGAAAGGAGCAGGGAACGAGATTGGCAAAGCTGGCGTGGGCCAGGGCCAGGAGGGTGGGTAGAGCGAAGGTAACTAGGCGATTCATGGGATCTGAGCAGGCTGACGCACTCAAAATTGTCGCAGCCCTATAACGTAAAACTAAATAGAAAAGCGGGCATATTTGCAAGAAAACGCCTTTATGGACATTCTTGGTATTATTCCGGCCCGGTATGCGTCAACTCGATTTCCAGCCAAAGCGTTGGTCGATATTGATGGAAAAAGCATGATTCAGCGCGTATACGAACAGGCCCGGCAAGCTACTTCGCTCACTGCCGTAGTAGTGGCTACCGACGACGTTCGCATTTTCGATCATGTTCAGGCATTTGGTGGTCAGGTGGTTATGACCGGTACGCACCATCAAAGCGGCACCGACCGCTGCCAGGAAGTGGTTGAACAGCTTGGGGGTACGTACCCATACGTGGTCAACATCCAGGGCGACGAACCGTTCATTCAGCCCCGCCAAATCGACCTGCTCACGTCTGTTCTCGACGGCGTCACAGAACTGGCCACGCTTGTCAAGGCGATTACCGATTCGGCCATATTGATAAATCCTAACTCACCCAAAGTGGTGGTCAGTCAACTAGATGGCTCGTTGCGGGAAGCGCTCTATTTCAGTCGGCACCCGATTCCGTACCAGCGCGACCGGCCGGGCGATGTGGCCGCCTGGTTGCAGCATCACACGTACTGGAAACATATCGGCCTGTATGCCTACCGAACCGATATTCTGGCGCAGATTACTAAACTCCCACCTTCACCGCTGGAAAAAGCCGAAACGCTGGAACAACTCCGATGGCTCGAAAGCGGCTACCGCATCCGCGTGGTCGAAACAGACCTGGAAAGCTACGGTATCGATACCCCGGAAGACCTTTTGCAAGTAACAATGAACAAGAATCAATGAACACACGCGGGAACACGTATGCAACTGCCCATTAGTAACTGATATTTGTTCATTGATAAGATGCTTTTCCGAATTGCACCTACGCCTTCTGGATTTCTGCACCTCGGCAATGCCGTGAACTTTGTGCTGACCTGGCTGGCGGCGCGAGGGCGCGGTGCACCACTGTTGCTGCGGATCGATGACCTCGACGCCGACCGAAAACGCCCCGAATACGTTGACGATGTGTTTCGAACGCTGGATTTTCTGGGCCTGGATTACGATCTGGGGCCTGCTTCGCCCGATGATTTTGAGGCTCACTGGTCGCAACGGCACCGGATAGGCAGGTACGTTGATACACTCGAAGGGCTGCGGGCGTCAGGTACGTTGTATGCGTGTGGGCTGTCGCGCCGGGCGTTGCAGGCGCGTGGAGTAACGTACCCAGCCGAAGGGAGGGCACAGCAACGTTCACTGGACGAACCCGATGTTGCCTGGCGGTTTCGGGCTGAAGGAGACGGATCGGCCGATTTTGTGGTCCGTCGCCGCGACGGTTTACCCGCTTACCAGATTGCTTCCCTCACCGACGATCACGAATTCGGCGTAACGTACCTGATCCGTGGGCGGGACTTACAGGAATCGTCGGACCGGCAGCGGCAACTGGCCTCGGCACTTGGCTGGTCTGATTTTCTCGACGCACAGGTCTGGCATCATCCGGTTTTAATGGGCGAAAACGGCCAAAAACTATCGAAATCGGTGGGCGATGGGACGGTTGCCAATACATCGATCCGGGCTATGCGTGATCGGGGAACTGGTCCTGACCTGGTGTATGGGCAGGTGGCCCGGTTGTTGAACGCGCCCCCGGAAGCCGCTCACCGGTTAACTGACCTGCTGGCGTGGGGCGTTTCAGACAACTTATTTTCGCCTGTTGAAAGTGTTAAACTATCATAAAGACGAACTGCGTGAACAGACCGGGTCGTTAGAAGTTAATTAGTGGTAAGTTGGAGCAAGCCAGCAGTTATACGGCTGCGCGACCGGAACAGCCTCATTGACTGTCCAGCCTTACCTCATTCGCAATGCCTTTCCTGACTATAAGAAGTCTTATGCAAAATTACACTATACTCTGGGCCGACGATGAAATCGATCTGCTGAAGCCACACCTGCTTTTTCTAAAAAATAAAGGCTACGATGTGACACCCGTCAATTCAGGAGCCGATGCGCTGGACAAGGTGGAAAGCGAAAAATTTGACCTGGTGCTGCTCGACGAAATGATGCCGGGCATGACGGGCCTCGAAACGCTGGCGCAGATCAAACAGATGCGGCCCAACCTGCCCGTGGTGATGGTCACCAAGAGCGAAGAGGAGCATATCATGGAAGAGGCGATCGGTTCTAAAATAGCCGATTACCTGATTAAGCCCATCAATCCCAGCCAGTTACTGCTATCGCTGAAGAAAAATCTCGATAATAAACGCCTCGTTACCGAGCGGACCAATATTGGTTATCAGCAGGATTTTCGGAACCTGGCTATGCAGTTTGGCGACCGCATGGATCACAACGAATGGGCTGATGTGTACAAAAAATTGATTTATTGGGAGCTTGAACTCGACAGCGCGCAGGATAACAGTATGATCGAGGTGCTGAATATGCAGAAAAGCGAAGCCAATTCGAATTTTTGCAAATTCATCATCGAGAACTACGAAGACTGGCTCAACGACCCAAAGATCGACAAGCCAATCATGTCGAATCAGTTGATGCGCAAAAAGGTGTTCCCGTTACTGAACACGACCGAAACCGGTCCGCCGAGCGCGCCGCTGTTCTTCATTCTTGTCGACAACCTGCGGTACGACCAATGGAAGGTCATAGAACCGATCATTGCTGATTTCTTCACCGTTCAGGAGGAGTCGTCGTATTATTCTATTCTGCCCACGACCACTAGTTTCGCCCGTAACTCGATTTTTTCGGGACTGATGCCTAGCGAAATGGAAAAGCAGCACCCGGATATCTGGGTCAATGACGACAACGAAGAAGCGGGGCTGAACAACCACGAAGACGAATTTTTGAAACGCCAGCTCGACAAAGCGCGGGTAAACATCAAAACGTCATACAACAAGATTCTGAATGTAGGGCAGGGGAAAGCGTTAGTTGATAACGTAAGCAACCTGATGCAGAACCAGTTGAACGTGGTAGTTTACAACTTCGTTGACATGCTTAGTCACGCCCGTACCGACATGGCGATGATCAAGGAACTGGCCCCCGACGAAGCGGGCTACCGCAGCCTGACCCGGTCGTGGTTCCTGCACTCGCCGCTGTTCGAGCTGATTAAGAAGATTGCCGATAAAGGTGGCCGCCTGGTCATCACCACCGATCACGGGATGATTCGGGTGCAGAAACCGGCCAAAATTGTTGGTTACCGCGAAACCAACACAAACCTGCGTTACAAGCAGGGCAAAAACCTTGGCTTCGACGAGGATCACCTCTACGTGGCTCGTAAGCCAGAGCGTTTGTTCCTGCCCAAGCCCAACGTGTCGACCGCCTACGTGTTCACGACGGAGTATTATTTCTTTGCCTACCCGAACAACTACAACTACTACGTCAACTATTACCGCGATACGTTCCAGCATGGCGGCGTCTCGCTCGAAGAGGTCATTATTCCCTTCGTGTACCTGACGCCGAAGAAATAGTAACGTACCTGAATGCAACAAAAATGCCCGTTACAGATCGTAGCGGGCATTTTTTGTAGGTACGTTCGATTGAGGTTATTAGTTAACTATTCCTGATTGTAATCGCTCAAGCTGGGCAAACGCCTGGTTGTCGGCCTTATTCCTTTCGATGAGGTGCGTCCTCATCTGTTTTGTCATGCTTTCCGGAAACCGGCGGAGAATAACGTCGGGGTTATCGAGTTGGGCCAACTGTCGGTCGAACGAGCGCTGACGGACTGGTTTATACAGTCGCAGGTTTTTGCCCGCCAGTTGTACCAATTGTCTGAACTGTTGAGCGGGTACGTGCGGCTGAATAGCTGTTAAGGCGTTTGCCTGCGTGCCAAAGTCATACGACCCAGACTCGATCAGTTCACGTGCGAAGTAGGCAACTAACGGGTAATCACGGCTGGTTATCACTCCATACTTATTCAGCAGAATACGCGGATACAACTGCCTGAAAACAGCAAGTACAGGTTCGCCCGTATGGTCGGTAATGAACTGTTTGTAAAGCTGTACCGCTTCGTCAGATGAAATAGTCGGATCGAGATTTGGTTGAGGAACTGGAATCGGATCAAGTTTCATTAACTGGGCCTGAAACGCATATGTCTGTTCGGCACAGTTTGGCGTGACCGGAAGTAGGCTATTGCAATATGAGGAGGCGTTGATGAACACATCCGAGAGTGATTTTCTGATCTCGATTCGCGTTGCCCCCGCGAATCGAGGACTGGTTTCTTCCAACACATCGACCTGCTGATGCGTACAGGCAAGGCTTGCCATCGTGATGGCGGCAGCGTAGATGATCTGTTTCATGATGCGTTTTTTTTTACAGATGCCAGACCCTGGGACATTCCACAAAAGAGGTACTAATTTAATCGGTAAGTGCCTCCTGCCATTGAGTAAGCTGTGTAATGGTGGCCGAAATCTGGGAGTGTTCGTATTGCTCCACAAGCCGTCGGTGTGATGCCGTCAGGTACGTATCGGGGTCAGAAGGAGAAAACTCTGCTGGATTCAGGGCAATCAGCGAGTTTAGGCGGGTAACCTCTTTTTGCTGACGTTTAGCTTCGTTTTTTGCCGACTCAAGTGTGCTGTCGACAAGCTTTGCGTATTGATCGGTAGGAATATGTCCCTTTAATAGTGGTAAAAGCCTGGTTCTAAGCGGAAAGTCGAGCGCATTTGACTTGGCCATTTCGGTAGCGAAATACGCAATTAAGCCGTAATCGTTACTCTCTATAATGCCGTACTTAGTCAGCAGAATGCGTGGATAAAGTTGCTGAAATACGGCCAGCAACGGTTCCCCTTTGTGGGCGTTGACAAACTCTTTATACAATACCGTTGCTTTTTCAGCCGAAATCGGTTTGGCGGAATCCGATTGGGGTACGGGAATGGGGTTCAGGTCATTCAATTTGTGTTGGAGGTGATCGAGCTCAACAACACAATCTACGGCTTGTTCAGACTGGCAGAAGGCCGCTGTGTTAACCCAAATGTCGGAGAGAGACCGGCGTAAGGTACCATCCTCACCAAGCATCTTGCTGTTTACCATGCGTAGCAACTCTTCCTCTGAAAAGAATTGCTGACGGAACTCACAGGCAATAGTACTTATAGACAGAAAAAGGAGTAGAAAGAAGCGGTACATGAAGATGGCCAGATAGTTGACCAAATATAAATAAACGTTTATGGCAAAAAAGAACCTACCTAAACCATTCCAGTTGATGGCGTCAAACCGGAAGGGTTCAGGTACGTTCTTTTTGGGTATGGCATGCCAGAAACTACAAACTGCCTGCTGTTTCAAACAGCGGCGCGTAATCATCCGATAATGTACCGGCGACCTTACGGAGTTCGGCGGCGGTTACCATCTGACCTAATAACTCCGCGAACTGATGCGTGTACCGTTTGCCGGTTTCTTCATCAACACCCGCCCGGTCGGCTACGCGTTCATAAAATTCAGTTAGCTTGAACCGTTGCCCCTGATCGCGGTCCTCTGGACCAATTTCGCGGATGATATCGAGGAGTTGAGCGGGTAATTGCGCACCGAGGTTGTCGGCTGCGTTACCGGCAAGGTGGTCGGTTAAGGTGTGCAGGAAGGCCCGGCTAATCGTTAATACTTCGGTTTCGGTTGTAACGCCAAGCTGCTCTTTGGCAGCGTGAACAAATTCAGGATACTGCATAATGTTGGTCGACTTAGTAGGTTGTAAATCTATCAACCCATCATTATGCAAAGGGTTTGCCTATTGGGCATAAAAAAGCCCATCAGCAATTCAGGCTGATGGGCTTTTTCGGGTACGTACCTGGCTTACGCCAGGCGGTTAATGCAGTTAAGGTCTTCGAACGCCGTTTTCAACCGGGCAATCATCGACTCCTCGCCTTTACGCAGCCACACACGGGGATCGTAATATTTCTTGTTTGGCGAATCTGGTCCTTCGGGGTTACCCAACTGCGATTGCAGGTACCCTTCTTTCGATTTGTAGTAGTTGAGCACACCTTCCCAGGTAGACCACTGCACGTCGGTGTCGATGTTCATCTTCACGGCACCGTACTGAATCGCCTCACGGATTTCGGCGCGGGTTGATCCCGAACCACCGTGGAAAACAAAGTTTACGGGCAGGGGACCCGTGCCAAACTGCTCAACGATATAGTCCTGTGAGTTTTTCAGGATAATCGGCGACAGTTTCACGTTACCGGGCTTGTATACGCCATGCACGTTACCAAACGCAGCGGCAATCGTGAAATTAGGCGAAATCTTGCTTAGGTGCTCATACGCATAGGCCACTTCCGAAGGCTGCGTGTACAATTTCGAGTCATCAACGTCTGAATTGTCAACGCCATCTTCTTCACCACCGGTTACGCCCAGTTCGATTTCTAGGGTCATGCCCATCTTGGCCATCCGCTCGAAGTATTTGCACGAAATCTCGATGTTTTCTTCGATTGGCTCTTCCGACAAGTCG
This sequence comes from uncultured Fibrella sp., assembly GCF_964250085.1. NCBI lineage: Bacteria > Pseudomonadati > Bacteroidota > Cytophagia > Cytophagales > Spirosomataceae > Fibrella > uncultured Fibrella sp. Next base: position 653,289 of record NZ_CAXUEC010000003.1, on the reverse strand, counting down.
AGCATGTGCGAAGAATACAGGGGCTTACCCGTCTGATCGAAATGCTTTTCTGAGGCTGTCAGCAGACCATCGATCCAGGGAAGCAATTTTTTGGCGCAGTGGTCGGTGTGCAGAATAACGGGCACGCCGTATAGCTCAGCGATATTGTGAATATGCAGGGCGCCCGACACAGAACCCGCAATGGCAGCCTTTTGACCTTCGTTCGAGAGCGCTTTGCCTGCGTAGAAAATGCCGCCGCCGTTCGAGAACTGAATGATAACTGGCGAGTTCACGGCTTTTGCCGTTTCCAGCACGGCGTTGACCGAATTGGTACCAACCACGTTGACTGCCGGTAGGGCATAGTCATTTTCATTTGCGTGGCGGAAAATTTCAGAAACACCATCGCCTGTGATAACACCTGGCGAAAAACGGGTGGCTACTTCGCTCATAGAAGAGATTTTTTGAACTTTAAAAAGAAAAAATTATGTCAAAGGTAGCAGTGATAAAGTGCAGGCTTTTCAGCACCGCAAAGTACAATGTATAGCCTGATAAATTGCCACTCGGGCAGGGCATGAGTACGTAACACGGACTTGAGTCCGTTTTCGCAACTTAAAAACGGACTCAAGTCCGTGTTACAACTTCCGGTTGCCCATTTCGGGCTGCGGGCGTAGCCAGTGTACATCCAGCATGGCCAATGGGCGCGCCATGTACTCGCGGATGAGTGTCCGTAGCGAGTAGCCGTCGGGTACGTCCTGCGCGGCAAACGCTACAGCATTAATGCCTTCATGGTTACCGATATATAGCGCTCTGGCATTATGGAAGTTCTGCGAGATAATAGTGATATGATGCTGCTTGAACACGTCTTTGCACCGAAGAATGGAATCGAACGTGCGGTAACCAGCGTAATCGGGAATCATAACATCGGACGGAACTCCCAGCTTGAGCAGCGCTTTCTCCATATCTTCCGGCTCGTTGTAGTACTCGGAATCGTTGTTGCCGCTCAGAATCAGGTACTTTACTTTCCCTTCTTTCCACAGCCGGGCCGTAGCTTCCATCCGGTAGCGGAAAAACAGATTCTCTTTACCGCCCTTCACAAACCGGCTGGTGCCCAGTACCAAACCTACATCGTTGGCAGGCAGGCGTTGCACATCGAAATAAATCTGTGACCTGGTGCTCGACACAACCCACCAGTTGCAAAGCAGCACAACCAGGGTTCCGCCAAATGCCAGCCCGATTCCAACCTTTACCACACGCTTCCAGGCCCGCATCGACAGGCGATGCGAGAGGCGGCGGCGAGCCGCGGCGCGGTCGATATGACGGGCGGTAATCATTATCTTTAGTTCAACGTCTAACGTTTAATGTCCAAGAGGTAGCAACCCGGTTTGTGCCAGTAGACATTGGACGTTAGACGTTGAACTTAGTTAAAACAAACCTAACTGAACAGCGACTTCGGTTTCTTCCTCAACGGTGCTTTTGTCGATAGACGGCAATTTGGGGGCGTCAACGACTAATTCGACCGCTTTGGGAGCAAGAAGTTTCGCTTCCTTCACTTTAAAATACGGCAATTTAGTGCCAAGCGCTTTCCACCCCCGAACATCGCTTGCTTCGGCGGGCTCAAGTACTGCCTTTTCCAGCGGACCACGATCTTTTAGCTGGTACTGAACCTCAATACGCGGTAACGCATCGGTTGTTGCACTGAACAGCTTGGATCCTTTTATCTCGCCAATAAAACTGAATTTCTTGTCGATCGTCGTAGTCTCGATTTTGAAGCGCTTCACATAATACAGTTTCTGAGCCGCTTCGTAATACAGGGCAGAAACCACCGTTTCGGGGTCGTATTTCTGAAGCACCAGCACGTCAGACGGTTCGTATCGGTTAGTAAGGTCAAAACTGGTCAATTCATACTCACCATTTTTGTACACCACCAGGATGCTGTCTTTCGCATCGAAGTTACCCAGCAGCCTGCCCCGTTCGTCGCGGTTGAGGCGGCCCAGATGATCGTCGTACCAGATATCGGTACCGCCCAGGGTAGATGAACCCGCTGATTTTTGCACAATCTTCCGGACCGAATACTTGGTCAGGATATTGCCCTGCGCCGACCGGTTTTTGATACCGATACTGGCAAAATCAAAGTCGAACTGCTTCAGTTTAGCGGCGCTTTGGGCCGTCAGGCTCACCGTGATCACTTCGGCTTCCCCGTTATCGTTGGCGGTGAAGTAGGTAATCTTCGATTTTGGGTTGCCCATCGTCAGGTCATACTCCCGGTCGCGGGTGACGGCGGTGATTGGAAACCGTTTCGCCATCGAAATCCCGGACTTGCCATCGAGGTAAACCAGGTTATAGACCTTCCGTTCGTCGTTTTTCTTGAACACCGACGCATAGAGGATGTCTTTTCCGACGAATGTTTTCTCCTGAATCTTGGTGACCAGGCACTTGCCATCCCGCCGGAAAATGATCACGTCATCAATGTCGGAACAGTCGCTGACGAACTCGTCTTTTTTCAGGCCATAGCCAATGAAACCGCCTTCCCGGTCAACATACAATTTCTGGTTGGCCGCGGCCACCACATTGGCGGCAATGGTGTTGAACGCCCGGATTTCGGTGCGGCGTTCGCGGCCTTTGCCGTACTTCTTCTGTAGATCCTTGAAGTAGTTGACGGCATAACGCGTCAGGTTGGCGAGGTTATCTTCTACCTCGGCCAGTTCCTGCTCCAGCCGCCGCATCAGTTCATCGGCCTTAAAGCCGTCATATTTCGAGATGCGCTTGATCCGTATTTCGGTCAGCCGGATCAGGTCATCCTGCGTGATGTCGCGGTAGAACAGCTTCTTATGCGGCTTCAGGCCCTTGTCGATGGTCTCGAGCACTGCCTCGAAGGTTTCGCACTCCTCGATTTTCCGGTAAATGCGGTTTTCGATAAAGATCTTTTCCAGCGACGCGTACAGTTGCTTCTCCATCAACTCGCCCCGGCGAATGGCCAGTTCCTGCTTCAGCAAGGCTACTGTTTGCTGGGTATTGTATTTCAGGATCTCCGATACGCTGACGAAATGCGGCTTGTCGCCAATGATAACGCAGGCGTTGGGGGAGATGCTTACTTCACAATCGGTAAAGGCGTAGAGTGCATCGATGGTCACGTCGGGCGAGACGCCGGGTTGCAAATGCACCACGATCTCGACATCCTTGGCCGTGTTATCGACCACGGCGGCAATGTTCTTACCGGGCGATTTAATGCGGATCTTACCCAGTTCGGCCGCTTTTACGATCGAATCGCAGAGCGAGGTCGTGGTGACCCCATACGGTACATCGCGAATGGCGAGCGTCTTCTTGTCAATCTCTTCAATCCGGGCACGTACCCGGACTTTGCCGCCCCGATGCCCATCGTTATAATTGCTGACGTCGATGTAGCCGCCCGTCTGAAAGTCGGGAAAAAGGGCGAATGGTTTGTCTTTCAGAATGGCGATCGACGCCTCAATGATTTCATTGAAGTTGTGCGGGAGAATCTTGGTCGACAGGCCAACGGCGATCCCGTCTACGCCCATCGCCAGCAACAGCGGAAACTTGACGGGAAGGGTTACGGGTTCTTTCTTACGACCGTCGTACGAAAGCTGCCACTCGGTGGTATCGTTATTGAAGACAACATCGGCCCCGAACTTGGAGAGACGTACCTCAATGTAGCGGGCTGCCGCTGCTCCGTCGCCGGTGCGCACATCGCCCCAGCTTCCCTGGGTATCAAAAACGAGTTCTTTCTGCCCAATGTTGACCAGGGCTTCGTTGATCGATGCATCACCGTGGGGGTGGTATTGCATCGTTTGTCCGATCACGTTGGCTACCTTGTTGAAGCGGCCATCGTCCATTTCTTTCAGGGCGTGCAGAATCCGGCGTTGAACGGGTTTCAGTCCGTCTTCAATAGCGGGTACGGCACGCTCCAGAATAACATAGGAGGCGTAATCGAGAAAATACGTTTCGTAGAGGCCCGATACCACGGTTTGGTCGTGGAGGACCGCTTCGGTTTCATGAGTGTTTGTTGTTGTGTCGTCAGACGGTTCCTGATGTTCGTCGTTCACCATGTAGCAGCGGAGGTGTTAAAAATACCCAGACAAACCTATAACAGGTATGTTGGTGGGGTGGCGTATTCTGGCAGTTTGTTTACCCCTAAAGATACAAAAAAACGGCCATAAATCCACGTAGGGGCCTGATTTGTCCGTTTATGATTTCATTGCCCAGCCAACCCGGCAGTCTTTTCCGTTGGGCTGTTTCGTTCGGCAAAAGGGCGCTTAACAGGAGATTAATTTTATATCTTTTGCCATAGAGCAAGTAGTGAATATGATTACTATTTGCCAATTTCGTAGCACCGTAACTACATACATCTTTCATGAATAATCCCTACGTAGCATTGCTCCGCATAGCGTGGCAGTATGCTCGTAACCAGAAAGGGCGATACCTCGGCGTATACGTCCTGTTCATCTGCGCCAATCTCGTAGGCGCAGCGCATCCCCTTCTCTTTGGCTGGTTTGTCGACCACATTCAGCGCGATGCTGGCGCGGTCCTGCCCGTGACCCTGCAATACGGCGGCTTGTTTCTGGGACTGAAACTCCTGGAATGGGCGTTTCATGGCCCGGCCCGCGTGATGGAGCGGCAACTGGCTTTTGATGTGAGCCGCAACTTTTTGCAGGAGCTTTACAACCAGACGCTTCACCTGCCCGTCTCCTGGCATAAGCACCACCATAGCGGGGCCACCATCAACCGGATCAACAAAGCATACGTAGCGTTGAAATCGTTTTTCCAGAATGGATTTACGTACCTGCACGTTGTAGCCAAGTTCACGCTTTCGTTCGGGGCCATGCTCTATTTTGCTCCCGTGTATGGCACGGTTGGGCTGGCATTGGGTGTGTTTACCGTCTGGATCATCCGCCGATTCGACAAGCCTTTCGTGAAAGCCCTCGAAGAAACCAACGAGCGCGAACACAGCATGGCTTCGTCGCTGTTCGATAGCCTGTCGAACATCGTCACGGTGATTACGTTGCGGCTGGAAAGTCGCATGCAGGAACGGTTGCTGGACAAAGTATCGGCCATTCGGGTGCCGTTTCAACGAGAAATCAGGATCAACGAGTGGAAGTGGTTCGTAGCCACCATGATGATCGCCGTTGTCTACATTGTCATCACGGTCGGGTACGTTCATGAACACCACGTACCTGGCTCGGTGTTCTACGTGGGTGGCCTGGTAACGCTGCTCGGGTACGTAAACCAGTTCACCAGCGTATTTAGCGATGTGGCCTGGCAGTACACCCAGATCGTGCAATACAATACCGACGTGCAAACGGCCCGGACCATTGGCGACACATTCCGTCAGCATCGTGGGTTGGCAAATCCTGAAGCGGTAGTACTGCCCGAACGCTGGCAAACGCTGGCGATTCAGGGTCTGTCATTCGCTCATTCGGCCAGCAATATACCTGTCGACGAAACCGAGTCGGGTGCGTTACCACGTAAACCTGCCTCACTCAGGAACCTGTCGGTGCAGATCGAGCGGGGTAAGCGAATTGCGCTGATCGGGGAAAGTGGCTCCGGCAAAAGCACGTTATTAACCCTGCTGCGGGGATTATACGCGCCAGCAGAAGGGGTACAGTGGTCGGTTGATGGCGATGGGCAACATGACTGGTCGGCGATTGGCAACACCGTGACGTTATTACCGCAGGAACCGGAGATTTTCGAGAACACCGTGGCGTATAACATTACGCTGGGATTGCCTTTTCCTGACGAGGAAGTGGATGAGGTCTGTCGCCTGGCTCACTTCGCCGATGTGATCCGGCAGTTACCCAACGGCCTCGATACACCGATTCAGGAAAAAGGTGTGAACCTCTCCGGCGGTCAGAAACAGCGGTTGGCGTTAGCGCGGGGTATTCTGGCCGCCCGCGAAAGCGATATCGTGCTCATGGATGAACCTACCAGCAGCGTAGACCCGAAAACGGAGTATCATATATACCATAATCTTCTGGGTGCCTTTGCCGACAAGGCGGTGATTTCGTCACTGCACCGCCTGCATCTGCTCCCCATGTTCGATTATATCTACATCATGCGGGATGGCGTCATTGTTGATGAGGGAGCCTTCGTTGAGCTTCGTCAGCGCTCGGTTATCTTTCAGGAGATGTGGCGGCATCAGTCCGACGCGGTGAACCGGGTTCGCGAGAATGTGGCGGTTGTGGACTAACCCGATACTCAAACCTCAAACGAACCAGGTACCTTCCGACACAAGCTGGGTACGTCCGCCTACGTTGATTTCGTAGTTTTCGGCCTCAGCACGACCGGTCAAATAAATATACGATTTTCGGTTAATCTGGAACCCCTGCTCGACGGTTAGATCGACGGGGCCGCCCAGATGCCTGAGCAGGTAGGCCAGGAAACAACCGTTGGCGCTACCCGTTGCGGCGTCTTCCGACAGGCGTCCGTTCTCCAGCAGGCGCATCCGGGTGTTATAACTACTGGCCGATTCGTAGGTCTCGCTGGTGAAAAAGAACAGCGATGTTGAGTGACCAGAAAGGCTGTTTGTCCGGTACTTTTTTCGGGTCAACAAAAAATCACGAAACGAATCATATTGAAGAAACAGCGAATTCATGGACGCCAAGTTTTTCAGGGGAATAATAATGTACGGAAGTCCGGTACTTATTTCCTGAACGGGCAATGACGTGTCTAACTGGTCGAACGGAATGCCCAGCTCCTCAGATACGGCTTCGTGCGTAAAAAATTCCCGGAATTCGGGCTGTACCTGCCGCATGAAGAAGACACTCTCGAGCGGAATGTCTGGCTGTAGAATGGTAATAGCGATGTTGCCATGTGCCAGTTCAAGCACCAGTTTTCCAGGTACGTTGCTGATTCCGAGTTCGGGCAACAGGCAGTTGGCAATCACATAACTGGTACCAATAGAAGGGTGCCCCGCAAAGGGCACCTCATGCTCAGGCGTGAAAATCCTGACGCCAAACTGTTGATTATTTCTATTGGATTTTATGAACGTCGTCTCCGCAAAGTTGATCTCGGTAGCCATGCGTTGCATCTGCTCGTCAGATAGCGCATCATCGAGATCAATAAAGACAGCTAACTGGTTGCCCTCGTACTTGTTAGACGCAAAAACGTCGACAATGTAGAAGCGGATTCGTTTCATAACCAGGCTGAAAAACAAACGGTTTGCTGACGTTTTATTATCGCCGCTAAACCATGCTGTAACCCATTGCTTTAAACAGGTTCAGCTTGATGGAACTGAGTTTCTTATCGTTGGGATTCAGGGCACTCATGACATCAAGTAGCCGCTCGATGCTCAATTGATTCAGGTAATTATAACCCATTTTGCCGGGCTTCTTGTCTTTCGGTAGCAGCTTGGTAATCTCAGATGGAACGCTCAGATTAACCGGGTTTTCCAGAAAGTGAACATGCTTGACAAGCGATTTTATATTCGTCTCAAATTCGTCGGGCATTGACTCGATAGGTGAGGGTACCCGTTCTCTTTTGAACGTTGGAAACGCATAAAAACCAACGATGTACGTATTTCCGTCATGCCAGTCTTTCGCTTTCAGAATAACAATTTTTACGGTTTTTGATTTTTCCGGGTCCGGTGTTTTGGCAAACAGGTGCGGTAAAAATCCACGGTAATAGCCGTTTTCGTCAGCCGGAAATAGAGTGTGGCCGAAATTTAAACTGGCGTTGGTAATATCATTTTCTTTGACAAAAGTGAAATTAGCTTTTTCTAAATCTTCAGGAGTTGAAGGCCCCTGCCAATTGTTAGAGTTCCAATCTATAGCTGCCAGTATACCGTAAGACGTCTCTTTAGTCATAATAAGTTCTTTTAAAAACTACACATATCAGTCACTTTGAGTTCAACGCGATAGTTCAGTTAACCTTGAATTTCCGATTAAGCGGGGGCGAAGCAGGCCTGATTCACGAACCGGTACTGCCAGCGTACAAACACGATCAGACCAGCCTTGGTGAGGGGCTGGTCTGATCATAAAGCAATAAACCGGGTCTTACTTCCTCGTCACACGGATAGAAATCCGGCGATTTTGGGCACGTCCTGCTTCGGTATCGTTCGAGGCAACCGGGTGTTCCTGACCGTAGCCTTCTGCTTCCAGACGGTCACCGGCAATGCCCAGCCCTTCCAACTCTTTCTTCACCGACTGTGCCCGGTCGCCGGAGAGTTTCAGATTGTCGTTGGCCTTACCGGTATTGTCGGTGTAGCCGCCCAGTTTGATGGTCACGTTCGGGTACGCCTTCAGAATCTCGGCCACGTTTTTCAACTGCTCCTGCGACTCCGGTTTCAGGGTGGCCTTGCCCGTTTCAAACGTCAGTCTGTCGAAATCAAACCAGGTCGTTTTGTCAACCGGCTTGTCTGACTTGATAAACGAAACCAGATTGGCTTCAACACCAGTTGCGTTCACGCCGGTCAGCGATACATCGCCTAAATTGATGTCGATCGGGGTAAAGACGGCATTAGGGGTGCTTACCTGCTTGTTATCGGCAGCCGTAGATTTTTCCAGGTTGACGCTTTCCAAGCCACCGGCGGCTTCGATTCCTTCGCGCTTTGAATTGAGCTGATCCGTCGATTTGATGGCGATGTAGGGTGCAATGACCAGCGACACAATCGACATCAGCTTGATCAGGATGTTCATGGATGGGCCAGATGTATCTTTGAACGGATCACCCACTGTGTCGCCCGTTACCGATGCTTTGTGTGGCTCCGATTTTTTGTAGTACATCTCACCATTGATCAGGACGCCTTTTTCAAACGATTTCTTGGCGTTATCCCAGGCACCACCGGCGTTGTTCATGAAAATACCCATCAGCACGCCCGATACGGTTACGCCGGCCAGCAAACCGCCCAGCACTTCTGGGCCGAAGATGAAGCCGACAATGATGGGTACCGACAGCGCAATGGCGCCCGGCAGGATCATTTCGCGGATAGACGCCTGCGTTGAGATGGCTACGCATTTTTCGTACTCGGGTTTGCCCGTGCCTTCCATAATGCCCGGAATCTCGCGGAACTGGCGACGTACTTCCTCCACCATCGCCATAGCGGCCCGGCCTACAGCCGCGATTGCCAGCGAGGAAAAAATGTACGGAATCATGGCGCCGACAAACAGGCCTGATAACACATTGGCTTTGTAAATATCAATGGCTGAAATGCCCGATATACCCACAAACGCCGCAAACAAAGCAAGGGCTGTCAGGGCTGCCGAGGCAATGGCGAAGCCTTTTCCACTGGCCGCCGTTGTGTTACCCACCGCATCCAGAATATCCGTGCGGCCACGAACTTCTTCGGGCAGGTAGCTCATCTCGGCAATACCACCGGCATTATCGGCAATGGGACCAAAGGCATCAATGGCCAGTTGCATGGCCGTAGTAGCCATCATACCTGCTGCCGAAATGGCCACACCGTACAAACCGGCAAATTCATACGAGGTGTAGATACCCGCCGCCAGCACCAGAATGGGCAGCACCGTTGATTCCATACCTACAGCTAGCCCACCAATGATGTTGGTAGCCGCCCCCGTTGCCGACTGCCGGATAATGGACATAACCGGCCGACGACCCATTGCGGTGTAGTATTCGGTGATGATCGACATCAGGGCACCCACGATGAGGCCCGTCAGGATGGCGAAGAAGACATCGAGGCGAGTGAATTCAACGCCCCGAATTTTCATGATGCCTTCCGGCAATACGGCGTTCACCAGGAAGTAGGAAGCAACAACGGTCAGGATAATCGATCCCCAGTTGCCCAGGTTCAGTGCGCCCTGCACGTTTCCGTTATCATCTTTAACCCGAACCAGATAACAGGCCAGAATAGAAAAGATCAGGCCCATGCCCGCAATGAGTACGGGGAGCACGATGGGCGCGTGACCAACAATGTTACTGGCTTCAGGAATAATAATTTCACGCCCCAGCACCATCGTAGCCAGAATGGTAGCCACATACGAACCGAATAAGTCGGCACCCATACCGGCCACGTCACCTACGTTATCGCCCACATTGTCGGCGATGGTCGCCGGGTTACGCGGGTCATCTTCGGGAATACCGGCTTCCACTTTACCCACCAGGTCAGCGCCAACGTCGGCCGCTTTGGTGTAGATGCCACCACCCACCCGGGCAAACAAGGCAATGGATTCGGCTCCCAGCGAGAAACCGGCCAGCACTTCCAGCGCACGCTCCATCGGCACGCCGTTGACATCGCCGAAGGTGCCGCCGGTGTTGGCAACGAAATAATTATACAACAGGATAAAGAGTACGCTCAGACCCAGTACGGCCAGACCGGCTACCCCAATACCCATCACCGAGCCGCCCGTGAACGACACGTCAAGGGCGCGTGTGAGGCTGGTACGGGCGGCGTGCGCGGTGCGTACGTTGGCTTTGGTGGCTACTTTCATGCCGATGTAGCCGGCAAAAGCGGAGGTAAATGCGCCAATGGCAAAGGCCACGCCAATGAACCAGTGCGAATTTTCGACCTGCGACCCCGCGAAGGCCAGCACAGCCGCCACCACAGTGCCAAAAATGATCAGCACCCGCCATTCGGCTCTCAGAAAGGCAATGGCGCCGTCGGCAATGTAACCGGCAATTTCCTGCATTCGGGCGTCACCGGCTTCCTGCCGGTTCACCCAACTAAACTTGGCGATCATCACCACAAGGCCTACTAAACCTAACAGCGGTACGATGTAAAGACTATTATTCATGCTTTAACTAAGAAAAGGTTGTTTGACAGGTCGCAAAGATAGAATTTGCCGTAGCATTAACATGCCCAAAAGGGTTCATTCTTGACTTTTTACAGGTTTATTTAGTTTATTTTTGATACAAAACGGCCTGTTTTAGCGCCAAAATCGTCTATTTTCTCTATTAAATCTAGCGTAGCGGCCTGATTCTCACCTATGAAACTACGGCTAATGTGCATCCTGTTGCTGCTGTCGGGGTGGGCCGCAGCACAACCCGACCGTCAGTATGAACGACGGACGATACGTGTACAGCCTGATCGAATACTTCGAGTTGACTATGATCAGCCGTATTCCAGCGCGGTGGTACATGTGAACGAAGGGCAATCGCTGCGTGCAACGTACCTGGTTGCCGATGGCGACACGCTACCCCTGCAACCCGACCCGCATGCCCCGGACGGGCAGCCTATGTCGGCACTTTGTGTGTTCAGGCATCCGGTCACCGAACTGTTGCTGCTAACGGGAAAACTGGTCGGTGAGGTTACCCTGCTCGCGCTCTACGCACCCCCATTGCCTGCCGGGTACGTTCAGCAGCAAATGCAATCGGCAGCACGCCTGAAAGCCGACTGCGGCAAGCCACTGGTGGTGCCCGCGTCGGTCTGGCGAAAAGGGCTCACTCCACCGAAGGAACTGCCCGTTCAGACGAAGGTGCAATTTGTGATCGTGCACCATTCGGTTACCAGCAACACAGCGACCGATTTTGCCGAAGAAGTGCGGAATATATACCTGCTCCATACCCTGTCTAATGGCTGGAACGATATCGGTTACAACTTCCTGATTGGCCGCGATAACGTCGTGTATGAAGGCCGCGACGGGCAAGGCATCATGGACGGCGACAATGTGCTGGGTGCCCATTTTTGCTCGCAGAACTCGGGGACAATGGGCATTTGTATGCTGGGTAATTTCAACGAAGCACAACCCAGTACGGCAGCCATCGCCTCGCTCGACCAGTTGATTGGCTGGAAATTGAAAAAGGAAGGTCTGCAACCCATCGGAATAGCCTTTCATCCGGGTTCGGCCAAGCAACTGAACCTGATTTCGGGCCACCGCGATGGGGTATGTGCCACCGAATGTCCCGGCAACAACCTGTACGCAGTGCTGCCAGCCATCAGGCAGGATGTGAGCAAAAGCTGTTGGTTTGACCCAACGCCACTGGCTACCGAACCAGCCGTGGCCGACTGGACGGTATATCCGAACCCCTCGCGCGGTAGTTTTTTCGTACTACACAAAGCGGCTATTCCCACTCAGGTACGTTTCGAGCTGGTGGACGTGCTGGGACGTACCTGGCCGGTCTGGGCGGCGCAAACGGCAGAAGATCGCTGGCGAATTACCACCGATGACGCACCAACCGGCTTACTATGGCTGCGTTGTTCCGACGGAACGGCCACTACAGTCAGGCAGATATGGCGTAGTCGGGAGTAAAAAAACGGCTTATCCAATCCAGAATAGTCGGCAGTGAACGCCATTATTGTCAATTGGGTTGACGCTATATCGAACAAACTGCTTTATTTGTTCTGAAACCCCATTGACATTCATCCTGTGAGATCTATCCGCTTGCTTTTTCTGACCGTACTGATCGGTTGGCTTTCTGTTGACACCCACGCGCAGGTTCCATTTGGTAAGCCCCGAACGGCAACCCCCGGCGATATTCAACTTGGCATTCGTCGCCTGAATGTGCTGGGAAGCGTCCTCTATATTGCCGCCCACCCCGACGATGAAAATACCCTCTTCCTGACGTACCTGCACAACGAACGAAACCTGCGCACCGCTTACCTGTCGCTTACCCGTGGCGATGGTGGACAGAACCTGATCGGTGCCGAACAGGGCGAATACGTGGGGGTGATACGTACCCAGGAATTGCTGGCCGCCCGCCGCATCGACGGTCCTGAACAGCTATTCAGCCGCGCCTATGATTTTGGCTTTTCAAAGTCGACCGACGAAGCCGTTAAAATCTGGGGACGCGATCAGGTGTTGAGCGACATCGTTTACCTGATCCGAAAATTCCAGCCCGACGTGATCGTGACCCGTTTCCCACCCGATAGCCGGGCGGGCCACGGCCACCACTCGGCCTCCGGTTACCTGGCCGAAGAGGCATTTAAACTGTCGAACGACCCGAAGGCGTACCCAGAGCAATTGAAACTGGTGAAACCCTGGCAGGCCCGGCGGTTATTCTGGAATGCGTTTATTCCGGGGCAGTTCATGAGCAACAACCGGCCGAGCGAAACGGGTACGGTCATTGGCGTGGAGACGGGGCTGTATAACCCATTGCTGGGTAAGTCGTACGGCGAAATTGCCGCCGAAAGCCGGAGTCAGCATAAGAGTCAGGGATTTGGTGTGGCGGCCAACCGGGGTGCCAAAATTGATTACCTGCTGCTGAAAGAAGGCGACAAACCACAGGCCGATCTGGTTGAAGGCATCGACATGAGCTGGAACCGGGTGCCAAACAGTGAGCGAATTCAGGAGCAGGTCTACAAGTTAAGCAGCCAGTTCAATCCGGCCCAGCCTGCCGCCAGCGTACCTGCGCTGGTTGCGCTGCACCGCGAGATCAGCCAACTGGATACGACTCAGGTGTATGTACGCACGAAACGGGTCGAAATCGAAACGCTGATTCAGCAATGCCTGGGCCTTGTCTTCGAAGCCCTGCCGGCCGACTTTGCCGCCACGCCGGGTGGCCAGATGGAGGTTCGTCTGAACGCCATTAACCGCCTGAACGCGCCCGTGAAGCTGGTGCGGGTTCGGCTGCCCCAGGCAGGCCGTGACACGACAATGAACGTGGTGATGAAAGCAAACGAACAAATCTCGTTCACGCTGCCCGCTACCCTGCCCGCCACCCTGAAATACACGCAGCCCTACTGGCTGGAAAAACCGCAACAAAAAGGCTTGTTCACGGTGACCGACCAGCGGATGATCGGGTTGCCGGAAAATCCACCCCAGCTAACGGCCGATTTTGTTGTTGAAATAGACGGCTCAACGTTTACGTACACCCGCCCCTGGCTCTATAAATACACCGATCCGGTAGAAGGCGAACTGTTCCGCTCCTTCGAAATCCGCCCGGATGTGACCGTCAACCTGACCGAGCGGGTCTATGCCTTCGCCGATAACACCGCCAAGACAGTTGATGTGGTGGTAAAAGCGAACCGGGCCAGTGTGAAAGGATCGGTCAGCCTGGAAGTGCCGCAGGGGTGGCGGGTGAGCCCCTCGTCGGAGCCATTCACGCTGAACGAAAAGCTTCAGGAACAGCGCGTTACGTTTACGTTAACGCCACAAAACAGTAATGCTGCAAGTGGTAAACTGAAGGCTGTGGCAACGGTCGGCGGTGGGCGGTTCACAACGGGGATCCGTACGGTTAGTTACCCGCACATTCCGCCGCAGACGCTGTTCCCCTCGGCCGAAGCAACGGTTGAACGGTTGAACGTGACGGTGAAGGCGAAGCAGGTCGGTTATATTGCCGGGGCGGGCGACGAAGTACCCGCAGCGCTGCGCCAGATGGGCTGCACGGTTACGCTGCTCGATGAAGTAGAATTAGGCAAAGACTTATCCCGGTTCGACGCCATTGTGGTGGGTATCCGTGCCTACAATACCGAAGACCGTCTGAAATATTCGCAGGAAAAACTGCTGGATTACGTCAAGAAAGGGGGCACGATGGTGGTGCAATATGTAACGCCCGGCAACGCGATTTTGCAATCGGGACTGAAAGTGAGTCAGATTGGTCCGTTCCCGTTTGCGGTAAGCCGTGATCGGGTGGCCGAAGAAGATGCGGTCGTTACCGTGTTGAATCCCAGTCAGTTTCTGCTGAATAAGCCCAACAAGATCACCGACGAAGATTTCAAAGGCTGGGTGCAGGAGCGCGGCATCTACTTCGCCCAGGACTATGGGCAGGCCTACGAGTCGCTCTTCTCGATGAACGATACTGGTGAAGCGCCTAAACTGGGAAGCCTGATCTATACGGCCTATGGAAAAGGTCATTTTATTTACACCGGTCTGGCGTTTTTCCGTCAGTTGCCAAACGGTGTTCCCGGTGCTTACCGTCTCTTCGCCAACCTGATCTCGGCAGGATCGAAGTAAAGCAGCCAAAAGAGTCCACAAAAAAGGCTGGGTACGTTGCTCTATTGAAAAGCAACGTACCCAGCCTTTTTTGTAAGAAAGTCGTACTATCTGACAGATCGAATCGCCTTACAATTGAAAGTCATGCGTCTCCTGTTCAAAAAACAGCTCATTCAGGAAGTCGCAGTAGGGTTTTACCAATCGGCAGCCGCGCAGGACTTCATCGGCGAAGTTGACCTTTAAGACTTCCTTATCAGTGTAGCGGTGCATGAAGAATAGTTGCTTCCGCTTTAACAACGCAATGTCTGGATGGTCGGCTGAATAGCCTTTGGGCGCTGTTTTGGTGCTTTCACCGGATATTTCCGGAAAGTAGGTTCTGAACTCGTCGGCTTCGATGATGGCCTTTAGTGCGTCGGCATTGTAATCGATCTCCTGCCGAAAGGTGGCCAGTTGGGCGGGTGTTGCCTGCCACATGCCCGCTCCTAAAAACGACTCGTTGCCCGGCTGAATGTGCAGGTAGTAATCAATTCGGCCTGAATGACGACCACCGGGGCCGAGCGCTACCGCAAAATTTGACTTGTAGGGTGCCTTGTCTTTCGAAAAACGGATGTCGCGATTGATTCGGAAAATGCAGTCTTTCGGGTTGGTGTTTGGTAACGGATGAAACGCCGAGGCTCCGTCGATCAGGCGGGCGGTAAACGCTTCCAGTTCGGTTTTTGCAGCGTCGTAACGGGGCCGATTGGCGTGGAACCAGTCGCGGTAATTATTCTCAACCAGGTCGGTGAGGAAGGTGAGCGTTGGTGCTGTCAGGGCAGCAGTGCGGGTATTGGATTGACTTGCCATTGTCTACCAAATATACTGCATTATGAAATGACCTTGCCCGTTCGAATACCACCTTATTGGCTTGGTATTTCGGTTAATCTGTAAACGCCATTCTGGTAAAGGCCGTAACCTCATGATAACCATTCGGGCGGCGTTGTAGCGTTCACCGATTTGATCGATATGGTAAACACTCTACTGATCTACTTGGTTAATGGAGTGTATTTATCAACTAACGTTATGGCAACGAAAAACGAAAAAGCGCTGGAGCAGGTCGAAAAAGAAATTAAGGAAGTGCCAGCGGGCGACAAGGCCGATAATGGCCCAACCCACGGCAGCAACCAGCCCGGCCGAAATGCAAATACCCACAAAAGTAGTAAGAGTGGTAAAGGTAGCCACTCTGCCGGTGGGTCAACCGGTGGCAGCAAGGGCGGACACGGCAACTCGTAAGCGTCCGCCATACCAGAAACAGAAAGCAACGTACCTGAGCCGCTCGTTCTGCAGCTAGGAACCAGGTGGCTCTGGTACGTTGCTTTTACATCGGTGATACAGAAAAAATCCCGGCCTGTGTGGTTCAGGTCGGGACGATCAGGTACGTTATGCGTTGGCTATTCGTAGGCGATCCGGCTTAGGATACTACGGCCAAGCGTTACTTCATCCGCATATTCGAGGTCGCCGCCGATGGGTATACCCCGCGCAATGGTCGAGATTTTAAGCTGGAACGGACGTAGCTTTTTTTGCAGGTAAAAGGCCGTTGTGTCACCTTCCATTGTGGGGCTAAGGGCCAGAATAATCTCTTTCACGGGTTCATCATCTTCGCTTTGCTGCGTCAGGCGCTGAATCAGTGAGTCGATGTGCAGATCGCTGGGGCCGATGCCTTCAACGGGCGAGATAATGCCTCCCAGCACATGATACAGGCCTTTGTACTGCGCCGTATTTTCAACGGCCAGTACGTCGCGCGTGTCTTCGACTACGCAGATGATCGACCCGTCGCGGCGGGGGTTGGCGCAGATGCTGCACAGCGTATCGTCGGACAGGTTATGGCATTTTTTGCAATACTGCACTTTCATGCGCATCTCCGTCAGTGAGTTGGCCAGCGTCTGCGTTTGTTCTTCATCGCGTTTCAGGAGGTGAAGCACCAGTCGCAGGGCCGTTTTTTTGCCAATGCCCGGCAACTTGGATACCTCCGTTACGGCGTCTTCAATAAGCTTCGAGGGAAACTCCAAAGGATTTTTGATTTGGGATTGCGGATATCGGATTGTGACGTTCGAAAGCGAAACTGCCTGACACAATAGCAGCGTAGCAAATCCGACATCCACAATCCCAAATCCGAAATCAGTTAAGGACTTCCGCCGAGATACCGCGTCGGCAGATCTCATTGCGGAGGGGGGCCAATTCCTCGAATCCGCCATTCTTGACGGTACACTTGCCCTTGTAATGAATCAGCAGTGTACACTGTTCGGCCTGCTCGGGTGAGTGCTCACAAACTTCGATCAGCGTGTCGATGACGTACTCGAAGGTATTGACTTCGTCGTTGAAGACAACCAGGTTATAGACCTCAGTTTCGACAACTTCGTCCATGACAGTTACCTCAGGTTCAAAAAACGGCATCATAACAACAGAGATTGGTAGTTGATTCTTTGGCAAATTTACGGAAATTTGGCCGGTTATTACCCGTTAAAATAACCCCGCCAGCCTACTAAAAGTTGCCCGTTCGGATGAATTCGACCATCGCTCTCGTCATTCTGATTGCCTATTTTGCCATGCTTATCACGGTATCCTACTTCACCTCGCGTGGGGCCGATACCAACACATTCTTCACCGCCAACCGGCAGTCGCCCTGGTACCTGGTCGCCTTCGCCATGATCGGTACGTCGCTGTCGGGCGTTACATTCATATCGGTTCCTGGGGCCGTAGGGGGCGTTTTTAAGGGGTTCGACGGCTACAAAGGGTTCTTCTACTTCCAGGTAGTACTGGGGTACATGATCGGCTACTACGTCATTGCTACCGTGCTGATGCCGATGTACTACCGACTGAACCTGATCTCGATTTATGGCTACCTCCAGCAGCGCTTCGGCTTCTGGTCGTACAAGACCGGAGCGGGCTTTTTCCTGTTGGCCCGTACGGTAGGTTCTGCCGTTCGGCTGTACGTTGCCGCCGGGGTTTTGCAGCTTGCCATCTTCAATGATCTGGGTATTCCGTTTGCCGGATCGGTCGCCATCACTATTTTACTGATCTGGCTGTATACGTTCAAAGGGGGAGTGAAAACGATCATCATCACCGACACGCTCCAGACCACGTTTCTGGTCACCGCCGTTATGCTGACCATCGTGTTGATCTCCAGAGACCTCAACATGAGCTTTAGCCAGGTAACCACGGCCATTAAAACCAGCCCGTATTCGCAGATATTCTACTTCGAGAATATCAACGACCCGCGTCACTTCCTGAAACAGTTTATCTCCGGCATTTTCATCGCCATCGTGATGACCGGCCTAGATCAGGACCTGATGCAGAAAAACCTGACCTGCAAGAATATCGGCGAGGCGCAAAAAAACATGTTCTGGTTCACGATCACGCTCACATTGGTCAACTTCATGTTTCTGTGCCTGGGTGCCCTGCTTTATATCTACGCCACGACGAAGGGGATTGCGCTGCCCGCAAAGACCGACGAACTATATCCGCTGCTGGCCCTGAACCACTTTGGCCCCGTGGTGGGAATAACCTTCCTGCTGGGCATCACCGCCGCCACCTACGCCTCGTCCGACTCCGCGCTGACGGCCCTGACTACCTCGTTCTGTATCGACTTTATGAACGTGGAGACGAAGCCTGAGGTAGAGCGGGCCCGCATTAAACACTGGGTACATATCGGCTTTTCTGTCCTGTTTTGGATCGTGATCGTAATCTTCAACCGGCTAAGTAGCGGCGATGTCATTACGGCGGTATTCGATCTGGCAGGGTATACGTATGGTCCGTTGCTTGGTCTTTACTCGTTTGGGCTGTTCAACAACCGGCCGGTGCGCGACCGGTTTGTGCCGATTATCTGTGTGCTGTCGCCCTTGCTGACCTACTATGTCAATGCCCATTCGGCTGAGTGGTTCAATGGTTATACATTCAGCTTCGAGCGGCTGCTGCTCAACGGGCTGCTAACCTATATCGGGCTCTGGGCGTTATCGATCAATGTGCCTGCTGTTCAGCAAGAGGCCAGCGTGGCGGTACAGTAGGAAAGCTAACTTTTTTGGGCTGATGGCGTTATGCTAGTACACGCCAGGTGACGTGTACTCCATTCTCTATCATGCTACGCTTCTTTACGTTACTGCTGATCCTGACCGGGCTCGGCTTACAGTCTGTATCCGCACAGGAACGGACGCGCCGCCGACCGCGCAAACCCGTCAATCCATACCGGAGAACCTACCAGAAAGGGGAGTTTGTTGCGCCCGTCGATTCAACGTCGCCCCGAATTCCTTTTGTCCATTTTCCAGGTGCGGTTGCTAAGGGGACCAACCGGGCCACGCTCGGCGTGACGTTCACCACGTCGCCGCGGGATATTACCGAAGAGGTTCAGATTAGTATACCGGCGGGCGATCTCCGGGTGTTGCGCGGCCTGACCAAGGATCTGGCGCTGACGGGGCAGTTTACCTTTCAATTTCTACAAAACTACGGCGCAGTAGGTTTGCGCTATAGCCGCCCGATAAAAGGGCGCTTTTATGCCTCGGTAGGGGCCGACGCCGGGGCCTGGTTTGGGTCGTTGCAACTGGCCCAATTCAACAACCGGGGCTTTGGCATTCAGGGAACGCCCAATCTGGCCATTGGCTTCCGGTCATCGCGCGATTTGCTGGTAACGCTGCGGGGTGAGGTAGACCTGGGGCTTTATTACCGGTCGCGGGTTGGCCAGACGGTCAGTGAGCGCGGTGAGGTGCTGCTGAACGGCTACGGGGCCACGGTAACCCTGGAGCAGGCGTTTTTTGGGCGTCGTCACGTTGCCCTCGGTTTCCGGGCCTTATATACCAACTTTAACTGGCAGTTCTGGTCGCTGTACGACACCTTCGACCGGAATATTTTTTACCCGGAAGCGTTTATTGGCTTCTTCTTATGAAGCCCTACTCAACATCGATTTTATGAAACTGCCCTCTTTTCGCTTTATCATCTACAGCCTGCTCATCGCCTGGACAGTGTATCTGGCCAGTTGCCGACCGGGACTTAATGACACCGTTCTGATTCCCAAAGTATTGAATGGCGAGTTGAGTACCGAAGGAGCCAAACTACTCTACAGCCAAACGCGGAAAGCCTGTGAAGGGGTGTATCAGGCATCGGATGGGTCGGCTATATTTGGTAATGAGATTGTAGCTAAGTGGAGCTATCTGGTAAAAGCGCCGGGCGACACTACCCATTACATGTCGCTTTTCTGCGAACCACAGGCCGCTTTTTTTGTGCTTGAAGGTCGGCAGGTTGGTGATTCCCTTGTGTTTGAAGGGTTCTGGCGTCGACTGGTGAATGCTGAAACGGGTACTGCCCGCTTTGTAGTATTAAAAGCCAGTGGAGCCAGTGCGCTCCTGGCCCCGGACTGCTGCACTGCCTTTAAGAAAGGCGATGTTATTTTCAAGGGCGTATACGGCACCGGCGATGGCGCACGAAACCAGCCACTGACACTCTCGTACAACCGACCGCTCAACAAAAAACCTTTCCAGATACTGGCGCACCGGGGTGGGGGACGTACCTCCGACCTGTTGCCGGCTTCGGAAAACAGCGTTGAGATTATCCGGCTGGCCGAACGGTTGGGCGCAACAGGGGTGGAGATCGACATTCGGCAGACTAAAGACGGGACGCCCATCATTTACCACGATAACCAGTTGAACCTGCGCCTGACCCAGAAGACGGGCCTGATCGGTGCCGTTGAAAACTACACCTACGATCAATTGAGTGCCTTCGTCCGGCTACGAAACGGCGAAAAAATTCCCATGCTGACCCAGGTGCTCGATGCTGTGCTGAACGATACGGCCCTGGAAACCGTCTGGCTCGACTCCAAGGATGTGCGCGACATGGAACTCATCCGGTCAATCCAGCAGACGTACCTGCAACGCGCCGCCCAGCAGGGCCGACGGCTCAATATTTACATTGGCCTTCCAGCCCAGGAACGGGTAGACCAGTTCGAACAACTGGCTGATCACCAGAATCTGCTCTCGATCTGCGAACTGGATACCAGTATAGCCCGCCGGATCAACGCGAAGGTGTGGGCACCCCGCTGGACGTTGGGCGAACAGATTCCGTCGACGCTGGCGATGCAGCAGCAGGGCCGAAAGGTGTTTGTCTGGACCCTCGACGTACCTGAATTCATTCAGCAGTTTATCGAGAACGACACCTTCGACGGTATTCTTTCCAACTACGCGCCCATTGTGGCCTACTACCATTATGTACAGCAATAGCATTTACCGACTCAGAAAGTGGGGGCTTGTTGGGTTGCTTTGGCTGGCTGTTGTCTCGCTGACGCTGGCTCAGCAACCCACGCAGCCGCCCAAACCGGGTACGAAAAAAGCGACCCGGGCAAAGCGGCCCCGTCGTCCGCAACCCGCCATCAGTCCGTACAAACCGGCGTATACGCGCAAGGGAACCCCCCGGAAAGTAAGTCCTGATCAACTGTTGGTGGTCAAACCGGATTCAGTCCATCCAAATCGGGGGCTTTTCCGGCTATTGGTGTATGCTGGCGCGGGGCTGTCGCTATACTCGGCACCAATACGAACGCCGGGTAGCCTTAGCGATGAGCGGAAGGTTCCTGTCGGGTTTCCCCTTTCCCTGCGGTTGATGTGGCAAACCGACCACCGGTTGCGGATCGGTGTTGAAACGGGCTATGTGGGCATGTACAAGTATTCCGGTACAGTCAATGACCAGCCGGCCAGTGTACGTGTATCAGCCATTCCTATTCTGGCCGTCTTCTCCATGTCGGTGGTAAAACGCTTTGCGCTCTACGCTGGAACGGGACCCTATCTGATCAATTCGCACCTCAATTATGATGGCGTAACCCGGGGAAGCACCTTCAGTATTGGCTGGATGGCGGCAGGTACGTACACCCAGCCCATCACCAAAAACCTGGGCATCGCCGCCGAACTTAAATGGTACGACGCCAGCCAGACCAATGACGCCTGTTTCATTGCGCAGGCAACGCTGGTATGGCGGGCATTGACCTGGTAAAAACATAATTAGTAGTGTCAGGTTTCAGGTGTCAAGTACGTTACAGACTAATCATCCCGTTGATCAGTAGCGCACTTGACACTTGACACCTGGACCTGAAACCTGAGACTATCTTGGATTCTCCTATTTTAGCCTTTCTTGCTGATACACAGGCTCCTATGTGGATAGAGGCCCTGTTTTTAAAGCAGCGTAATAATGTAAAGGCCACCCAGGCCATCTTTCGGGAAATACTGAAAAGATGCCCGGAAACGCTCTACTGGCTGGGCGATGTGGTGGTGCTGGGTTATAAAAATGCGGCCTGGCCGATGGTCGATACGTTTCTGGCTAATTGTGAAGAAGCGGGGATCGACGTTAAAGCCATTATGGGGAATCATGATGTGATGGGGCGACCTAAAAAAGGGCAGCGCAACTTCCAGAAACGTTTTCCCGACCACGTACCTACGGGCTATTCGCACGTGACCGATGGGGTAGGGGTTGTGCTCCTGAACTCGAATTTCAGCACCCTGACGCTGGATCAGCAGAAGCAACAGCAGGCGTTCTACGAAGAAACGCTACGTACCTACGACGAAGACCCTGCTATTCGGGCGGTGATCGTGACGACTCATTACGCTCCGTTTTCAAATAGCCGGCTGGTGGGGTCGAGCAAACCGGTTCAGCAACGGTTTGTGCAGCCGTATCAGGAGTCGAAAAAGGCTAAACTGTTCATTACGGGCCACGCACACGCCTTTGAGAAATTTGAAGTGGGCGGCAAAGTATTCCTGGTCATTGGCGGTGGTGGTGGCTTACACCAGCCGATGCACAAAAATCCGTTCAAATTCGACGACCGGGCCATCGACTATAAACCGATGTTTCACTACCTGACCGTCCGGCGCGAAGAAGACAACCTGCATGTCTGGTCGCATCGACTGGCCGAGGATCAGAAACATTTTGAAGACGGCTACGGATTCGTAGTCTGATTAACCTATCGCTCATGCCTCTCTTCCGTTTGTCGCTTTTCCTGTTTCTGCTTACTGGGTACGTTGCTACAGCGCAACAGTTTATGCCGTTGTGGCCTGCTGGTAAGATGCCCAATTCTAAGGGAATGGTGCTGACGGATAGCATCGCCAACGAGCGGATTTATCGGGTTGGAACCCCTGGCATGTACACGTTTTTTCCGTCGATGCAGGAAAACAAAGGGGCCGCCGTGATTATCTGTCCCGGTGGCGGTTACGAGCGCCTCGCCTATATCATCAGTGGTCAGCAACTGGCTAAGTGGTTCAACACCATGGGGATTAGCGCATTTGTGCTGAACTACCGACTGCCGAACTCACCAGACCTGAAGCAGCGAGAACTGGGGCCGTTGCAGGACGCACAGCGCGCCATGCGCCTGATCCGGGCCAACGCGACCAGATGGGGTATCAAACCGGATAAAGTTGGCATTCTGGGTACGTCGGCGGGTGGTCATCTGGCGGCGTTGCTGGCCGCGGCAACCAGCGACGTGTCGACGATTGGGGATTCGACCAGCCGGTTTGGCTTCCGGCCTGATTTTGCCATTCTGATATCACCCGTGATCACGATGGGGCACTATGCCCATGCCGGTAGCCGAAAAAATCTGTTAGGCCCAACCCCAACGCCCGAAATGCTGAAAACCTATTCGTTGGAAAACGCCGTGACGGCCACCACGCCGCCCTGCTTTCTGGTGCATGCCTTCAACGATACGGGCGTCGATCAGCGAAACAGCCTGCTTTTTTATCAGGCGCTGGTCGACCGGAAAATTCCGTCGAGTCTGCACATTTTTCCGCAGGGTGCCCATGCAATTGCCCTTCGGAACAACCCCGGCTCTACGCAGCAATGGGTGACGCTCTGCGAAAGCTGGATGCATGAAATGAACATCCTCACAGAAAGCAATCGTTAACTGTTGTTTAACTAGGTGCTACGCGGTGTGTATTGCTTCGCGAGGTAGGCCCTTCGACAGGCTCAGGGTGACAGGACACATCAGGATGTGAATGACAACCTTGAGTGGGATTGTCACCCTGAGCCTAGTCGAAGGGCCTACCTCGCGAAGCAACACACTCAAAGGTCAAACTCAGTTGCCTACACTTGGCACCGGTTCAACGCGGAACCAATCGTAGTCGGCGTAGCCAGAATCGTTGATCTGGGTAGTGCGTGTGCAGTAGAGGCCCATTTTCGCGCCAATCCATCGGCCTACCTCCGCCTGAAAAACGGCTCCTGCTTTGGTGAAAGTCTGCCCGTCCAGGCTGTAGCTAAACTGGCATTTGGCCCCATTGGTCACCTCAACGCGCAGGTAAATAGGGGCAGACCCGTTGAGTCGGGTGATCAGGGTCTCGGCTTCCGGTTTTCCGTCGGCAGCCTTCTGACAAAGCGTGTAAACCAGCGACACACCTTCTTTATCCGTTTTCAGCGCCAGTCCGGCGTAGCTCATGCCCATCACGATCAGCCCCGTTTTTTCATTGACCAGCTTTGTGTTTGGTTTGAATGTGAGTTTAGTCGTAGCCATGAACGTTTCGGCCGGGAACTTCTGCATCAGCAGGTTAGGTACGTCCCAATAGTTCTTTGCCTCATCGGGTACTTTATACGAATATAGCCGCAGAAATCCCTGATTGCTGGTTGTGTGCCAGACGCCTTTCGGGTTCGCCTGCCACTGCCATTGCAGACCCAGCGAGCGCGTAGTAAACTCATCCGATTCGGCGGGCGTGGCCATTGGGTACGTCCTGCCAACGGCCGGTTTGCGGTAGGTCAGCACGGGTTCGCCCTTCCCATCGCCGTCTTTGTCAACGCCGATCACCGGCCAGTCGTTGACCCACGTCATGGGCTGAAGATGAACCACCCGGCCATACGCCTCTTTGTCCTGAAAATGCAGAAACCAGTCTTCTTCCGTTTTCCCCGCATTGGCAGTCACCCACGCCCCCTGATGAGGCCCATTGATGGACGTACTGCCCTGAT
Organism: uncultured Fibrella sp.; assembly: GCF_964250085.1. Lineage (NCBI taxonomy): Bacteria > Pseudomonadati > Bacteroidota > Cytophagia > Cytophagales > Spirosomataceae > Fibrella > uncultured Fibrella sp. The sequence goes on along the minus strand of NZ_CAXUEC010000003.1, from coordinate 628,585 downwards.
CCATAACCACTTTGCGTTCGTAAGGGCCGTAGATGTTTCTGGCCCGCAAAACCAGTTGCCAGCCGGTCGAGACGCCGCCAGCGGGTGCAAAGAGGTAATAGTAGCCGTTTCGTTTATACGCTTTTGGTCCTTCGATGGTGGGGTCGGTTTCGTGCCCGTCATACACGATCACGCCTTCATCCATGACTTTCCGGCCGTCTTTGCTGAGCTTCTTAACCGTGATAATGCTTTTGATACCAGCCCGGCTCCCTGCCCAGCCATGTACCAGATAAACCTGCCCGTCGTCGTCCCAAAGCGGGCACGGGTCAATCAGCCCCTTACCCCCTTCCACCAGTACCGGCTCCGACCAGGGTCCCGCCGGATTGGTGGCTTTGGTCAGGTAAATGCCGAAATCAGGGTCAGGGTAGTAGAGGTAAAATTCATTGTTATGAAATCGGATGGCAGGAGCCCAAACGCCGTTGCCATGCTGGGTTTTCTCGAAATGGTCGAATGGGGGTTGTCGCTTCAACGCATGACCAATGACTGTCCAGTTGACCAAATCCCGCGAATGCAGGATGGGAAGTCCGGGAATGGCGTCGAAGCTGGACGCAACCAGGTAGTAATCGGCCCCAACGCGACAGACATCGGGGTCCGAATAATCGGCGTTCAGCACCGGGTTTTTATACGTTCCATTTCCCAGATCGGCCACCCAAACCCTGGAAACAGACCGCGTAAGCGGCGGAGTTGGTGCCGGTTGCTTGTTGGGCTGGGCAATGGCGGCAAAGCTGGCAAAAACAGCCAGGATCGGTAGTGACAGACGATTCATTTTTTAACTGGTCAGGCGGTTCATGGCATCCAGGCAGACGTACCTGAGAAGACGGTTGGCAGGGTATACCGGTTTGCTTCTCTGGCTGTTAACTGCTTCGACCACGCTGCCCGTTTCGATGGGTTGCTCCCGGCACCGCTGCTGCCATATTCGGCATAGACAACCGTTTTTTCGTTCGCCGGGTTGTTCCAGTTGTTCCAGCCTTCGGGTACAATGTGGCTTCCCATCTCAGTTCGGATGAAGATCGTTTTGGCATTTGGCCGCCACGGCCGACCCAGAAACACCTTCGCAGCCGCCTCATCGGCGATCAGTTTGCAGTCGAAAAAGACGAAGCCATACGGTTGGTAATCAGGCGTTGCGGCGGCGGTAATGTACGAGTTGGTCAGGCTTTTAATGGTGCACGACTGAAAGACCGCTACCGATTTTCCGAAGATAAAATCAGTCGTGCCTTCGATCTGGCAGTTGTCGTAATATTGCCGACTCCCTTCTGCCGCCGCAAATAGTGTGTCCTGATTGCCGAGCAACACGCAGTTTTTGCAAACGAACCGGTCGCCCTCGACATGCAGGGCCACGGCCTGCCCAACGCGCCCGGCCGTGTTGCGGATCGTCAGGTTTTCGAGAATGATATCGGGCGCATCGACGAGCACGACATACGAGGTGTAGGTGCTGAACTTGTCCCGGCCAGTAGCGTCTTTCCCGCCGGGAAATGCTTTTCCCGAAAAGTCGTCGCCCGTGATGATGACGCCCGTTTTACTTTCGCCAATGAGATGAATGTTGGGTTTCCAGGACGGAATGACCACTTTTTCGGCATAAACGCCATTCCTGACGTACAGGGTGACACGTACCTGCGAATGGTCGCGGAAAGCGTTGACAGCTTCCTGAATGGTTTTGAAACTACCGCTACCGTCCTGCGACACCGTAAACGAAGCTGGGTACGTTGCCGATGCCGGGCTGGTTGTTTGTGCCAGTAAACTGTGGGTCCAGATCAGCAGGAAACCGAGCAATGTAAATCGGGACATCGAAATTGGGTAACTGGGTTAGGTGAACGGTGAGATGTTGGTATATGCACCCACTAAAGTCAAGAGACCATCGGAACATACCAGCAGGTTCCCGACTTTTTCTGCGCAATCGTTGCCGGGAACGTTGCCAACCGGTTCGCGATGAGCCACCCGGTAGCCGGTACGTTCCGGTAGCATCTGCTTACTGGCTGAAACGGTTGACCGGGTCAGGGATGGGTGTTGCTTCCCTGCTGACGGACCGTGCTTGGCAGCATACCGAAGTAGTGTTTAAAAGCAACGGTAAAATGAGCTGGATTTTTGTAGCCTACCCAGTACGAAATCTCACTAATAGACTTGTCTCCTTCCAGCAGAAACCGCCTAGCGTCTTCCATCCGCCGCTGGGTGATGTAGCCAAGAATAGTTGTTCCCATCTGCTCCTTGAACCCACGTTTGAGATTGAATTCGTTCAGGCCAACGAGCCTGGCCAGTTCAACGATTGTGGGTGAATCCGGGTAGCGGGCATCCAGCAGTTCGCGGGCCTCATGGATTTTATTGGTATCCGCCTTTTTCGACGAAACAACAAGGGATGTTCCCTGCATCTGCTCCAGTTGAAGCAGGAGTAACTCCGTTGTCCTCGATTCCAGGAAGAGCCGCTTCAGCGAACCGGTTCGATGGCTCGACCGCATATCCCGGATCAACCACTCCATAGATGGGGTTATAGGCAGGTTTTTTGCATTGCAAAATCTGGCTTTCTGCTGGGTAATGAGCGGCCCCAGGTGCCGATATAACTCACTGCCGGCGGGAATCAGGCGCGTGTACACGTCTTTGGGAATAATAATCGCCGTATAGTCCAGCGACTGCGTTGCTGCCGGGTAGGCATACACGCTCTTCGACTGGGGCAGGTAACAAACGTTGTGCTGGCCCGTCGAGAAGCGTTGCTGGGTTGACTTTCCTCCCGGCTGAGCCAGGCTGTCTCCCTGCAAGGCAAAGTGGAGTTGAATAACCTCCTGCTCCACCTCTTCGATCACCTGAATGGGCTGAGTTAGTTGAAAGCTGGAGTGAGCCAGGAAAAAATTTCCCGTCGTCAACTGCGTATCGGTGATTGTGCCGATCTGCTCGTGCTGAATGGTGACCAGCCTTTCCTGAAAGGGCTCAATTGACTCATCGGTCGCTGCCAGCGCTTCCCGTCGCAGGAGTATGTCGACGCTTTCCGCCTTAATTATTATGTCCATTTTGGCCCATTTACGATAGGGAAACTCCCAATTGCGATACCTACCGTACCGATTCGAGCCCCAAATTTGCATCAAATTATAATTGGTCTAAATAAGATGAAGAATATTTATTCGCTTTTCGCTTTCTGTATCATCCTCTCAACGTTATGTACAGCACCGCTTTTAGCCCAGACCTACGGGTCAATTAGTGGGCGTGTACAAACCAGTGATGGTAACCCGGCTTCATTTGTCAACGTAAGCCTGAAGGAAATCCGCAAAGGAACGCTCACCGCCGAAGACGGCACCTTCCAGTTGAAAGGCGTTAGCCCCGGCACCTACACCATGCAGGTAACGTTTGTGGGGTTGCAAACTCAGGATAAGGCCGTGGTAGTTGAGGCGGGGAAGGCCACTCAACTTGACTTTTCACTGGCCGAGAACTCGGTGCAACTGAGCGAGGTGGAAGTGAGAAGCAGTAACAAAGCCGTTACGTTGGGCAAAGCAATGATTGCCCCGCTGGACCTGCCCCAGATGACGGGTACAGTGAGCAGCGTGGTCATCGCCAATCAGCAGGCATCCCGTCTGGGCGACGTACTTAAAAATGTGAGCGGTGTGTCGCTAACCCAGCAACGGGGTGGCGTGGCCGAAACATTTTCGGCCCGCGGCTACAGCATTGGCATTGCCGGCGCGGGTGGTAGTATCTTCAAAAACGGGGTTATCTCCAACACAATGGGTTTCCCCGAAGCCAGCACGCTGGAATCGGTAGAAGTGCTGAAAGGCAGTTCGGCACTCTTATACGGTAACGTATCGGGCGGGCTGATCATCAACATGGTCACCAAAAAACCGAAGTTTGAGTATGGCGGCGAAGTATCGATGCGGGCCGGAAGTTTCGGGCTGCTGAAACCCATCGTTGACCTGTACGGCCCGCTGGCGAAGAACCTGGCTTTTCGGGTTGTAGGTACGTATGAAACGGGACAAAGCTACCGGGATGTGGTTAAAACGAACCGCGTGTATGTCAATCCATCGCTGCTCTACAAACTGGGTCAGAAAACAACCGTGCTGCTTCAGGGTGACTACCTGAAATCGGATTTGACGCCGGACAACGGTATTGGTTCCCTGAATGCGAACCAGGACGCCATCATCCCCAACGTACCCCGTTCGCGGTTTATCAATACGCCCTGGGCCTACAACAACGTGAACCAGACGTCGGGCTCGCTGAACATCGATCACGCCTTCAATCCCAACTGGAAATTAACCGCTATTGCCTCTGCACAGGGAACCGGGGTATCTGCCTACGGGGCGGGCGTGCCCAACAATACCGTCTCGGCCACGGGCGACTGGACGCGCACGCTCAGCCGGACCATGACCAAAGAAAATAACGCTACCGGCCAGGTAAACCTCAACGGACGATTCAGCACGGGTAGGATTGGCCACCAGCTACTGGTGGGTAGCGACCTGGTTCAGATCATAAGTGAAAGTAACTCGTATACAGTGAATTATGGGGCAGGAAAAACAACGTACGATAAGATCAATATCCTGAATCCGAGCCAGTACGAAGCCCGCACGGATATTCCTGATGCCACGGCAACGAGCCGGACAACGTCACCCTCAACGCGGTTGGGCGTATACGCGCAGGATTTGATCAGCCTGTCTGAGAAAGTGAAGGTGCTGGCCGGTATCCGGTGGTCGCAGCAACGGACGATTCAGACCACGGTTCTAAACCTGCTGACTCAGGTGGAAACGCGGGGAGCCGCCGAAACAAAAACGGATGCTGCGTTCTCGCCTAAAGTGGCGCTGATGTATCAGCCAACCAGAACGACCTCGTTTTTCGGCAGCTATTCAAACAACTTCACCATTAATACGGGCGTCGATATTTACGGACAGATCCTGAAGCCTTCGATTGTTGACCAGTTTGAAGCGGGCGTAAAAAACGAGTTGTTTAATGGTCGGATCACGGCTAACCTCGGCGTTTACCACATTGTAAACAGCAACTTTGCCCAGATGGCACCGCTCAAAGCCGACGGTACAGCCAATGCCGATGCCAACGTGAAAGAATTTACGGGCCAAACCACCAGCGACGGACTGGAGGTAGATCTGACTGGTAACCTGTCGAAGAATTTCTTCTTCATCACGGGCTATGGCTACAATTACATGCGGTACACCAAAGCGTCGCTTGTCAAAGGGTCGCCCATTGAAGGAGAGCGCCTGACGAATAACCCGGCTCATACGGCCAATGCAACGGTGTTTTACACGTTTGATCTGCCCCAGCTTCGGGGCCTGAAACTGGGTGCATCGGCCTTCTATACGGGTGCTCGCTACGGCGGCAACAACAACACGTATGGCCAAACCCCGGAATTCAGCCGCCTGATTCCGCTGACGGGATTCACCACGTTCGACCTGTCGGCTGGCTATACATACCGGAAAGTATCGATACTCGCCAAGGTGTCTAACATCACCAATGAATTGAATTACCTGATTCACGACCGGTACAGCATCATGCCCATTCCTCCGCGTCAGTTTATCACAACCCTATCGTACCGATTCTAAGTAGGGCAGCGTAAACAGAGCAACTCTGACAGTATAAATTGGTAACTGCAACTTGTTGCTGCCAATTTATACTGTCAGAGTTGTGCTTATTTAGACTAATTCCTATTAAATTGCAGGCCGTTTCTGATTAACACATAGACAGAGCCAGTAGGTCAGCTTGTCAACCCTCGAATAATAGCATGAAAAAAGTAGCCATAGCTCTATTGTTAGGCATTTCTCTCTCCGCCCAGGCGCAGAAAAACGTGTTGCTTGAGCAATCGTTCTGGCAGGCTAAACCGGACATAGGCACGGTGAAAGCCGCTGTTGAGCAGGGAAATAGTCCGGCGCAGTTCAACGCCAACAGTTTCGACCCCGTGGTGCTGGCGATCAACGCGCAGGCACCAAACGAGACAATCAAATACCTGTTGTCGCAGCCGGGTAATGACGTTAATAAAGTGACCCACGATAGCCGCATCTATTTGCACTGGGCCGCTTTTCGGGGTAACATCGAGATTGTGGAATACCTGCTAGGCAAAGGGGCTAAGGCCAGTGTAGAGGATAGTCATGGAACCACGCCGCTGAACTTCGCGGCTGGTGCCGGGGTGGCTGATACGCATATCTACGACGTACTTATCAAGGGTGGAGCCAATCTGAAAAAAGATGTCAACCACGACGGCGCCAATGCGCTACTACTGGCTATTGCCAACGATAAAGACCTCAAAATCACGGATTATTTCGTGTTGAAAGGGCTGGATCTGAAAAGTACCGATGCGGCTGGTATTAACGCGTTCGGCTACGCGGCCCGGAGTGGTAACATCGACGTGCTGAAAGCCCTTCAGCAGCGGGGAGTACCCATCGATCCAAATGCCATGATCATGGCGGCGCAGGGCTCGCGCCGGGGGCCAGCGCCTATGGAGGTGTTTCAGTATCTGGAAAGCGCGGGTGTAAAACCTGCGGCTGTTAATAAAAACGGCGAAAATGCGCTGCACGCGCTGGTCCGTCGGCCGGGGCAAAACGCACTGATCGACTATTTCCTGCGTAAGGGTGCCGACGTAAATCAGCCCGACGAAGATGGGAACACGCCGTTTATGAACGCTGCGGCGGGTAATCGTGATCTGGGTACGTTCGAGTTGCTGATGCCCAAGGTAAAAAATATCAATCAGGGCAACCAGAAAGGCGTAACGGCGCTGGCAATGGCGGTGCGTGGAAACTCACCCGACGTAGTAGCGTACCTGCTTAGCAAAGGGGCAGCCAGTAACGTGACCGATAAAGCAGGCGATAATCTGGTTGCCTATCTGGTGCAGGGGTATCGCCCGGCCGGTGCTGCCGGACCTGGACCAGGTGGTATGGCTGGCGGGATGCGCCCCGAAGGTGCCACTGCGCCCCGCCCCGAGAACGGACCACAGGCAGACGACTTCGATACCAAACTAAAGTTGCTTCAGGACAAAGGGCTTGATGTTAAGGCACCGCAGCAAAATGGCAACACTTTATACCACTTAGCCGTTGCCAGGAATGATCTTTCATTGATGAAGCAGCTGGAGCCTCTTCAACTGGATGTGAACGCCCGGAACAAAGAGGGCCTCACTGCCCTGCACAAAGCAGCGATGATCTCGAAAGACGACACCATGCTGAAATACCTGCTGTCGATCGGCGCGAAGAAAGACATTGCCACCAACTTCAAAGAAACCGCTTTCGATCTGGCCAGCGAAAATGAATCACTGGCTAAAAACAACGTATCCGTTAATTTTCTGAAATAAGTACTATGTCTTATTTGCCTAAAATCGGTCTAGTGGTGCTGGCGCTGGCTTTTGCCAATCCATCGGCATCATTGGCTCAACAGTCTGCTGCCACCACCAAGTATAAGTGCATGATCCAGATGACCAACTATATGGGTGAAGGCGCTTATATCGTGGTGTCGCTCATCAATGGGAAAGGGGCCTACGATAAAACCCTTTATGTGCTCGGTTCGAACAAGAAATGGTACCCGGACGTGAAGGAATGGCACAAGGCCTATGCCAAAAAACGGACTGATATCAGCACCATAACCGGGGCATCGGTGGCCGGGGGCGACCGCAGTGTGACGGTGCTGGAGATCGAAAGCGCAAAACTGAATAAGGATTATAAACTGCGTTTTGAAAGCGCGGTTGAAGACAAACCCTACTACGTAAAAGATCTGGAGATTCCACTGACGACGGAGGCACTCGCCGCCAAAAACGAAGGGACGGGCTACATCCGCTATGTTCGGTTTAGCCCAAACACCAGCAATTAAACTTGTTGTCATTTAGTGGTCATTACGCTTTGCTGTCATTCATTGTTCTACAACAAATGACAGCAAAGCGTAATGACCACTAAATGACGATCCCTCAAAATGACCATTTCTGTCTGGAGATACAGCCACTTAGCGCTGGCTGTATCTTCTTTTCTTTTACTGCTGGTAGCCTCGATTACGGGTATTATTCTGGCGTTTGAACCCGTATCGCAGAAACGTCAACCATACCGGGTTGCTGATTTTAACCAACTGACACTGGCCGGGACGCTACCGGTGCTGAAAAAGTCATATGCAGAACTCAGTGAGTTGCGTGTTGATGCCAACCAGTTTGTTCAGATCAAAGGGAGCGACGCTGAAGGGAAAAACCTGACCGTATACGTTGATCCGCGGACGGGTAAGCAACTGGGTATACCTACCAAACAAAGTGAATTTTTCGAGTGGGTCACGGCCCTGCACCGTTCTATGTTCCTGCATGAGGCCGGTCGTTTTTTTATTGGGCTAACCGCGTTTCTACTCCTGCTGATCACCGTTTCCGGCACTATGCTGATCATTCAGCGGCAACGGGGAGTGAAACGGTTCTTTACCCGCATTGTCCGGGATAACTTTGCGCAGTACTACCACGTGGTGCTGGGGCGGCTGGCGCTGATACCTATTTTTATCATTGCATTGTCGGGAACGTACCTGTCACTGGCCCGGTTCGACCTAATCGCCACGGAGAAACTGGCTCCGAAAATTGATCTGGACGCCATCAAGGAAGAGCCCCGCCGGAGGGTGGCCGATTTTGCCGTATTTAAAAACACGCGGCTATCGGACGTACAAAGCCTCGAATTTCCGTTTTCAGAAGACCCCGAAGACTATTACACGCTCAAGCTGAAAGACCGCGAACTGATTGTCAATCAGCTTACGGGCGATATTCTCAGCGAGATCAATTACCCACAGGCCGTGTTGCTGACCAACCTGAGCCTGGATCTGCATACGGGCCGGACAAGCGCCGTATGGGCGATTATTCTGGCTGTAGCGTCGGCAAATATCCTTTTCTTTATCTGGTCGGGCTTTGCTATCACGTTGAAGCGACGCGCTAACCGGGTTAAAAACAAGTACTCGGGCCACGAAAGCCGGTTCATCATCCTGGTCGGTTCTGAGAACGGAACCACCTTTCGATTTGCCCAGGCCATTCATCAGCAGTTGCTTAAGCAGGGTGAAAAATCGTTTCTGACCGAATGTAACAACTACACGGTTTTCCCTAAAGCCGAACACCTGCTGGTACTGACCGCTACCTATGGGCTTGGCGAAGCGCCCACCAATGCCCGGCGCTTTGCGACTCTGGTTGAAAAATGCCCGCAGCAACAGCCGATTCGTTATTCAGTAATCGGTTTTGGATCGCGGGCTTATCCCGATTTTTGCCAGTTTGCATTTGAGGTTAACCAACTGCTGGCCAGCCAGACCTGGGCTACTCCACTCGTAGATATTCATACGATCAACGATCGGTCGCCGAACGAGTTTAGCCTGTGGGCCGAAGCTTGGTCGCAGCAGGCCAACGTACCTGTATCGACCTCGCTTGACCTCGTTACGGCCCCCGCTCCCCGGCTTGAGACGCTGATCGTCACTCACAATACCAGCACCGAACAACCCGACGGCACCTTTTTGATTCGGCTCAAACCGCAACGTCGACTGGGCGTGACGTCGGGTGATTTGCTGGCTATTTACCCGGCCAACGACCACCGGGAACGCCTTTATTCGATTGGAATGCTGGCCAACGAACTCCAGCTCAGTGTGCGCCTGCATCCGGGTGGGCTGGGGTCGGGGTTCCTGCACGACCTGACGCCCGGCCAGACCATTCAGGCCCGGATTGTGCGCAATGAGCATTTTCATTTTCCGAAGAAAGCGTCGACCGTCATCATGATTGCCAACGGTACGGGCATTGCGCCCTTCCTGGGTATGATCGGCGAGAACGAACCGCAGACTCCCTGCCATCTCTACTGCGGTTTCCGGCAAAGCGCCTCCCTCGACCTGTACCGGGACTTTCTGAACGAAAGCCGTTCGGCTAAGCGGCTTTCCAACCTGCACGTTGCCTATTCGCGGGAAGGCAACAAACAATACGTGAGCGAACTGCTCGCCCGCGATGCCGACTTTATCGCCAATGCATTGATGCAGAAAGGCGTTGTGATGATCTGCGGTTCGCTGGCCATGCAGAAAGATGTGATCGACCAGCTCGAAACGATCTGCGAGACACGATTAGGTAAATCGGTGAGTGCGTACCAAGCACATGGCCAGGTACTAATGGATTGCTACTGAGGGCTATAAACGCCGCTTTTTTAGCTTCAGGCCAGGCGACGAGACTATCCGTCCATCGTCGGTAATCAGGATGGATGTGTACTGCGGGTGTTGCCGGATCAGCTTCAGACCGGCCTCTTTGCCGAGCACCATCATGGACGTGCTGAATCCGTTGGCTACTTCGGCACTGGGGCCGAAAACGGTCACACTGCTCAGGCCAGTAGCCGGATAGCCGGTTTTGGGGTTGATGATGTGGGCGTACCGCTTTCCGTTGAAGATCACGAATTTTTCGTAGCTGCCCGAGGTCACCACCGCGCTCTGTATCAGCGGAACGACGGCGAAAATGGTGTCTTTATGCAGCGGATTTGTGATGCCTACGGTCCAGTTTCGGCCGTTGGGTTGTTTGCCCCAGCTACTCATATCGCCGGACCCGTTTACGATGCCTGCCTCTACCTGTTTGGCCAGCATCATGTCGCGGCAGCGGTCGGTGGCGTACCCTTCGCCCAGCGCCCCAAACCCTATTTTCATGCCTTTGCGGGTAAGGAAAATCGTGGACTGCTTCGGGTCCAGCACGATATACTGGTAGCCTACTTTTGCAACTGATTTTTTAACAGCTTGTGGGTCAGGCATCTTTGTCATCGAGCCGTCGAATTTCCAGATCCGGTCCATCGCCGCGAAGCTGATGTCGAAGGCACCATTTGTTAGTCTGGATAACTGAAGTGCCCGCTCTGTCAAGGCAAACACCTCAGGGTCTACCCTGACGGGGCCAATACCCGCATTTCTATTAACCAGTGAAATCTGCGAATCAGGTTTCCAGTCGGAGATCAGGTTCTCAATTCGGGTCACTTCGGCAATCACGGTATCGATATGGTGTTCGGCCGAGAGCGAATCGGGGCCGACAATGGTGATGTCGAACCGGCTACCCATCAGCTTCACGGTTCGGTTGCGAAGTACCTGCGAAGAAGCGTTGAACCCAAGTAGCAACAGCACGAAAAGGACTACTTTATGCATGCTACAAAAATAAGCCAGGATCAGACAGCAACTCACCGACCGGGTGAAATCGACTTGCTCTAAATTGGCCAAACAAAGCGGGTGCCAGCTTGTTAGGCCCTTACCATCAGTGTCTTGCCTGCGTTTATGAAGACTACACGAATTGCGTATCTGGGTACGTTGCTCTGGTTGACGATACGGTATACGTCGGCCTCTGCTCAACCGCTGGCACCCGGCTTCGACAAGGCTGAGTATATCGAACTGCTGAAGATTTCGGCGCAGTTTGGTGATTCTACCTACGTCGCCAGTTTTCCAAAACCGCAACGGTTTACGGCGGTTTACCGTTCGCCCGTAGTTGGTCTCGACAATCGCTGGGATCTGTGGACCGATACTGGCAAAACGGCAGTCATCAGTCTACGCGGAACGACCGCCAATAGTGTGAGCTGGCTGAGCAATTTCTACGCCGCTATGGTGCCCGCCAAAGGAGAGCTGCAATTGGCTGATAACGAAGTATTTCCGTACCATCTGGCCGATAATCCAAGGGCGGCTGTGCATGTAGGCTGGCTGGTTAGTACCGCGTTCCTAACCAACGATATTCTGCCTAAAATTGACTCGTGTTACCGGAAAAGTATAAAAGATATGCTCATTATGGGTCATAGTCAAGGAGGTGCCATTGCGTTTCTGCTCACGGCTCACCTGTATGCCTTACAACGACAGGGAAAGCTACCGGCCAACATTCGGTTCAAGACATACTGCAGCGCAGGCCCTAAACCGGGAAACCTATACTTTGCCTATGCGTATGAAGCCATGACACAGGGCGGCTGGGCCTATAACGTCGTTAACTCAGCCGATTGGGTGCCGGAAGTGCCTTTCTCTATTCAGACGGTCAACGATATGAACGTGACAAACCCGTTTGCCGGGGCTGATCAGGTCATAAAAAAGCAATCGTTTTTGAAGCGGATCGTGTTCCGAAAAGTTTATAATGACCTGAGTAAACCAGCGCTGAAGGCCCAGAAGAATTATCAGAAGTATCTGGGGAAAGTAGCTTCAAATACAGTGAAGAAAAACCTGAACGGCTACGTACCACCTGACTACTACAATAGTAACCATTATGTGCGAACGGGCACAACTATTGTTTTGCTGGCCGATTCAGCCTATTACCGCCGTTACCCTGATAGTCAGGAAAAGCTATTTGTTCATCATTTTCATCCGCCTTACCTCTACCTGACAGAGAATAACCTGGCCGCATTGGGTCAGGCAACGGCTGTACAGTCAGTGTCTTCGCTGGATGGCTCCTGGGAGCTGAGCTATCTGGCGGCTACTGGAACTGATCTCGCCACCCTTTACCCGAACAACAAACCGACCCTGACCATTGACGAGAGTAATCAGCGGATTACCGGGTCGACGGGATGCAATTCGTTTACTGGTCCCTTCTCAACTGCTGCAACGGGTTTTGCTTTTCCAGAGGCGGCGGCCATGACGCGGATGATGTGCTCCGGCAACGGCGAACAGGCATTTTTGTCGACCATCAAACGGGCGAATCGATACGCGATCAGCGGCGATACGCTGACGTTGTTGGCGGATGATGTGGCCGTAATGCGGTTTGCCCGGAAGTAGCTGAACGTACCTGGGTTGGTGTACACCAACCCAGGTACGTTCAGCTACTTCTCAGTTGCCACCGCTACTTTCACGACTGACTGCGACACGTATTCGATCAGGTCGGCAACAAGCCCCGTCCAGCCGGTTTGGTGATTGGCACCCAGACCGCTACCGTTATCTCCATTGAAGTATTCGTAAAACAGCAGCAACCCTTTGAAATGCGGGTCGCTGCTGAACCGGTTCAGGTCGCCCATCGCCGGTACGTTACCCGCTGCGTCGACCCGGAAAAGGCTGATGAGCCGTTCGGCCACCTGCAACGCGGCATCTTTGATGCTCATAACCTGCCCTGAATGCGTGGGGTATTCTACCTCATAATCGTCGCCGTAATACTGGTAAAATTTCAGTAGCGAGTCGACAAGCAGGAAATTGAGTGGGAACCAGATGGGGCCGCGCCAGTTGGAGTTGCCGCCGAAAATGCTCGTTTCCGACTCGGCAGGTACGTATTTCACGCGCAGCAATTCGCCGTTCATGTGCAACTCGTACGGCTGCTTTTCGTGGAACTTCGACAGGGCCCGAATGCCGTAGTCAGACAGGAATTCGGTTTCATCGAACATGCGGCGCATCAGCATTTTCATCCGGTGTCCCCGCAGCAGACTCAGCAGGTGGGTCGATCCTTTACCGGGTTCGTGCCAGCGCGACACCAGCGAGGCCAGATCGGGCCGGTTGGTCAGTACCCATTCCAGGCGGCGGCGAAAATCGGGAAGTTTCGACAGCAATTCGTCGTCGATGATTTCTACGGCAAACAGCGGAATAAGCCCCACCATCGACCGGATTTTCAGTAGTCGGGCCTGTTTGTCAGGCGTATGCAGGATGTCGTAGTAAAATTGGTCCTGCTCGTCCCACAGGCTGATGTGTTGTTTGCCGAGGTTGTTCATCGCCGAAGCGATGTGGAGGAAGTGCTCGAAAAACTTGCTGGCCATGTCCTGGTAGGAGGGGCGCACCAACGAAATTTCAAGCGCTATGCGGAGCATATTCAGTGTGTACATCGCCATCCAGCCCGTACCGTCGGCCTGTTCAATGCGCCCACCCATCGGCAAAGGCTGGCTCCGGTCAAATACCCCAATGTTGTCGAGGCCGAGGAAACCGCCGCCGAAGATGTTGTTGCCTTCGACGTCTTTGCGGTTTACCCACCAGGTGAAGTTCAGCAGCAGCTTATGGAATACCCGTTCCAGGAAGTTTACGTCGCCCACGCCGTTCATCTGCTTGTCGATCTCGTACACTTTCCAGGTCGCCCAGGCATGAACGGGTGGGTTCACATCCGAGAAATTCCATTCGTAGGCGGGAATCTGTCCGTTGGGGTGCATGTAGTACTCACGCAGGATAACGGCCAGTTGCCGTTTGGCAAAGTGCGGGTCGAGGCGGGCGAGTGTGAGGGTATGGAAGGCCAGATCCCAGGCCGCAAACCAGGGGTATTCCCACTTGTCGGGCATACTCAGGATATTGGCCGTGTACATATGCCGCCACGATTCATTCCGGGCATACACGCGTCCCTGAAACGGAATGGGCATTTTTGGGTCGCCCTTCAGCCATTCGTTGACGTTGTAGTAGTAAAACTGCTTGCTCCAGAGCATACCCGCGTAGGCCTGCCGCTGAATGTTGGCCAGTTCCGGGCTGGCATTGGGGCCGGTAACCGTCGACGCCTGTAACTGCTGATAAAACCCATCGGCTTCGGTATGACGCAACGCAAAAAGCTGGTCGAAATCGGCAAATGGCTGGGTCTGGTGCGTCTGGTCGCTGAACCGCAGCCGGATGCTGACGCTACCACCCGCAGGTACGTTGCGCGTGTAGCGAGCCGAAGCTTTGGTACCAATCCGGTTCGGATTAACGTACTCTGGCTTACCCGTGACAATGTAATTGTTGATGCTGTCTTTCGGGTAGGGCGTCGTGTTAGGGCGACCGTAGAGCCGTTCGGTATTCGTTTCGTTTTCGCAGAAAACAAGTTCGTCGGCTTCGTCGCAGTACAGTTTGTATTTGCCTAACTGCTTGTGATTCACTTCGATCTGGCTGGTCGAAATGCCTGTTAGCATGGGCCGGGTGCTGTATTGCTCGTACCCCCACGACCAGGTGTTGCGGAACCAGATGGTTGGCAGGAGGGTAAGTGGAGCGTCAACCGCGCCCCGGTTGTGGGCCGTCACCTTCACCAGCCAGTCGTTCTGATCGGCTTTGGCGTACTCGATCTCAATGTCGAAATACTCGTTTTCGTCGAAAATACCGGTGTCGTGCAGTTCGTATTCTGGTTCCTGCCGCGACCGGCGCATCGTTTCGATCACCAGTTTATTGTACGGAAACTCCTGCTGCGGGTATTTGTACAGCATTTTCATGTACGAGTGCGTGGGCGTACTGTCCAGGTAATAGTACAGTTCCTTCACGTCTTCGCCGTGGTTTCCTTCCGGCCCGGTCAGGCCAAAAAAGCGTTCTTTCAGAATATTATCGCGGTGGTTCCAGAAAGCCAGTGCAAAGCAGACATGCCCTTTATTATCGGAAATACCACCGATGCCTTCTTCGCCCCAGCGGTATGCTTTGGAGCGGGCCATCTCGTGGCTAACATGATTCCAGGCATCACCATAAGGGCTATAATCTTCACGGACAGTGCCCCAGGCGCGGTCGGATAGGTAAGGTCCCCACTTTTTCCAGCCTTTATTATCGGCCCGGTCATATATACGTAATTTCTCAGCTTCGGCAGGCATACAGACTCCTGAATATCGGTCGGTTTAGTTTGTCGCGACAGATCAAGACCTAAAAATAAGGCTATCCATATATACTGGCTAAATTTCCCGGAAAAGTCATAGAAAAGGGTCCTGATTTCATTTAAACGTGTCTGTTGGCGGTGAAAATGAATCAGTTAGTCGTTTATTTCTATAGATTATGATTAATAAGTAATACGATGGTTGGGTCGGTGGAGCAACTGGCGGTGTTCGGTTTAGGTAAGTCATCGCTTGCCGGGATGGGGTACTCTGATGAGTAAAAGCCGATGCCCGGACTTATTCTTCTGTTTATCGACCAACCAGGTCAAGTGTATGAAAGTAAAAATTGCTGACGCCTAGTCGAAAGGCCTCGCGTCAGCAATTTTTACTTTCATACACTTGACCTAAATATCGTTCAGATAGCCTATGAAATCCATTTTTTTAGCCACCACGGGCGCTTTGCTGTTCTCGGGTTGGTTCATGTCAGCGAACAGGTCGTTATCGACGGCAGCAGCATTACAAAGAGAAAGTAGACCTGCGCCGGTACGTCCCAGAAACATTATCTACATTCTGGCCGATGATCATCGCTATGACTTTATGGGGTTTACCGGAAAGGTAGCTGGCCTGAAAACGCCTAGTCTGGATCGGCTGGCAAACGAAGGGGTTCATGTTCGGAATGCGTTTGTCAGCACGGCCCTCTGCTCGCCCAGCCGGGCCAGCATTCTGAGCGGGCAGTATGCACATACGCACAAGGTGGTCGACAATTTTGCGCCACTGACGCCCGGCCTGCGGTTTTTCCCACAGTATTTGCAAAAAGCAGGGTACAAAACGGCGTTTCTGGGCAAGTGGCACATGGGTAACACCGACGATGCGCCGCAGCCCGGTTTCGACTACTGGCTGAGTTTCAAGGGACAGGGCGTATACTATAACCCTACATTCAATATCAACGGCAAACGGGTCAGTTACTCCGATAGCAGCTATACCACTGATCTGCTGACCGATTATGCGCTCAAATGGCTTGGCTCGCTCGACAAATCGAAGCCTTTCTGCCTGTACCTCTCGCACAAGGCTGTTCATGCTGAGTTTCAACCTGCCAAACGGCATCGCGGCCTGTACCGGAATATGCCGATCAATTACCCACAGACGATGTACTTGACGGCCACTGATACCAGTAAAGTTTGGGGGCCGAAACCTGCTGTCAACCCGGAAGTTGGCCCGTTAAAAACAAACATGGCCGACATGCCCAACTGGGTAAAGAATCAGCGGTATAGCTGGCACGGCGTCGATTACATGTACGACGGGCAGATCGGCTTCAACGATTTCTATCGGCAGTATTGCGAAACGCTGATGGGCGTTGACGATAGCGTTGGGCGGGTGCTGAACTGGCTCGAAGCGAATGGGCAGCTAGAGAATACGCTGGTCGTTTACATGGGCGATAACGGGTTCAGTTTCGGTGAACATGGTCTGATCGATAAGCGGCATATGTATGAAGAGTCGATGCGGGTGCCGTTGCTGGTGCGCTGCCCGGCACTGGTAAAAGCGGGAACGAAACTGGACCAGGTGATCCAGAACGTGGATATTGCGCCAACCTTACTGGCCTACGCGGGCGTTGCCAAACCGGCTCAGATGCAGGGAAACTCCTTTCTGCCGTTACTTAAAGGCCAACCGATTCCCTGGCGGGAAGAGGCGTTTTACGAATACTACTGGGAAGCCGATTTTCCGCAAACGCCCACTATGTTCGGCATACGGACAGACCGATATAAGTACATTTTCAACCACGGCGTCTGGGATGCCAACGAACTCTACGATCTGAAAAATGACCCGCAGGAAGTAAATAACCTGATTCGAAGTCCTGATCATCAGACTATTGCCAAGAATATGAAAAGCCGGGTATTCGATTGGCTCGAATCAACGGGTGGCCTGCAAATTCCGCTGCACCCCATCCGCCAGAAACGAAACGATCACCGGTATAAAGGGGTGTATTAGGGGATTGGTTAGTTGGGGATTAGGTGACTGGGGGATTGGGTAAATGCGGAGCCACCAATAACCAAGTCAACTAACCCCCAGTTAACCATCAAATCAGTGTGCTACCAGCCAGTTTTCGCCGAAACCGACGCCGGTTTCCATTGCTACGGCCATTGGAATGGCCGTTTTCATGATGTGATCGACGTTTTCTTTCAGGTAGTCGAGCTCTGATTTATGGGCGTCGAAAACCAGTTCGTCATGCACGGTCAGAATCATTTTTGATTTCAACCGTTCGCGGCTCATAAACTCGTGAATCCGGATCATGGCGATCTTCAGCATGTCGGCGGCACTGCCCTGAATGGGGGCGTTTACGGCGTTACGCTCAGCAAACATCCGGTCGGTAATATTGCGCGAGTTGATGTCGCGGAGGTAGCGGCGGCGACCCAGAATTGTTTCGGCATAGCCACAGGTACGTGCCTTGTCGATGCTCTGATCCATGTAGGCTTTCACCGCCGAAAACTCCTGAAAATATTCTTCGATGATCTGGCCGGCTTCCTTCCGGGGAATCTTTAACCGTTGCGACAGGCCAAACGACGAAATGCCGTAGATGATGCCAAAGTTGATGGTTTTGGCTTTCCGGCGCATCTCGGTCGTTACGTCGGCGATAGGTACGTGGAAAACTTTGCTGGCCGTTTGGGTGTGAATGTCGATGTGGTTGTTAAACGCGTCGAGCATGGTCTGGTCACCGCTGAAGGCCGCCATGATCCGTAGTTCGATCTGCGAATAGTCGGCCGACATGATCAGGAATTCATCGGAGCGGGGCACAAACGCTTTCCTGATCTCCTGCCCACGCGGGGTACGTATCGGAATATTCTGCAAGTTCGGGTTCGTCGATGACAACCGTCCCGTCGACGCAACCGCCTGATTGAACGACGTGTGGACGCGGCCTGTTCGTGGCGAAATCAGCAGCGGCAAGGCATCGACGTAGGTATTCTTCAGTTTGATGAGTTCGCGGTAGTCGAGAATTTTGCCGATGATCGGGTTTTCGGCTTCCAGTTTCGAAAGCACTTCTTCGCCGGTAGCATACTGGCCTGTTTTGGTCTTTTTGGCGTTTTTGTCGAGGTTCAGCTTATCGAACAAAATCTCACCAAGTTGCTTGGGCGACCCGATATTGAAGGCTCCACCGGCGATCTCGTAAATTTCGCTCTGCACCTGCTTCATATCGATGTCCAGCGTTGACGAAAGCTCGGCCAGGGCGGTGGTGTCGAGTGTGACGCCTTCCAGTTCGATATCGGCCAACACCTGTACGAGGGGCATTTCTACCTGATCGAACAGTTTGTGGAGATTGTCTTTGTTGAGCATGGGCGCGAAGGTGTCGCGCAGTTGCAAGGTCACGTCGGCATCTTCCCCGGCATATTCAACCACGCGCTGAATATCTACATCGCGCATGGTGAGCTGCCCTTTTCCTTTCTTGCCAATCAGTGATTCGATGGCCACAGGCTGGTAATTGAGATACACCTCGGCCATCACATCCATGTTGTGGCGTTGCTCCGGCTCGATCAGGTAATGGGCCAGCATGGTATCGAATAGCGGACCACGTACCTGGACGCCGTATTTCTTTAGCATCAGCAGGTCATACTTCAGGTTCTGCCCTATTTTTTCGATTGATTCATCATCGAAAAAAGGCTTGAACTGGTCTACAACAGCCTGTGCATCAGCTCGGTCGGTCGGTACAGGTACGTAGAACGCTTCCCCTTTTTTATAGGAAAACGAAAGGCCAACCAGGTCGGCTTCGACCGGGTCGATGGCCGTGGTTTCGGAGTCGAAACATACGCTGGTTTGCTGGCGCAGGTACGTTACCAGGCTGTCGCGCAGTTCGGGCGTATCGACCAGCCGGTAGTCGTGAATAACCGAATTGATGGTCTTCCGGCGTTCGGTCGAAAAGGTGTTGTCGATCTCGGATTCGTGCGCATCGTCGCCCCAGTTTGCCGAATCTGTGGCGGCAGGTATATCAGTACCGGGCGCGTCTTCGGCCGATGCTGTATTGGTTACCGCGTCGGGGGTAGCTGCTTCTCCTGATGCCGAGGGCACGGTGACGGGCGTGGCTTTTTTAGCGCGGCCTTTTTTCGCCAGTTCGGTCGTTGGGGCCGGGCTATCGCCAAACAGAAACGGCAGGTCATCGGCACCGCTCGGGGTTGAGGCTGCACCCGTCGATGGCATGGGCATGAAAGCGGGCGACGGGTCGAAAAGGCCCATCTGGCCGTTGCCCGATTTGGTAAATTCGCTCTTGAGTGGCGTCGGGGTATCGCCCAGCAGGCGCGTTTTCATCTGCCTGAACTCCAGCTCATCGAGCAGTGCCGCCAGCTTTGGTTTGTCATACTCGTTATGCACCAGCGCCGCCTCGTCGAACTCGATGGGCACCTCCATGTGAATGGTTGCCAGCTCTTTAGAAAGCAGGCCCTGCTGACCGTACTGCACCACATTCTCTTTCAGCTTACCCTTCAACTGATCGGCGTTGGCAATCAGATTTTCAACGCTGCCAAACTCGGCGATCAGTTTCTGGGCCGTTTTTTCGCCAATACCCGGAATGCCCGGAATATTATCGACGGCGTCGCCAACCAGCCCCAGCATATCCACCACCTGACTTATTTTCTCGATACCCCAGCGATCGCAAATCTCTTTAACTCCCAGCTTTTCGGCGGCTTTACCCATAAAAGCGGGTTTGTAGATGAAGACACAATCATTGACGAGCTGCCCGTAATCTTTATCGGGCGTCATCATGTAGGTGTCAAATTCGCCCGTTGCGCAGGCCCGATGGGCGAGCGTTCCGATGATGTCGTCGGCTTCGTATCCCGGCATAATCAGCATCGGGATATTCATGGCCTCAATAATTTGCTTGATGTAGGGAATGGCCACCGAAATATCTTCGGGCTGCGACTGGCGCGTGGCTTTGTACATGGGAAACTGTTCGTGCCGGAAGGTCTTCTTCGAGTGGTCGAACGCAACGCCGATATGGGTTGGTTTTTCTTTCTGAAGTACCTCCATCATCGAGTTCATAAACCCGAAAATGGCACTGGTATTAACGCCTTTGCTGGAGATCCTGGGGTTCTTGTTGAAGGCAAAATGGGCCCGGTAGATCAACGCCAGTGCGTCTAAAAGGAATAGTTTCTTCTGTGGTTTTGCCATTATAAAAGTCAGTTGTGCGAACCGCCACGCGGCCATTACCTATCATTGTCGACATTCGGTGCCCGACACGCCGGATGGCACATAGGACTACAAATGACCACAAATGATAGCTACTTAACAACAGACAGGGACGTGTTTTGATTCGTATTTTCCCCGGATTAGCCCAGCAAAAAGCCCCGGTCCAGCCCGCGTGCTACTAAAGGTAACAACGCAGAGCCGGACCGGGGTTAGCTTGATATAAGCCTGAATTAGTTACCTCATGGAGGCGGCAACAGCACGCGATTGATGACGTGAATTACGGCGTTGGTCGAGAGGTTGTTGGCCGAGACAACCGAAGATGCGTTAGCGCCGTTACCCTGTCCGGTCACTGTAACACCGGTACCTGCTACGTTGATGCGTACGGTGGGGCCAAGCAGGGTAGCGGGTGTAGTACCATCGGTAAGTTGAGTAGAGAAAACCCGACCCGGCACAACATGATAAGAAAGCACACGCGCCAGCACAGTCGGGTCAGCAGCACTAATGGCCGAAGATGAGAGACCCGCCGCGATGAACGCTTCGTTGGTTGGAGCAAATACGGTTGCGGCCGTCGTTGATTGTAAGGCAGTTACAACACCTGCTCCGGCACGCGTAACCGCTTGTGCCAACAGGCTAAAACTTTGCGGATTCGCAATGACTGTTGCTACAACGTCGCCACCTGGCGGAATAAGCACACCGTTAATGACATGGACCACTCCATTATCGGCCGCTACATCGGCGGTGGTAACAGTGCGGCCGTTCACAGAAATGGTGTTATTTATCTTACTGACGTACAGCGTACCGTTGGTCGTTAGCAGCGATTGAACGGCAGTGTTCTGGGCGGCAGGTACGTTAGCGGCCGGAATACGGCTGCCAACAACGTGGTACTGAAGAATTCTGGTCAAGTCGGCTACGGGTGCTGCGTTGATGGCAGCCACATCGGCATAACCAGCGGCTTTGAAGGCATCATCAGTCGGCGCAAAAACCGTGATCGAACCGGTGCGTAATTGATCGGCTAAACCAGCGCGTTGAACAGCGGCGCGCAGAAGTGTAAAATTGCTGTTGGTAAGAACAATGTCGGTGACTGTATTTGTCGTAGCTGGGTTATCGTCTTTTTTACACGACGTAAACAGAACTGAAGAGAGCACAAGGCAAACACCGAGCAGTATTCGCCAGGATTGATTTGAAACATGCATGTCGAACTGTGTTAACAAGTGAGAATTAAGACAGATGTCTATGTCAGACACGATTCAAAACGTCGGCCAGTTCATTTTGTTTAATCATTTTTATAAAAGGCTCCACAAAGTTACTGTTTTTATTGTACCGACGTTTTTGCTGACTACACAAGTCAGCAAAAAGCCGATCGATGGCCACCCACCTGGTAGCATCGACCGGCTTTGCGATCTTTTTCTGATACGTTAGAAAGCGTAGTTGGCTGGTTAGCAGTTATGCCATGTTCTGGAGATATGGCATAACTGTTAACCAGCCAATCACGCTTTCTGGTAGGAGGCGCGGAGGGTAACGATATCGCCACCTTTATAGCTGCCGTCGTTTATCTTTTTGACCAGCATTTCCAACTGCGAATGGGCCCAGTCAGGAATGAACTTATCGGGGGTGTCGATGAAAACGCGGGGGTAATTGTAGAGGTCGCGACCCAGTCCAAACTGGACGGCGCACCGCTTCATGGCGTCGGAGATACCACCTTTCACCGGCTCAATGTCGGTACGGCTGGCGCCATCCGTTTTCGATAGAATCTGAACGGGGCTGGTGTGCGTGGCGGGAACGGTGACGGTGATCTTGCAAAGGAAGCCGCCCTGAATTTCCGTGATCTCATTCTGCCAGCCAAACCAGCCAAACTGCCGGTCGAATCGGTCCATGACACAGCGGTTGGTGATGTAGGGAACCACGATCAGTTTGCCGGTTTTGGTCTGCATCTGAACACGCCACTCAATCTCGTCGGGTTGAATAGGCTGGGTTAATTTGTCTAGTGTATTTGCTGTTTGTTCCATGCTTTTAAAACAAAAAAAAGGCCTGTTTCATTCGTTAAAAGGGGGGAATGGGTTCAAGGTTCAATGTCTAAAGTTCAATGTCTAAAGGCTCCGCTCATCCTGACATCTAATGAGCGGAGCCTTTAGACATTGAACTTTAAACTTTACTCCACAATGATCTCGTCCACGGCCAGTGAGGCGGGTTTTCCCGATCGCTCATTGTCTTCAGTTGCAGGTACGTTGCCATAATTTTTGATGGTCACGCGGACGTACCTGGCGCGGGCTGTTTTGAAGTCAGCAACGATCGGTACAATGCGCCAGGGGCCTTCCAACGGCTCGTTAATGGGCTGAGCAAGAGCCTCTTTGAATGAATCGCCTTCTTTCGACAGGGCCACTTCCACCGATTGAGGCGGCATGATGCCAAACATCACTTTCTTGAGAAACGAAGCCGTTACTTTGGTTACCGGCTTCACCTCGCCCAGGTCGATAGTCAGGGTAATATCATTGCCACTGTAAACCTGCACCCAGGGGCGATCGTCGCGGGGGCTGGCGGCTACCTGTCCGTCGGTGAGGCGTTTCCGGTCGGTGTCGGCGGCTTCTGCTTTAGGGGTGGCGTAGGTATACGGTTTGCCCTTGGCGCGGTGGATGTAAAACGTTTCGGCGTAAGGTTTATCGTTGGCCGGAATAGTCACGGCTTTAATCGTGGTCGTCTTCGTCAGCGTAATGGGGGCGATGTATTCGGTGGCAGCGGCTGTGGCGTCGCGGCCGTTGGTGGTGAAGAAAATCTTGCCGTCTGAATCCAGCTTGCTGAGACGTACCTGCAACTGTCGGTCTGCCGAATTACCCTCTCCCGTAAACTGGGTTTCCGACCGAATATCGAGCAGTCGTTTGGCATAATTGATACCCAGTCGGTCAAAGCGTTTGAGATGATTTTTCAGCCGGGCCGCAAAATCTTCGAAATTTCGGGGGCCAGCGGGCATCCAGCCAATTTCGGCCAGGGCCACGGCGCGCGGATACACCATGTATTCAACCTCGGCGGGCGTATGGATATATTCTGTCCAGAGATTGCCCTGTACGCCCAATATGTATTTCTGCTCATCGGCGCTGAGTTCCGACGGCGTTGGGTCATAGCTATAGACCTTTTCGATGGGCAGGTAACCGCCGATTGACAAGGGTTCGGTGGCCGGGTCGGCCTGGTATTTGTCGAGGTAACAGTACGCGCCGGGGGTCATTATAACGGTATGCTTCTGTTTCGCTGCTTCAATGCCGCCCGCAGTCCCACGCCAGCTCATAACCGTGGCGTTTGGGGCTAAGCCCCCCTCCAGAATTTCATCCCAGCCGATGATAGCGCGTCCCTTGCTATTGACAAACTTCTCGACCCGCTGAATGACGTAGCTCTGTAGCTCGTCTTCGTTTTTTAGCTTCAGTTTTTTGATCAGGTCCTGACAGAAAGCGCTCTGTTTCCAGGCATCTTTCGGGCATTCGTCGCCGCCAATGTGAATGTATTTGCCGGGGAAAAGGCCCATCACTTCCGTCAGCACATCCTGAAAGAAGGTGAATGTTTTTTCGCTCGGGCAGTACACGTCGCGAATTACGCCCCAGCGCGTGCCTACCTGATAGCCTTTGGCGGGGTCGCACCCGAGTTCGGGATAAGCCGCCAGCGCCGCCAGTCCGTGGCCGGGTAGTTCAATTTCGGGCACGATCGTTACGTGGCGGGCCGCTGCATACCGAACAATATCCTTGATCTGTTCCTGCGTGTAAAATCCGCTATGGGGCTTACCGTCATACTGTTGCGGATAGTTTTCGGCGTAATGACCAACGAGCGTCTGTTTCCGGGTCGACCCTATCTGGGTGAGTTTAGGGTATTTTTTGATCTCGATCCGCCAGCCCTGATCGTCGGTCAGGTGCCAGTGGAAGGTGTTCATCTTATGCATGGCCAGCAGATCGATGAACCGCTTCACGAAGGGGGCGGGCATAAAATGGCGGCTCACATCGAGCATCAGCCCACGGTATGAATAGCGGGGCCGGTCGAGCAGATCGCAGGCAGGCATCGACCAGTTGGCCGATTCGGCGCGGGTTGCTCCGTAAATGTCGGCGGGCAGCAACTGCATCAGGGTCTGCACGCCGTAGAAGTATCCTTTCGGGGTTTCGGCACCCAGCCGCACTCCATCGGGTGTTACGCGAAGGGTGTATCCTTCCGGGCCACAGCGACCAGCCGTGTGTTTCTCAAAAATAATATGTTTCCCTTTAGCCAGTGTCGGCGTCGATGGGGTCACGGCAACGGGCAATCCGCTGGTCAGTTTTAACTGGCTGGCCAGCAACTGAGCCGCCGCTAGCTGAGCCGGATCTTTAGCCGCCGTCAGAATCCGGGTGGTGGCCGTTACCGTAAACCGACCGGGCAGGCCCGTGAAGCGGGCCGGAAAAGGAATTAGATTGTATTCATTATCAGTAGATTGGCCAAAGGCGATAGGCTGAGTAAGCAGGTAGCAGATGAATAAACTGGCAGCGAGAAAGCGAGGCATGGAATAGGGGAAAGAAGGTGAAGCTATTAAATGAGTTCGGCTACCAGTCGGCCCGATTGCATGGCCGCATTCAGCGAAGGGTAAGCCGTTTGGTCGCCGCATTGATACAGATGCTCGGCCAGGCGGAGGGGGCGGTGTTGTGCATCGGGGCCGTAGGTGGGCAAGGCTTCGGGCAGGTGATCGGTTTGCAAATGACGCCAGCCCTGCACCGACTCCCCAAACCAGCCCGTCAGTTCGGAACGTACCTGTCGGGCCAGGGCGTCGGCATCAACCTGAACGAGGCCTTGTGTGCTAACCGAAACCAACAGTTGATCGGCCGGTGCACAGGCGGGCGCAACGTCGGTCAGAATAGCCAGGTTATGAACAGATGACGACCGTTTCGTATTCAGCATCAAGAGCTTATCGGCTTTTAAGCTCGCGGGCCGGTCAGCGGCGGGGGCGGAAAAATACGTGCAGGTGGTGTGGTTGAACCGGGTGCTGTTCGGCTCTTCGTTGCCCATCAATCGGGCGGCTGAACGGGCATCGACGGCAAGTACAATGGCCTCGGCTGCGATGGATTCACCCGAAGCCAGGTGCACCGTTTTGCCTTCCAGTCGATCAACGGGCGTGTTCAGGCGGATGGCGTCGCCGGGCAGGCGACTGGCCAGTTGTTTAGGTATTTCACCAATGCCCAACGCAGGAATGGCGGCATCGCCCAGAAAGAAGTTTTTGAAACAGAACTCGAAGAAGTTGCTCGACGTGGTCAGGTCGTCTTCTAAAAAAACACCCCCGAAAAACGGCCGGAAAAAGCGTTCGATGATCTGTTCAGAAAAGCCGAAATCACGCAGGTACGTTGCTGTTGTCACGGCTGGCTGCGTAAATAACTCGCTGGTCGACAGTGACTGTACGCGCCGGATCAGGTCGGCCACGAGTAATTTATCCGACAGCGTACCCACGGGTGAGAACAGCGTTTGAAACACACTGAGTGGTTCGCTGAACGGATTGAGGAGTTTCATCCAGTTACCGCCCGACGGTTCGTCGTGGTGAATGGCTGCCCCGGACCGAAACCGTTGCAGGTCCAACGCCGTATAATTAAGTAGCCGCTGGGCTTCGGGGTAGGCGGTGAGTAGAATCTGAAAGCCCCGATCGAGCCGGAACCCATCGACGATATCGGTACGAACCCGGCCTCCAGGTACGTCCTGAGCGTCGACCAGTAATATGTCGCGGCCTCGCTGATACAGGTAGTTGGCGCAGGTCAGGCCGGCCATACCGGCACCAATAATGACAATAGGCATAGAATTAGGTATAGATTGGGAAGCCTTTGGCAAAGAAACGCGTTCTTCTACATAGATGCATGGTGAAAGTTGACGAATAACCCGAACAGCTCCCTCTAATTCGGCTGCTTAGACATACCCAGGCAACCGACCTACTCCGCTGAATCGGTATGATTTTTTTGTGAAAAATTGCATTTAATCACGTTAACAAAAAAATAACATGCTGAAAACCAATCTAATAAATTTTATAGTTTGACAATTATTCTTAGAAGTGCCTACTTTGTCGTTTCTTCTCCTCTGCGCTGATGCGTTTATTGCTGCTCGACAACTTTGATTCGTTCACATACACCCTCGTCGACTACCTGAAACAGGCCGGGGCAGATTGTGTTGTTCATCGAAACAGTATACCGCTTGCTAAGTTGACCAACGAGGTGTACGATGCCGTAGTTTTATCGCCGGGGCCGGGCACTCCGTCAGAAGCTGGTTGTTTGATGGACGTCGTTCATCAGTACCACAACCGCCTGCCGATGTTGGGCGTCTGTTTGGGGCAGCAGGCAATCGGGCAATATTTTGGGGCTACACTGACAAAGAGCCCCAAACCAATGCACGGCAAAGTATCGACGATTCGCGTGGATACCAGCGATCCGCTCTTTCGGGGAATACCGGAGCAGATCAGGGTAACGCGGTATCATTCATTGACATTGACCGATCTGCCGCCCGAACTGATCACTACCGCCGTGAGCTTGTCAGATAGCCCTGACGAAGTGATGGCAATTCGCCATCAGACCTGGCCAGTCTGGGGCGTACAGTTTCACCCGGAGGCCGTATTGACTGAATCAGGGTTAGCGCTACTTCGCAACTTCATACGAACAACAAAACCAGTTACCACGCTATGAATTCTATCGTACACCAGGAAGGCGAATTTCGCTACATCGACGAAGGGCAGGGCGATTGCCTGCTGCTCCTGCACGGGCTATTCGGCGCGCTCAGTAACTGGGACGACGTGATCAACACGTTTTCGCCCCGCTACCGGGTGGTTATTCCGGTATTGCCTATCTACGATATGCCGATGCGCGAGGCCAGCCTCGACGGGCTGGTTGCGTTTGTTGAACGGTTTGTGGCTTTCCGAAATCTGTCTGACCTCACGTTGCTTGGGAATTCGCTGGGTGGGCATGTCGGGCTGTTATACACGTTCAAACACCCCGACGAGGTGAAGCGCCTGGTGCTCACGGGTAGTTCGGGGCTGTTTGAAAATGGCATGGGCGGCTCATTTCCCAAGCGGGGAAGCTACGATTTTGTGGCCGAACGAGTGGCGTACACCTTTTATGATCCGACGGTAGCCACCAAAGAGCTGATCGACGAGGTATTTGAGGTGACCAGCAGTATTCCCAAATGCCTGAATATCGTGCAGATTGCCAAGTCGGCCCAGCGTACCAATATTGCCAAAGAACTGTACCGGATACAGGTGCCGACGCTGCTGGTCTGGGGGCTGAATGATACCATCACACCGCCCCATGTGGCGCACGAATTCGACCGGCTCATTGCCGATACGGAGCTTCACTTTATCGATAAGTGCTGTCATGCACCCATGATGGAGCACCCGGCTCGATTCAATACGCTACTGAATCAATGGCTCGAGAAACATCCGATCGGATCAATTATCAATGATCAATTACCAATGATTAGCTAACAGTTATTGGCGAGCGGTGAACAATGGAGAGGCCCAGGTACGTTAGTAGTGAGCGAAACAACAGAGTACCAGTTACCGATCACGGCTACTTGTTCATTGATCATTGTTAATTGATACCTGTTTATCGGAAATTCTTCTTAGTTTTCAGTCGACACTCATCTCTCCGTTCGTATGCTTGCTGTTGAACTTATTGATCCAATGATTCCCGCCCTTAAACCGGGCGACTCCGTTGCTGAAGCACTCGACTGGATGCAGGAACACCATCTGACCCAATTGGCCGTGGTCGATAGCAGCCAGTACCTCGGGGTTGTGAGTGAAGATCTCCTACTTAACCTACCCGACGACGAGCGGCCCATCAGCGACGTAATGCGCCTGGCTGAATCAGTGTCGGCCACTGAAAATCAGCACCTTCTGGAGTTAATTGCCCTGACAACCGAACACCGGCTCGATGTGCTGGCGATTGTGAACCGGGAAAGCGAATTTATGGGTTGCGTGGGTACAACAGATTTGCTGCGTCAGTTTTCCCGCGAACTTGGTATTCAGGAATCTGGAGCGATTCTGGTACTGGCGCTGGACGAACACGATTATTCGATGGCGGAAATCAGCCGGTTGATCGAGACCAATAACGTGAAGATTATCAGCAGTTATTACAGCAGCCCAATCTATGGCCTGACCGATCAGGCCCGTTTGACATTAAAACTCAACCAGCGTGATATTACATCGGTAGTATCAACCCTTGAACGATTTGGCTACACTATTGATGCGGCTTTTGCCAGTGCGCCCATCGACAGCCTCGACCAGGAACGCCTTAGTGCGCTCATGCGCTTTCTGAACACCTAAACAAACTGAGTTTTCAGGAATCAGTTTGGTGGCCTCTGGTACTAAACCGCCGGGCGCTGGCGTACTGAATTACTGAGAACTGTTTTTCATGAAAATTGCCATTCACGGACGTACGTTTCAGGAAGCGGCCCGCCCCTTTGTTCAGTCGATGTTCGATACGCTGGCGGCACGTGGGGCCGAAGTCCAGCTATCCGAGACGTATCGTCAGTTTTTAGAGTCGGCTGGCATCACGCACAACAGCCAGCTTACCTACCACACGCCCGAGGAAATCTTCGACGCCGACTTTGCTTTCAGCCTGGGTGGCGACGGCACACTGCTCGATGTGGTGTCGCACGTTGGCCCTCGTCAGATTCCGATCGTTGGCATCAACATCGGTCGGTTGGGGTTTCTGGCGACGGTATCGCCCGGCGGTATCCAGTTTATGCTGCACGCGCTGATTCATAAAAAATTCACCATCGATGAACGATCGCTGGTGAGCGTGCAGGCCGATACCGACATATTCGAAGGTATTCCGTTTGGGCTCAATGATTTCACGATCACACGTACCCAAAGCTCGTCGATGATCACCGTGCATACGTACCTGGACGGTGAATTTCTGAATTCTTACTGGGCTGACGGGATCATCATTTCAACGCCGAGCGGGTCAACGGGCTATTCGCTAAGTTGTGGCGGACCGGTACTGCTTCCTCAGACAAACAACTTCATTATCACCCCCATTAGCCCGCATAACCTGAACGTTCGGCCGATGGTCATCATGGACTCCTGCAAGCTGTCGTTTGAAGTAGAAAGTCGAAGCGGTAATTTTCTGGTGGCGTTGGATTCTCGCTCGAAAACGGTTGATGCAGCCACCAGGTTGCACGTACAGCGCGAGCGGTTTTCGGCGCGTCTGGTAAAGCTCAGCGACGATAACTTCCTCAATACGCTCCGCAGTAAACTAAACTGGGGCTTCGATGTACGTAATTGACCGACGGGAGAAAAATACATCAGAGGCCAATATTTTAATCGTAAGCCCGTTTTGAAAGCAGAACACTGGCGCAGGAGGTTCAACAATCTGGTGCAGGTCGGTGGTTTTGTGACGGACAAACCGATTTTTATTTCGTAATCAATTCCATGACTTATAGACCCATTTTTACGCTGGGGATTCTGTCGGCACTGCTAGTTGGCGGAAGCAGACACGAGGGGTACGCGCAGCGTCGATCGAATCCCCAATTTTTACCGTATTCTGAAGTTGGTTTTGGCGTAGGTACGTCGACGTACTTTGGTGATCTGTCTGGATACGGACGACCGTTGAAGTCGCTTTTTACCTTACCGCGCTGGAATGCGGGTGTTATGTTTACCCGTCATTTTACGCCTCGAATCGGTGTACGGGCTTCGTTTACCTGGGCACGCATTACGGGCGATGATTACACGTACTCGAAAAGCGACCCTGTTACGTTTGCGCCCCAATTTGTTCGGAATCTTCACTTCAGAAATGACCTGAAAGAGTTTGCATTGATCGGTACGTATAATTTCGTGGCTGCTGGCCGAACTCCGCGCGATCGGCCTAAACTGACACCCTACGCGCTTTTGGGCGTAGCACTGGTTGCTCATAACCCCAAAGCGTTGACAGGCCGCGTTGCGGAGGGGCAGGCAGATAGTACGCAACGATGGGTAGCTTTGCAGCCACTGGGAACAGAGGGGCAGGGGCAACCGGGTTATGCCAAGCCCTATTCGCTGGTAACCGTTTCTGTACCCATTGGCCTTGGTGTGCGTTATAAACTCAGCGAATACCTGGATTTAGCCGCTGAGATACGAATAACCCCTACCTTCTCTGACTATTTAGACGATGTGGGCGGCTCATACCCCAACCCGGCTGATCTGGCGACCCCTTTGGCACGGGCGTTTTCTAATCGCGCCATTGCGGCTGATGCAAGCGGGAACCTATTTTATAAAGAACCAATTGCTGCCCGCACCGGCGACAGCCGACAGGCAGGAATCGATAAGATAAATGCGGCGGGCATAAACACGGCTTTACTCACAGAGCGTGGCGGAACTAGTGTTGTCTTGCCCCTGAAGGACTCGTACCTGCTTACGAGTTTCCAGATACACTATATCATTCCGGCCAAAATCAAGTGTCCTCCGATCCGCTAACCTGTGTCCAGACATCCGAAAGGCATCGTGGCCCGGCTCCTCGTAGCCGGGCTTTTTCTCAGCCCACTGCTGGGAGTAAGTCAGAAAATTGAGATTGGTGGCGCGTTCGGTGGTATGCTGTATACTGGTGACGTGGCTCCGGTACTCAACCCTAAGTTTGTGCGGCCAGGGGGCGGTTTATTTTTCAAATACCATCTTTCCCGTTCCTTTGCTGCCAGGGCTCAGGTATCGCTTGGCCGTATTATTGGCACCGATAGTATCACAAACGATGCGTATCAACTGGCTCGTGGCGCTGCTTTTCGGAACACCATTAGGGAAGTAGCCTTGCTGGGCGAGTATAAATTCAGGAATTATACGCCGCTACGCAATGCCAAGAACTGGACGCCGTACGTGTTTGGGGGGCTGGCTGTTTTTTCGCACGGCCTGCGTCAGCCCGGTGATAAGCCCGTGGAGATTGCGTTTCCACTGGGCGTTGGCGTCAAATACGAAATTGCCCGCCCGTGGACCATTGGCCTGGAATATACTACTCGTTTCACCACTACGGATAATCTTGATGGGCTTGGCACCCCGGCGGCGGGCGCAACTAAACTAAATCAGAGTGATCCTGATCGGAAAGACCATTATACGATGGTCTTTTTAACCGTTAGCTACACGTTCTATCGAATATTCTGTCCGCCTGGTAGTAACTGATCGACGGCCTACTTATAGCTGCCTGCCGACTATTCGTTATTTTTGGCAAAAAGATTCTCTGTTTTGCCGACAATACCCACCCCTGTCTACTTGTTAAGGCGTTTTTTCGGACTCCTGATCGCCCTGTTAGTCGGCGGACTAAACGTGGCCTCTTCGCAGGTGCCCTTCTCCGAAATGTCCGAGCCAACGCCTTATCAGTACTGCCAGCAATTTAATACGCTTTATATCAAAATCCGGGAGGAAAGCATCCTGCCTGACTCTGCGCGTGCTGCGTTTAGCCGGATCATGCTTGGCTTACAGGAGCGGTATAAATCGTCGGTTGGTTTTCCAACTGATACCACAACCGATTCAGGCCGTGAACGGACAGCGTTGTGGTTTCCACTAAAAGGCTATTCCACCAGCGCCATTGGCGGAACCCACGGTGAGGGGTACAGGGGCAACGGATTCGACCTCTTCGATTACAACGTTCGGGGTAGCCATCCGGCGCAGGATATCTTCATTCGGGATCAAAATCAGGATTCGGTCGACGACCGGAATGGTAAACCTGTCGATGTACTATCCATGTCCGAAGGGCTGGTTGTTGCGATGGAAACGGGCTGGACGCCCGCCCAGGAGTATCGGGGTGGCAACTGGATCTGGGTATATGATCCGGTGCGTAATGGACTGTTCTATTACGCCCACAACAATGTGGTGACGGTCACAATGGGCGACTGGGTACGTGCCGGACAGAAAATAGCAGAAGTAGGGCGCTCTGGATTGAACGCCTACAAAGCCCGATCGCCAACGCACCTGCATCTGATGTACCTTCAACTACAGCCCAACGGCCTTCCGTTGCCACAGAACACCTACGCCTGGTTGCTGTCGGCGAAAAAAGAGTAATGTATACTGAATGATGGACAGTCGCTTCGCTCAGCTACAACTCGTCACCTTAAGGCGAGGTGCTTATGCCAAGCCATTGTCTATCATTCAGTATACATTGTTCACTACGAATTGTTGATCAGGTTGATACCGGCGCCGAAGAAAATCAGGCCAACAATAAAAGGTGCCGCGGCTGCACCACGTGTCACTTCAAGGCCCAGTGTAGGCTTTCCGTTAGACAGAAAAGCCACGCAGGCAAACAGGATGACGGCTGACCCCAGAATAGTCAGGCCAGCACCGAAAGAGCGACGAAAGTTATTTTTTTCCATAATGGTTGCAAGAAACAAACAAATAGGTGTACTCGTCAACTGGCGGTATTGTTTATTGGCTCAGGTACGTGTTTTACCACGGTTAATCCCAGTTTTTCGCCTTCAGCAATCATAAACGGATAGGCTACATCGTACCGGTTAGGAATGATGCCTTCCAGGATTGCTTCCCGCACGGCGACTTTTATGTCGCCCACTTCCTTCGACGGTTTCAGGCCAAACGTTTCCATGATCAGTTCGCCCGTGATGATGGGCTGAAAATTGCGAAGCTGATCGCGTGCCTCCAGGTCGTGCAACTTCTGCTCTACCTGATCGAACCGGCTCAGATGGCGCTGTACCTTATCGTGATTCTTGGACGTAATATCGGCCCGGCAGAGGGTTAAAAGCAGCTCCAGGTCGGGGCCAGCCTCGAACAGCAGGCGGCGCAACGCCGAGTCGGTGATGCTTTCTTTCACCAGTGGGATAGGCCGCATATGCAGGCGCACGAGCTTCTGTACCTGCTTCATGTGCTCGTTGAGGGGTAGTTTCAGCCGCCGGAACAGCGTTGGCACCAGCCGGGCACCCACTTCTTCATGGCCGTGAAACGTCCAGCCTACGCGTTTGTCGAAGCGTTTAGTGTGCGTTTTGGCAATGTCATGTAAAATAGCCGACCAGCGCAACCAGAGATCGTTACTCATCCGGGCTACGTTATCCAGCACTTGAAGGGTGTGAAAAAAATTGTCTTTATGGCCTTTACCCTCGACCGTTTCCACACCTTTTAACGCTACCAACTCGGGCAGGATTAGTTCCAGTAACCCCGAGTGATACAGGAGTTTAAAGCCGTAGGAGGGCGTCGGGGCCAGAATGATCTTGTTCATTTCGTCGATGACCCGTTCCATCGACACGATACCGAGCCGGTCTTTCATTCGGATAATACCATCGAACGTATCCGGGTCGATGTCGAAGTTAAGCTGAGTCGCAAACCGGATCGCCCGCATCATTCGCAACGGGTCGTCGGAAAATGTAATGTCGGGGACCAGCGGGGTACGAATCACCCGACGCTTAAGATCGGTCAAGCCATCAAACGGGTCGATTAGATCGCCGTAGTCAGCCTGATTCAAGCTGATACTCATGGCGTTGATCGTAAGGTCGCGGCGGTTCTGATCATCGGCCAGGGAGCCATCCTCCACAACCGGTTTACGTGAATCGGCCCGGTACGATTCTTTACGGGCGCCCACAAATTCAACATCAACGTACCCATCGACCGGATCGGCCATTCGAAGCATAGCTGTCCCAAAATTCTGATAAACCGCCACATTCACGCCCGCCACTTTGCCAACGGCTTCGGCCAGCGCAATACCGCTGCCCAGACAGACAATGTCAATATCTTTCGACGGCCGTTTCAGGATCAGGTCGCGAACGTACCCGCCCACCACATAGGCGTGTATGTCCAGGGCGCGTGCCGATTCGGCAATGCGCGCGAACACAGGCTTACTAGTGAGGAAGTCAGCGAAATTCATAAGCTTACAAAGAGGCAATCAGCAGATACAGGCAGCAGTAGCGTGCCTGATTGCCCACGATCGGACTAGCGGAACTACCTTATTTTCTGAGAAACTCAATTTCTCCACCCATGCCTAATCGAAGGATACGGGGTTTGCGGAAATTACGCGACGCTTCGCCAAGGGTATGGCTAACCACTTTGCGGGCGGCATCGGGTAAAGTGAAGCTTTCAAACGGCAGCGTGATGAGCCCTTTCCCGAAGCCGCCAAGCAGAAACTGCACATCTTCATTCAGCGACTTGCGAACGGCAATTTCGGTTTCACCCACGCCCGCCACCACATTTTTGCCTTTCTGAAAAAGAACGATCAGCGGAATATCGGTGAACTCGACCAGATCGAAGGCCACATCGGGCATCTTCTGCACATACATCACCACTTGATCGGTATTTCTGGCCAGAACGGTTAGGTCGTACGGGTTTTTCGTGGCAGTTTTCAGCGCAATCAACTGCTGGACAGCGGCCTCATGCTGAGGGTCGGCGGCTACAGACCAGCCAGTTTCATCGGCAATGCCAAGGAGTTGACCCTGCCGAAGCGCATGAATCAGTTCGCGATTATTGGGTATCATAAGCTATAGCAACCCACAAAAACGGGGCTGGGTTCCGGGTTAACGGTTCAGCAACTACTGATCAACGGTCGGGTCGATGCAGCTTCCCGGCATCTGCCTTCTGCGAGCCAGGAACCGCAGTAGCAGGCTTAAAGGCGTCGTAAGTCAGTTTATTGACATAAAATACTTCGCGGCTTTGACTGGTAAAGCCCCGTTCGGGAACGAGCTTCTGGTAGCCCGTGGCCAGGAAATAAGGACCATACCAGGCAATCAGTCTTTCTTCAGCCGCTGCCTGTACCTTCTCTTTTTCAGAACCGGCCATTAGTTTGAATGGGTCGCCGGTTGCCAGCACCGAATCGCGTTCGATGATCGCTGTGCTCACTTCACTTTCCTGCTCGTAGGCCATCACCAGCCGGTTTCCCTGAGTCGATACCTGCACTTTCTGAATGGGATTGGCATCGGTTAAGTCATCGATAGGCAGGCAGTTATCCCAAAGCAGATTGCCCTGTTGGTCAAACTCGCACACAAACGCATGGGTATACCGGTAGCCATCGGAATACATCTGGCCATTACCCATTGGCAGGGTGGACGAAGATTGAAAGCGCGTGGGTAGACTAGAGGCCGACCGCCAGGTACGTGAAGAATAGGAAGAAATGGACCCCCTATACTGTGGATAATACACTTCAGCCACCAGCCTAAGGCCGTTTGTCGTTGGCGTCAGGTCATGCACCAGCAGACGATACCTGAATTTATATTCTTTACCCAGTCGTT
Source organism: uncultured Fibrella sp. (assembly GCF_964250085.1). Lineage (NCBI taxonomy): Bacteria > Pseudomonadati > Bacteroidota > Cytophagia > Cytophagales > Spirosomataceae > Fibrella > uncultured Fibrella sp. Next base: position 592,856 of record NZ_CAXUEC010000003.1, on the reverse strand, counting down.
TTTGCTCGGCCAGCCGCGCCTTCATTTTCTTCTGCCGTTTGGGTTTCAGGTAGTTGAAAAAGTTTTTCAGGCTAGAGAAGTCCACGTATCGGATGGCTTCGCCCCGGTTGGTCGTAACGGTCAGTTTCCCCGTTTCGTTATGGCGGATTCGGGTAATGAAAATCCCCTGCGAGTAGGGCGTACAATCGGTGGAGTAATTTCCAACCAGTAACGATTCATCGGCGCTGATGGGCAGAATTTTGCCGGAGATCAGGCTGTATTGCGTACCGCCATACTCGATTACCCGGAGCGGCCGCCCATCCGGCGAATAGGAGCGGAGGGTAAACTGGCAATTCTTTTTCAGGGTATGTGTCACCACGTGTACTTCCTGCCGAAATTCATCCACTTCCATGCTTCCTAACTCAACGTTATTGATGTACAGACCCTGAAACACCCGAATGCTCCCGTCGAACAGTGAGTAAGCCATCACAACGGGTCTCGATCGGTAGTAACCGGCCAGATAGGCCACATTGCCCATCACTTTAAAATCCGTTATCGACAGGCTCGATGGCAGTTTTCCCGAATAGGTATCCAGCGTGCCGTCTTCAAGATTGAGGCGAATCATGCTGAAGTTGTCAGTATCTAACTCAGTTGCCAGGTGAAACGCGTAACGGGCGTTGTCGAAGGTTTGGCTGGGAACGAAATGCTCCGGTAGCGAATACTCCACTTTCCAGCGTGCTTTGAGCGAGGTGTCTACGCGGGTAAACGTGTAGCTGTGCGGACGGCGGCTGTAATCGTCGTGCTTGTGATACGTCAATAAGGCGCCCTGTTCACCGAGTGGAAGCACATGATAATCCTCATCGGCCGAATCATCGACAGGATAGTCGACCCGCTTTACCGGCGTTAACTGAGCCAGGCAAACTGGAGAGGTGAGCAACAGACAAAACAACAGCAATAGTCGCATAGAAAGAACGTACCGCGGCGGCGGACCGTCTGGATGGCGAAAAACTGGCCGGGTACTTCCGAAAGCTACATCTTCCGGTTGAATTGCCCAAATGCGTTACCCTTTCGTACTTTTGCGGCATATACTCCCGCACAGGCGGATCGTTCAGGCCCAACACGAAGGCCACCTAACAATGGATTTACAGGCAGACTTACAAGTGGCTATTCAACAGGCCATTCAGACCCTTTACAACACGTCGGCAGGCGAGGTTACGCTTCAACAGACGAAGAAAGAATTTGAGGGAACCTACACGTTCGTATTTTTTCCGCTGGTGAAAATGCTGCGAAAATCACCCGCAGAAATCGGGCAGGCACTGGGCAACTGGCTACAATCCAACTCACCGATGGTGCGGGGATTCAACGTCGTGCAGGGTTTTTTGAATATCAGCCTTTCCGATGCCGCCTATGTTAGCTCGCTGAACGGTATTGTGAACGTACCTGACTTTGGCGTAGTGGCCCCTAATGGTCAGTCGGTTATGGTCGAATTTTCGTCGCCCAACACCAACAAACCGCTTCATCTGGGTCACCTGCGCAACAATTTTCTGGGCGATTCGATCAGCCGGATCCTGGCCGCCAATGGCTACGCCGTCACCAAAGCCTGTCTGGTCAATGACCGGGGTATTCATATTTGTAAGTCAATGCTGGCGTACCAGAAATTTGGTCGGCAGGACGACGGTACGTTTGAAACCCCCGAATCGGCTGGCCTCAAAGGCGATCACCTGATCGGTAAATATTACGTGTTGTTCGACAAGGCGTACAAAGTCGAAATCAACGAACTGATTGCCGGCGGGATGGCCCCGGAGGTGGCCGAGAAAAAAGCGCCGCTCATGCAGCAGGCCCAGCAAATGCTGCTAAAATGGGAGCAGGGCGATGCCGAAACGGTGGCGCTCTGGCAGCAGATGAACAGTTGGGTATACGCTGGATTTGCCGATACGTACCTGAAAATTGGCGTTAGCTTCGATAAAACCTATTACGAATCGAACACGTACCTGCTGGGCAAAGACGTAGTGGAAGAAGGGCTGGCCAACGGCGTTTTCTACCAGAAAGACGACAAATCGGTCTGGATCGATCTCACCGAAGAAGGGCTGGACCAGAAACTCGTGTTGCGCGGTGACGGCACATCGGTCTACATCACGCAGGATTTGGGAACGACCGATCTGAAATTCAGCGATTTTCACTCCGACCGGTCGATCTGGGTAGTAGGCAACGAACAGGATTACCACTTCAAGGTGCTGTTTGCCATCATGAAGCGGCTGGAAAGGCCCTACGCGGCGGGCTGCTACCACCTCAGCTACGGCATGGTGGACCTGCCATCGGGGAAGATGAAATCGCGCGAAGGCACCGTTGTCGACGCCGACGATCTGGTTGAGGAGGTAACAAGAGTGGCGGCCGAGGCGGCTGATCAGGCGGCAAAAGGCAAGCTCGATGAGTTCGACGAGGCCGAAAAGCAGGCGCTTTTCCGAATGATCGGCCTGGGTGCGTTAAAATATTACCTGTTGAAAGTAGACCCGCAGAAACGTATGCTCTTTAACCCGGAGGAATCGGTGGATGTGCATGGGCATACGGGGCCATTCATTCAATACACCCACGCCCGAATCCGGTCGGTACTTCGGAAGGCGCGGGAAGCTGGTTTAGTGACTAATGCCCTGGCCGACGAGACCGTTGAGCTGCACGAAACTGAACGGGAGGTGATCGTTTTGTTGGGTCAGTATTCGCAGCGTGTGAAGGAGGCAGGCGACAACTTTGCCCCGTCGTACCTGGCACAATACGTGTACGATCTGGCTAAGGCCTACAACCGGCTTTTCGCTGAGGTATCGATTCTGTCGGAGCCTGATCCGGTGAAAACGCAGTTCCGCCTAACCCTATCGACGCAAGTGGCTGAAACCATCCGTACGGGCATGGGTTTACTAGGTATCAACGTACCTGAGAAAATGTAAAGTAAGCCTCCGTGTTGACTTTTTAAGCTAAACACCTGACACTAGTTTCCTATGCGTACTTCATCAAAAATTGGCCTGGCAGTAGCTGTAGGCGTTACCCTGTTAATCACTATGTCTTTTTCCCGATTGGTCAAACATGTTTTCAGCGATAAAACGGCGGCTCACGCAGCACCGGCAACCCTGGAAACCACCCCGTCAAAGTCGCTCTATGACTTCACCATGAATAGCCTTGATGGGAAGTCGGTAGCCCTGAGTCAGTATAAGGGCAAGAAAGTAATCATTCTGAACACGGCTTCAGAATGCGGTTACACCCCCCAATATGCCGACTGGGAAGCGTTTTATAAGCAGCACAAAGACAAGGTCGTTGTGCTGGGTTTCCCCGCCAACAACTTTGGCGGTCAGGAGCCGGGCAGCAGCCAGCAGATTGCGTCGTTCTGCCAGAAAAACTACGGCGTAACCTTCCCGCTATTCGAGAAGATCGACGTGGTGGGCGAAAAACAGGCGCCGCTCTACAAGTGGCTGACCACCAAAAGCCTGAACGGCTGGAATGAGCAGGCTCCCGGCTGGAATTTCTGCAAGTACGTAGTTGATGAAAACGGGAAACTGACCCACTTCTTCGCATCAGGCGTAAAACCCAACGACGCCGCCTTTAAAAAAGCAGTAGGAATCTGAGCTGGTTATTAGTTAGTGGTGATTAGTTTTTGGCTGCTTTGGAATAGCCGTTGATAACTAATCACCACTAACTAATAACCAATAACCAATCATTGAATGAACGCGTGGATTGCAGCGGCTCGTCCGCGTACGTTGCCGCTGGCACTGGCCAGTATCATTCTGGGGAGCTTTCTGGCTGCTTCGGTGGGGCGGTTTAGCTGGCTCACCTTTACGCTGGCGGCCCTCACCACCATTTTCCTGCAAATACTATCCAACTTCGCCAATGATTATGGCGATGCGGTTTCTGGTAAAGACACCCCGGATCGGGTCGGGCCTCGCCGGGCCGTTGCCACGGGGGATCTGACCAAAGAAGCCATGTTCCGGGCCATCCTCATCACGGCGGGCCTGTCGTTACTTTCTGGTGTGTGGCTCCTTATTGAGGCAACGCGTGAAACGGGAGCGTGGCTTTTTTGGGTATTCCTGATCCTCGGCCTGCTTTGTATAGCGGCGGCTGTTGCCTACACGAACGGAAAAAGGCCTTACGGGTACGCTGGTTATGGTGATATTGCTGTATTGTTGTTTTTCGGATGGGTAGGCGTGCTGGGTACGTATTTCCTGCATACGCAATCGCTGGGTACGTTGCTTTTGTTGCCTGCCAGTGCTGTGGGTTTTTTTGCTACGGGGGTGTTGAATATCAACAATGTGCGTGATATGGAAACAGATGCGAGAACGGGAAAACAGTCGATACCGGTCCGGTTGGGCCGCGAAAAGGCCATTCGCTATCATTGGCTGCTGCTGGTAAGTGGTATGGCCTGCGCCCTTGTTTACTCCCTGCTGACCGCTCACAGCCTGACGGCTTATCTGTATCTGCTTTCGTTTCCCCTGTTTATCCTCAATGGCCGGGCTGTGGCTGCGCATACCGATCCGGCAACATTGAATCCCCGACTGGGGCAACTGGCCTTGTCGACACTGTTGTTTGTGCTGCTTTTTGGTTTGGGAGTAATTCTATAAGAACGCCGATTTCATCTAACCTCAACATAAATTTTGAAACGCTGGATTGCTATTAGTCTCGTAGTGCTGGTCCTTGGTGGCCTGATCGTTTACAATAAAATCCTGAAACCGGCACCGGGTGCTGGTGGCGCGGGAGGTGGAGGAGGCGCCCCTGCGGCCGGTGGCGGCGGTGGTGCAGGCGGCGGTAAAGCTGGTGGTGGAGCGGCGGGAGCAGGCGGCCCAACGTCGGTGAACGGGTTTATCGTTAAGCCAACCGTTATTGCCAATGCTGTGGTTGCTACAGGTTCACTGGTGGCTAATGAGCAGGTCGATATTTTCCCGGAAATCAGTGGACGGATCGTTGAACTGAATATTCAGGAAGGACGGCCAGTGGCGAAAGGCGCTTTGCTGGTTAAACTCTATGACGGTGATTTACAGGCCCAACTCCAGAAATTTCGGGTAGTCGAAGAAAACGCGCGCCGAACGGAAGAACGAAACAAGCAACTGCTTCAACGGGGCGGCATCAGCCAGCAGGAATATGACATCATTGTCACTAACCTGAAGGGGGCTCTCGCCGATATTGATCTTACTAAGGCGTCGTTGCGCCGGACGGAAATTCGCGCACCCTTCGCTGGTGTAATCGGGATTCGGAACGTTAGTCCGGGGGCAGTGATCACGCCGTCGACGCTTATTGCCCGCCTTCAGCAGTTGAATCCACTCAAGCTTGATTTCAGTGTTCCCGAACGGTATAGCTCGTCGGTACGGAATGGAGAACGGGTTAACTTCACGCTGGACGGCGTTCAGAATGGGTTTACAGGGCAGATTTATGCCGTTGAGCCCGATGTTGATGTGGAAACCCGTAGCTTACGTATACGGGCAAGAGTGGCCAACACCAGCCGTGACCTCCGGCCCGGTGCGTTTGCCAAAGTTAATCTGATTTTCCGTGAAGATCAGGCACTGACCATTCCCTCTCAGGCGTTACTTCCTCAGACTCGTGGTAAACAAGTTGTAGTCGTTCGAAACGGAAAGGCTACCTACGTCGACGTTCAGACTGGTATTCGGGACAAAAGTAACATTCAGATTACCAAAGGGCTCAGCGCCGGTGATACCGTTGTGACAACAGGCCTTTTATTCGTCAAGAAAGACGGACCCGTTAAAGTGGTAAAAATCAGCAGTTAACCAAAAAGCTGTCTTCTGTTCTCTGTCTTCCGTTGCTTTGCCGGTTAGCAGCGCAACGGAAGACAGAGAACAGAAGACAGAGAACCAATATCGTTATGAGCCTTTCTTCTTTATCACTGAAGCGACCGGTCTTTGCGATGGTAATGTCCATCGTTATCGTGCTGTTTGGTGTAATCGGGTACACCTTTCTGGGGGTACGTGAGTACCCCGCGATTGACCCGCCTGTTATTTCGGTGCGAACCAGTTATACCGGTGCGAACCCCGAAATCATTGAGTCGCAGATTACCGAGCCTATTGAAAAGACGTTGAACAGTATCGAAGGGATTCGGACAATCTCGTCGAACTCGGCACTTGGTGTCAGCAACATTACGGTTGAATTTAACCTCGATACCGACCTTGAACGGGCCGCCAATGACGTACGCGATAAAGTATCGCAGGCGCAACGGCAGTTGCCGCAGGATATTGATGCGCCGCCCGTTGTGACCAAGGCGGATGCCAACTCTGATCCGATCATTTTCATGCCGGTGCAGAGTACAACGCGTAACCCAATGGAATTGTCGGACTACGCGGAGAACGTCTTGCAAGAGCGGCTACAGACGATTCCCGGCGTGTCGCAGGTGAGTATTTACGGTCTCAAACGCTACGCCATGCGTATGTGGCTCGACCCAGCCAAACTGGCTGCCTACCGGCTTACGGTGCAGGATATCCAGGCTGCACTTTCTGCACAGAACGTAGAGCTGCCCGGTGGTAAAATATACGGGAACAACACAGAATTAACGGTCAAATCGGTTGGTCGACTTACCACTGAAGCTGATTTTAACAGCCTGATTATTCGCCAGACCAACGGGCAGATCCTGCGGCTACGGGATGTGGGCTATGCCACGCTTGGGCCAGAGAACGAAGAAACGTCATCTAAGCAAAACGGTGTTCAGGGTGTCATTCTGGTCCTGGTTCCCCAGCCCGGTGCCAACTACGTCGACATTGCTGATGAGTTCTACAAACGCTTCGGCGAGATCAAAAAGGAGTTGCCTAAAGATCTGATCGTCAGTGTTGGTATCGACCGGAGCACATTTATCCGCAAGGCAATCGAGGAAGTAGAAGAAACGCTGCTTATCTCCTTTGTGCTGGTTGTGCTGGTCATATACTTCTTCTTCCGCGATTGGCTCATTGCCTTCCGGCCCCTGATTGATATTCCGGTATCGCTGATTGGGGCTTTCTTTATCATGTATGTTGCCGACTTTAGTATTAACATTCTAACGCTGTTAGGCATCGTTCTGGCAACGGGTCTGGTGGTCGATGACGGGATTGTAGTCACCGAAAACATCTTCAAGAAGATTGAACGGGGCATGGAGCCGGAACGGGCGGCAAAAGAAGGGTCCGAAGAGATCTTCTTCGCCGTTATTGCCACGTCCATTACGCTGGCGATCGTGTTCCTGCCGATCATTTTTCTACAGGGTTTTGTTGGGCGGCTGTTTCGGGAGTTTGGGATTGTCGTAGCCGGAGCGGTACTTATCTCTGCGTTCGTTTCGCTGTCACTGACGCCGGTGCTCAGTGTAAAACTGACCTCAAAAGATCATGGGAAAAGCTCGTGGTTCTACAAGAAAACGGAACCGTTCTTTACCTGGCTCGATAACACGTACCGGGATTCGCTGGGTAGTTTTCTGAAAAAACGCCGCTGGGCCTGGATCATGATGGTTGCCTGTCTGGCCATTGTTTTTGGCATCGGCGCCACGTTGAAATCGGAATTGGCACCGCTGGAAGACCGGGGGCGGATTCGTATACCAATTACAGCACCTGAAGGCACAAGTTACGAAGCCATGAGTTCGATTGCCGACCGGGTAACCAAGCTGGTACTCGACTCGGTGCCTGAAACCAAGCTGACCTTTAGCGTGGTGGCGCCGGGTAACTCAGGGGCTGGTGCGGTGAACTCAGGGTTCGTATTCATCAACATGGTCGACCCGCAGGATCGGAAACGTACCCAGCAGCAGGTTGTCGATAACCTGACCAAGAATTTCAAGAATTTCACCGATGCCCGCATGTTCCCTACTCAGGAACAGACAATCTCTACGGGAGGACGGTCGGGTTCATCGCTGCCCGTGCAGTTTGTGGTACAGAACCTGAGCTTTGACAAACTCAGGGAAAAGCTGCCTCAGTTTATGGAGGAAGTTCGGAAAGACCCGACCTTCCAGAACTCTGACGTCGATCTGAAATTCAACAAGCCTGAACTGAACATCAGCGTCGACCGAGAGAAAGCTACCGACCTCGGTGTATCGGTACTTGACGTATCGAACACGCTGCAACTGGCGCTCAGTAACCGGCGGCTGGCTTACTTCCTGATGAATGGGAAGCAGTATCAGGTAATTGGGCAGGTTGACCGCGAAAACCGGGATGAACCCACCGATCTTCGGACCTTCTACGTGCGCAACAATCGGCAGGAGTTGATTCCGCTCGACAACGTGGTGAAGTTCGATGAAGTAAGTAGTCCACCCAGTGTGTACCACTATAACCGGTTCAAATCGGCGACTATTTCGGCGGGCCTGGCACCGGGTAAAACAATTGGCGACGGGGTGGCGGCTATGAACGCCATTGCCGCCAAACTGCTGGATAATACCTTCCAGACCGCACTGACAGGCTCGTCACGTGATTTCTCCGAAAGCTCATCGAATACCCTATTCGCCTTCGGGTTGGCCCTCATTCTGGTTTACCTGATTCTGGCGGCTCAGTTCGACTCCTTCGTCGATCCGTTCATTATCATGCTGACCGTACCGCTGGCGTTGGCCGGGGCAGTGTTCTCGCTCTGGTTATTCAACCAGACACTGAATATTTTCAGCCAGATCGGCATTATCGTGCTGGTGGGGCTGGTGACCAAAAACGGAATCCTGATTGTTGAATTCGCGAATGAGCAAATGGCCGATGGGAAAGAGAAAGTAGCGGCAGCGCTCGAATCGGCGGCCATGCGGCTTCGTCCCATTCTGATGACTACGCTCGTAGCCGCATTCGGCGCGCTTCCACTGGCGCTGGCGCTGGGTTCGGCTTCGAAAAGCCGTGTACCGCTGGGTGTAGTAATTGTGGGTGGTCTGCTCTTCTCGCTCGTTCTCACACTCTTCGTGATACCGGCCATGTATATATTCATGTCGCGTCGCAAACCTGGTCAGCCCATTGGCGAATCGCCCGACGAGAAAAAACTGGAAGAACAATCGGCCGAGGTGGTTGCCTAAAACTAGTTTGTCCTATGCCAGAAGGGGCATCAGTTGACGATTTCTACGTCAACTGATGCCCCTTCTGGCATAGTCGTGCCAACCCTGTCACGCCAATTTGTTAAACAGCTCCACTGTATCAATAAGCTGACTTTGATGTCAATCCATCTGGAAGTGGAGACGTTTTTAGTTTCTGACTTGATATTATTTTTTACCTTCTGTTTGGTTTGCCCACAGGAGGAAAAAAGCAGCCGTAAATTATGAAACACATATGTATTTCATAATTTACTTAGCAACCACCTTTGCGAGGGGCACGTTTATAAATTAGTTTACTATCTCGTTCTACATAGTCGCCCGATATTATTGGATATGAATACTTGGGCGCGTGCGATACATTATGGCTTCTTATACTTATTGTGTCGTTAACTTTCAGGCTACGTAATTGCTGAAATTCATTGTTAACGTTCAAAAAATTCTTACCAGCATTTTCCGTCCCAAAACTAAGAATATAATCGTCACCATTAATCCTGACCATCACTCCGAAGCCTAATCGTGAGCCTGGCGGAAGGGAAAGAGACGTCACAACAGCCTCCATATCGGTAAAAGCACGTATGGACTTCCTTATTTTAGCTTCACCAGCATACACTTTTTTACCTTCGGGAGACGCTTCCCATTTTTTGTACTTTATACCATCAGGGGTAGCTTCCCATTTTTTCAATGCAGCATTCCGTTCAGCCGCAGAAAGTGGCCTTGAGGTCGACTTTTTAGAATCTTCATTTTTAATTTCTCGATTAGCAAATACTAATCCGCTTACCACAACCAGCGATAAGGTCAGCGCATAAATGATTTTTTTCATGTGTTTTGGATGTTTACTTAAGACTAATCTATATTCTGATAGATCAGATCCGTTTCAGGCATTCTTTTTACTCTCAAGGATTTCAACAAAGCTAAAAGCGTCTATTCTGTTATCTGTTAATAACCTGTAAAAGAATGTTAACGAAGCGTAAAATTTGCTTCTACGGACTACTGTAAATTTTTGCCACTAAGCAGGTGGGTATAGTCTACGAAGCCTTTTCGTCAAATTCGATCAGTCAAGCAGCGAATTCCTTCAACTGACACAACGCCAGCAAGCGAACATATTCCAGCACATGGCTGTCTTTTTCCTGATTCCCTAAACCATAGCCGCCAGTTGATGCGTTGCCAGACTGTCGATACTGGCTAGAATAAGGCCACAAGCCAGCCGAATTTCATCGTCGGTGATGGTGAGGGGCGGGGCGATGCGCATTGAATTGGTACAGAACAGGAACCAGTCGGTGATAATGCCCGGCCTGGATTCACCAGGTACGTTGCTTTGTGGCCGAATGGCCCGGTCAATGATCGGTTTGAGCACCTCAAACGAGTCAAATTCGGCGGCTAGCATCAGGCCTTTCCCCCGAATCTCCCGTATCAGCGGGTGCACGAGCAACGACCGGATCAACTGCCCTTTACGTTCCGCATCGGCGAAAAGACGCTCGTTCTGAATCGTTTGTAGCGTTGCCAGGGAGGCCGCACACGACACCGGATGCCCGCCAAAGGTCGTGATATGACCCAGCATCGGGTTATTTTTGATAACAGCCATCAACGGCTCAGGAGCCATGAATGCCCCGATTGGCATGCCACCACCCATGCCTTTCGCACTCACCACGATATCCGGCACCACGGCCCGCTGCGACGGAGCAACCCCTACGGCTACATCCTGAAACGCCCAGAATGAACCGGTTCGCCCGAAGCCTGTTTGAATTTCGTCGAAGATAAGCAACGTACCTGTGGCCGTACACCGCTCACGAACGGCATGCAAATAAGCCGGATCGGGCACACGCACGCCCGCTTCGCCCTGCACAACTTCCATAATAACGGCGGCCGTTCGAGAGGTAATCTGCTGAAGGTCAGCCCATGATCCGTGGTGAATATGGCGAATGTCGGGTAGGAGGGGGCGGTAGTTTCGTTTGAAATTCTCATCGCCGCTGAGCGACAAGGCACCCTGGGTTGATCCGTGATAGGCGTTATGGCAGGCAATCAGTTCCGTACGGCCAGTAAACCGCTTGGCTACTTTCATAGCCCCCTCAATGGCTTCGGCCCCCGAGTTGGTGAAGTACACGTTGTCGATAGGACCGTAGGTTGTTGTGGCCCCGTCGAGGGAGGCCACCAGCGCCTGGGCTAATTGAACTTGTGGACCCTGCACATACTCGCCGTAGACCATCAGGTGCATATACTTATCCAGTTGTGCCTGAACGGCAGCCAACACCGCCGGGTGCCGGTGCCCCACGTTGCTCACGCCGATTCCCGAAATCAGATCCAGGTACGTTTCGCCGGTAGGTCCGTATAAATAAACGCCCTCGGCCCGGTCGATTTCCAACGCCAGGGGGAAATCGGTGGTCTGTGCGATGTGCTGAAAGAAAAGTTGTCGATGTGTCACGCTTGTCGTTGCAATTGCTGTAGTTTGGCGTCACTAATAAGGCCATTTCATAAACGATCTGTTCGCAATCCAGCCAATGAGCCTTGCAGGCTCTCCTTCTTAAACCAACCTGCTTATGAAAACAGTTCTATTACTGCTTTTCCTGACCCTACTTAAGGGATCAGCGACCTTTGCACAAACAGCACCGGTTGATACGACGAATGGGCGACCCTATTACATTCTGCTGAAAGACGGCTCTCATATTCAGGGGCGAATCATCAGGCGGGATAGCACGATGTACACAGTGCGGATGAAAAACGGCCAGCTCACTTACGTCGAGCAGGAGTTGTTCAGTAAGATCAGTGCGTTTGCGCCTGCGCCAGTTGATTCCGTCGCGTATTTTACGGCACAACCGTATGCGCAGCCAATTCGCAGCCAGCCCAGATCGGCGACGGTTTCGCCCAGCCAATACGAAATCACGCTTACCGACGGAACCAGGCTGAATGCCAAGGTACTAAGCCAGGATACCAGTCGGCTGGTGGTGCAAACAGAAACCTTGGGCACCGTCTACATTCCGGCCCGACAGGTTGTGCGGCTGGAGCGACTGGGCGCAGCCAGCCAGAGCCAGCCTACTTCACGAAACGTTGCATCAAGCGCTAGCCCAAACCTATTTCCGCAGTATTTAAATTTTTTGCCCACGGCTTATCAGGCTGAAAAGGGTCGGGTCTATTTCAGAAATACATCTGTTTACATTAGCCAGTTCGATGTGGGCATTACCGACAACTGGAGCATAGGAACCGCTTTCTTTACGTTTGCCCCCATCCTGTTTGGCTCCTTGTCCACAAAAGTGTCGGTTCCGTTAGGTCCCCGTATCCGGGTTGGTGTTCAGGCTCAACTACTGTACGGAACGCTGTTTGACAGAACAGTGTCGACGGGGCTGCTTCAGGGTATCGTATCCATCGGCGACTCCCAGAACAACGTGACTGTTGGCCTGGGAACGGGCACGAATGCAGACTCGTTCGGGCAGATTGCCTCGTTCAGTGTGGTCCGCAAAATAAAGTCCTCGCTGACGTTTATCAGCGAGAACCTGCTGTTTATTGAACGCTACGGCGTCTCGTTCGGCAAATTGAGCACTGGCCTTCGTTTCGACCGGGCGCGCCACTCGTTCGATTTATCAGCCAATATTCCTTTCGGTTCCGATGGTATCGCGAGTGGGTCAAGCTTATTTATTTTTCCGTCAGCCAGTTATCAGGTACGTATCGGCCGGTAAATTATTGCTCAAAATAGGCAATTGTACCACCCACCCAGTCGAAGTCTTTGTTGAAGCGGACGCCAATCATTTCACCCCGGCTCAGTCGGGCTAAGTTGGTGATTAACTGTGGCTTATCGGCGCCGTCGGGCCAGATGAACAACAACCTGATTTCGCATTTTACGGAGCCATCCGGGGCGGCGATGACTGGCTCATAGCGCACTTTGCGCTGGAGGAGATAGTTGCCCCGCTCCGCCTCCGCAATACCCTCGATGTCGGCCGGGGTAACGTTGATTTTTACACCGCTGCCTGCAAACGAGAAGAGTGGTTTCAGAACGTAGTTTTCCAGATCGTCAGGTACGTTGCCGGTCAGTTCGCTGAGGTAGTGGCTTTTGGGTACGTAGGCGCTGTTGATCAGCGGAAGGGTGTATTTGCTGATTCGGAAGAACCAGTTCGGATGACCTACCCAGTGAACGTCGACATCGTCGGTGAGTTTAAACTCGGTGACAAGATCGGGCATCGCTTCTAACTCATCGAATATCAGCCGGTTATAGATGCGGCGAATGCGTACGTCGCGGCCCTCTTTTTCGTAGTACAGCTCGCGCCCCCGCTTTTTGATTTTGGTCAGGCAAACGGCATCGATACCGATATAGTGTTTGGTGAGGGCAAAGTCGATGCGCGTTTTCTGTTTTTCCGGGTAAATCTCCAGCAGAATAACCTCTTCCGGGTCGCAGTCGGCCACAATCAGATCACGCAGTGCGGCCACATAATCGGCGTTGGTCGACACGCCAAACAGGTGATTGACCGAATCGGGAATGGGGAAATGAGCGCGGAACGTCTGGGATAAATAAGGCTGAAATCCGTACAGCGAGGGAAAGCCCTGAAGCTCGATGAGTTGCGGCTCCAACTCGCCGGTCGATTCGTTTCGGCAAACGGCAAAGTCGACCGCCATGAACGTGGTGTGACTCGCCTCACCTTCGCCAGGTACGTATTGTCCTGCTGGAATGGCCGCTTCAGTTTTTGCCCTGAAATCGGGTTGCGTAATGGTCTGAACGATATCATCGCAGGCCGTCAGCATCTTGTCGGTCAGGAGTTTGGGGACGAAAACGGGTGTTTCGGCCACCCTGAAATCCAACTGTCCAGGAAACTCATCGTTGATCTGAGCTAAAAACGCCTCGTACCGGTCGGCCGAAAAATGCGCGTTGTATGGATGACGAATCGATTCGATCATGGTAGGGAATGACGGATAATAAACCTCTAAGATTTTTAGAAACCTCAGAAGTATTGGGAGTTAGGCAGGTGTAAGCTCGCGGATGGCGTGGCGCAGGAAACCGGGCAACACGACTGATTCCGTGAGGGCAATTTTTTCGGGATCTTGCAGGTACGTTACCATCTCGTCGTACTTGGCCTGTCCGTAGGCGTTGATGATCTGGTTGCGTTTTTCGTCCTGCAGGAAGTACCGTAACATGCCTTCATCGTCTGCTTCGGGGTGAAACTGGGTGCCAAAAATTTCATCGGTAAACCGGATAGCCATGACGGCCCGTTCCAGATCAACATGCGGACGAATTTTTTCGAGACAGAGCAGTTTGGCACCCTGCGCGTCGAATTCAGCCATTTTTGGCTCCGTCAATTGATAATCACGTGAATCGACGGCGTAGAATGGTTCGCCAAGGGCGCTGAACAGGGGCTCGGCCATGCCGTTGTCGGTACGGTGAATCGGAAAAATGCCGAAGGACGTCGATTTACGTTTGCTGATCGTTCCCAGGTGCATATGTCCGGCCACTAGTTGGAAGGAGTGGCAAATGAGGAACAAATGTTTTCGGGAGTCCTGAGTCAGGTTGTGCTCAAAAATCGAGTCGATCAGCGTAAAAAAAGGAATCTCCCACGCCTCGCCAAGGGGTAACGGAATACCCGGTCCCCCCGTTGAAATGTACGCGTCGTATGACAGGTCGGGCAGTTCATTGTTGGCCCGAACGTTGAAAATTGTGTAGGGTAACGACACGCCATCGGTGGCCTCGACGGTTTTTATGGCGTGCAGAATACAACGCATGCCTTCGTTGGCCACGTTGTTGTACATATCTAAAATGGCAATTTTCATCTCAACGATTAGTTATCAATTCTCAATGACCAGTAAATTAAGTGATTGGTCATTGAGAATTGTTCATTGAATTTAACTACCTGAGGCCGTATGAAGTTTCCTGGACGATGTAATCGACCACGGCTTTGAGGTCGTTGGTCTCGTTGAAAACGGCCAGTTGACGGTCGGCTCCGGTGCCATTCTTCAAAATTTGATGCACGTACTCGCATTCCTCCCGGCTACCCAGTTCATCAACTACATCGTCAATGAATTCCAGCAGTTCATAAATTAACTGGTGCGTGGGTACTTCTTCCTGCTTGCCAAAATCGATGAGTTTACCTTCGATTCCGTAGCGGGCGGCCCGCCATTTATTTTCGGCGATAAGCATCCGGCGGTAGGGGCGGAAGTTGAGGTTTGCCCGCTGCAACTTGTAGACTTTTGCCACCAGTGCCTGCATAATAGCGGCCAGACAAATGGTTTCGTCAACCCGCATAGGTACGTCGCAGATGCGAAATTCAATGGTGTCGAAGAACGGGTGCAGGCGAATGTCCCACCAGATCTTTTTACCATTGTCGATACAGCCCGTTTTCACCAGCAGGGCAATGTATTCGTCGTATTCGGCGGCGCTGCTAAAATAATCGGGGATGCCGGTGCGTGGAAACTTATCGAATACTTTTGAGCGATACGATTTGAAACCCGTATTGCGGCCACACCAGAACGGCGAATTGGTCGAGAGCGCGTATATATGGGGTAAAAAATACCGCACGGCGTTCATAATCTGAATACCCTCATTGCGGCTGGCGATGCCCACGTGGACGTGCATACCAAATATGAGGTTCGAGCGGGCCACGTCGCGCATTTCTTCGATAAGCCGGTCGTAGCGTTCGTTGGGCGTGATAAGCTGATGCTGCCAGTCAGAAAAGGGGTGCGTGCCGGCCGAGGCCAGGTGCAGGTTCTGGCGTTCAGCCAGTTCGATGATCTCACGGCGTAGAAACGATACTTCCTGCCGGGCTTCCTGAATATTGTGGCAGATGTTGGTGCCAACCTCTACTACAGCCTGGTGCATTTCTGCTTTGACGCGCTCCTGAAGCACTATTTGCCCACCATCAACGAGTTTCGACATGTGCGAGCGTAGCTCGCGAGTTTCCGGATCAATGGTCTGGAACTCTTCTTCAATCCCAAGCGTGAATTCGGGCATAATATCCTTTTTGATGTATGAAGGGAAAGTTAAGCGATTCCGGCGAAACGACCAATCCAGAAATTAACCTATGGCCATTAGTCGGCTACCTGATAAGTATATACGTACCTGATCGCCAACCTGAATATCGTCGCGCTCGGTGAGCAGGCGCAACGAGACGTACCGGTTCACTTTCACGTCGAGTTCACTTTGTCGACCCTGAAAGAAAACGGCCTGTACTGTACAGGAAACGGGTCCATTGTTGTCCAGGGTGATGTGCTCGGGTCGTAGCCCGAAACACGCCTCCGGGTCGGTAGCCGGTGGTAGGCCAAGCAACGCCAGGTGTTTACCGCGAATACTATTCACCGGGCCGGTCATGCGGGCCGCATACGTGGTTTTGGGGTTGAAATAAACCTCGCGTGGCGTGCCAATCTGCTTTAGCTGACCCTGTTGTAGAATGCCGATCTGATCAGCAATGGATAGCGCGTCGGTGGCATCATGGGTGACGAACAGGCAGGCGGGTGGTGGCTGGGTACCGCTTTTCTGCCTGACAAGGTCAAACAATAAATCACGGATTATCAGCCGGTTGGGAAGGTCAAGGTGGCTGAATGGTTCATCGAGAAGCAACACACGGGCGGGTTCGGCAATGGCACGGGCGATGGCCGTTCGCTGCTTTTCTCCGCCCGAAGCTTCGCGTGGTTTATGGTGCTGAACGGTCTCCAGTCGACACAGTTTCAGCAATTCATCCACGCGGGCATCCCGGTAGGTACGTTCATAGAAACGGAGGGCATAGTTGATGTTTTCGCGAATAGACACGTTGGGCATCAACTGGTATTCCTGCGGCACCACCCTAATTTGAGGGTGACCGGCCACCAGTACGTCTTTCGGGCCAGGAATAAGGGCACCATCGAGACGAACCTCACCCCGGTCAGTATCGAGTAAGCCGGCAATCAGATTTAGTAAGGTACTTTTTCCAGACCCGCTGGCACCGACGAGGGCCATAATCTGTCCGGCGGCGAGTGTCAGTGAGACATTTCGCACGGCGGGCAGGTCGGTAAATGATTTAGACAGATGAGAGGCAGTCAGCATAGCGGGGCAAGTTAAGCCCGGATTGCTTACTGAACGTAGGGCGTAATGAAGGCGTAGAACTGTTGGCGCACGGTGATGAACTGCTGCTCGAGCATCTGGTAACCACTGCGCATGCGGCGATGACGCTCGTCGATCTCCTGCCGGCGCTGCCAGTTGGGTATTCCCTGGGCCGTTGATCGCTCCTCCATTTCAATCAGCTCGGATAGCTGGGCCATCTGGGCGCGCAGGCCCGTAAACCATTGCCGAAAAGACCCCGACCGGTTTACAATGTCGTAGTCGGCAGTGCTGTCACACACATGCGACAGGAGTGAAGTAAAGTACGTTTCCTGATCAGAGTACAGGGCAAGCGTGCGAAGCCATTGTTGATATTCGTGCTGATAAAGCGAAAATCGTTCTGTGGTTAGTTGAGCGGTCGCCATGACAAGTTGCCAGAAAAAATGGGCGATAAGATGTCGAGTAGTAGAAAAGAGGAAGAATAAGTAAAACTATATATTTTAGAGAATGGTACATTAAAAATGTAAAAATTATCTTTTATTAATAAGCCAACGGGATGCTGGTTGCCTGCTACTGGAAGTCGACCGTAGCCCCTGAGTTTGGCCGTTGGATTTGGCCTGTAGACGTTGACCTCTTCTGCCAACTACGCGTCCAGTAAATATTGAGTGGCTGGTCTACGCAATGATATAACTTGCTAAACGCGTATTTATACAATGCGTCTTGACCGAAATTGACCATTGACCTTTAAGCAAGTTAAGACTATGCCTCCAGCCGCCCGACTCACCGATATGACTACCTGCCCATTGACTACCGGCCCTGTGCCGCACGTTGGCGGACCAATATCTGGCCCCGGAGCCCCAACTGTATTGATCGGCAAGTTACCGGCCGCCTGTCTGGGCGATATGTCGATCTGTGTTGGACCACCGGCCGCCATCATCAAAGGCTCGGCAACCGTACTGATCGGGGGGCGACCCGCCGCACGGATGGGCGACCAAACAGCCCACGGCGGCGTGATTGTGTCCGGTTTTCCCACTGTTATGATTGGAGGTTGATTTCTATGGCGTCACCCGTTCAATTTTTTCTGACGTACCTGCTGGTCCCGCTGATGGCCGTGGTACTTACTACCGCACTGGCGGCGATCAACCAGAAGAAGGCGCTGCTCAGTGGTCGTAAGCTGTTGATCAGTGTGGCACAGTTCACGTTGCCAATGGCGCTGGCCGGGCTTTTCGGCATGATCGACCTCTGGTTTATGCCGCTTTATTACCTGTTGATGGCCGTGGTTTTCCTGGTTGAAGGCATGCTCTATGTGCGGCAGCTTGTTCGGCTTATGGGCGACGAGCAACGGACCGAGCCGCTGTTTGTGCTGCTGCTCACTATACTCATTCTGGTTATCGGCGGGTATTCGTTCGGCTGGGTATTCAACTATTTCAGCACCCTGAAATATGGTTTCTGGGCGGCAACCTGTATTGTACCCTTCTCCATACCCCTGGTGTTTTCCCGCACCTACGACGCCCTGCTGGCTATACCCAACGAGGTACATAAAGTCTGGTATTACCCCCGCCAGGCCAAAGAGATCGAATTTGAAGGCGTTGACTATTACCGGCTTATGATTCTGGAAGTTGAACTTCGAAAAGACCCGGCCAGGCCCGCAGAGGGGCCGGTGAAGGTAAAAGCCCGTGCCACCCAGGATTTGTCGTTTGGGTTGTGGTTCCAGAAATTCATCGACGATTATAACTACAAGTTTCCGAACGACCCCATCGTCACCGAGACGCCCGAGCAGGCGGCCTATGGCTGGCTCTTTTACTACGTTCGACCGTCGTTCTTCAGCCTTCGACGCTATATCGATTTTGACATAAGCGTGGCTCAGAACCGGCTCACCGAACGGCATACGATTCAGGCCAAGCGGGTAGAATCCCATCAACTAACCTAGTTTCTAAACAGATCCCTTTTTATGCTCGTAGCCCGTACCTATCACCCCGTCAACTGGGTAAACGGGATGAAACTCTCGCAGAGCCATTTTCTGGACACCGACCAGCATGTGCAGGATATGGTCCGCGATGCGCTCTCGCTGTTTCTGACTAATTACAATTACGGGCTGTTGCCTCCCGAGCGGGGTAGTGCGTCTTCGAATGAGATTGAACTGCTCGAAAAAATAGGCAATCACGTGGAGGTACGTCTGCTTCGGTGCAACGCCATCACGTCGGGCGGGTGTCGGGTGGCCATTAACCCGGATGTGCTGCGTTTCCGAACGCTGACGGCATCCTTTGTAGTGGAAACTGAACTCGATGATCTGGAACGGCCACCTTACGATATTGTCTTGCTGGTCAACCCCTTCGAGCGCGTGCCGATGGGCGAGCCCGACCCCGAAGAGTCGCCGTTGCGTCACCCGTTTACGGATACGCATTATCAGTTGCAGGCCATCCCGACGGCGCAGCTAAATGCCGACGAACTGGGGCAGCATTACCTGACCATTGGCCGGGTAGTGTGCCGCGAAGGCAGGTACGTTGTTGAAGAGAGTTTCATTCCACCCTGTACCAGCTTATCCAGCCATCCGAAACTGATGGCGTACTATAAAGCGTTTGGCTGGAGTCTTAACGACCTACAGATCAGCTCGTTCAAGATTGTTCGAAAGGTATTCGACCGGAACCAGCCGTCTGATATTGCCAGGAATGTGCAGATGCTCTGCATAAAACTGCTCGACTCGCTGGGTCAGCTCTTTTTTGAGTATCGTAACCTGGATTTCCAGCATCCGCCCGTGAAAATCCTCGATTATTTCGCCAACCTGACCAGTCTGGTGTATACCAACCTGTATTGTATTCCAACGCGGGAGAAAGAAGAGTTGCTGCATTATTTCTACGAGTGGACCGACGTGACCCCCAACCATTTCGAGGGCATGCTCCTGAGTCTCCTCGAACTCGACTATAACCATAACCGAATTGGCGAGGCGATGCAAAGCGTTGAGACGTTCCTGGAGGTGATGACCCGGCTATGGAGTAAACTGAGCACGCTGGAGTACATCGGCCAACGCAAAGACAACATCGTTGTCCGGGAAGAAGCGGGTGCCCGACCCATTATTCGCCGGGGCTGGAGCGTGCTGGATTAACCCCACCTGCACGATGTCCGTAGAAGCGATAGCCTACTGACTGTAAGTTGATAGGTCAATAGGAGCCGATTGGCTTATAGTCGGTGCTTCCTTTTTTGGCGGGATGCCCCTGACCAGGTACGCCTGCGTGGGTGATGGAATTCTGGTGGTAGAACGTATACAGTTTTTCCAACTCCTGAGGCAGCCAGGATTCATACTGCTGTATCCGTATTTGTAGTTTTTCTTCGGTCAACAGGCTGGCTTTCAGAACCGATTTTTTCTCCTCTTCGGGCAAGCAGTTAATCAGTACGGCCAGCGACTGAAGGCGTTTCGACACGCCGTCCCACACACCAAGGCGAAGCGAAAACGCGTAAATTTCACTGGGTGACCATAGTTTCGGATTTCTATGGCGGCGGTCTTTCGAGTTTCCGTAGAGGCCAGTGACCCGGCCAAACTCGGCCTTGGTCATCGTCTCAAAAGCCATCGACCGGAGAATAGAGGTCTGGAAATTATAGTAGGATTGTAAGAGTTGATAAATCTGCTCCATAGCAAGTGGGAAGAAACACAGTGGTCATTTCTGGTACTATCAACAACCACGCCGATGTTATTCCGACGACTGTATTTATCAAAAAAACACGATTGATAAGTCAGTCGTGTTTTTTACCACAGGGCTTGCCTGGCAGTATTTCTAAAGCGTATCAATTGAAGTCACTGCGTGTTAGAGGCGTCACTTTCAACTAGTTCGAGGTGTAATCAAATTAAGAGTGGCGCGGTGTTGGTGTCGATCAGTACCGATTTTTTGATCCGTCTGGCAAGTGGTGCAGCTACCGTCCTGATGTTCTGCCCGGTTGCGTTTCTGTTATACACGGCAATGTGCGAGTTCATCGAATCGCAGCATAATACAACGCCGTTGGCCCGTGTTCCCACATTTGGCCCAAACGGAGCCATGCCATCGGAGACGATGATGTGTATATCCAGATTCTGGTTGGCCATCGTCCCGGCGTTGTGATCAGCACAGATTTCGACGCCCACCCGCAACCCATCTACCGTGCAGGTGGTCACGGTTGTGCCTCCCATAAATGTGAAAAGCCGATCTTCCGGGCTGTCAAGCTCATGGGAGTTTTGAATCTTATGGTACGCACCGATCTGAGCGCCATTGTGGAAAAGATAGCACGTATTTCGGGCCGTTCCTTTGGTGATCTGCTCGGCCCGACAGAAGCCAGCCGGCCGAATCACCGGTTCACGCTCGACCCAAAACATAGTGCCGGCAACGATCAAGACGTTGTTTGCCGACAGGGCCGACAGGCTGGCTACCAGCAAGTCGCGTTCCTGTGGCGAATACATCGTATGCTTCCGTTTAACACCCCTAAACTGGTTCAGATGCGCCTGCGTTATCATTTTCTCTGCAACAGTTGGCCCACGGTAGCCGTGATAGGTCTCGGCCAGTGTTGACACAACCTGAATCGGGCTTTTCCGGAAAAAATACTCCGGCACAACCACGATATGCAGGGTATGCGGATCAATAAGCGAGGTCATAAACGTCTCGCTGCACATCTCTCCGATAAGGGCTATCCGATCGGTCAGGCTTTGCGTCATCTGTTGCCAGTTCATCGACAGCATCGACACGTTAATGGCTTTTTCCATATCATCTCAAACCAGTACGTACACGTTGTCATGAACGATTAGTGCATTCCCTGCCCGTACCACTTCGAACGTTATTTTTTGAATGTATTGCGTGGGGTTGGGAGGAATCGTGGCGAGTGGATAGGGAAAATCATAACGTATCTTCACCGTTATTGATGTATGATGTTGGTTGGGCTGAATATGCCCGAAAACGTCCTGGTAAGTTGAACTCATTCTGGAGTTTTTTGGCGAGTTTACTACTTTTCTCAGGGCAAAGGCATTTGTATCTGTCAGCTTGTGAAAGGCTGCCGCATTGAGGCCATTGACTCCGGGTTTGTACTTGGTTAGTTTAGCTTGAATTTTCTGTTTTGCTTCGGTCTGGTACTCTGCCAGGGTTTTATGCCCAAATGTTGCCTGATACTTGAATGGCCAGGGGTTTGATGGATTCCTGATGACCACGTCGATGACCCATCTGTCGCCTGGTCTTGGGTTTTCTCCACGTTCACCGGTAAGCTGATTGGCTGCGTCACCGATCATGTTGAGCACCGCAGCACAGCCATCGTCGTATGTTGACTTTAATTGAATGGCTATGCCGCCCTGCCCGTTACCATAATTTGCTGTTACGTCGGCTATCCTGCCCTGGTATTTGACTTCACGCCTTTTTTTGAACCGGTTTTTATAATAAGCTTTCAGTTCGGCGTGTTTACCAGCAAAAGGGCCTATTGCTGTATTCAAAATACTGGCAATGTCATTCATCAGCTCATCGTCGAAGTGAGCATTATGATTAAAGCCTCCCGCCAGCACATCGTAAGCAATAATTTCATCAATCATGAGCAAACTCTCTTTTATCAGTTTGCTCTGAGCCTCAGCCTGTTTAATGTTCATGATTTACTTGTACAACTAGGTGAAAAATAGCCAAATATGATCCCTAAGGTGAGTATGTCAAAATGGGTAACGTATACATTCGCATCTGTGCCGAACAGATGTATTCATACAAGAGAAGTCTGCCCAACGATTAGTCTGGTTTGCTGACATTAGTAGTGACTGCCAATGCCTTCAAATCCCGTTCAGCTTCCCGGATGCTGCTGTTTACCCGGCGGAGGGCTGGTCGGGCACGTACCCAGGCAACGAAAAAGCCAGCCAGAAAGGTGGCGGCCAGTAGCAGGGTGATCTCGGTAAACGCCACCCAGGGCGAGAGTGGATTCATAGCTAAATCGGTTGGGTACGTTCTGTTTCGGCGAGGCCACGGCGCATCCGGCCCTGCCAGGCGCGTAACTCGCCCCATTGCCCTTCATGAGCGAGCCGAGCCTGATCGGGCCAGGTGGCGGGGTCGTATGGGTGCATAAGCGGCCCGTTATCTGTCAGAATACGCTGAATGGTGGCGGGCGTTTGCCGGGCAAGCTGCGCGAATGTCTGGATACCGGTCATGAGCAGGATACGCTCGACGGGCGCGGTGATGCCCAGAATTTCGATGAGCCGGTCGCTGCCTGGCAGGTTGTCGGTATCAACGGGGATCAGGCGGCTTTTTCGGAGTTGATCAATCCGTCGCTGAAGCCGCTGGAGCGTTTGCAGAAGCGTTAACTGCCGCCGTTTATACACCTGCTGGCCAATTAGATAGCCGAAAATAAGCATGCCCTGAAGCATCAGGAAATGCAGCAGGCTGGCATGAAGCAGGTGAAACGGGTTTAACTGGAACATGCCTTTATCGTTTAATGACGACCGTCACGCGGCGATTGGCCAACCGGCCTTCGGGCGTGGCATTGGCCGCAATAGGCTGGCTCGGTCCGCGCCCCTGCGGCAGAATCCGACCCGGCCGGGCGCCCAGCTTAACCAGAAACTGACGCACGGCCACGGCTCGCCTGAGGGATAACCGCTGATTGGCCGCCAACGTACCTACGCTATCCGTATGGCCTGTAACGCGCAGCGCCGGGCCGCGTGCCTGCTTGAGGAACGGAACCGCATCGGCCACAAACCGGTCTGTTTCCGGCGTTCGGATGAAGGTGGTCTGGCCGCTTTCAAAATACAATTCCATAGGGTGGAATAAATCGATATACCGCTGCGCATCAGCCAGCGAACGGGCCGTGGTGGGCCGGGCTTTCGTAAAAGCCACCGTCAGTGCGCCGGTTGAGTCGTTCACGTACCTGAGCGATGGTACGCGCTCACTCCCTACCTGAATCTGCCCCGGTCCAATGCCATCGGCCATCAGGCGGTCGGCTAGGTTGGCGGCGCGGGCTTTGCCCAGGTCTGGCGCCACCGTTGCCGACGCTTCGTCGAGCGTATACTGACCGGTGATGGCAACGGCCAGCCCCGGATTGGCTAATAAATGCAAGCTGAGCCGGTCAATCGGCGTATGGGCAGCACGGGCCATATCGCTCCCCGCGCGGCTGAATAGCGCACCCGGAAGCCGCGTTTGCCAGTCGGTTCCGTGCTTAATCAAAATGGGGGGCAGCGGTTCGATAACCTGCTGCCCCACGCGTTTAATGTAAAATAGATGCACCGCCACTGACCCCGCCCACCAAAGTCCAGCCAAAAGCCATAAGGCCGTTAAGCGGGTGATGAAAGGCTGTGTCATTGGATTGGGGATCTTGGATGTCGGATTGTGGATTTATAAACGCTGGAGATGGCTGGATCGCCGTATTTTTAAAATCACAATCCGGCATTCAAATCCCCAATCCGACTCCTGCTTACTTGTACGTATCTACCGGCCAGTCGTTCACCTGCTCGGCTTCGCCATTTTTAATCTTCTGGGCGTGAATCGTGATGCCCAAGGTAATGTTATCGCCGCCGAATGC
Organism: uncultured Fibrella sp.; assembly: GCF_964250085.1. Lineage (NCBI taxonomy): Bacteria > Pseudomonadati > Bacteroidota > Cytophagia > Cytophagales > Spirosomataceae > Fibrella > uncultured Fibrella sp. Next base: position 568,404 of record NZ_CAXUEC010000003.1, on the reverse strand, counting down.
CGAAAATGATTCGCTGTAACCCGTCAGAAAGCCATCGGTAAAGATGATATCTTTCAGCTTTCCACCATCTTCTTCGCTTTTGCTGATAGTGATGGTGCCGGTAGGAATAGGAATGTGCCCTTTGTTCACCATCTGCACCGCCAGGTCGGTTGTGAAGGGTGCGTCAATCGTCATATTCAGTTCACCGCCCTGCACGTTACCACCGGGCCGACCTTTGCTATCGACTCCGCGTGAATAACCGATGCTGTAAGAGAGAACGTCGTACTTTGCCCCAGCTATGTCTAAGACTGCCTTTGCCATTTCGTTTTTTAGTTAAAGTGAATAGTCAGTGTATTAAGCCATTACGCCGTAGTCAGATACCCACTCCGGGCTGTCGACGTCGTCGCCACGGCGTCCGTCGAGACGGATAACGAAGCTCTTGGCTGGGAAATAAGGTTTGATGAACAGGTCGAGGTGAATCAGATCCTTGATGTTCTTGTCGCGCTCGAACCGCATGATGCTGTGCTTCTCGATGAGCCGGTCGGGACCCATGATGCTGTCGAGGAACTGCACGATCTGGCGGCGCAGATCGGCCTCCATGCGGGGCGTCCAGTTCTCGAACGCGCGGCGGTTCAGGAAGTCGAACAGCACTTTCACCACGTGGTCGAATACCCGCACCACCGAGTAGGTCTGCAAGCCTGGGTTATCGCCGTTGAAGAGCGTTTTGGCCGAGAAAGCCATCACCTTGCCGTATTCAAACACCATTGGCACCAGACCCAGGCGTTCCAGATGCGAGATTTCGCTTTTCTTCAGCGGGTAACGTACCCCGTCGACTTCGTTCATGCCGCCATGCTTCTTACCCGCTGTCACCTGCGACATCAGCGTGTAGTAGATCTTGCCGGCCAGCGCGGCCGATGGTGGTACATACAGGTTGTCGGTCTCGCCCACTTCGGCTACCTTGCCCCGGCCAACCATCCAGTTGCAGGCCATAATCACGTTTGAGCAGTGCAGATCACCGCTGCTCATGTTGGCGGTGCTGAAGAGTTCGATCGTATCTTCCGGCGACTCCAGATCGGCGAAGTCGGTAACCAGCATCACTTTACTGTTATGAGCAATACGCGCCCATTTTTCCAGGATACCGTTTGTCCGCATAAAACCCGGCACGACCAGCAACGAATAGTTGGTCCGCAGGTCAAGGCGATCATAGTTTTGCTTGAACTCTTCGTTTACCCGATCAATGAAGATGGGATTGTCGAGATCGGTTAGCTGAGCCAGCGATGCGTTCAGGACGGTGACGTTGGGCACGCGGTCCATATCCGTGTTCTTGTAGAACAGAGACAGCGCCCGGTAGCTGCGTTCCAGTTCACGGGTGCTGTTGAGGGCCCGGAGCAGGTTTTTACGCAACTGCGCGTTAGAGAGGTTGGCTTTTTCTTCCGTCTTCTCCAGCATCTCCGTCTGGTTGCTGCTCGATTCGAGGAGGTCGATCCAGAGGTTCAGCTTCTGCTTCAGCATCTGCCGTTCCACCTTCTTGTTCTCATCGGTCATGAAGATGTTTTTGCGGGCCTTGCGCTCCGGGCTGATGTTCTGGATGCCGTCGATGAAGCTTTCAACGAATGGAAAGCCACCATAGGCTGCCAGCGTACTAAGGCCGGGAAGTCCGGTTGAGGGAGCGGCAACAACCGCTTCGGAGGCGACAGCAGCTTCGTCTGCGGCGGCCGATTTTTGTTCTTTTGCCATGAGGCAGAATGCGTTTAACCGTTAACGTTTGGTAAAATCAGAAGGGAGGGGGTGGTTATTCCTTGTCGGCGGCGTCTAATTCGCTCACCAACGATTTAAGCGCAGCCACCAGCGCCGCTTTTGCGTCGGGATTATCGAGGGCCGTCTGTAGAATCCGGTGACCTTTTAGGCGGCGGCTGATCTGCGTGTATTCGCTGTACTGGCCGTCGAGCGAACGCAGATAGGGGCTCTGCATGCTCAGTGCTTTGGCCCGGAAATCGGCAATGCTGCCAAATTTCAGGTTTTCCTGAACGGGAGTTCCGTTCTCGTCTTCGAATTCCACATCAACGTTTGGCTGATAGCGGTTGAAGACATCCTCGACCGTTTTGAGGCCGGTAACCAACTCAGGGGTTACGGGTTCCTCGTCGGTAAGCTGAAGCGCAAGCAGGGTCCGGTTGAACGGAATATCGGCAATGCCTTCCGAGGCCATCGGCTTGATCTCGTTCCCGCCAATCTCGTAGTTAAACATAGCAGTGACTGTTAAAAGGTTGAAATACAGTCTAAAGCTATATCACCTCCCAACGCACAGCAACTGAGCAACCCGCCAGACCTACCACTCAGTATATTTAGAGTTGCCAAATATATTGAATGGTAAAATATCGTCACGTCTAATAAATATCCGCCAAAAAGATTTCATAGGACTTGACAAGGAAAAAGTTGAATACCCCACCCCAACCCCTCCCCGTTAGGGAGGGGCTGATGATTCGCATCATTGGCTGATTCTTAGCCCCTCCCTAACGGGGAGGGGTTGGGGTGGGGTTCTACACCTTTGTCGGAATGAGCCATTCGATCTGACCCGCCTGGACAGGATCGGGAACGGTTGCATCTTTCACCACCTGCCAGCTTAGCTCCCCGTCGGAACGGGCCGTTACGCGCAGCCACTCGCCGGGGTGAATCTGGCCGGCAATGATCATCCGGGAAATAGGTCGCCGCAGCCGGTTTCTGATCACACCGGCCAATGGACGCGCGCCATATTGAGGGGTGTAGCCACTGAAGGCAAGCTGCTGCCGGGCGGCGGCATCCAGCTCCAGCCGGATTCCCTGGCGCTGAAGGCTGTCGGTCAGTTGCCGTAGCTGGATGTCGAAGATATGCAGTACGTGTTGCTCGGTGATGGGACTAAACGGTACTATTTCGGTAATACGAGCCAGAAATTCGGGTCGGAAGCTACCGCTCATCCGCTCCATGAGTTGCTGCGACGTGGGGAGCCGTCCCTGCTGAAATTCATGGCTGATCCATTCGCTGCCGATATTGGACGTGAAAATGAGCAGCGCGTTCGAGAAATCACCTTCTTTGCCCAACTTATCATGCAGGCGACCTTCGTCCATGATTTGCAAAAACACGTCGAAAATGGACGAATGGGCCTTTTCTATTTCGTCGAACAAGACCACGGCGTACGGTTGCTGGCGAATCCGGTTCACAAGCAGGCCCCCTTCTTCGTACCCTACGTACCCGGGAGGTGCCCCATACAACAGCGCGGCGGCATGCTCTTCCTTAAACTCCGACATGTCGAAGCGGATCATGGCCTGTTCGTCATTGAACAGAAATTCCGCCAGTGATTTAGAGAGTTCAGTTTTCCCCGTGCCGGTTGGGCCTAATAAAAAGAACGTACCTATGGGCTGCCCCGACTTCTGCAAGCCAGAGCGCGACTCCAGAATAGCGTCTGACAGCGCTTTCAGGGCGTGGTCCTGCCCAACAACGCGCTGCCGGAGGTGATCTTCCATCGTCAGCAGTTTCTCTTTTTCGCGCTCCTGCACCTTGCCCATCGGAATACCCGTTTTGTAGGCTACCACTGCTGCCAGGTCCGTTTTGCTGACGTGTGCTTTCCGCGCGTCGGCCAGTTCGTGCAGGCGGGTGAGCTTGGCCGTCAGGTAGGGAAGATACGATTCGGGCGTGATCAGTTCGGTGGGGTCAACGGGGTCTTCCCATTGGCCCATCAGCACGGGGCTGATCTGCTGTTGCAACTGCTGATCGAACCAGCGGTAATCGTCGAGCCGTTCTTCGGCCGTTAATTCGCTTTCGTTCAACTCCGCCAGCGCCTTGTCGAACTGGTCGAGGTCAGAGCCAGCCAGTTCGGTCACGGTACGGATGGCGGCCATCGTGCGATCGAGCAGGTCGAGGGCGGCATCGGGCAGGCGGCGGTCTTTCACGTATCGTTTGGCCAGCCGCACGCATTCGGGTACCACATCGGCATCAACGGTAAGCTGGTGGTGTTTCTCATAGAGCCCCACCAGCCCGCGAATCATGCGTTCGGCCACGTTTACGGGCGGTTCATCTACGTTCAGCAGTTCAAAACGGCGGCTCAACGCCTGATCGGGTTCAATCAGCTTACGGAATTCGTCGCGGGTGGTGGCACCGATCAGGGTCAGTTCACCGCGCGCCAGTTCGGGCTTGAGCAGGTTTGCCGCTCCGCCACCCGCCCCGCCTTTCGGGTCGAGCAGCACGTGGATTTCGTCGATGAAGAGAATGCATTTTTCGAATGCTTTCACCTCCTTTATTACATTTTTAAGGCGGTCTTCTACCTCGCCTTTATACGATGCTCCCGCCAGCAGCGCACCGGGGTCCAGTTCGAGCAACGTGGCTCCTTTGAGCCAGCCGGGCACTAACCCTGTGATTAATAACTGCGCCAGCCCATCGATCAGGGCCGATTTCCCGACGCCGGGATCACCGGTGAGCATGACGTTGGGTTTGCTACGCCGCCCCAGAATCTCGACCATCATCCGCAGTTCGCGCTCCCGGCCAATGATCGGGTCGAAGTGACCACCGCGGGCCAGCGCCGTTTTGTCGGTACAATATTTCTGTAAAACGCCCGCCGTTGCTCCTTCCCCCGCATTTGCGGAAGCCGCTGGTCCGGCAGGCGTTATGGTCCGGCCGGCATCGGCGGGGGTGATGGGTTTCATCTCGTTGAGGTATAAACCCAATAGGTCCCGCTCCTGAAGGGGGAGTGACCGCAGTTGTTCGGAGGGAAAACCCATTCCCGGCTTGGTCAGGGCCGTCAGTACGCAGATCGGCTCTACTTTATCAAGCCCCAGCCGCACCCGAACCACATCAGCCTCGTCCAGCACGCGGTCTACCGAGGTATCACCCGCCGGTTCGTCGGGGGGAATAGCCACCCTGGGTGACTCTTCCATTCGTACTTCGGCCCATTCGCGCAGGTAGGGGACGTCTTTATGCAGGGAGGTGAGCAGCGTGGCACCGGCCGAATCGGCGTGGACAAGCGCCCGCAGGAGGTGGGCGGCAGAGTACCGTTCATTGCGGTATTCCCGCGCCAGTGACTGCGATACGTACAGCGCCGTTTGAACAGCTTCGGAGAGAAGAAAAGAAGGGAGCATGTGAGGAGTGGTTTTAAAGGGCTGGGCTTCGTGGGAACACGCTGTTTGTTACGTCAGTCTTCAATTAAGCTACTGCTAATCAGTTATTTGAACAGATCGCTGCTAAGCCAGTAGTACGTGTGTCCATTGGACGTGAACCGGCTATTGGGGAAGGTAGGCAGTCGGGCCAGGTAATCGCGGCGTTCGCGAATGAGGTACAACAGCCGGAGCCATACCCCCGGACTCACCAGATCAGGATCAGCGAGCGCCCGGATCGGCAGGCTGGTCAGCAACGCATGGCGGCAGGGCAGGCCCGTTAGTGTCGCCATCAGATCGGCAACCGTAGCGGTATCGTGCTGCGACTGTCCCTGTTGCCTGGCCAGTTCGTCATACCTGCGAATGAGCTTGAGCCGGTCTGTATTGGCCAGCGGGTCCAGTTCGTCGGCTGCTAAATGGTTGATCCACAAGCTGATCCGGTCCATATCTGCCAGTGATAATAAACGAATTGGTCGGAACGCCGCTGGCAACGAATCGGCTGTGCGTACGTAGGTCTGCCCCATAAACGGGTAGGCCCGATTGGCAAACAGCGCTGGATCGACACTCGCCAGCGTGGGCTCCAGCCGGGCTTTCAGGGTTCGATTGACCACCGGATTGATCCGGCTACGATAAATGGACTGACTACGAAATACATCGCTCAGTGCCCCATCCACACGTTGGGCGTCGAACCGCATCTGGCGCAATAAACTGTCGGTCACGGCATGTAACAGGCTAAACGGTAGCTGCTGCCGTTTGCGTGGGAAGAGTACCCAACCCGGCGACATGCTGGCGTTTGGAAAAGCGAGCCGGTAGATATTCGAGACGCCGTAAGTGAGATCATAGGCGGGAGCTGGAACCACCAGTGCCGGGCTAACCAGCCGTTCGCGCTTGGGCTGACTGGCTTCGATAGCCGACTGATACACCAGTTGTTCGGCCTGTAACACATAACTGTTGGCCAGGGTGTCGGCGGGGGCTTCTACCTGGAACGAGAGGAAACGCGCCTCTGATGCCTGCATCCCGCTTCGGATATCGCTCAGTTGGGAAATATCGCGCGTATCGCCGTTGATGCCAACCATGATCACCGTATTGGTTTCGCCCGGATGAGTCGCCAGCATCGCCAGTGCCCGCTCCAGCCCCGCCCGGATTGGCTGCGCATAGCCGTCATAGCTGGGTACGTTGCTTGGTTTGGCGCGGTTCAGAAAGTCGGCCGCCCGGGCAATATCGCGTCCGATGGGAAAGCTGTTAACGTACCCGGTGCGCGTGCCCGAACTAGCTTCGCCGGGGCGATAGATCACGATGCCCACGCTGCCCTGCCGCACATTGGTCGAGTCGGCCAGAAGGGTGGCCGAGGCCTGAACGGTGTTTACCAGATCGCCCCAGTAGGGCAGCATGGCGCGGGTGCCTTCAACCACATACACGATGTTTTCGCTGCGCGACCGGTCGCGCCAGTTCTGGTATTGCCGGTGGGTAAGCCGTTGGCCGTTTACGTTCAGCACCGAACTGTCGGTCTGGAAAAGTGGCAGCAACGTACCCAGTTGCCAAACCGTCTGCTGCCCTTTTACACTACAGGCTTGCAACACCGGAAACCGAACGCCCGTCTGCTGCCAGGCCACCGCCTCATACCGAAGATTGCTGCGGTTAGGGCCGCCCTGCGCCGAATCGGGGCGGTTTTGCCAGGCCGCTTCGGCGGTGCTGAAGAACGGATAGGCAGGTGCGTTGGGCAGTAAACTGTCGCTTTCCCAGAACAGCCCATGCCCCAGTGGCTGAAGCGCTTCGGTAGGTGCCCAGCCCATCAGGTGCTTGGAAATACTGTCGGTGGGAAACCAGGGCGAGCGGCCAATCAGCGCTTCTTTCCCGCTTTCCGATAACTTGTATATGTAAGCAATGTCATATAACCGCAAGCCCCGGCCAGCGGACTGCTGCCCGCCTGGCTCGGTGTATAAACGAAGCGTGTCGTGAACGAGAAAAGGCACCGGTTTAGCCAGCAGTCGACCGCTGGTGAGGGCCGCGCAGTATAACGATGGCTGGTCACTGTCGGGGGCTGTCTGGGCCTTGGTAGTGGTCAGAAAGGAAGATTTCGGGGCCCATCCGTAGGCAACGGCCGACTTGCGATCTTTGAGCAGCCGGGGAGCGTACCACGTACCTACCTTTAAGGCTGCATCGTATTTGATCAAATTCAGGTAGCCGTCTTTCTCTTTCAGCACGTAAAATGCGTCGCGAAAATTGATCTGTTTAAACCGGGTAGTGGGCCGGGGGTAGTGGTAGGTAGGTACGTTGTTTCGGTCGGCAAAGACAATCCAGGGGCCGGTTCCGAGTTGCGGAGGTCCGGCCAGTGCCGCCTTACCCCGGCTTTGCAGCGATTGAGTTTGCGGTCCTTTCTTCGACGCGGTGGGAACAGGCGGACGTTTCAGGCTGGCAAACGGCGGCAATACCCCCTGTGCCTGACCGGTGAAGCCAGTAATGAGTAAAAGGAGTATCAGGCAAAAAAGGCGCATACAGGCCGTGGCGTTATTTTTTATGTTGAGTAATGGTCATTTTGGTCAGGCAGCTTCCATTCAGCCCACCCTCCAGCGCAACGGCGTCGATCAGGTTACGCCCCTCGAACTGGAGTGCCATGCAGTATGAATAGAAGTCGCGCGGGGGCTGGCCATTGGCGACCACCGGAAAATCAGGGTTGCCGCAGAGGTAATGGCTAACGAGGTAGCTGTACTGCGAATTCACCTGCTGCCCGTTGGCGATCCGCTGCAATCGCCAGCGAATGTCTTCGGCGGTGGTATCCACGGGCACCGTAAACCGGCTGTAGCGCGGCATCACCCGCACCTTCTGGGTGAGGGGCCGCTGCGTAATGTCGGTGGTGAGCGTGACGGTATACGTACCTGGTTCCACATAGCTGTACAGCGCCGTGGGTTCGCGGGAGTCGACCAGGCCGGTTTCGCCAAACTTCCAGGCAAACTTGTTGGGGCTGGCACCAAACGTGGTGAAACTGAGCTTTTCGTCCTGGTAGGCCACCGTTGGCCCAAGCAACCGCACCAGCGAGTCGCGCCGGGTGGGGGCGGGGCGCACTTTTACGGTAAACGTTTGCTGTTGTTTTCCGTCCACCGTCAGCCGAATCTGGTAGAGACCGGGCTGGGTATAAAAAAACTGACCCCGCTGCGCCCGATTGTCGGACCCCTGGCCAAACTCCCAGCGCCATTCTGTGGCCCCTGACGTGCTGTCGGCAAAGTAGATCGGCTGATTCACCATCACGCCCAGCGGCGTAACGCCTGCCCGAACCACTGGCCCCCGGTTATGCCAGTACAACAGCCCCAGCAGTAGGGCTGTTACCACAAAGGTGGCGCCTGTCAATATCCATTTACGTTCGAGCATGAGTGGTTACTGGGCCGGTCATCGGGCCGGAAAACGGGGTGTCAGGGTAGCGGTTGGGGCGGCGGGGGCCGAAGCAGCGCCAGCCGCTACGGGCTGGAAGCCAACTTCGCATTCTTCAAGTTGCTTACTGAAAAGCACAATGTTGTCCTGTTTGGTCCAGAGCACCCGTTTATCGTCATACATCATCCGGTAAAAATCGGCCGCCTGGGCAAACGCCCGGTACGACGCCACATCGGGGTTCTGGCTGTAGATGCGCCGGATGTCGTCGATCTGATTGTCGATATCGGCCTCCACAAACAGGGCGGTCATGGCGGGCCGGTAGGTGGCAATGGTGTGATGGGCCGAATCGAGGAGGGGCAGATACCGTTCCTGCTGTTGCAGAATGGCCTGTTGCCGCCGAATCCGGTCGGCCAGGTAAACGGCATTCGTCGTCGGGAAATCATAGGAACGGTACAGCACCCAGCCCGCCAGGCCGCCCAGAATCAACGTACCTGCCAGCAGGTACGCAAACAGGAATTGCCGTTCATTAACCCGAAATCCAAAAATGGTAAGCATAACTGGTGAAAAGTCATTTGGTGGTCATTACGCTTCGCTGTCATTAAGTGGTCATTACGTCGTTTTTGCAATCAATGACCACAAATGACGTTACCCTCATCGCGATAATCGTTCTCGCTGTTCGCAATTCGATAACTCGCGGCGGATCTCGAAAACGTTGGTTTCAACGCTGCGGATCGAGTCTTTCAGTAAGAGCATCTGATTCACGTATCCGTTGAGTTTCTGGTACACGGCAAAGGCTTTCTCGTTGCCGGGATGGTCGGTGATCAATTGCCCGATCGACTCTTTTTGCTGGCTGATCAGCCGTTGCATGGGGCGGTCGTAGCGAATCAGGTTTGTGTTCAGCAGCCGCATGTGTTTATACAGCGAGTCGGTTTGTTCGGCCAGTTGCCGCTGCACATACAGCACCTCGTCGTAGCGGGCTTTGTCGGCACTTAGCTGGTTGATCTGTTGCGAAAGGGACCGTAGAAAGCCGTAAACGCTCACCAGTACCACGCCAATCAGCAGCATAAACCGCCAGAGAAAATGCCAGTAGGCCTTCGTGATGGCCCTGTTGTTCAATGCACTCATAGACCGTTTAGCGAATAAATCCCGTCGGCAGGCACTACCTGGCGTTGGATTGGGGTTATTGACTGTATTTTTAGTTCGGTAACCGACTGGCTTTTCCTCTGACTATGACTCCACCCGCTTCTGCGCAGACGCAGCAACCCGAGTATGTGCTCGACCAGCTTGACCTCGACCTTCGGGCCGACCTGGTGGCCGCCGATCTGCTGAGTCGTATGCTGCCGCTCGATAAGCTGATCCTGAACCCGACCGGACCGGACGCGCGGGCTTATTCGAAAGATCATAACCCGCTGACATCCTGGCTGATCGATGGCTCCACAGCCCCGTACTGGCGACTCGATACCCCGCGTGAGGGAATCTACGACCAGTTGCCTCCTTACCTCTTTCACGCACCCGGAGCGGGCGAGGCTGGCCCGACGCGTGATGCCTTCGACGTCGACAGTATCCTGGATTCGGTGCAGCGGACGCACGAAATTGAGCGGGAGGCCCGTCAGTTTTTCCTGCCCTTCGATACCGAACTCAACTACCTGCGCGTGCTCCGTGCCCTGCGCGACCAGCAAAACGACCGGCTCGAAAATGCCGATACCCTGATTGACCAGTTTGCCGTTGGCTGGCCGATTCTGACCCGCCTCGATCCCCTGCATCGGGGATTGTTTGTCCAGTTGCTGCCCCTGATTCACCAACTGAGGAGCAACCTGAACTGGGTTAGCCGCCTGTTGGGTATGCTGTTTGTTGTGCCCATGCGCCTCGAAAGTGGCCGCCACCTGAACCGCCCCGCCGTCACCGACGACCGGTCGTCGCTGGATGGTTGTCGGCTGGGTATCGACGCCATCATGGGCAACTCGTTCGATGATGGCCGAAATGGCATTCGCCTCATCATCGGCCCCGTTCCCGACAACCGGGTGGCTGATTTTCTGCCGCATACCGACACCATGCAACTCATCGACGAATTGCTGGCGTATTTTCTGCCGGCGGCCAATGAGGTGTCGCGGGTGGTGCTGACCGAACGCCCCGCCAGCCCTACGCCTGACCATATCGATTACCTCGGATTCAATAGTTATCTGTGACATCGTGTGGCTGGTCAGGGGGTGAGGGGCTTCGCGGGTGTGGCTACTGCCTTACGCAGCCATTGGGCCCGTTCGGCGTCGGATAGTACGCTTACCGTACCCGGCATTCCCGGTGTAACCAGCAGCGTGTATTTCCCCTGAACCGCACCCGCTTCGTTGCGCAGTACATACAGGTAGAGCGTTGGCTTTTCAGGGTAGGGAATACCACCTGGCCAGATCACATCATTACGACGGGTGATCTCTCTGAAAATCAGCACATCCACCGTTGGGGGTACGGGTGCCAGTACGGCCGACGCCGACGCAGGCTTTGCAGGTACGTTGCCTTTCTTTACCGCCACTCGTTTACCCCGTTTGACCACTGTACTCCGCCGGGCACCTGACCCGGAAATGGCTGCTTTGGGGGCAGCGACACTGGCTTTCACCAGCCGTATCTCGTAAATATCAACGGTGAGCGGACTGGTTTCCCGAACCACATCGACCCGAACGGCTTCCCGCTTATAAAAACGCATGGAGCCGGTTACAGCCGGGCTGATGCAGGATTGCCCGGTCTGGTCGCGTCGCGAAGCCTGGATGGTGTAGTAGAACTGAGCGGTTGAATCGGGCACTTTCAGGGTTGGTAACCAGGGAAGAGCCCGACCGTCGGTTGTCCGTTCGTCAACCAGTTTGTTGCCGGGCAGGGAATAAAGCCGGAGGGTGAATGATTCGTCAGTTGAATAAACGGGTGCGCCACTATACCACACAAAACTCGGATTGGGCTGTTTATCAACGTCATACGTTAATACCTGATTGGGTAGAATGGGTGGATAACAGGTGGGTAGTATGGCCGGTGTGCCCGCCGCCCGTCGACCCCGGATGGCCAGCGAGGCACTCAACTGGACTGAATAGCCAACAAGGGCGCGGGAAAAAACAAAGAACGACCCATCCGGCCCATCTACGTTATACGATAGCTGACTGAGAAACCCAACGCCCCGCAATCCGAGTCGAAACGATTGGCCCATTGTCCGCTCCAGGGCTACCGACGCTGTCAGGCCGGGGCGAAACCGATCTGCTGCGGGCGAGAACCGGAACAGGAGCCGCTCGTTGGTGATGTCGTAGGCACCGGTAATGGGGGCATCGTTGAAAAAAAGACCGCCCCGCAGGGTCGCTGCTCCCGTGACACGCCTGCCCAGCGGCAACCGAACAGATGGCCCGGCAACCAGGTGAAATGAATGAAGATTGGCCGGTTCCAGCAGACCCGCCTGGTCGAAAGGGAGTTTGAGCAGTGCCAGTGCTTCCTTGATATACTGTTCGTTCTGGCGTTGCAGGCTGAAGCCGAAATACCCGGCTTCGATGCCCAGCCCGAACTTCCGTTTTAGAAAATAATCGGCCGAGAAAGACAGCCAGGGGCCAGGGGCACCGAAGAATTTGTTGCGGTATATGGTGCGCTGATACTGACTGGTGATGCCCGCGTGCAGGCCCAGTTCCCAGTAGCCACGGAAGGGTGGTAAAATGGCCGCATTGAGCGCAGGTACGTGCCGACAGCAGGTATCGGTCGAAAATTGAGCCACTGCCGGCGTTGCACTCCCCAGCCAGCCAGCCAGCATAAATAAACGTACGTTCATGAGGCAGCGGTGGGTTCGGTCAGGAAAAAGCGGTACTGGTTTACCTGCCCCGACCGGCTGATGAGCTTGGCTTTCAGGCTGGCATTCAGAGTATGCCAGTCGCTCTGGGATAGCTGGCAGTTGGCCGCCGGCGTCAGGTAGAGATCAATGGTACGGAGCAACCCTTCTTTGGGCTGGGTGCCAACCGCCACGCCCTTGCGAATAGTCACATCGGCCAGCAGGTCGGCCAGTTCCGCTTTGATAAACGAGCGAATATCCTCCATCGTCACAATCCGGTCGCGGCTCATCAGGGCGTATCGGTACGCATCGAGCTGGTTAGCGGCTTTCAACTGGCTCCGTCCGCCGAGGGTAGGCGTAAGAAGTCGGCAATGATCCACCAGCAGGTCGGTCATGTTATGGGGCAGCAGGGCCGTGCCGCCGGGAATATTATTGGCCGGTTCGCCGTCGATTGTCCAGTAACTCACTTCCAGCGTGTCGCCTTCTTCCTGTGGCTTAACCAGCAGGTAGTGAGGTAGTTCTCTGGCAACGCCTTCCTGTTGAAAAAGCAGCATCTCCAGTTGGGCGAGCCGTTCGTTGAGGTCGCGGGCATGCAGGAGTACCGCATCCTGCCCATAGGCCGTGAAGGCCACGGATTCATCGCGCAGCACTTCCAGCAGGTAATGCAGGTGCTCACGGGCGTCGCGGGCGTCGAACCGTTCAACGCCACCCCGGCGCAGCGCGTAACAACCCGTGGGTAGCCGGTCGACCTGCCGGAAGGGAAAGGGCGTGAACACCCGGTTCCGGCTGTCGATCAGGGAGCGAACGGCCAGAAACGTTTCGTTCTGCATTACCGGAAGCGGCAGAATATTATGCACGATTCGGGTACGGTATGTAAGCCGGTTCAGCTTCCGGTTCATGACCGGAAACGCGTTGATGCACACCTCCACCGACCGCAGCGCGTCTTCGTCAAAGCGGGCGGGGAGCGTCACCGACAGCCACACGATCTCCGGGTCGTTGAGGGTCATCAGGGCTTCGGGCGGAAAACAACTCGCAAAATCGGCGGGGTACAACTGCCGGGCTGCGTTGATCTGGTCCGAATAATCGTCAAGCGGTTGGCTCAGGTGGATAAACCGGCTGTGATAGGTCCGTTTAACGTCCATTTCCAGCAACTGATCCACCTCGAAGGGCGTCAGGAGCCGGTCGTGCTGATGCTCGGGTCGCCTGTTCTCAAAACTGGACGTACCTGTCAGTTCCACCGCCGGAATCTCCATGCCGGGCGTAACCATATTTGGGGCGGGTTCGTAATTGAAACCAGCCACCGACTTGATCCGTTGCCCGTTCATGTACCAGTGGCTCAGCGCCAGCAGGTCGTACAGGGTTTCGGTACGCTCGGGCCCTGTCTGATCGGGCCAGTTCAGGTAAAATGTCAGCCGGTCGAGCGAGGTCAGTTCCGTATGCAGGCGGAGGCCCAGCCAGAGCGTATGCGCAGGAAGCCGTTTCCGGCCGGCACCCGACCGCGCCACCAGCATCTTGCCCACCTCGGGATCGTTTTTGAACAGGCAGTCGGCAGCAGCAATGTAATGTACAGCGCCGTCAATGAGTTTGACCGTATCGGCGGGGCTAAAGAAAAGATCCTGCCGACTGTCGAGTTCGCCGTAGGGCTTGGACGCAAATCGTTTCGAGGTATAAAAGTGATGGTCGGGCAGCAGGTAGCCCACTGCTTCGGCTGGCTGAGCCTGCATGACGGCATGGGCCGGCCGCGGAACGGTCAGTAGATCAGGGGTTAGTAACGACGCCAGCTTATCGAGCAGACCCACTTCCGAGTCGAGGTATTCGTTACTGATTTTGTTGAGTTCATTGGCAAGCGTGTCCATCAGCAACCGAACGAAGGGGTCCAGATGGCTCAGGCTGCGCACACCCCAGAGGTGCATCACGTGCTGGAGCATCCGTTGCCGGATGGCTTCTTTCGTAAACTGATCACGGTACGTACTGAATGGCATAACAGAAAGCAGAAATCGGCTACCGGCCCGAAAGGGTGCCCAGCAGCAGACGGGTGGTGAAGCGGAAAGGTTCGTTGGTCATTTGTACGGTGGCCGACACCGACACATCGGCCAGCCGCCGGGTGTTGCCGGGCAGGCCGTCGATGCCCGCCGCCGACTGAATCACCACTCGCACGGTTACGTCGCGCAGCCGGGGTTCCTGCTGCCGGATGGCCTCGGTGAGCGATTGGGTCAACTGGGCCTCCCAGGTGTACTGGTTCACGGTATGGTCGAACTCCGTGTCCCAGATGGAATTGCCAAACTGCGGGTCGCTCCGTAGTTCGTTGAAACGCGAATGGAGCAGCATGTTCAGAAACTGAGCGATCGACGCCCCAATGTCGCAGGTGGGCAGGTCAGCACCCGTCATCAGGCTATTCAGCCGGATGGGGTAGCGGTAATACACGTGGCTCATAGAAAAGCTGGATGACAGGGTACGCGTCGGTTGGGGTACGAAATAATAGACTAAATTGGCCCATTTGCCTGTAAGACTACCGACATGTTACTGATATATATTGGACGGTAGGCTAGTATATACTGAGCGGTTTATTTGGGGTAGAACGGCAGCAGAAATTAACTGAACTTTGTTCTGCTATGAGCAAAACCGCAACCATCTCCATCGAGGGTACCCGTATTGAAGGGGTTCGCCACCTGGTCATCGAGCAGTCGATTCACACGTACCATACGTTTGAACTGGCTATCGAACACGAACGACTAAACGAGCATTTTTCGATAAAGCCTAAGTTTGGCCCATTTTTAGGTAAGAATATTTCTATTGTTATTACTGGTGAAGGCAGTATGCCCAAATTGACCTTTGAAGGAATAATTGCTGAAGAGGGGCTTTTTCAGCGGGACGATGAGTATCGGGGCGAGATTGTTTTCCGGGGCTATGGGCAACCCTACCAACTGGATAGTCTACCCGGCATTAGCATGTACGTCGACAAGTCGCCGACCGACATTGCCAACACCTGTTTGGCGGGGTACAAGAAGACCAAAAAGGTGGTGTCGGTGGTTGGGCCAACGGCGGCGATTCCGTATTGTGTTCGTTATCAGGAGACGTACTGGAATTTTCTGCGCCGACTGGCCTACGATTACGGTGCGTGGTTCTATTATGACGGTCAGGTCCTGAATTTCACCCAGGCACCAGGTACGTCTCCCGCCGTGAAGCTTGTCTTCGGCTCTGATCTGACCTGGCTGCGAACGGGCACCCGTTCGGTGGCGACCCACCATAAGCAGATCGATTATTTTTCGGAAACCCACACGAACCAGACCGCAGAAGGACCAGCCAACCCGGTGCTTTTTGCCACGATGGATGAACTGTTTCAGACGGGGCTGCGCAAGTCAAACCTGGCGGCGGATGTGGCTCCGCTCGCGCTGAACCGGTCTGAGTCGCAGAAGTCGATGACCCAGTTTACCCAGGGCCGGACCGTGATTCCCGGCATTTCGCCCGGTACGTCGCTTCAGATCGGAGCCACCTTGTCAGGCGATCAGATCGGCGAGTTGCACGTGCTCTCGGTGCGCCATGTACTCGACCAGATGGGCGATTATTACAACGAATTTGAAGCCACTTCCGGCGACTTCAAGCGCATGCCTCCCGAAATACTGCACCGCCCACAGGTGGGTCCGCAACTGGGCGAGGTGACGGACAACAAAGATCCCAAGAACCTGGGCCGGGTGAAGGTGCGCCTCGAATGGATGGATAGCGGCACCACGCCCTGGATCAGAACGGTGATGCCCAGCTTTGGCAAGGGGCAGCGTCCGCTGAAGAATCGGGGTTTCCAGTTTGTGCCCGATGTGGGCGACCAGGTGCTGGTTGCTTACGAACAGAACGACCCCGACCGGCCGGTGGTGATGGGTGCCCTGCCCCATTACGTGAACGCAGCCCTGGACACGCCCGCCGTGAAAGAGCACCATATCAGTGTGATGAGTGGGAGTATTCTGCGCTTCGTCGACACCAGCACGGTGCATGAATTCCACATGGAGGTGAATCCGCAGAACACGGTATTCATTAAAGTCGACAGTAACATGGGGACGATCACGGTGAAGTCGAACGATAAAATACGGATCGAGGCCACCAACCAAATTGATATCGAGGCCATGACGATCAACATCAAAGGCAAGAACATAAACATCGAC
Source organism: uncultured Fibrella sp. (assembly GCF_964250085.1). Lineage (NCBI taxonomy): Bacteria > Pseudomonadati > Bacteroidota > Cytophagia > Cytophagales > Spirosomataceae > Fibrella > uncultured Fibrella sp. Next base: position 552,001 of record NZ_CAXUEC010000003.1, on the reverse strand, counting down.
GGGTCGATCAAAGTAGATGTGAAAGGCGGGGAGATCGCCGAAAAAGCGACGGGGCCGGCGTCGTTTGAAGGAGCAACCGTTGACGTGAAAGCAACGGGCACCCTCAACGCCAGCGGGGCTATGACCACCGTGAAAGGCACCGGCATGGCCACGCTGGAATCATCGGGCATAACGACCGTGAAAGGGTCGATGGTGATGGTCAACTAATGGGGGAGGAAACGTACCCAGTCGCCCTGTCGGCGTTGCAGGAAGCACTTGGACAGGGCGATGAGTCGATGGTACGGCTGGCCGTGGCGCGATGCCTGACGAGTATGGAGGTGGTGGCCCATCCCATTCTTGGCGGTGGCCTGTACCTGATGGCCGGGCATTTTTTTCTCCGACGAAAGCAGTATACGGAGGCCCGCACCCTCTACCAGCAGGGGCATCAGGTCTACGCAGAAGCTTATGCAAAAGGCATTTCCGGGGCCGACTGGCTGTGGGTGCAGGCCCAACTGTGTGAAGCACAGACGTATTACCGTGCGGGCAGGCACCCGCAGGCGCTGGCCGTCTGGCAGGCAACCCACCGGTTTGCCGCTACGCTGCCCGCCCCGTCGCCCCTGAGTGTAGAAGTGGCCATCCGCCTGGCCGAAGCTTACCGCCGCGACGGGCAACGCCGACAGTCTATTGCGCACTATGAAGAGGCATTGACGTTGGCCGAGAAACTGCCCCCGTCGCTCTGCCCGGTTCCGCTATTGCACCTGCTGCACAAAAACTACCTGCCCCTCCTGGATATTGCCCCCGATCGCCGCCGCCTCCAGGTACGTATCGATTCGCTGCTGCTGGGCCATTAAGAACGTACCTGGCTCAGGCGTCCGTCGTCGGTACACGTCTGGTGGACACCATACCTATCGAGACATTGGTGCCGGGTGGTGCTTTTGACGCCAGGAGACGATCCCTTCTTATCCGGTATGTTCGGTATATTGAATGTGAATGTACGTTTCAGGCTGCCAGTGCCTGGTCCAGATCGGCAATCAAATCCTCAACGTCTTCAATGCCGACGCTCAGGCGGATAAGGGTATCTTTTAAGCCATTCCTGGCGCGTTCTTCTTTCGGTATGCTGGCATGGGTCATACTGGCGGGGTGCGTGCAGAGCGATTCAACGCCACCGAGCGATTCGCCCAGGGAAAACAGTCGAATGCTTTCCATCACTTTGATGGCCTCTGGATAGGAGTCACCATGAAGTTCAAACGAGAGCATACCCCCAAAACCGCGCATTTGACGGGCCGCCAGTTCGTGACCGGGGTGAGTTGGTAAACCGGGGTAATGCACCTGGCTCACACGCGGATGCAGTTGCAGATACTCGGCCACACGCTGCGCATTCTCACAATGGCGTTGCATTCGGATATGCAGGGTCTTTATGCCACGAAGGGCAAGAAAGCAATCTTGCGGCCCCGGTACAGCCCCACACGCATTTTGAATGAATTTTAGCTGGGCGGCTGTTTCGTCATCATTGCAAATAATGGCACCCATTACGGTATCCGAGTGGCCACCTAAGTATTTAGTTACAGAATGAACCACGATATCGGCCCCCAGGTCGAGTGGGTTTTGCAGATACGGTGACGCAAACGTGTTGTCGACGACCAACTGGATATCTTGCCGGGTACGTTGCGCAATGGCCTGAATATCAACGATACGGAGTAATGGATTCGTTGGTGTTTCGATCCAGACCATCCGGGTACGTTCGGTCAGGGCCGCTTCCAGGTTGGCGGGGTTATCGAGCGAGACGAACTTGAATGTTAAGCCGAGTGGTTCAAATACCTTCGTCATGATCCGATACGTACCCCCGTATAGATCGCTGCTGGCAATAATTTCGTCGCCGGGTTTATACAGCTTCAGGATCGCGTCGGTGGCGGCGAGACCGGAGGCGTAGCAAATGCCGTGTTTGCCATTTTCGAGGGCGGCCAGGTTTGCCTGCAAGGCGTCACGCGTAGGGTTCTGGGTACGCGCATACTCGTAGCCTTTGTGTACGCCGGGCGATTCCTGCACGTAGGTCGAGGTTTGGTAAATAGGGGTCATGATGGCCCCCGTCGTAGGGTCGGGCTGTATGCCCGCGTGAATGGCTTTGGTTCCGAAATTCATCTTCGATGGGAGTTTACGGATTTCTGTTTGTCGTTTACTGTTGCGCTTCTAATTAGCAAAGTACAGATTAGCAACGCAACGGTAAACAGAAGACAGTAAACTAATTTTATGCAGTTACAGCCGCCAGAAGGTCAGCCTGGGTAATTACGTGGATATTGTCGGCGTCGTCACGGACGAGGAGGGCCCGGTTTTCACGGTCGATGAGTGAAGATAGCACGTCGAGCGTATTATCTAAACCGACGAACTTGAAGGGTTTATCCATTACCGTTTCTACGGGTTGGTCTTTCACCGATGGGTCGTCGATCAAAAGGGACAGGATAGCGGAGTCGGTGAGGCTACCGATAATGTGGCCGGTTAAATCAGTAACGGGCATCTGCGAAATGCTCTGCTGGTTCAGGAGCTTAATGGCCTGACTGACAGGTACGTTGCCACCGATGGTCGTGAGCGAGCTGTGCCCATTCCTGCTTTTAACGATGTCGCGGGCGGTGGCAAACTGGCGGGATTCCAGAAAGCCGTGGTCCTTCATCCAGGTGTCGTTGTAGATTTTGCCGAGGTAGCGTGTGCCATGGTCGGGAAGCAGGATAACCAGTACATCCTCTGCCTGAAGATGGTCTTTTGCCCATTCGAGCGCACCGTGCACCGCCGAGCCGCACGACCAGCCAACAAACAGCCCTTCCTCACGCGCCAGTCGCCGGGTCATGATCGCAGCATCCTTGTCTGTTACCTTTACGAAGTGATCAATCAGACTGAAGTCTACATTCTTTGGCAAAATATCTTCGCCGATTCCTTCCGTCAGGTAGGGGTAAATCTCCCCTTCGTCGAATACGCCGGTTTCTTTATACTTTTTGAAGACGGAACCATAGGTGTCGATTCCTATTGAAACGACCGTTCCGTTTTGCTCTTTTAAAAATTTGCTGGTGCCACAGATCGTGCCTCCGGTCCCGACGCCCGCCGCAAAATGGGTAATTCGTCCGTCAGTATCGCGCCAGATCTCGGGGCCGGTGGTCGCATAGTGCGCCGCGGTGTTCGACAGGTTGTCATACTGGTTCGGGTAAAGTGCGTTCGGTATGTCGCGGCTCAGGCGTTGGGCGACGGAGTAGTAGGAGCGGGGGTCATCGGGCGTCACGTTGGTTGGACAAACGATCACTTCAGCACCAACGGCCCGCAGGATGTCTATTTTTTCCTGCGACTGTTTGTCGGCCATTGTGAAGATGCATTTGTACCCTTTGCCAATAGCGGCCAGCGCCAGGCCCATGCCCGTATTGCCGGAGGTGCCTTCGATGATGGTACCGCCTGGTTTGATGAGACCCGCAGCCTCAGCGTCTTCGATCATCTGGACGGCGATACGGTCTTTGACCGAGTTGCCCGGGTTAAAGTATTCAACCTTCGCCAGGACCGTGCCCCGAATGCCACGGGTAACTTTATTCAACTTAACCAGGGGCGTATTGCCAATGGTGTCGATAATTGATTCGTAGTAGTTCATGAAGAAGAACAGTTTGCTACACCTATAAAGAGGTGCGGGGCCTAAGAGGTTTGAAAGATGCAAAAATTAAACCATCAGCAAACCTGCTTCTTTCCAATCGGCCCAGGTTTCGGACAGTAACAGCTTATCGATGCTCCCCAAACCGGCCTGTTCAAACTCCGTCTGAAACTGTCGATACGTCAATGGGGCCGGTGCCTGCGTGCTCAGCTTCGGCCACATCTCCGTCAGCCAATCGCCCAGATCAACGGGCATGTCGATGACGATATCATCCTGTTGGCGGGAAACCTGCCACTCGGCCCGTTCAATGACGCGCTTTCCCTGCTTCATCTGAACATGCTCGAGGCTGGGTGCGTAGCCCGGCCAGATCAGCAGCGCGTTGGCGCGAGGTTTGGGTACGTCGGGTTCGGCAATGGCTCGTTTAATGTAAGCGCGGGGAATCGAGGTGGGTGGCACCGGAAAGGAAAACCATTTTTTGAGCGGAAAATCCAGCCCGATGCCGTGCATGAAATTGAACAGCGATTTGCGGAGTCCTTCGCTAAACTGCTCATGATCAGCGCCCAGCGGATCGTCGTGGTCGAGGTCATTATCGGCAAACGGACCCATGACCGGGCCAACGCGTTGCACGTCGAACTGTGCAGGTTGCAGGCCAACGGGCGAATGGGCGGTCATGGCAAACCGGTGCCAGAAACCGGATTGTACCACGCCAGCCGCAAATAACTGCCTGACTATTTCGAGGGAGTCGATGGTTTCCTGGGCGGTTTGCGTAGGGAAACCGTACATCAGGTAGGCGTGTACCATGATCCCGGCCTGGGTGAAATGATCGGCTACGCGGGCTACCTGCGCCACCGTTACCCCCTTTTGCATGCGGGCTAGCAGGCGGTCGGAGGCTACCTCCAGGCCACCGGAAACAGCAATGCAGCCCGACAGTTTCAGCAACTGGCACAGATCGGCGGTGAAAGCCGACTCGAAGCGGATATTCGTCCACCAGACGATGGTGAGGCGGCGGCGGACGATTTCCAGGGCCAGGTCGCGCATCAGGGCGGGTGGGGCCGCTTCATCGACAAAATGAAAGCCATGCTGCCCGGTCTGGGCAATCAACTCCTCAATCCGATCGCAGAGTAGATTGGCCGTAACCGGTTCATAACGAGCGATATAATCGAGGGAAATGTCACAGAACGAGCATTTGCCCCAGTAGCAGCCGTGGGCCAGTGTCAGCTTGTTCCAGCGGCCATCGCTCCAGAGCCGGTGCATCGGGTTGGCTACTTCAATAACCGACAGGTACGTATCCAGGGCCAGGTCGCTGTAATCGGGTGTGCCAACGTCGCGCTGGGGTACGTCTTTTTCACTGGCTCCATTGGCGTATATAACCCGTCCGTCGGCGTTGAGCAGGAACGTGCGTTTCAACCCGTTTTGTGGCCGGTTGCCGCGCACGTACTCGATCAAAGAGCGTAGCGGGGCCTCGCCATCGTCGAGGCTGACGAAGTCGACGTAGCCGAACAAACGGGGCTCGGCCAGGCTCCGAAGCTCGGTATTGGCGTAGCCGCCACCGAGTACCACCCGAACGCCGGGATAGTGCCGTTTGATATGCTGCCCACACAAGAGTGCCCCAAACAGATTGCCGGGGAATGGCACCGTCAGGCAAACCAGATCAGGTACGTTGTGGGCCATATGCTGGTCCAACTGCCTGAGCAACAGGCTACCGATCAACGAAACGGGCTGTTGTAAGGCGGCGTTCAGTTCATCGAAATGAGTAGCCGAACGCCCCAACCGCTCGGCGTAGCGACTGAAACCGAAGTGCGGGTCGATCACCTCGACCAGTAAATCGCTCAGGTCTTCAAGGTACAGCGTAGCCAGGTGGCGGGCTTTGTCTTGCAGGCCCATGCTGCCAAACGCCCATTCCAGGTCTTCAATTTCGGCAAAACGACTGGCTTCGGGCAGGTAAGTACGTCCCGAAATGGCGTGGGCCAGCGTTGGGTTTTTATGCTGTAAAAACCGGATCGTCGGGTCGATTGTGACCGTGTAGGCATCGCGCAACCGACTGATTCGCTGGCTGTTATCGGAAACGATTATTCCCGCAGCCACGGCCTGATCGACAGCAGAGAACACGCTATTCAGCCCCGTTGCCGAGAAAAGGGCGAGAATTGTCTCCATCCCCAGATCGGCCTGACGGGCCTGCACTGCGCCATCGGGCCAGGTCAGCGTATTAAGATACCCTTTCAGGTACGCTGTGGCCGGATAGGGGGTGTTCAACTGGGTAAACGGCGGGGTAAGGAGCAGAACGTTGGTCAGCACTGGGTTGGTTACTAGTGTAACGCGGACTTCAGTCCGCACGTTGACTTATTAAAATGCGGACTGAAGTCCGCGTTACACTAGTCAACAGCTTTTGGCGCATATTGACTCCACGATTTACCGGCAGTTTGTCGTCAGCAGTGCGGTGGCTTCGGCATCGTTGGCCAGTTTACCCCGGCTCCAGGCTTCGCAGGCGGCCGTTTTGTTGCCCGCCAGTTGGTGAGCCTGACCCAGCCAGGCATAGAGGTTATCGACAGAGGGGTCAATTGCTTCAGCCTGTTTTAAGGCGGTCAGGGCGTCGGTTGCTTTTTTCTGTCGTACCCAGTAAATGCCCAGATTTCGGTGCGCCCAGGCATTTTGTCCGTTCAACCGGATACTTTCGCGCAGCAATGGTAGCGCCTCGCTGTCGCGGTTGAGCATCAGGAGCAGGAAACCCTTATTGTTCAGATAGAACGGCTGATTCGGCTTCTGGCCCAGGGCTTTATCGACAATGGGGACGGCATCGGCATATTTTTTCTCCTGAGCCAGTAGTAACGCCTTGTTGTTCAGGGCTTCGGGCTGGTTTGGATTGATAGACAGCGCCTTGTCGATATCGGCGCGGGCGGAGGGGTATTGCTTCTGGGCAAAGGCGAGGGCGGCCCGGTTGGTGAGGGCTTCTACATTCCGGGCGTCCAGAAAGATGGCTTTGTCAAACGCTGCCTGGGCCATAGGTACGTTGCCCAGGCCGGCGTATGCTTCGCCCAGTCGGCTCTGGTAAAAGGTAGAATCCTGGTAGGTTTTCTGAATGTGCAACAGATCCGTGAGGGCGTTTTGGGCCTTGCCGAGGGCCAGGTACGTATCCGCGCGGTTGACATAAGCGGTGCCAAAATCGGCATCTGTGTCGATGGCTTTGTTGTAGTCGGCCAGTGCTGCTTCGATCTCCCCATCCCGGAATTTAGCCAGTCCCCGGTTGCTGTAGGCATCCGCAAAGTCCGCTTTTTTGTCGATGGCTTCGGTGTAAAAACGAATGGCTTCTTTGTATTCCCGTTTCTGAAGCTGAACATTTCCCCGCAGAAAAAACTGGGCGGCTTCGTCGGTATCCGACGAGGAGCAGGCTGCAAAGAATAAAGAGACATTGACTATACTAAGCAGAAAATACCAGCGTGGTTTCATAAATCGGGCTACTAGATTGAACGAACGGGCAAATATACCCGGAACGTGCTGCCCAAACCGGGTTTACTGCTGGCGGAAATGGCACCACCGTGTTGTTCGGTAATTTTGTAGCAGATAGCGAGCCCGATGCCAGAGCCTTCGTAACGATTCCGGCCGTTCAATCGTTGAAAAACCTGAAAAATCCGGTCGATGTATGCCTCGTCGAACCCGATGCCGTTGTCGGTTATGCTGATTTCATGGACTAGCGCATAGCCCGATTCTGGTGCATCGGCGGCACCTGGTAACTGTACGCCAGGCGGTATATCCTTCGGGCTGACCTCCCGACAGGTGACCGAAATGACGGGGGAAACGTTTTTAGGACAGAACTTAATGGCGTTTGACAGCAGATTCTGGAATAGCTGACGCATCTGGGTAGGATTGGCCAGGATCGTGGGCAGACCGTTCAGGCTTATCGTTGCCTTGGTCTGGTAAATTCCTGACCAGAGTTCATCGGTTTGTAATTCGCCGATCAGGGTTGTCAGGTTAATGGGTTTATAGGCTTCCCGCTGCGTGCCAATCCGGGCATAGGACAGGATATCCTGGATCAGGAGCCGCATTCGGACGGCAGACGAGTTGATGATACCGATAATCTCCGTTGCGTCGGCGTTGAACTGCCCGGCGTACTGACCGTGTAGAATGGCCGCGAACGAGCTTAGTTTCCGAAGCGGTTCCTGCAGATCGTGGGAGGCGATGTAGGCGAATGATTCAAGACTTTCGTTTGAGTGTTTGAGGTCCCGGTTTGCCTGTTCGAGCTGATGGCGGTAGGTACGTTTGTCGGTATTATCCTGAACAGCCACTACGATGCCATCGCCAAACCGGGCTACCGAAAAATCGTACCAGCGTTTCCCCCAGGGCACATCGAGGCGGGCGGGTTGTCCGGTTTCCACCACCTGTTTATACTGCTCGAACAACGGCGTGTTCAACAGGCCGGGAAAAAATTTGGAGATTCGCCGGTGCTGAATCGCGTCGATGGGGTGTTTAAGCAGATCGGCCGCCACCTGATTGAGTTGGACCATTCTGAAATCGATGATGTCGCCCTGCTCATTCCGAATGCTCTGGTGCACCACGATAGAGGCCGGCGTTGTATTCATGACCTGTTCCAGCAGGGCAGCATGCTGTTGCTGCGCCATTTCTGCTTCTTTCAGCGGCGTTACATCGGTGTAGGTATACAGGATACAGCCATCGATGCAACAGAATGTTCCGTCGAACCAGCCTTTCATCCCAAAGGCCTCGTACGGAAACGTGACATGCTGCGACTGCCCCGTTTCTACCACCGCCACGTAGCGGCAAAACAAATCGGACTGCTGCCAGCCAGGAAAAAGGCTACTCACCAGCGCCCCCGTCATCTCGGCTACCGATCGGCCGGTGATGCGGGCGTTATACGCGTTTGTCAGCAGGTACTGGAAATCGATGATCTGCTGCTGCGAATCGCGGATTGGCCGGGCAAAAACCAATCCCGCCTGTGTATGCTCCAGAACCTGCTGTAAGACAAGGTGTTGCTGGGATTCATTATTATCCCGCCTAGCCGATTCGGTTCCCTTAAAAACCGTGTCGATCAGTTGATGTTGCCAGGCTGGTGACTGCGTAAACTCGACCGGTGACGTAATTTTCGTGAAGTGAACCAACACGCCCGTGTCTGTTTTCGATACCAGGAAATCGAATTTATCGGGCGGTCCAGTTGGCGAGAAAATACAGTCGATACTACATCGAACAGCTCTGTTACAGTCGATGACCAGGCTGAACTGTTTGCGTAGAAACAGCCAGTCTTCTGGAGTAACTAGTCGACGGAGAAGCGGTTCGAGTAGCTCGCCATCAGCCAGGGCCAGGTTTTCAGGCGGCGAACCGGTTATACCAACGAGTTGATAATCAATGGGATAACCATCAGACCCGTACCTTGCCCGAAAGGCCATTTTGCCACTCTGTGGTGCCGTCTCGAAGAAGGGGTTAAACTGGTTATTGGCTGATGAGGCGGGTGTCATTGGGCAGGTAGTTCGATAATCAGATACCTATGCAGTCCATGTCAATGTGTTCAGTAACAGTTGGGATGATCAGTTTTACCAGAACCATCTGCCAAAAATAGGCGATTCAACGGTTGAAAACGTAGTTGATCGCCGAATTAAACCGGTTAGTACCCGGTTATTTTTTGTAAGGGTTTTCGGGTAATACCGTAGCCCGGTATCTACTTTCTACCTCGTTTATGCGGTACATAAAAGACATCAGTCACGCTCAGTTGAAAATCAGTCTGTTCGCCTGGAACAGCAAATACATCGTAAAAATAGAGGCCGGTCCCTACGAACAGACCTACAAAGTAGCTGAGTTCGATGTGACCGGCCCCGATGACGTGGAGTCGCTGTTGACGGATTCGTTTATCGCCTCCGTGCTGACCCGTTTCCAGCAAATGGATCAGGACTGGACGGAAGCGATGAACACGTATCAATAAAACAATGGTCAGTTGGGCACAGGTACGTTCTGTAGCCGAGCGGACCAGGTTTCCTTACTTAATGTACAGCCACTTGCTGTACAGGGATTTCTGTTTGTCAGAAACGTTGGGGAGGGCTTCCAGTCGGTAGGAGACGAGCGGATTGGTGCCTAACTGAACCGACAGTTCGCGTGGCTGACCACCCCGATTGATCGAAAGACGGACCGTTTCGCCGGGTTTTTTACCTGCCAGTTGCTTCGATAACTCGTCTGTCAGTCGGTTGCCGTCGATGGATAAAATGATATCGCCAACGTTGACCCCAGCCTGTTCGGCAGGGCTTCCGCGACGGACAGACGCGATCACCTGCCGCGCTGCCGACGGGTTGAACGAAGGAGCTACGGATGCGCCGAAGTACCCGTCGGTCGAGGGTGGGCCGGTATTGACGAGGCGTAGCCCCACCGGCGCAAAGTACGTATCGTAGTCGATCGTGCCGGTGCCGTTGACGCCTTTATCGAAGAAGCTGGCGAGCGATGTACCGGCCATCTGCTCGGCAGCCCGGCGAAATTCATCGTCGGTAAAGCCACGTTTCTGCTTTTTGTAGTAGTCGTTGTATAACAGCCGCAGCAGGTCATCCATCGACCGCTGCCCGTTGCTGCCCGATAGAATGGCGAGGTTCAGCAACGTACCCAGCACCGATCCTTTCGAGTAATAGGAGATGGTGCTATTGGCCGAGTTTTCGTTGGGCCGGTAATTTTTTATCCACGCATCCCAGCTTGCTTCGGCGGCCGACTGCACCTGGTTGCCCGGCTGATTTTCGATGCCGGTGATGTCGCCGGCCACAATCTTAAGGTACTCTTCCGGCGTATGAAAACCGGCCCGGCGAAGAATATAATCTTCGTAGAAAGACGTGCAACCCTCTGACAACCAGAGCATGTGGGTGTAATTTTCTGTTTCGTAATCGAACGGGCCGAGGGCGATTGGCCGAATCCGCTTCACGTTCCAGAGATGGAAATATTCGTGGGCCACCAGCGTCAGAAATCCTTTGTAGCTACGCTCGGTCGCGTAGGCGTTGAGGGTCGTTTGTAAGGTGGTCGAGTTCAGGTGCTCAAGGCCACCGCCGGGCTGACTGGTATGGTGCACCAGGAACGTGTAGTCGGTGCAGGGGTGTTCACCTACTACCGTTGCCGCCGTTTCGCAGATCCGCTTGTAATCGGCGGTCAGTTTCTCGGCATTGTAGTCGAGTGGGCCATTGGCAAACATCGCCACCGTATGCGGGATAGCCTGCGCCGGATTGGCGGGGTTGGCGACCGTAAAGGAAAGGGCGGTGTGGTTGCCAATCTCGATGGGTGAATCGACCAGGATATCGTAGTTGGGCGCTTCATAGGTGAAAGGCGTTCCTGTGACCGCTTTCATGCCCGTAGCTACTTTTTTCCAGCCCGTGAACGGATTGATCTGCACCGTCAGCGGCTGGTTCTTCAGCGCATCGTTGTAGAGGAACATGCTGGCCCCGTTCAGGTAGCCGTGCTGATCGTCGAGGTAGCTGTTTCGAACGCTGAATTCGAACGAATATACCCGGTAATGAACCTGTACATCGTCGGCATTGGTATACACCCGCCAGGTGTTCTTATTGATCTTATCCGACCGGACCGGCTGCCCTCCGGCTGTGGCTGTGAAGCCTTCCACGTTCTTGGCATACTCGCGGATCAGGTAGGAACCGGGCGTCCAGACGGGCATTTTCAGGTCTATATAGCCATTTTTACGGGCGTTGGTGGCGGCAGCGGCATTCTGGAGGCGCATATCCACCTCAAAATAGTGTGTTTGTGGCTGCGGCATCGACAGCGTATAGCTAATTCGGGCGGCGGCGGCTTCAGTGGGGTCATCGCCGGTCGGGTTGTTTGCTGAACGGAATGGCGAAGCGGGAGGGGAGGGAAGAGCCAACAGTCCAGTGCATAGGGTTCGTTGAGTCAGCAGTAAAAACAGAACGAGCAAGCGTTTTTTCATACGGAAAGACCAGTACATTCGTTGAAACAATCGTAGTATGGGTACGTTTATTTGGCTACACCGGCGAAGTGAATCCGGTTTGGTCAGCTAAACTACAACCCTTTCTCTTCATTACACAACCGTTAATCGGTTCTATGCATCCAGCATCTCCCCGCGTTTGGGGGGCCGTCTGTGTGGTTGCGGGGTCATTGATGACTCCGGCCCTACTGGCTCAACGAACGTTAACCTACACTGAACCCGATCTGCACTACCGCAATGGGGTTGAACTTTTTGAACGAAGCAACTACGCGGCTGCCCGCTCGGAATTTGAGCGGTATCTCAGCCAGCGACGCCCGTTGCTCAACACATCGGGTACGCCCGCAGCCGGGTCACCCGCCAGTGATCCCAATGCCGTGTCGGCCGAGTATTACATGGCGCTGGCCAGCCTGTACGCCGACGAACCGGGGGCCGAAGCCCTGGTCGACCGGTTTGTGCGGAATCATAGCGAACACCCCAAAGCCGGTCAGTTATACGGCGATCTGGGGCTGTATTACGTCAGCCGGGAAGATTATACCAACGCGATAACGTACCTGGGAAAGGCCGTCAACCAGTCGAATTCGGCTGGCAAGCAGCGCGATTACCAGTTCAACCTGGCGCTGGCCTATTACAACACGCAGGATCTGGCGAAGGCGTTGCCGTTGCTGAATGCGATAAAAACCGATCCTGATTACGTCAATGCGGCGGCGGCTTCGTATTATGCCGGGGTGATCAACTTCCGCAATGGGCAGTACAACGAAGCCATCAGCGATTTCCGGCGCATCGAAAGTAACCCGACCTACCAGAGTGAGGTGCCGAACTGGCTGGCGCAGGCCTATTACAAACAGGGACGTTACGACGAACTAACGGCCTACACTGAACCGCTGCTGAAACGGAACACCGGCCCGGCCTTGGCCGAGGTGGCGCTCTTTACGGCCGAAGTCTACTACCGGCAGGGGCAATACGCGCAGGCTATTCCAGCCTATAAACGATACCTGACGGCCAAAGGCGCGGCGGCTCCGGCGGCGGTGAAATACCGCTATGGGCAGTCGCTGTATAAAACCGGGAACTATCCCGATGCCATTACGCAGCTCAAACCGGTTGCGTCGGGTAAGGATACGACCGCCCAGTATGCGGCCTACACGCTGGGTATCAGCTACCTGCAAACAGATAATCCATCGTATGCCCTGACGGCTTTCGATCAGGCCGGGCGGCTGACGTTCAACCCGTCGATTCAGGAAGAGGCCCGGTTTACGCACGCTAAACTGCAACTCGATCAGAAACGGGGCTCGGAGGCGATCACCGAACTGAACGACTTCATTAAGAAGTACCCCGACAGCCGATTCGAGAATGAAGCGAACGAACTGGTTGGCGAGGCGTACCTGGCGTCGAACAATTACCCGGCGGCGATTGCGTATATCGAAAAACTGAAGAATCGCACCGCCCGCATCAACGCAACGTACCAGCGACTGACGTATAACCAGGCGGTGGCCGATTACAACGCGGAACGCTATCCGGCGGCGCTGGTCAATTTCAATAAATCGCTCACCGTTTCCGGCGACGCAGAGTTGAAAACAAACGCCACGTTCTGGAAAGCCGAAGCGTTATCGGCGCAGAAGAAATGGGCCGAAGCCATCCCGCTCTACACCCAGGTACGTGGTGGCGAGTATGGGGCCAAGAGCCTGTACGGTCTGGGTTATGCGTATTACAACCAGAAAGACTACACCAGGGCGTTGTCATTCTTCCGCGATTTCATCAAAGTATCGGCGGGTAGTGATGACCCGACGGTTGGCGATGCCTACATCCGGTCGGCCGACTGTTTACTGGCCACCAAGCAATACAACGAGGCCATGAAAGCCTACGACCAGGCCATTGCCACCGGCCGGGCCGATTCCGATTACGCGACGTATCAGAAAGGAATTATCCTGACCTACGTGGGTCGTGAAACGGAGGCCAAAGCGTTGTTCGACCAGGTGCAGCGTAACCCATCGTCGCGGTATGCCGATGACGCGCAGTTCCAGACGGCTAACGTTGATTTCGAGAAAGGTAATTTTGCGGCGGCTGTAACGGGCTATTCAAAGCTGATCACCGCGAAACCCAACAGCTACCTGATTCCAGCGGCGCTATTGAAACGGGCCGTTGCCTACGCTAACCAGCAGCAGTATGATCCGGCCGTAGCCGATTACAAGCGTATTCTGGATGAGTACGGCAATACGCCCCAGGCACAAAGTGCGTTGCTGGGCCTTCAGAACACTCTGGACGATGCCAATCGGACCGACGAGTTTTCAGATGTGCTGGGTAAATACAAGCGGAGTAATCCGGGGTCTACGGATGTAGAGAAGGCCGAGTTTGAGAACGCCAAGTCGCTGTATTTCGCCGAGAAGTATCCGCAGGCGCTGGCGGCGTTCAAAGCCTTCTCGCAGGAATACCCGAACAGCCCGAACCGGAACGAAGCCCGCTATTACGGGGCTGATGTATATGCCAAGACCGGCGACGTACCGGCAGCTCTTCGTCTCTACGGCCAGTTGATCCAGGAAGGTAAATCGACGTTTGCCGTAAAAGCAGCCAGTCGCGCCGCCGAGCTGGAGCGTCGCCAGAAAAATTACCCTGGGGCCATCAAAAACTACCAGTATGTGCTGTCGCGTTCCAACGAACGCACCGATCAGATTACGGCGCAGCTTGGTTTGATGGACACGTACTATACGTACAAGATCGATTCGGCGGGCGTATTGGCCCGGCAGATCGTTTCGGCGGGTAATATTGTGCCGGGGGCTCAGAACCGGGCGCAGTTGATGCTGGGTAAAGTGGCGCTGTCGAAAGCCGACTACAAAACGGCGGTGGCTGATTTCGAGAAAACGATCGCCCTGGCCAAAGACGTGAGCGGGGCCGAGGCCAATTACCTCATTGGCGATGCGCAGTATCGGCAGAAGAAATACAAAGAGTCGATTGCAACGCTGCTGCGTTTCAATGAGCAGTTCGACGGGTTCGAGTACTGGAAAGGAAAAGCCTTTTTGTTGGTTGCCGACAATAATATTGCTCAAGGTGATTTACTACAGGCAAAAGGGGTCCTTAATTCGATCATCGAAAATGCTGCCGAAGCCGAGATTGTGGCCGAAGCCAAAACCAAATTAGCCGCCATTGAGACGAAATAGCCCTATGTCACGTACCTACAAACCGCTGTTTCTGAGTGTGTTGACCCTGTCCTGTATGGGCACGGTGGCACAGGCGCAACAGCCCGGAAAAATTGATAATCAGGAGATCACGGTTGAAAAGAGCCGCCGTATCGAATTGCCCCCCGCTGACCGGATTCAGAACAAGATTCCGTCGCCGAAAGCCAACACAGATACCAAGAAGCTGACCTACGAGTTTCAGGATCGCAAACTGACCATCGGCGATCCCCGCATCCAGCCAACGGTATTACCCCTGAACGCCACGAAGGCAGAGACTCCGCCCGCTTTTACCAACTACGTAAAACTGGGAGCCGGTAACTACAATACGTTCTACGGAGAAGGTTTTTACGGCCTGACTACCGAGAGCGGATTAGGCGTTGAAGCGTCGGTCCGCCATTTGGGTTCTGGTATCGGACCCGTCGACGGAGCCAATTCGGCTCAGCGTGAAACCCGGATCGATCTGAAAGGCACCTACAATACCGATCTGTTCAAGCTGACGGGTGGTCTTGGGTTCGAGCAGGAGCGGTACTACTTCTACGGTTACCGGCCGCACTATCTGGATGGCAACCGGGTAGTACCTGATCGTGATTCGCTGCGTCAACAGCTCAGCACCTTCCGGGTCAATCTGGGCATCGAAAATAACGGCAAAGACCAAACGCTTGATTATGCCCTGAAAACGAGCCTGACTACCCTGAAAGATGCCTACCGCGCCTCGGAAACAGACTGGGCTACTACCCTGCAAACATCACTGGCGATCACCGACAAGGTTATCGCATTGGTGAATGCTGACGCGTACATCACCCAGCGCAGCGACCAGGAAGTGGATAACCGCAACCTGTTCCGGCTTCGTCCGGCCTTCCGGTATTCATCGCCCAACCTGACGGTGACCCTGGCGCTGAATGCAGTGAACGAGACAGACAAGCGGCTGGGCATCAACAATACACTGGCTTTCCCGGTGGCCAACGTCGATGTAGTGCCGACGGGGAATATTCACTTTTTTGCCGGGATCGATGGGGATATTGTTCGGAATACACTGCGGAGTCTGCTGAGCGAAAACCGCTGGCTGGCTCCCAACGTGTTGCTGGCAAACACCATTAAGTCGTATGATCTGTACGGTGGCTCGAAAGGGCAGTTGGGCAATGGCTTCAACTATGAAGGAAAGGTGTCGTATGCCCGCTATCGAAATTTTTACGGCATCAACAACACCTGGCCCGACACGTCGAAGTTCTTCGCCCTGTATGATGGGGGGATCGCCCACGTGCTGACCCTATCCGGTCAGATTGGTTATTCGCTCAACGATCGCTTTACGTCTACGCTCAAAGCGGATGTGTTCCGGTATGATCTCGACCGGCTCGACGACGCCTGGGGCCGACCCCGCGCCACCGTGCAATGGCTCAACAGTTACACCCTCAACAAAAAGTTGTTCGTCACCTCCGACCTGTACGTCAACACCGGGATACGGAACAAAAACTTTAGTACCAATGAAACGGTGCAGTTGCCCGCGATCTATGATCTGAACCTTAAAATCGACTATTTCCTTGGTAAACAGGTGTCTGCCTTTGTCTCGTTAAATAATATCTTCGGGCAAACCTACCAGCGGTATTTGTATTATCGGGTGCAGGGTCTTAACTTTCTCGGAGGAATTTCATACTCCTTCTGAATTAGCCCTTTTAGCCTATGCAACCCATCGGTGATTACCTGAAGAAACTGCTGTACCAATACGATTGTATCGTGGTGCCTACACTAGGCGCTTTTCTGACGCATTCGGTGTCGGCTTCCTTCAATGAAGCAACCGGTCAGTTTTTGCCACCCCGTCGTAAAGTTGCCTTCAACGAAGCCCTGATGCTCGACGATGGCATTCTGCTGAATTACGTGATGCTGCACGAACGCATTACCCGTGATGAGGCCTTGCGGGGCATCAACTCGTTTGTAACAACGCTGAAGCAGCAGGCCAGGGAAAGGGGGAGTTTCTCCATCGATGGACTGGGTCTATTTTCATACAATGCTGAAGAAAGCCTTCAGTTTGAGCCTGAACTTCGTCATAACTTCCTGGGCAATGCCTATGGCATGCAGCCCGTCATGCTCGCCAACAAGGTGGTTCACCTGGCTCAGCCTGTACCAGTTGTGAAACAGTTGCCGGTGCCGCAGGTACGTCATCTGCCTGCGGTTGCGTCTGTACAAACGGCTGCGCTGGCCACAACGGTCGACGTTGAGGAAGGGCAGGTGTTATCCATGCCGCCCCGGCGGTCGGGTCAGGTATGGCGCTGGGCAGCGGCGGCCCTGCTGGTTGGTTCGTTAGGCTTCATCAGCTACTTCTCGGTAATTCGCCCCGGCGATCCGCTTCAAAGTAGTCTGAACCCTGCTTCGTTGCTCCGGCTACCCGATTTTTTAAGAACTGAGTCGACGGTATCAGCGCCTAAACCAGCCGTTGAACCAACCAAGACCGCCGAGAAACCAGTAGTTGTTTCCGTGGCTACGACTGAAGCTGAGGCTTCTATCCCCGTCGCTTCAGTAAAAGAAGTGGCTACAGCCGCAAAAGTAGACGCCCGTAAATCATTGGTTGCCGGGTCAACCAACGTACCTGCGCCGGGGGTAGAAACGGCTCCTGAGGCGAAAACGAATTTCACCGTTATCGCCGGTAGCTTCGCCAGTCGGATCAACGCCGTTCGTTTCAAGAAACGCCTGGTGAAAGCCGGCTATTCAGATGCCTACATTCTCCAGGGAAAGGGGCTCATTAAAGTAGCGGCCATTGGTGCACACACCCTGACAGAAGCCGAAGCGGGTATTGATTCGCTTAACTCATTAACAGGCATTACCCCCTGGATCATGCGTAATTAATCAGTGAACCTTCCTCAAGAGCAAAAAAAGGCGGCCATCCAGTCGCCTTTTTTTATGTTTGTACCTGAACAGTATAACGAAAGGCCCTGGCTACTCGTTAGGGAATAAATCGGTTCACCTGACCGACGCTCACTTATGCGTATTGCGTACGAAAACGAAACTGAAGCCCGCACCGTTGCTTTTGCCTCGGCAACAGCAGCTATGGTGGGTATACTGATTATCCTGTTTCTGGTGACCCTGTCAAGTTCCACCCCAAATCCACCACCCGTGGAATATGTTGAGGTGAACTTCGGTACATCTGATGTGGGGAGTGGTTCTGTTCAGACCTACAATAAGCCTAATCCCTCGCCGCGGGCCGAGAACGTTAAGAAATCAGAAGATAGACCGAACCCAAAGGTGACGACTACGCCCCGGGTAGAACGTACCCCCGTGGCCCCAACAACGCGGACGGAAGAAACGAAAACCAGTAAATCGCCCGCGGAAAAGCCAATCATCGCCAGCCGGACGGAGAGCCCCGTTAGTGTGCCCGAACGGCCCGAAACCAAACGCCCGGAAGCAACCTCGCCTAAATCGACACCGGCTCCGCCCAGAGCCGAACCGGTAAAAAAGGTAGAGACAGTCGATCCTAGTGCCTTGTATAAACGGTCCTCAGGCGCAGCAGGCTCCAACGGCACTAACGGTCGGGCAGCCGGAACGGGAGGCAACAACAATGGCGATGACAAGTCGGGGGTAGGCGATAAGGGCAATCCAGATGGGAACATCAATGCCAAAGAGTTTTACGGAAAGCCCGGTGGTAGCAAGAGTGGTGTTGCGCTGAACGTCTCGGGCTGGTCGTTTGGGAATAATAAACTGGATAAAGATGACTCGGATGAAGGAGGCAAAATCATCTACCAGATTCGTGTTGATAGTGACGGAAACATCGTGTCGGCCCGGCCCATGCAGCAAACTGTAAGCCCATCGGTCGAAAGTTTTTACCGTCGTCAGGTAATGCGGTTTAAATTGCGGCCTAAAGGCTCCGTAACGCCGTCAGAACTGGCGGTAGGTACGTTGACGATATCCATTAGTGCCAACTAGCGTATGACTTACAACGAGGCTATCTCGTATTTATATGATCGCCTGCCCGTATTTCACCGGGTGGGCGTTTCTGCTTATAAGCCCGGCCTGACCAATGTGCTGGCTCTCTGCGAAGCGCTGGGTAACCCGCAGCATCAGTTTCGAAGCATTCACGTGGCCGGTACCAACGGCAAGGGTAGTACATCGCATTTGTTGGCGAGCATCTACCAATTGGCTGGTTACCGGGTTGGGTTATATACCTCACCTCATCTAAAATCGTTTACCGAGCGTATTCGGCTTGGTGGACTTCCTATACCAGAGGCTGATGTGGCTCAGTTTGTTCGGAATCATCGCCCGCTCATCGAAACCATCGAGCCCTCTTTCTTTGAAGTGACCGTAGCGATGGCGTTTGATTTCTTTGCCCGTGAGCAGGTTGACCTGGCTATTGTGGAAGTTGGGTTGGGAGGGAGGCTTGACTCGACCAATATCATTACGCCGATGGCTAGTGTAATCACCAACATTGGGTGGGATCATGTGGAGGTGCTGGGCGATACATTACCTAAAATCGCGGCGGAAAAATCGGGAATTATCAAGCCGAACGTACCTGTCGTTATCGGCGAAAGCCAGTCCGAAACAAGTCCGGTATTTACGGCTATAGCCGAAGCCAACCAGTCACCCATTGTCTTCGCTGATCAGCAATGGCATTTAGCCGACAGCGGGTTAGCTAACGGTGTTAGGAAAGTGCTGTGTTATCACCTTCATACTGATGAACAGCCAGTTACAGTTGACTTACCATTGACAGGTCTTTATCAACTCGCGAATCTAAAGACGGTACTTGCTACGGTTGAGGTAATACAATCGGCCTACCCGGTGCACCAGAAGGCGCTGGTTGACGGGTGTCGATTGGTAACCGCCCAGACGGGGTTGAAAGGTCGATTTCAATGGCTACAGCAACGGCCAATCGTTATAGCCGATACGGCGCATAATAAACCAGGTATTGAGGCACTATTGGCCACAGTCCAGACAATTCCGCACCGGGCACTTCGTCTGGTGATCGGTTTCGTGCGCGATAAAGATGTATTGGCTGTCTTAGCCTTATTACCGACGAACGCGATCTATTACTTTTGTCAGGCCGATTCGCCCAGGGCACTGCCTGTTGACGAATTAGTGAGCCTGGCTGGTTCGGTGGGTCTGGCCGGAGTCGGTTATGCAGATGTCAATCTTGCTTTGGCGGCGGCCAGTCAGGAGGCTGACCCCGACGATTTTATTCTTATCACCGGTAGCACCTATGTGGTGGCCGAAGTAAATTCTTTATAAGTAGCATGGCAAGACGCCGGAAAATGTACCGTTTTGAGCAAAATCGCGAAGCCGATAATGTCATCGAACGGGGGAAGCCCATTTATTCGACCATCAAAGGGCATTGGCTCAGTGATTATTTCAAGAACACGAACCCAATTGTGCTTGAGCTAGGCTGTGGCAAAGGAGAATATACAGTGGGACTAGCCCAGGCGTATCCTGAGCGAAATTTTATTGGGATTGATATAAAAGGGGATCGTATTGCGCGAGGGTCTCAGGCAGCTCTTGATGCAAACCTGGCCAACGTTGCGTTTCTGCGTACCGATGTTCAGTACCTGCTTGAGTTCTTTGGTGAGCATGAAGTAGACGAAATATGGATCACGTTTCCTGACCCCCAGCCTCGCGACAAGCAGGAAAAGCATCGCCTTACTTACGCATCATTTCTGGCTCTCTACCGGTCTATTCTGAAACCAGACGGATTGCTGCACCTCAAAACAGATCATTCTCCCTTCTTCGAGTATAGCTTAAGTACTCTTCCCCAGAATGGATTTATTATACTAGCCTCGACGACTGATCTTTATCAATCTGCTCTGAATGACATTCACCTTGGCATCAAGACAAAATATGAAGGGATGTTCTTTGCGAAGGGCTTTTCGATCAACTACCTGCAAAGTCAAAAAGCGGGCTAAGTAAAGAAGTTATCTCTTTACCCAGCCCGCTTTTTGGGAGTTATTCTGGAATGCTTAGTTAAATAACCGCTCCATAAGATCGGCTACCCGACTAGAATACCCGTACTCATTGTCGTACCAACCAACGACCTTAGCAAAGTTTCCCATTGATGTGGTCAGCTTTGAGTCGAATACGCAGGAGTGAGGGTTACCAATAATATCTACTGATACCAGTTCATCGGTAGCAAATTCCAGAATGCCTTTCATCGTTGTTTCCGATGCCTGTTTCATGACCGCGTTGATTTCTTCAGCGGTAGCCTCACGTTTCAGGATAACTGACAGATCGGTGATAGAGCCGTCTGGTGTAGGAACACGCATGGCGTTTCCATCAAGTTTTCCTTTCAGATGAGGTAATACTAAACCAACCGCTTTAGCAGCGCCCGTTGATGTCGGAACGATTGATAAAGCAGCGGCCCGTGCCCGACGAAGGTCGGAGTGAGGGGCATCATGCAGGTTTTGGTCAGCCGTGTAGGCGTGAATGGTTGTCATAAAGCCTTTTTCGATACCGAAGTTATCGTCAAGTACTTTAGCCATTGGAGCCAGACAGTTCGTTGTGCAGGATGCGTTTGAGATAATTGTCTCGCTGCCCGTTAGTGTGTTGTCGTTTACACCTAGTACGACTGTTGGAATATTGCCTTTAGCCGGTGCTGAGATAACTACTTTTTTGGCTCCCGCCTGTAGATGCTGACCTGCGCCCGCCTCATCGACAAACCGTCCTGTTGACTCAAGAACGACGTCTACGCCGAGGCTTTTCCAGGGTAATAATTTAGGATCACGTTCCGCATAAGCATTAATCCGCTTACCGTTTACTGTGATGCTGTCTGCATCTGCGCTTACTTGTCCGGGGAAACGACCATGAACAGAATCATATTTTAGCAGATGTGCTAGTGTGGCATTATCAGTGAGGTCGTTTATTGCAACAATCTCAATGTTTTCCTTTTCCAATAATCGACGGAACGATAGACGGCCAATGCGTCCAAATCCATTGATAGCTACTTTAATGGTTGCCATTCGTTATGCAAACAGGTTTGGTTAACAGCCCAAATATAGGGGAGGTACATGACATTGACAGATATTTAGCAAAAAGACTTGATTTTAGCAAATATATTAGTACAGCAGTAGTATAATAGCAACAGAATTTAGCAAAAACGACTATTTACTAATAAATTTACCCTAAACAAGCTAATTATTTCGCTAAATTTTAGCTGATTAACTATAAATAATAGTAATAATTGACATTTGCTAATAAATTTACTATTGAATTGCTAATATTACTAATGCCTTTGTTGCTAACTTGATCTGCTAAGATCGTATTGCCCCTGTCTGTTTAGAACTATAGATACTTTTAGATTACTATTCATTAATACTGCTAACAAAATAAGGATATCATGATAAGGGCCTTTAATAAAAGGGTGGCATAACAATACAAAAAAAGTAAAGAAATCACCCAGTTATCAACTTAGCTAGTTTGGGCTTATTTAGATGAACATTCGTTCCGTTTATGGGAAAATGGAATACACCATAGGACAAATGTCCATCTGAGCAGCCTACGAAATGATTAAACCCTACTTACACATTTATTGAAAGCATATTTGACTTCCAAAGTTAAATACCAACGTAAATAAGTGAATCATAGAATTACTCTTACCTAATTGTCTAACACCTATTATCACTTACGCCAGTTCCAGGTTATACACGTCAACCAAAATTCCAGAAAGACAGAGCAAGACCAACACATATACAGCATATCGATTAACTATAATGACTCCTCATATATATGTAAACATATAGCCCCAACTACAGGTCCAGATGAGATGCATACCCGTAACCAGAGTTAGCTTCGTAATTAAGTGAGGGCTTTTAAGAGGTTCATATGGTAAAGACAAAGTATACAAATCGAATGCCCTTATATTTACAACCGAATCCAAACCTACTGATTGCGCATCTCTAATAGATTTGACTTTGATTAGTAGGTCCTCAATTTTTATGACAAAATATTATTTGCTCATTCAAAATTGATTCAACTTAAATACGCTGTTTATCAGTCAGTTAACACCACATTAATGAAGTATTACTTTCTATTATGAGTAACAAAATAACACAAATTCTTGAGGCTTGGACAGATCGTTCTTTATTATCCAACCCCACTTACAAAGCCATTGTTGACAATGTAATACAGGAATTGAACGATGGGAAAATTCGTGTAGCTGAGCCAGTAGATGGCAAGGAAGGAGAGGAATGGCAGGTTAACGAGTGGGTCAAGAAAGCGATACTCCTCTACTTCATCAGTCAGACCATGAAACCGGAAGAGGTCGGTATCTTTTCCTACAACGATAAAATTCCGCTAAAATCTGACTTCGCGGAAAAAGGCGTACGGGTTGTTCCTCCGGCCACGGTACGCCACGGGGCCTACCTGGCACCGGGTGCCATTCTCATGCCCTCATACGTTAATATTGGAGCTTATGTTGGTGAGCGTACCATGATTGATACCTGGGCTACGGTAGGCAGTTGCGCACAGATAGGAAACGACGTTCACCTAAGTGGAGGCGTCGGAATAGGAGGGGTACTCGAGCCGCCACAGGCAGCCCCGGTAATCATTGGAGATGGTGCCTTTATTGGGTCGCGGTGCATTGTTGTAGAAGGCGCCCGCATCGGGAGCAGGGCCGTTCTGGGTGCTGGTGTTACCATCACCGGGTCATCTAAAGTGATAGACGTCACTGGCGAAAAACCAGTTGAATACAAAGGATTCGTACCAGCTAACTCCGTTGTCATTCCAGGCAGTTATACAAAAGAGTTTCCAGCCGGAAGCTTCCAGGTACCCTGCGCCCTAATCATTGGTCAGCGTAAGGCGTCAACAGATTTGAAAACGTCGCTCAACGAAGCACTACGCGAAAACAACGTAGCTGTTTAACTTTGTCAATCTCCATTCTACAAGAGTGAGCGTAGCCCGTATTACAAATGTAATGCGGGCTATTTAATTGCCTACTCATTGACAATTGTATATAGACACCTTATATTTACAAAAGTAATTTACATATAGCAACTTCATACAAATGTCAATCAATGACAAAATTAAACAGGTCTTGACAATCAAGAACTTATCGCCTTCCTACCTGGCTGACGATATTGGCGTTCAACGCTCCAGTATTTCCCATATACTTTCTGGCCGCAACAGGCCTAGCCTGGATATCATTCAGAAAATTGTGCGACGCTTTCCTGAATTTACATATGAGTGGTTTCTGGAATCCGATATACAATTATCAACAGATGAGGCACCACCTCATGACCCTCCGAAATCACCTCTTCCATCCGACACTGCCCCTCAGGCGATGTCAACCAATCAAGGAAACGAAACGATCATTCCAAAACAAACTGGCACAACAAAACAGGTTATTGATCGTATCTTAATCTTTTATACCGATGGGACGTTCCGGGAATATACGCCAGCCTGACGGGACGTACCTGAACAGGTGGTTGGCGGGTATTATCCCGATCCAATCACTAACATATAATCGCTGAAGCTTTATTGATGGGTATCTTTATCCACTTATTCATTATTTCATGTATCAGCATCGTCCATTACGTTTATCGCTTCTTGGTTTAACGCTTCTGTTTTTTTCAGAAGCCTGCACCATCACAGAACCTCTGCGGACCGAACCATATGAGCATGGTGTCATTGTGCTCGAAGCAGGACAGTCCGGTAAAGGGAACGCATCAGTAAGCTTTATTTCATCTGATAGGGGATCAGTAAACAGCATCTTTACAACTACCAACGATCGGCCTCTTGGCGATCTTCTTCGATCCTATACTGAAATTGATGGTAAAGGGTACCTGCTCGTTAGCAATAGCGATAAAGTGGAAGTAGTTGAAAACAGTACCTTCCGTAGCATTGCGCTGGTTGATAAAAATGTTGAGCAGTGCCGATATATGGTTGCGGCACCTCCACAGAGTGGCTTTTACCTCAAAGGATATGTCAGCTACTGGGGAGGTAAAACGATGGCCCCAGGTATAGCAATCGTTAACTTGGCGGATCGAAAGGTAATTAATCATATTTCGGTTGGCCCGGGACCAGAACAGATGGTCGTTGTTGGCGACCAATTGTTCGTGGCTAACTCAGGTGGTCCTGATAATGGAAACACCGTTTCTGTCATCAATACAATAACAGACCAGGTCGTAACGACTATTCCGGTAGGGGACGTACCGACTTCTGTTATCTATGACCCTACAGCAGGACTTGTCAATGTACTTTGCAGCGGAAAGCCAAGCCGGCTTACCGCCGGAGGCACGACCACCGCTGAACTGGCCCGTATCAATCCGGTAACCCGGCAAGTAGTCGGCCACGTCAGTATTGGTGGTCATCCAGTAGCTGGCAACCCAACCAACCTGGTTTTTAACGCTACCAGCCAAACGTTCTATTTCCTGCTAAAAGGAGCCGTTTACTCGTTTCCGGCTGGCGCCACATCAATTCCAGTGGATAAACCCTTACTGAATCAATCGTTCACCGGGCTTGGCGTTGATCCATCTACCGGGATTATTTACGGTGGTTACTCGCGCGACTCAACGAGTAAAGGCGTCGTGAGGCGCTTTCAGCCAACAGGTCTCCGCATCGATTCTGTTGCCGTGGGCTACGTACCCAATGGCTTTTACTTTAAGTAGAGGGTG
The DNA here is from genome assembly GCF_964250085.1 of uncultured Fibrella sp. Classification (NCBI taxonomy): domain Bacteria; kingdom Pseudomonadati; phylum Bacteroidota; class Cytophagia; order Cytophagales; family Spirosomataceae; genus Fibrella; species uncultured Fibrella sp. The sequence goes on along the minus strand of NZ_CAXUEC010000003.1, from coordinate 526,738 downwards.
TGTATAAATCGTCGGGCAAGCTTACTTAACGTCTAGCTTTATTCGACTAAAAAACGCGCTATATGATCCATATAGCGCGTTTTTTAGTTAACTCACTCTCTAGTAATACATTAACGTTTCACGTGGATATGTTGTTGATAAGACGTGAATAACGTCCTTCTGTTTAGTTGTATAATTTATATTATGTTAAGTAAAAACCGACAAAAAGAAGGGAAGCCGTTTTAGCCTCCCTTCAACTCTTTATTTACCTGGATCTACACAGGCTACTTTCTTGTCTTCAAACTGCTTCAAGATACCTTCCAGTTGTTCCAGCGTACTGTTCAACGTTGCGTCGTCTGCCTTCACTGATTTAGCTTTCTGGAAAAAAGGCAATGCCTGTTTGAACTTACCACACACACGGCCTTCCACTTCTTTACCACTCTTTGTGTATTCAGCCATGCTCATGTTATCAACCTCGCTCTTCATCTCCACAGCGTCGTTAAATATACCGACACCCGTGTTGAAATTGGCTTCGAAGTTGTTGGCGTCTGCAGTCAGCGCTTTCTGATAGTAGTCACGGGCAATAGCCTTCGTATCATTCGCTTTCTTGCTCAGCTCAGTTGCTTTAGCCTGTAAAGCAGTGCCATCGACTCCTTTAGCGGCTTCTGCTTTAACCTGCTGATCAAGTTCGGCCATCTTCGTTTTCTGCTCAGCTATCTTGGTCTGAACGTCCGTCAGTTGACGCTTCAGTTCAGCACTCTTTGGCTGTTTCTTTATAGCAGCCGTTAACCGAACAACCTCACTCATATAGGTATCCATAAGTGCTTTTTCGTCGGCTAGCTTCTTGGTCAGCTTGCCTCCTTTCTTTGCCTCGTCAGCAGCTTTTTTTGCATCGGCCGAAAACTGCTGCGCACTGTTATCATACATGATACCGAGGTTCACCGCCGATTGGGCATCGTTCGGGTTTTTCTCGTACAATTCCTTCATGCCATTGATCGCCTCGTCCATCCGGCCCGACGATTGCAGGATGCTCACCCGCGTTGTGCCCAGGTCCCGGTTGGTCGGGAAGATTTTCATGGCCCGATCCAGCGTAGCCAGGGCCTTGTCTACTTCTTTATCGCTGTTGTACATCTGCGCCAGGCTAGCCCAGATCGTTACATCACGACCACCATTCTCCGCATATTTTTCAAACTGCTGTTTGGTCTTCGTCATGTACTCGGCGCGGTTGGCCCCCTCTCCTTTCGCCGACATAGCCTGCTGGGCACTGATCCCGGCATACATCGGTGCAGTGGTATCCTTGGCATTGATGTTGGCAGCCAATGACATAGCCGTATACGCCGCATCGTAGCTCTTGGCCTGATACCGCCGTATGCCCTGATTCATCATAGCCGAATAAAGCATCTGCCCTGACAAGGCGTCGTTGATTTCCTTGGTCATTTTGCCGTTTGGCTCTACCTCCAGGGCTTTTTTGTAGGAATCATAGGCGACCATCGCTGCATTTGAGTCGAGCGCCGATGCTTTCGTATCATTAGCCAACGCCTCATAAATCTGCGCCCGGCTTACCCATGTCTTGGCTTTAGTAGCCAGTTTAGGGTCATTGACGTTATTATCAATTTCGGTTTTGGCTTTGTCCAAAGCACCCTGTTCTTTGAAAAGAAGGGCTTTATTTTGGGCCATTGCAGACACGGATAAGAGTGTCGCTGCCGATACGGCCATCATGGTTTTCACGGAATGTGTCATGGAGTGTGCCATCGTTTGATGTGCCATGTAGTCTAATACTAAGTTTTGTTCAACAATACGGCGAAAATACACATTTCACCCGGCATTTTGACATAAAAAAGAGCCTCCGGTTTAACACGGAGGCTCGTTGCAATAAATTATTAACTGGCTCTCAGGCAATTATTCAGCCGCCTCGGGAGTTGGATCGTCGCTTACAACAACTTCAGCGGATTCGTCGGCCACGTCTGTTTCATCACGTAAAACGGTCATTACCGATGAGATAGCATCACCTTCACGTAGTTTAATGATCCGTACGCCCTGCGTATTCCGGCCAATAACGTTAATGGCATTAACCGGTGTACGCAACAGGATACCTGACCGGTTGATGACCATCAGATCGTCTTCATCAGATGCCTGAAGGATACCAACCAGCGCACCTACTTTTTCCGTAATCTTCAACGTACCTACCCCTTTGGCACCCCGGTTTGTCACCCGGTATTCATCAATGGGCGACCGTTTACCATATCCATTTTCCGAAATAACCAGCAGTTGCGCATCCGGTCGGCCGATACAAACCATGCCGATCACCCGATCGTCTTCTACCTCATCATCAAGTGTAATGCCTTTAACACCGGCTGCTGTACGACCCATCGGACGTACCCGGGTTTCGTGAAAACGAACCGCTTTACCAGCGCGCGAGGCAATCACCAGGTCATTATCACCGTTTGTCATGACCACGTCCAGCAGGCGATCGCTTTCGTCAATGGTGATGGCGATAATACCGGTCCGGCGAACGTTTGAGTAGGCTTCCAGCAAGGTCTTTTTAATCGTTCCCTGCTCGGTACACATCACAATGAAATTATTCTTGATGTAGTCGGGGTCATCCAGGTTCTTCACGTTGATTACCGCCCGTACCTTATCGTCGCTGTCGATCTGAATGTAGTTTGGTAGCGGTTTTCCCTTGGCGTCACGGGCACCCTCCTGAATCTTGTAAACCGGCAACCAGTACATCCGCCCCTTCTGGGTGAAGATGAGCAACGTATTGTGCATAGTGGCTGAGTACAGGAATTCAGTGAAGTCGCCGTCTTTCGACGATGCCCCCTTCGATCCTTTTGTACCCCTCCCCTGCTGACGATACTCGGTCAACGCCGTCCGCTTGATGTAGCCTTCGTGCGAGATGGTAATGATCATCTCTTCATCATCGATCAACGACAGGTCATCCAGGTCACCATCGCCCAGGGCGTTGATCTGGGTACGTCGTGGATCGCCAAACCGGGCCCGCAGATCGGCCAGTTCATCTTTGATGATCTGCTTCTTCCGCTCGTCTCTGGCCAGTATGTCGTTATAGTCGGCGATGTCACGCATCAACTCGTCGTACTCCGCCTGAATCTTGGCCCGTTCCAGACCGGTCAGGCGCTGGAGACGCATTTCCAGAATGGCTTTCGCCTGAATTTCTGACAAGGCGAACTTCTCCATCAGGCCATTCTTGGCCACCTCAGCATCTTTCGACGAACGAATCAGTTCGATCACCGCGTCGATGTTATCCAGGGCGATGAGCAGGCCCAACAGAATGTGCGCCCGCTTTTCGGCTTCACGCAGTTCGTACTGGGTACGTCGGGTAATCACCTCATAGCGATGCTCTACGTAATAGCGCATCATGTCTTTGAGGTTCAGAATCATAGGGCGCCCTTTCACCAGCGCCACATTGTTGATACTGAACGATGATTGGAGCGCCGTATGCTTATACAGGTTGTTCAACACCACGCTGGCATTGGCATCCCGCTTGATATCGTACACTACGCGCATCCCATCCCGATCCGATTCATCGCGGAACGCCGAAATACCTTCGATCTTCTTCTCATTGATGAGATCGGCCGTTTTTTCGAGCATCACCGACTTATTGACCATGTACGGAATCTCCGTAACGATAATCTGCGTTTTGCCCCGGTTTTCTTCGATCGTGGCGTTAGCCCGGATCACCACCCGGCCGCGCCCTGTATGAAACGCGGAATGCACACCACTCATGCCGAAGATCGTACCTCCCGTCGGGAAGTCAGGTGCCACGACAAACCTGATCAGTTCATCAATGGTAATGTCGGGGTTATCCAGAAAGGCCGTGATACCATCCACTACCTCCGTAAGGTTGTGAGGAGCCATGTTGGTAGCCATCCCAACGGCAATACCCGACGAGCCGTTGAGCAGCAGGTTAGGCAGCTTGGCTGGCATGACGGTTGGCTCTTCCAGCGAATCATCAAAGTTGGGTTGGAAATCAACCGTTTCCTTGTAGATATCACCGAGCATTTCGTCGGCAATCCGTTTCAGGCGGGCTTCTGTATAACGCATCGCCGCTGGTGAGTCCCCATCGACGGAGCCGAAGTTTCCCTGGCCATCCACCATCGGGTAGCGCAACGACCAGTCCTGGGCCATACGCACCATGGTATCATACACCGATGAGTCGCCGTGTGGGTGGTATTTACCCAGCACTTCGCCCACGATACGGGCCGATTTCTTATGCGGTTTATTGTAGTTTACACCCAGTTCGGCCATGCCAAACAATACGCGGCGGTGAACGGGTTTGAGGCCATCACGCACATCGGGCAAGGCCCGCGAGATGATAACCGACATCGAATAATCGATGTATGCCCCACGCATTTCATCCTCAATATTAATGGGGACAATGTTGCTGGGATTCTCCATTTCGGGAGTCTGTTCTGCCATAAACGGAAGGGGGAATTTCGCGAAAATTTGCAATTTCTGCCCGTACCGTTTCACACGGAAGGGCTATAGACAAATATACAAAATTTTCACCAGAAGAGAAAATAAAGCCTTGAATCGCCCGTCTGGAGGCTTATATCTCCTATCTACAGGCTTCACTGGCCAGGTACGTTCCAGGTACGTTCGCCTTCGTGGAACACCTCTATATTCTTACTGAAATACAATTATCCGCTATCTAAAACATGCCTTGAAATATAGACGCTGCCACGCACCAGTTTAGGGTTGGTGATGAGCCCATTAGCCGCAAACGAACCGCCCATCGAGGCAGCATTCACCGGCTACATCACCGCTAGCTAGCTTTTCAAACGGGGATCAAATGTAAAGGCTTCGGTGCGCAGTAACTGTATGGCAGCAAAAGAAGGATGAGCCGGGTTGAGTAAGTAATTCCACTCCTGCGGCACCACGGCCGACGGCACTTTCAACACAGGGGCAGCTCCCCGGAGCAACCATAATTCGCCCCGTTGCTGACAGATATCATAGTTCTGATAATCAGCCCAGTCAGTGGGCAGATCGGCCAGGGTAATCGTATCAACCGGTAAGGCGTTAGGTACGTCGATAACCATGACCCGGAATAATTCCTGCAGGCCTTCACCACTCCGGTGAACAACGTTTTCCAGACAGGCCAGTGCGCGGCTACCAGCCGTGTAAATAACGAAACGACCCCGGCTATTCCAACGGGCTGCTCCGCCCGACGCCACCAACCGATCCGTATAGATGGCGCGGGTAATTCGATATACCTCCACCCGTTAAGCCAGATCGCCGTAGTCGATCCGAATGAGCTCATCCATGATCAGATCGATTCCTCCGGAGGTATGGAGTAGCGCAAACGGCACTTGACCACCCAGCCCGAAAGCCGGTTTGTCCATCCAGCGACGAAAGGCCTCGGCCGACCCGAATACGTCGGTGCCCCGGCTGAAGAGTGCCTGAATTTTTAGTACTTTCTCGCTATCCTGCGGGTTCAGATTCCGGTGTTCACGTTCGTACCGTTGAAACGTTTTCAACGACGTATCGAACACCTCGGCAACCTGCTCGCGCCGGTACCCGGTCTGATCGGCCACCTCGAAGAAAAGCAGGGCCGGTACTCCCCGCAGGGCGGCTAACACTAATCGGTTACGATCCTGAACTGCCATGTGCTGTTTATTTACCAAAAACCAATATAGACATTTGTCTGGCAAACAAAGAATTTTGTCTATTTGTTCAGTTGACTAAGCTACTAATTCCAGCAGGTGATCCTGCTGAAGAACGGCCTTCATTCGCTCACCCAGGTCATCTGATGCTTTCATTAGTGGCAGACGAACATCAGAGCCCATCAGGCCGATCAATTCCATGATTTTCTTCACACCCACCGGGTTACCTTCTTCGTAGAGCAACGGATCAATGCGCAGGAAGTGGCTGAGCTCACGGCTGGCAGTTCGGAAATCACCTTGCAGTGCCGCGTCGATCAGGCCACAGAAACGGGCGGGAAACGCGTTGGCAATCACCGACATAACCCCTACCCCACCGATGCTGATGATGGGAACGCCCTGCACATCATCACCGGAGATGAGCAGAAAATCGTCCGGTTTGTCGCGGGCAATTTCCATGCACTGTTCAATGACGCAGGAAGCTTCTTTTACGCCAATGATATTCGGGTGCTGAGCCAGTTCAACAATCGTTTCGGCCGACATGTTAATGCCGGTGCGGAACGGAATGTTGTACAGGATAACGGGGACCGGGCTGGCGTCGGCAACGCGCGTAAAATGTTCGATTACGCCCCGTTTTCCAGGCTTATTGTAATAAGGGCAAACCGACAGAATAGCATCGACGCCCTGAAAATCAATATCCTTCATGCCGCTTACGACATCGGCGGTCACGTTTCCGCCAACGCCAAACACGATGGGCAGGTTACGCGGATTGTTTTCGTTTACGTACTGAAGCAACTGCTGCTTCTCGGCTTTTGTCACGGTCGGCGATTCGCCCGTGGTGCCCTGGAGCACGATATACCGCACACCTCCTTCTGAGATGTGATTGATAACCCGGCCAAAACCATCGAAGTCGATGGAATGGTCCGTATTGAAAGGTGTTACGATGGCAACACCCACACCGTGAAACTGTGTGTGCATGAGCAGAGAAAGGTCATATTGGCCCTTACAAAGGTACGAGTTAAGTATTACAAGTGTCAGGTTTCAGACTTCAGGTTTCCAGTGGCGTTGTTGACTCACCATTTAGTTGATTGGCAGTGTCACTCGAAACCTGAAACATGAAACATGACACTTGCTCATTCTCCCAGCATCGCCATGAACTCGTCTTCGCTGAGCTGGGTAACATTCAGTTGCTGCGCTTTCTGCACTTTAGACGGCCCCGCGTTTTCACCCACGATCAGGTAGTTTAGTTTTTTGGAAACACCGCTCAACAACCGTCCGCCGTTGGCGGCAATCCGTTCTTCGAGCGTCTCCCGGCTGAAATTGGCGAACGTACCTGTGTAAAGGAACGTCTTCCCCGCCAGCGACTCACTCTCCTGGGCGACTTCTTTTTTCTCCGAAACAAACGTCAGCCCGGCCGCCCGGAGCCGATCGATATAGCGCCGGTTTTCGTCGTCCTGACACCACAGGTACGCACTTTCGGCAATGCGCGGCCCCACGTCGGGTACACCCGCCAGTATGTCGAGCGGGGCCGCCATCAGCGCATCCATCGAGCCGAAATAATCGACCAGCCGGTCGGCCGTTGTTCGACCAACGTACCTGATACCCAGCGCAAACAACACGTTGGCAAACGGCTGCGACTTTGACCGCTCAATGGCCGTCAAAATATTATCAACGGTTTTCTGACCGAACTTCACCGTCCGGGCTTTACCCGGCTCTTCCGTTCCGTCTTCATGCACGATCGGACTGGCCGGATACGTCTTCTGAAGCCCCAGCAGCTTGTCGTTCGTCAACTCATATAAATCGGCGGGACTGTCTACGAGGCCCTGATCGATCAGCAATTCGATCTTGCCTTCGCCCAGGCTTTCGATATTCATGGCCCGGCGCTGAATGAAATGCTCGAAACGAGCCTGCCGTTGCGGCGGGCAATGTTTCTCGTTGGTGCAATAGAAGTGCGCCTCTTTCTCGCGACGGACCAGCTCAGTGCCACAGGCCGGGCAGTGCGTGGGGTAATCGACGGGGCGCACCAACTCAGACCGTTTGCTAAGATCTACGCCGGTTATTTTCGGAATAATTTCGCCGCCCTTCTCCACGAAAACCGTATCGCCCAGCATCACACCAAGCCGGGCAATCTCATTGGCGTTATGCAACGACGCCCGTTTTACCACCGTTCCGGCCAGCAACACCGGCGACAGGTGAGCTACCGGCGTAACCGCGCCCGTACGCCCCACCTGGTAGCTCACGCTGTTGAGCGTGGTTGCCGCCGCTACCGTTTTGTATTTATAGGCAATCGCCCAGCGCGGACTCTTGGCCGTGTAACCCAGTTCGCGCTGCTGATCGTAGCGGTTTACTTTGATCACAATGCCGTCGGTGTTGAGCGGCAGGGTAAAGCGTTTTGTCTCCCAGGTGGCGATATAAGCCAGTACAGCGGCTAAATCGGCACATTTCGCCCAGGTTGGCGACACGTTGAACCCCCAGTCGGCCATCTTCTGCAAACTTTCTTCATGCGTGGCAAACACCGATTCGTCCGCCAGAAACGAGTAGAGGTAACAATCCAGCCGCCGTTTGGCTACTGCCGACGAATCCTGTTGTTTGAACGTACCTGAGGCCGCATTGCGCGGATTGGCCAGCAACGGTTCGCCAATATCTTCGCGCTCTTTGTTGATCCGCTCAAACTCCGCCAGGGGCAGAAAACCCTCACCCCGTACCTCGAACAGGGCAGGAAGCGGATCGGCGGTGATGCGCAGGGGCACCGTCCGAATGGTACGGATATTGTTAGTAATATCATCGCCGCGAACCCCATCGCCACGGGTAGCTCCCTGCACCAAGAGGCCGTTCTCGTAGGTCATGCTAAGGGCTACCCCGTCGAATTTTTGTTCGCAGATATACTCGAATGCCTCCCCGTTGAGCCCTTTTCGTACCCGGGCGTCAAACTCGGTCAGGTCGGCTTCTGAATATGTATTCCCGAGCGAAAGCATGGGAAAACGGTGATAAACCGTCGTAAATTCCTTGCTGATCGTACCGCCAACCCGCAACGTGGGAGAATCGGGTAGGGTCAGATCAGGATATTGCTTTTCTAATGACTGGAGTTCGGCCAGTAACTTATCGAATGTAAAGTCATCCACAACCGACTGGCTATGTTGATAATACTGATCGTTGTAGTAATTGAGTTGGGTCGTCAACTCCTGGATACGGTCTTGTGGAGACATGGATAAAGAGGCAATAGCGGCCGGTCGATGGCCGTTTAGACAGGACAGATTCTGGACGGCACGAAGATGGCGGAGTTTCGGCATTCAGGCAAAAAAAAGGTAGTTTTACAAGCTTAGCTTTACAGTCCGCAGGCTTTCGCCGTTTAATAAGCTTGCTCACGCGTTTACCATGACCGATTTACTACTGGCTCCGTCTATCCTGGCCGCCGATTTTGCCAATTTACAACGAGATGTCGAACTGATTAACCGCAGTGAGGCCGACTGGTTTCATATTGATGTAATGGACGGTGTTTTTGTCCCCAACATCTCGTTTGGCTTTCCCGTCATGGAAGCCGTTCGCCGCCACACCACCAAACCCCTCGACGTCCATTTAATGATTGTGCAGCCTGAGCGCTATGTGGATGCGTTTGCCAAAGCGGGAGCTGCCGCCATTACGGTGCACTACGAAGCCTCCACGCACCTGCACCGCACGCTCACCCAGATTCGGGAAGCGGGTTGCCGGGCGGGTGTAGCTCTCAACATGCAAACCCCCGTCGACGTGCTCGCCGACTTGACCGATGCCTTTGATCAGGTACTGATTATGACCATTAATCCGGGCTTTGGCGGACAAAAACTGTTACCGCTGTCGATTCCTAAAGTCCAAAAGATGCGCCGACTGCTGGCCGGGGCAGGCAGTCCGGCACTAATTGGCGTGGATGGTGGCGTTGATCTGAATACCATTGGGGCTGTGCTGGCGGCGGGTGCTCACTACGCCGTTGCTGGCACGGCTGTCTTTGGCGCCGACGATCCGCTGCTCGCCATCCGGCAATTAAAACAACGCCCCACTCCTACCGTCGCCTGACTCCCCGCAGATAACTGAGGATCAGGCATTTCGCCCAACAGGACCCACCGTACTGAAACCGACATCTATGAAACGCACTTTTATTCACCTGGCCCTGCTCGTACTGACGTTGAGTGTCGGGGGATGTAGAACCAGTTCCGAGCAGACCGAAACCCAGGCCGGCTCATTATCTGTTACAACAAAACTCGATTCCACCGCCCAGGCAAGCCCAACCGTACCCGCTCCTGAGTGGACGAAAAACGCAACGATCTACGAAGTGAATGTCCGGCAGTTTTCGGCGAAAGGTGATCTGGCCGGTGTGGAAGCCCAGTTGCCCCGCCTTAAAGAGCTAGGCGTTGATATTGTCTGGCTAATGCCTATTTATCCTATTGGCATACAAAAGAAAAAAGGTACATTGGGTAGCCCCTATTCGGTGGCCGACTACAAGGCGGTCAACCCGGAATACGGCACGTTTGAAGACCTGAAGAAACTCGTGCAGCGGGCGCACGATCTGGGCATGCGCGTTATCCTCGACTACGTACCCAACCATACCGCCTGGGATCATCCCTGGGTGAAACAACACCCGGACTGGTATACGCTCGCCGGTGGCAAAATGACATCGCCGCTGGACGAGAAAGGTAAACCAACGGGCTGGGACGATGTAGTGGATTTGAATTACAACAACCCTGACCTGCGGGCGGCCATGATCGATGCAATGACCTTCTGGGTACGTGAAGCCGACATTGATGGCTACCGGATGGATGTGGCCGGCCTTGTGCCCGATGATTTCTGGCAGGAAGTCCGCCCAACGCTCGACAAGATAAAGCCCGTGTTTATGCTCGCCGAATCGGAGGGTGATCCATCTCAGTTCCGCTCCTGCTTCAACATGAATTACGGCTGGGCTATGCACGCGTTGTTGAAGAACATTGCCAAAGGAAAAGCCAACGCCAGAGCCATCGACTCGCTATTGGCCCTTCGCCGGAAAGAATATCCACGATGGGCCTACCAGATGCAGTTTACCCAGAACCACGACGAAAATACGTGGAACGGCACCCTGAGCGAATCATTTGGAGCCGGGGCCAAAGCCTTCGTAGCGCTGACCAGCACCTTCAACGGCATGCCGCTGGTGTATAACGGCATGGAATCAGGACTGAACAGGCGATTACCGTTCTTTGAGAAAGACCCCATCAACTGGGGAACGTATGCCGACGCTACGTTCTATAAATCGTTGCTCACGCTGAAACACCGCAACCGGGCGCTGTGGAACGGCGAAGCCGGTGGCGACCTGGTAAAAATTCCGACCGGACGCGATGAGCAGGTATACGCCTTCTACCGGCAACGGGACAATGACCGGGTCACCGTTGTCATTAACCTTAGTAATCAGGTGCAGAGCATTCGGCTGGGTGGCGATGGCTACGCAGGCCTGTATACCGATGTCTTCGAGCATAAGCCAATGGAATTAAAAACGGGGATGACCATGACACTCAAACCCTGGGAGTACCACGTTATGACCAATTAATCGTTCTTCATCAACCTATGTTTCCGCTTCAGCCTCACTCTATTTCCCACTTTCGGATCAGCCCCCGGTGGCTACTATACGTCTCGCTGGCCCTTCCCCTGGCTGGCCGCAGCCAGGCCATACAATGGGCAGACCGGGTGGTGAGCGTATCCTCTGAAGGACGGGGCGAAGGCGGTGGTAAACAGATGAAAGCGTCGCAGGCGCTCGGTGCACCAAGCGTCTTACTGCCGGTAAAGAGTACACCCTGCGCCTGGGCCCCCGCCAACGTGGATGGAAATACGGAAGAGTCAATTACCGTTGCCATGGCGCGACCGCAGGCCATCCGGCAGGTGCTGGTGGCCGAATGGACCAATCCGGGAGCGATTGTGCGGGTGATCGTGTATGATACCAAACAGCAGGAGCACGTTGTCTTTTCAGAGAAGCAGGCAGCCAGCCGAGCCAGCGATAAAACCATCGATCCGCTGCTCCGCATTATTTTACCCGACAGTTCGCTGGTTGGCCAGCAGGTAAAAGTGGTCTTGAACCCCAGCCGCACAAAGGGCATCAACCAGATCGACGCCATCGGGATCACAACCGCCGATAAACCCGTAACGCTGGCAGTGACTGTAGCGCCAAACACGCCCAACACGCTGGAAAAAGAGAACCTCGGCACAAACATCAACTCGCCCGGTCAGGAAGTTGCCCCGGTTATTTCGCCCGATGGCAGAACGATCTACTTTACCAGGACTCACAAAGGCAACATCGGTAATGCTAAAACGCAGGATGTCTGGTACGCAACCCTTAATACTGATCGGAGTTGGAGTGAAGCCAAAAACATTGGCGCACCCATCAACAATGCGGATAACAATGCAATCAGTGGCATTTCGCCCGATGGCAAAACGATCTACCTCCTCAACGTCTATAAGCCAGATGGCAGTCTGAACTTCGGCGTCTCGAAATCGACCTTTTCAAAAGGCGGGTGGACGTTTCCACGGGAATGTAAAATTACCAATAACTATACCCGGCAACCGACCGAAACGAGTAACCACGAAATCACACCGCCCCAGATGGAAATAACCGTCGCGCCCGACGGACTGACCATGTTGCTGGCAGTACAACGAAGCGAAACTGAGGGCGATCGGGATCTGTACGTTTCTTTCCGAACACCTGACCTCAGTTGGAGCGAACCCAAATCGCTGGGGGCCGTAGTGAACACGGCAGCCGAAGAAAGTGCCCCGTTTCTGGCCGTTGATAACCGAACGCTCTATTTTACGTCGGAAGGACATCCCGGTTTTGGCAACGGCGATATTTTTGTTACCCACCGCCTCGATGACAGTTGGGCCAACTGGTCGCCTCCTGAGAACCTTGGCCCGGCGGTCAATACCCCCGAATGGGATGGCTATTTCACCATTCCGGCTTCCGGCGATTACGCTTACCTGAGCTCCCGGGCCAATTCGCTGGGCGAAGACGATATTTTCCGGTTGAAACTGTATCCCGCCATTCGGCCCGAACCGGTAGCCATCATTTCGGGGCAGGTGCTGGATGCCATCAGCAAAAAGCCCGTATCGACCGAAGTGGTCTCTGGCCTGCTGGATACGGACAAAGAATTCAGTAAAGTGGAATATGACCCCGAAACGGGTGAATATAAAATGGTACTGCCCACCCAGAAAGCGTACAAACTGTCGGCCCGGAAGGATGGCTATTTCCCCATGACTGAAACGCTGGACCTGAGCCGTGATAAACGATTCCGCGACATCCGCCGGAACCTGTATATCATGCCCATTCAGCCGGGGGCCAAAGTGGTGCTGCGCGGCGTCCTCTTTAAACAGAGCGAAGCAGACCTGCTGCCGGGCTCAGAAGCCGAACTGGATCAACTGACAACCCTGCTGGCGCAGTACCCAGCCATGACTATCCTGGTAGAAGGCCATACCGACAACCAGGGGGAATGGAACCTGAACATGAAACTGGCCGAAGACCGGGTGCAGCGGGTAAAGCAATACCTGATAACCAAAGGCGTAACCGAAAACCGCATTCAAACCAAAGCCTGGGGGCCCAGCAAACCCATCGCCAGTAACGAATCGGAAGAGAAGCGACGGCTCAACCGGCGGGTAGAATTCACGATCCTGACTTTGTAAGTTAGCGGGGTGTTGGCTTACTTTGTAGCCACCCCCCCATTGCCTGCGGGCTAGTTTATCCCATGAATGTTCGCCAAACCGGCTCTAGTTTCGCTTCCCGACAAGCGCTGATCACCCTTTCCCTGATTCTACTGGTCGCGTTTGGGCTGCGTATCTATAAACTGGACGCCCACGGTATTTTCCTCGACGAGAAGTTCACGCTCGTCTGCACCCAGGGCGTTGTGCAGGAAGGCTCTAACCAGAAAGACGTTTTCTTCACCCCCGGCAAAACGTATTTTACCCCCGCCGAATTCTGGAAACCCAAAACCCTGGCCGATTATAACGAGGCCATTATCCGCAGTGATATCAGCAACAGCCCGGCCTATACCGGACTACTGGCCCTGTGGATCGAGGTCTTCGGCATCGGCGATTATTCGACCCGGTTCCTGTCGGTGATCTTCAGTATGGGCGTGATCATATTAACGTACCTGCTTGCCGTTCGCTACACGGGCTCCGAGCGGGTGGGACTGTTTAGCGCCGCCCTGGCCGCTACCGAGCCTTTCTTCGTGGCCTACGCCCACGTGGCCCGCAGCTACAGCATGACCATCTTCGTGTCCCTGCTGTCGACGTACCTGTTCCTGCTTATCCTGGAACGGCGGCAAACCAACAAACACCCCTGGGGCCTCTACATCGCCTATGGCCTTACCTACGCCATGACCATTCTGGGGCATAGCCTGGGCGCGATGGTCTTTGTGGCCCACGGCCTGTACCTGCTCTTCTATATCCGCGACATCCGAACGTACCTGGGTCTGGGCCTGACCTGGCTTATTGCCACCGTTACGTTGCTTGTTCCCTGGTTCACCATTGGCGGCGGCAAGTACATTTTCATGACCATGGCCTATCAGGCCCAGTTTTACCGGAACCTGGCCTACAGCAGCCCCGGCAACAACGGTTTTGGTTATATGCTGCCCGGCACGATTCCAAATATTCTGAAGATGGCGCTGCCCGTTTTCGCCGACCTCTTCTGGCTCACCAACGGCCTGACGCTGGATGCGCTGGGTAAACGAAACACCGTAGTCGGCCTATTTGTCGGCTTACTGGCCCTGGCAATTGTCTGGCGCTATCGACGGTCGGTTAGCGTACCCGCCTGGGTGTCGGCGGCGATTCCGGTGCTACTGAGCAGCGTGTTACTGATTGCCACCATCAAAACGGGGCAGCAGGTAGTGCTGGCGGCTGTACCGCTGTTTGGGTACGTTCTCTACCGGGCAATGACCCATTACAGTCAACCCGGCCAGCGGCAGTTTGCGGTGCTGCTCACTATGCTGCTCATCACGCCAACGCTGTTCCTGCTGATCATGGCCTTTAAGAACGACCATACGTACGGCATCACGCAACGGTATACGAGCTTTTCGTTTCCGTATGCGCTGATTCTGCTGGGTATGATGCTCGATCAACTGTTGCGTATGCCCCGCTTTCTGGCGGTGACCCTCGGCGTTGTGGTGCTCGTGCAGGGCTATTACATTTTGGCCCTCGACCAACGGATTCTCGACGATGTTGCCGTAAAGTATACCCAGTTCGGCGTACCCCGAATCCGGAATCCGTATATGACGGCGGCCGAATCGATTAAAACGCAGTATGCGCCCGGCGATACGGTACTGTATCCTGCCATACGGCTTCACCCCGCCGATGAAATTGAGAAGACCTACTGGCCATTTTCCATCAAAGATGCCCAGATGACGAACCTGTATTTACCCAAAAAAGCCACGTATTACCAACGCATGGACACCACCCAGTCGGACCGGATTTGGCTGGTAAAGGGGAAAACAGGCCAACGGGTGCTTATCTTTGATTTTAAAGGCCAGACGTACCGCTACTAGAGGCCGCAGCACATGTCGTTTACGCAACACCGTCAACCCATACAGCCCATCGTACCAGACCCGGCCGCAACAGGCAGGCCTTCGGTCTGGCCGGGTTGGCTCTATGCGCTGGTTTTCACGGCCCTGCCGATTGGGGCGGTGAGTTGGGCCTGGGCTAACCTGGCGGTGAACGTACCCAAGTGGGATGATCATGCGCTGAAAGGCTTTTTGATCGCGCTGGAACACGAAACATCCCCGCTGGGCTGGTTCCGGCAGGTGGTGAAGCAGCATAATGAACACCGGATTGCCTATGACCGGCTGCTTACCTGGGCCGATTATACCCTGTTTGGCAAGCTTAGCTTCAAACGGCTGATGATCTACGGGGACCTGAGCCTGCTGGCACTCGTGGTGCTGTTCGGCGCGTTTCTGCGCCGCTACGTCCGGCCGTGGTACCTCTTCCTGCCCCCCGTCGCCCTGTTTATCGTTAGTCTGGCGCAATGGGAAAATCTGTACTGGGCGCTTTCTTCCATCCAGAATTTTTCGATCGTTGGCTGGTCGATAGCCTGCCTGTACCTGCTGGCGCATCACCACCGGATTGGGTGGGCCATTACCCTGGCCATGATCGCCACGCTGGTGAGCGGCAACGGCTTTTTGGTCTGGCCTATCGGCCTGGTGTTGCTGCTGGCGCAGCACCGGACAAAGGAATTGATTCCCTGGTGCGTTGCTGCCGTACTCCTGATTGCACTCTACTTCGGCGATTATGTCCAGCCCACCACACACCCCCAAACCCGTGGCAGCCTACTTGAACTGGCGGGCGGATGCCTGGCTTTTCTGGGGGCTGCAGTCGAGGCACTACCTACAAACAAACCGTACCCGTTCAGTATCGTGCTGGGTGGAGGTTTACTGGCCTGCTGGGGCGTCATCTTTCTCCAAGCGCTGGCCCGTTCCCGCCAAAAAATAGCCTGGACCCCGTTGCAGGCATTCGGCCTTGGTGCACTGGCCTTTCTGCTGGGCACAGCCGTGGTGGTGGTGTGGGGCCGGTATGGCTACGGACACGACATGCTGCTGACGAGTCGGTACAGAATCTACTCCCTAACACTGTTAGCTTTAACGTACACCTACTGTATATCAGCCTATTACCAAACATATGCAGTTCCCTTTAGATCAGGCTGGTTTTTAGCGTTAATCGGGCTCGCTGTCGGTGGTATATTCTGGTGGAGTGCTTTCCGCTTTAACGCGCATGAGAGCATTGCCCTGCGCCGGATGCTGCTGACCAACATGCAGTATAACTGGACCTACACGACGAATAGTCCACTCTCGACGATCGACGATACGACCCGTCGCCTCATCGACAATGCACCTGCTTTCTACGACGCTCAGGTACCCGCTTTTTTTATCGGTACCCAGGCGCCACCCGTTCCGGTCGACACCCTCTTTAAACGCAACAACGCCTACGTCATTCGGCTCAGTGCACAGGTGGCTGGTGGTGATGTTCCGTCGCTCACCCGGCCCGACGCCGGTCTGAACGTGCTGCTGCGGTCGGCCAAACGTACCTACCTGTATGGAGCCCTGCCCGCCCCCCGCCGGCACTGGCGCGTGCTGGTCAATCTTCTGCCCTTGTACGCCACCGACCAGCCCATCGAACTGGTCATTCCCGACAACGAGCTGGAGGTAGGCACGTATCAGGTCGCCATCGTTCACTACAAGGCCAACCAGCCCGCTGGCATCATTCAACCAACCAGCCAGTTGCTGACGGTTTCCCCGCACCGGCTGGCTACTGGTCCTGCCAAAAACTGGTAGACCGACTAACGCTATGATCCCTACTACCAAATCAGCGACACGCCCCGTACTTAATCACCTCATTCAGTTAGACGGGGTGCGTTTTCTGGCCGTAGGCCTGGTCCTGATCGACCACTGGACTGCCGAACGGCTGCCACCGGCGCTGACCCTGCCCCTCGGCTCGCTGGGGGTCACCATCTTTTTCGTGCTCAGCGGCTTTCTGATCTCGCGCATTCTACTGTCGGGAAAAGACAAATTACCCCTGCCTAAAACAAGTCATCTGGGCAGTTACCTGAAGACCTTCTATATCCGGCGGACACTGCGCATTTTCCCCATTTATTACCTGACGCTGTTTGTTCTGTATCTGCTCAATGAGCCGCCCGTCCGCCGCACCATTGGCTGGCTGGCCCTCTACGCCAGTAACCTGTACATTGCCCGTTACGCTACCTGGATGGGCACCGTCGATCACCTTTGGTCGCTGGCCGTCGAAGAGCAGGTCTACCTGTTTATGCCCATGCTCCTCTTTCTGTTACCACGTACCTGGGTGATGCCCACCGCCCTGCTTATGCTGCTTGGTAGCGTGAGCCTGCGGTATGGGCTACTGCTACATGGCGATCCCTGGTTCATTGGGTACGTGTCCATGCCTACCTGCCTGGATGCCTTCGGGCTGGGGCTGGCCATGGCCTGGCTATGGCTCTACCAACGCGCCCGGTTCGAGGCCCTCTTCAGTTCATCCATTGGGCTTCTTGGCAGCATTGCCGCCCTGGGGCTGGTCGTCTGGGCCGCCAAGTCATACGCCGCCCAGCACCCACTCATCGACCATAATTCCTTTAACGTATACA
This sequence comes from uncultured Fibrella sp., assembly GCF_964250085.1. Classification (NCBI taxonomy): domain Bacteria; kingdom Pseudomonadati; phylum Bacteroidota; class Cytophagia; order Cytophagales; family Spirosomataceae; genus Fibrella; species uncultured Fibrella sp. The sequence goes on along the minus strand of NZ_CAXUEC010000003.1, from coordinate 509,026 downwards.
CCCATGTGTGGGAACGGCTGGCCGCTTCGTTTATCGGGTTCTTCCTGATTGGGAAAGCCATTGTCGGCTTTAAAGGCCCCATGAAAACGCTGCTCGAACACCCGGTCAGCCAGTACATGGGGCAAATCAGCTACGGCCTGTATTTGTACCATAACTTTATCTACAACGCCTATCACACGCCGCAAACGCACATTGTGCTGCGTGTGTGGCGAAAACTAACGAGTTGGGTTTCATTTCTGGATACCTCCTTTGCCTTCCAGTTTATCTATTTGCTGGCAATCACCATTGGCCTGGCTACCCTGTCGTGGTTCCTGATCGAGAAGCCAATCAACAAATTGAAAGATCGATTTGCGTATTAAGGCAGGCCACTCCCTAACCAGCAGGGCCACTAAGGCGAGTGGGCCAAACAAATACCTATCTTTGTGTTGTTAACTGCTAAGAGACCCTTATACGCTGTTTCCATCATTCAGCTCCATTGACCAACTAAACTTCATGAGCGTATTATTATCGATTGTCATGCCGGCCTACAACGAAGAAGCCTGTATCGAAGACGTTGTAAACCTGTGGACAAACCTGTTAGACCAGCAGTTCCCAACGGAAACCACCCGGCTGATTGTCGTTAATGATGGATCTAAGGATAAAACCGGCGCCATTCTGGACCGGATCAAGCCAAATTACCCCAAACTCATTGTCGTGCACCAACCCAACGGTGGCCACGGAAACGCCGTCGTCAACGCCTACCGGCAGGCAACAGCCATCGACTCCGACTACGTGTTCCAGACCGATAGCGATGACCAGTTTGTGACCGATGATTTCATGAAACTGTGGGCTAAACGGCACGAATCGCCGTTTATTCTCGGCTGTCGTGAAGTTCGGTACGATGCCCTCGCCCGCCTGATCATCACCCGTATTCTACGACTGAGCATCTTTCTGATCTACGGAACGTATATCAAAGACAGCAATATTCCATTCCGGCTCATCCGCGGCAGCTTCCTCAAGCGCCTGCTGGCTCAACTGCCAACGCCAACGCCGTTTGCCCCCAATATTTTCCTGGCCGTCATGGCCCGTAAAGCCGGCAACGACCTCTTCAATATTCCCATTACTCACAAAGAGCGGCTGACGGGCACGGTATCCATCCTGAAGTGGAAGTTATTGAAAGTATGTATTCAAAGCTTTAAAGAGTTAGCCCGGTTCCGCCTCGAATTGAGCGGTAAAGTGGCTGCTTTGCGCAAACCAGAACCCGTTTTGCACTAGGTTAACACAACGACTTTTCCGTTGTCGATTTGTTTCATTTACTCTCTCAAATGCACACTAAATACGTAATAATCGGCTCTGGACCAACAGGTTTAGGTGCCGCTTACAGACTCAACGAACTGGGCGTCACTGACTTTGTCGTCCTCGAAAAAGAAAACCGGATCGGAGGCTTGTCGAAAAGCTTCGTCGATGAAAAAGGCTTCACCTGGGATGTGGGCGGCCACGTGCAGTTTTCGCACTACAAATACTTCGACGACCTGATGCTCAAAGCATTGGGCGAAGATGGCTGGCTTAAACACCAGCGCGAATCCTGGGTCTGGATCGAGAACCGGTTTGTTCCCTATCCATTCCAGAACAACATCAAGTACCTGACCACCGATACGATGTGGAAATGCCTGGAAGGGATTATCCATGTCTACAAGAATCCCACCAACAACAAGCCGAAAAACTTCCGCGAGTGGATTCTGCAAACCTTCGGACCAGGCCTCGCCGAAACGTTTATGTTCCCGTATAATTTTAAGGTATGGGCCTACCCAACCGAAGAAATGAACGCCGTATGGGTGGGTGAACGCGTAGCCGTGACCGACCTCGGCCGGGTAACGAAAAACATCCTGTTCGATCAGGACGATTTCTCCTGGGGGCCAAACAGTACCTTCCAGTTCCCCAAGCATGGCGGAACGGGCGGCATCTGGGAATCGGTCGGTAACCTGGTGGGTCGCGACAAGATCAAGCTGAATGCTACGGTCGAAAAGGTAGTTGGCCCTGAAAAGAAGATCGTACTGGCCAGCGGCGAGACGATCACCTACGATCACCTGCTGAGCACCGTTCCGCTCGATATCTTTACCCGGAAGATAGAAGGGCTTGATGCACAGATCGTTGAAACGGCGCAGGGTCTGAAACACTCCTCTACCAACGTGGTGGGCATCGGCCTGAAGGGCAAGCCGAAGAAAAGCCTGGAGACGATGTGCTGGATGTACTTCCCGGAATCGAACAGTCCCTATTACCGGGTGACGGTTTTCTCGAATTATAGTCCTAATAACGTACCTGATTCGGAGCAGTTCTGGTCGCTGATGACAGAGACGAGCGAATCATCGGCTAAGCCAGTGAACCGCGAAACGCTGATCGCCGATACCATCAAGGCGCTGATCGAAGATCAACTGATCGAATCGGCCGACGACGTGGTGTCGACGTTCCACAAAGCATTCGACTACGGTTACCCGACTCCTTCGGTGGAGCGTGACGGCATTCTGAAGGCCGTGCTTCCCGCTCTGGAGCCGTTCGGCATCAAGTCGCGGGGCCGGTTTGGCGCCTGGAAATACGAGGTTAGTAACCAGGATCACTCATTGATGCAGGGTGTTGAATGGGCTAACCGGGTTGTAAACGACGTACCTGAACTAACGCTTTTCTTCCCCGAAACGGCAAACGCCATGTGGGGTAAATAAGAGATAGCCGCGTTTTGAGTTTTCCGGTTATTGACCAAACACTTGATCAATAACCGGAGAACTCAAAACGCATAATTAGTATATATTGCTTAAACCCGCGCGATGAAACGACCTGTCTGGTGGCTCCTCGGTAGCGCCGTGCTGGCGTTGCTGTGTTGGTTTGGTTATCAGTATTGGGCCACTAATCAGCAATCCATCGCCAGGTACGTTCCCACCGATGCCCTACTGATTGTTGAAAGCCGTGAGCTGCAAGGTGGAACGGCCACACCAGGCACCCCACCGCGCGGCCTCTCGATTCGGCAGCTTCCCCTGTTTGCTACCGCCGCTGCCCGCCTGCAGCGCGTGATCGCCACCGGCCTTGACTCAAGTGGTGCCGCCCGGTTTCTGAACCGGAAGATGATCCGCTATTCGCTGCATCCCGTCACCCGCGATGCCCTGGATTTCATCTTTTACATTCCCCTGGCCAACGACCAGCAACTTGTCGAACGGCTCCAGCAACCCGACCCAAATCGGTTTCGTGTGTTGAGCCGTCAGTACCAGGGGCAAACCATCTACAACCTGCGAGACCGGACCAACCAGTCGTTCGGTTTTTACCTGCTGTACCATAACTGCCTGATTGGCAGCCCATCGGGTGTGCTTGCGGAGAACGTTGCCCGGCATTTGCAAAAATCGGTGTCCAGCGCGGGCGTTACCTTTCCCGATTCGCCGGATAACCTGGCAACGCTCTTTGTGCGCGCCGAAACGCTGGATCAACTGTTGACCGATCGGGCACCCGGTCGCCGCACGTCGTCGGGCTCGTTGCTGCGCGTTTTCCTGCCTCAGACCATGACCCTCCAGTTCAGACGGTCGGCCTCGCCGACGCACTGGCTGGGGTTTGCTTCCGATGCCGTGGGCGACCGGCAGGCCATAGCCGACCTTTTTTATGGGCAAACGCCTCACCGAATCCGAAGCGGCCACCTCATTCCGGCCAGGGTGGCCACACTCTACCACGTCGGCCTGTCTGACAGTCCCCGATTTGGCAAGGAGCTGGCCCGGTTAGTTACGAATGCAGACAATGAGGGACTCAGGCAACGGGTTGAGCGGCTGGACGACCTGCTCCCGCAATTTTACGCGGCCCTATCCGGCGACTTGCTGCTTTGCCGGTCAGAAGCAACCAGCGAAGCCACCAGTCAGGTAATGCTGCTGGAGGCGACCGATGTAGGTACGTTGAGTCAGGTGATTCAGAAGGTAGCCTACCGATTGGGCGCCAACCGAGCGGGCGCGCCGCGTGGGTTTCTTGGTCATCAGCTATTGCCACTGTCGATCAGCGAATTACCGGCAACGTTGCTGTCTAACCTCTTTACAGGCTTTCCGCAAACCTGGATCACGCAGCACGACAGGTACGTTGTGCTGGCCAATTCAGAAGCTGCGCTTCAGACGTACCTGGCCCAGGTAAGCAGCGGCGCGGTCTGGACCAACGATACCCGACTGACTCAACTGCTCAACCAGACGCTTCGCCCTGCTCACCTGACCACGTTTACGCAGTTGAACCGGTCTGGTCTGTCGGTAACCCGTCAATGGCCCACCCCCTGGCAATCACTGCTGGGCGCTTTCCCGTTCGGGCAAGTCGAGAACCTGGCCTACCAAGTGGCCTATGGACAAGACCACATCCTGTCGACCGTTGTGCTGGGACGCACCACCCGGCAGGCCGATACGACAGTGCTCAACAAGCTGCTTTTGCGCAAACGTATCCCGTTCAACGCCAGCCTGATCGCGTCGCCCGTAGTGATCGGCCGACTGTCTGATCCATCGGCGCAGATCTGGGCGCAAAACTCGGCCCGGCAGTTTGTGCTGCTGACGACCGATAAGGACAAGATCGTTCAGGATACCACCGATGGCCCTATTCGCAGCAACGTGGTTGGAGTAGACTGGCGTACTAATGGCCGGCTGCAATACATTTTTCAGACCGACCGCTCGCTCTACGTAGCCGATCTTGGCAATCGTACCGTACAACTCCAGCGAATCAACCGGCCAACAGGGCTGGAAACGTCACTGATCATTCCCTTCAGTGGAAGCAGCCAGTTGCCTGATGTGGTGGCGCTCATTGCCCATCACGACGGCTCCATCTATGGGCTTGACCGGCGACAACAAAAACTGAACCGCCTGTTTAACAGCCGGAAACCATCGCCCCTTCTGCTCCCTTTTCAGGTAATCAACCAGGGGCAGACCGCAGCGGTACTGGGCTTACAGACCAACCGGTTGCTGAACCGATGGACCGATCAGGGCGGGACAGCCGGTTTCCTGCAAACGCCTCGCTTCCCCGCTCTTCTCGATTTACAGGGCGATAGTACCCGTTTTGCCGGTCCGGCCTTGTGGCTCCCGACCGAAGATCGAATCGCCACCATCACTACGGCGGGCGAATTACTATCGCTGAATGCCAATGGGCTGGTGGCAACCCGTAAACAATTATACCGCCCGCTACGGGGTGGGCAATTTCGACTGTTTCCCGATGTAGAACAAACTGGTTATGTATTACTGCGTTCGACCGACACCGATGTAGCCGTACTCGATGCGCAGGGAAACCGGCAGTTTGAACTGCGAAACCTCCGCCCCGAAGACACCCACCTGCAATACCACCGGCTCGGTAACGGTGTGGAGGTACTGGCCGTAAAATCCGGTAACTTTACCACCCTCTACACCCTGACCGGTCAGCGTATTGGCGACCGGCCAATACCAAGTTTGTTTCCAGTCACGCTCCAGTATGATGCTCAGTTGAACGAATTATACATTGTGAGCAGCATTCAAAAAGCCGTGCAGTTATTTACTATCCGCCTTCAATGAAGCCTATAAAATACGCTATTCTACTGATTGTCTGCCTGTTGTGGGTTGGCGGTTGTTCGAAAACCGTAATGCATCTGTTGTATGAAACAGGCATCATCGCCGACGATTACCGCTACGGAGACCTGTACCGCCTGTCGAATCTGGCTCAGTTCAAAGACCCGGCCGCCCCTTGTCCACCGCGTGCCGTTGCACAGGATTCGACACGTACCCACCTCTACGTGATCGGCGATAGCTTCACCGAACCGGGACGACTTGGTAAACAGGACGTACCTGTCTCGTACTTCCGGCGGGTTCAGTGGGACGAAAAAGACACGGTTCAGCTAGATCCTTCCGCGCATAACGTGCTGCTGATCGAATCGGTGGAACGCCATTTTCGGGAGCACGCCGCCAGCTCATCAGGCCCTATAGAGAATCTGTTCATTGTTGCCGACACAAATAGAACGCCTGGTCCAGAACCAGTATCACTCTCCTGGGGTCAACAGTTGGTCGACCTTGTTCACTCGAAAGGCATCGAGGAACAGTTGGAAACCGTGCTGTTCAGTCACGATCTGTTTTTATGGGTCAGAGAATTGAAAGCGGCATTGACGCTACGGGCTTTCGATCGGGTAAGTCCCACCGTTTCGCTCTCGCACGATAAGCAGCACATTTTCACTGGCCTCGATACCGATACCACCAACCGGTTTAACGCAGGTACGTCTCCTTTGCCAAAGCAGGAGTTGACTGGCCTCGTTCAGACGATCAACGAAACGGCAGCCCGCTATCAGTCGGCAGGTTTCAACCGGGTTATTCTCTCCATCATTCCCAACAAGTCAACTATTCTTGACCCAGGCCCCGCCTACAATCACCTGATCGAGCGGGTACAGGGCCACGCCAGGCTGACCGTGCCGGTGGTTGATACGTACTCGCAGTACAGGCAACACGCCCATGCGAGCCAGCCCCTCTACGCCCTGGGCGATTCACACTGGAACTGCACAGGCCGCGCTATCTGGCTTGATGAACTGGCAAAGAAGCTTCGATGAATTGAGCGAGGTACATAACCGGTGATTCGCTCAAACTGGCTGACGACGGTTCCCCACTGCCGCCTTCGACGATCAGGTAAGCACAACGATCTTCCCACCTGCTTTATTCTGCTCCATTAACTGGTGGGCTTTCTCAATGTTGTCAAGTGTGAACACCTGACTGACGTTGAGCTTGATCTGACCCGCTTCGACGGTACGAATAAACTGTTGAAAGGCAATCGCCTCGCTTCTAATCTGGCCTGTATCATAAACGGTCAGATGCACAGTTGCCGGTATAAATTCCATTGGAGAAAACGTAGCAATAGACCAGTTTTCAGATAGCATACCCGTCATGCAAGCCGTTCCACCAGGTTTCAAACAGTACATTGAATCCTGCAAGGTAGTTGTTCCCACCAACTCCAGCACCTTATCGATCCCGTTTGGGAAAATAGCCCTCACCTGATTGTACAGACTTCCCTCGTCGATCAGCACATAATCGGCACCATTAGCGGCCAACAAGGCTTCCTTGTCGACGTTCCGGGTGGTAGCCAGCACTGTAAGTCCGCCATTTTTAGCCATCTGCGTAGCAAGCATGCCAATTGATGATGTTCCGCCCCGAATTAATAGCGTTTCGCCCGGCTGAATACGAAGCGACAAGTGCAGCGACCCATACACGGTCTGAAACATTTCGGGGATAGCTCCCAATTCAGTCCAGGAAAGCGTACTGAGAAACGGATAAATAATGGACTTGGGCACTACAGTGTATTCTGCGTAGCTCCCATCAAACTCGCGGCCCATCCCCCCCATCAAAGCTGCTACCTGCTGGCCTGGTGCGTATTCTCCGGTTGGGTCATGCGCTACCTCACCTACGCACTCGATACCCAGCACACGCGGGAACCGTACATTGGGCGACAGTCCTTTTCGGGTCATCAGTTCAGATCGGTTTAAGCCAAAGGCTTTCACCCGAATTAGTACCTGTCCGAACTGAGGGGTAGGTATTGGCTTGTCTTCAAGGCTAAACTGGTCAGCCGTACCAGGGCCGTATAGGAGAGCCGCTTTCATGTGGTTTGGAAATTACCGTTAGTGCATCAAGGTGCAATGAGTAAGCATTCAACTTACTGTTAATTAATAAGAATACCATGTGCCCCGCCTTGGGGACGATGCCAAGTCCGACAGCCGTTGTGGTTCGGGCACCAACGCCAGTTGTTGCGTCCAGTACAGACTATCTAATCTAATAACCTGTTGGATCGTGAACTGGTATGAGCTCGGGCCGGGAACCATCTCGGCAGCGCCGATAGCAATCAGCTTTCGAACGGTTGCCGGGTACATACTCGCCAGCTTGTAACCGGCATAGGCCCCGGCACTGAATCCCGGCACAATAACACTATCCTGAGTTACAGCCCGGATAACAGCCTGAACGTCAACCGCCTGCTGTTCATAGGTAAGAGGTGCCGTACCAATTTCCGACTTACCATGTTCCCTGGCCGACATTGCAATGACCCGATAACTCTTCGATAAACTATCAATAAGCTGGACCATTTCGTAGGTAGAGCCCATAATACCGCCATGCAGAATGACAACAGGACTCCCTTTACCATATACTTCGTAATACAGACGCGCGTCACTCGTCTGAACGTAATGGACCTGCTCTCGAATTATTTCCCTAAGGAGTGCCATTGACTGGTGAGGGCGTTGCCAGCATTCGGGAGCTGACTGCTGGGCAAAAGCAGTTGAGGCGATAAGGAGACAAAACAAGAAGCTAGATTTCATTCTAAAGACGATTTATCCTGCAAAATTGTCCTGTTTGCGGCCAACTAACCCATAAACAATCGTAAGAAACAGGCTTAAGCCAGGTTAAGGATATTTAGCCGGAGGCGAGTCCTGTCTTAATTTTGCTCAAAATTCAGGCGTAATACCCAGATATGACGCGATTTGGGTATTAGGCAGCCGCTGAGCTAACGTTGGGTACTGGCCTAGAAACGCTACGTAACGCTCTTGTGCCGTTGAACTAATTGTCTGAAGCAGCCGATTTTGCAGTTCCACGAACCTGTTCTCGATAATCACTTTGAACATCCTGTCGAGCTTAGGAATATTTATGTATAAGAAGTACAAATCTTCTTTTTTATCTGCAAGATGACCGACGGTTCTATCGCCTCAATAAATAACTGGCTCGGCTTACCCGAATGACAACTCCCAATGTCCGCAATCCAGTCATTTTCAGCCGCGAACTGAAGGTTGTGTTCGGTACTTTTCACATCAACACTGTATAGTTTAAAACAGCCTGAAACCACAAACGAATAATACAGACAGGGGAAACCTTCCTGCAAAATGAGCTGCCGTCGTTTTAGCTGTCGCTGGAGAACTCGGCCTTCCAATAGCTGTTTTTCGCTCTCTGTGAAAGGCAACAGGTGATCAAAATAAGAAAGCAGTGGTGACAGAGTCACGTTGAGCAGGTGTTGAGCTGGTAAAGCGCTACTGAAAAATGATAGACCAAATCTAACCAAAATAAGCCTGACAGGTACCAGAACTGTTGTTTCATTGCTCAATATGGAACCTGTACCTGACTACTGCCACGCCTGTTTCCAATTTAGTAGATTTCAGAGGCCTTTACCAGGCTTTTGCTATTTTTATGAAAATAACTACACGATGCAGGGACTGTTTATCGAATACGTATTTCTCATTCTAATTATTCTATCGCTGGTCATGCTGGCCAATAAGCTTCGGCTGGCGTACCCTATCGTGCTTGTTCTGGGCGGATTAGCCCTTAGTTTTACGGATCAGTTTTCGAAGATCCTTATTGATCCTGACCTAATCTTTTTTCTGTTCTTACCTCCCCTCTTATACGAAGCTTCGTGGCAGATCTCGTGGAAAGAATTCTGGCGGTGGCGACGAATCATCACCAGTTTTGCCTTTCCCATTGTCATTCTCACCTCCTGCGTCATCGCGTTGGTATCCCACGCGCTCATACCGGGATTTACACTGGCACTGGGCTTTCTGCTGGGTGGCATCATCTCGCCGCCCGATGCCATTTCGGCAAGCACCATCATGCGGCAGGTGAACGCCCCCAAGTTACTGGTCAGCATTGCTGAAGGTGAGAGCCTGCTCAACGATGCGTCGTCGCTGATCGTGTTTCGGTTTGCGCTGGTTGCCGTCATCACCGGGCAGTTCCAGTTTCAGCAGGCCATCACCAGTTTCGGACTCGTTGTATTCATGGGGATAGGCATTGGTCTGCTGGTCGCGTTTATTTTTTACGGCATTCACCGCTGGCTGCCTACCACCCCCAGTATCGAAATCGTGTTAACGCTGGTCACGCCCTATTGCATGTATTATGCGGCCGAACATTTTCATTTTTCGGGTGTGCTGGCGGTCGTTAGCGGGGGGTTGCTCCTGTCCAGCAAGCGACAACACATGCTAACGTACCTGAGCCGGATTCAGGGCGTAACCGTGTGGACCAACCTTGTTTTTGTGCTGAACGGGTTTGTTTTCCTGCTCATTGGCCTTCAACTACCGTCTGTTGTTCAGCAACTTGGCGACGTAAGCCTACCCGATGCTATCGGCTACGGGCTGGCTATCTCGCTGGTATTGATGGCCGCACGGCTGCTTTGCACGTATGGCGCTGTGCTGTTTACCAAATTTGCGAGCCATTTTATCACCGTGGCCGATGCCAATCCTGGGTGGAAAGGGCCGCTGATTTTGGGTTGGGCTGGTATGCGGGGCGTGGTTTCGCTGGCCGCTGCCCTATCAATTCCTCTGGTCGTTGGGGCGGGGCAACCGTTTCCGCATCGCAGCCTGATTCTGTTCATCACGTTTATCGTTATTCTGATGACGCTGGTCTTTCAGGGATTGACGCTTCCCTGGCTCATTAAAAAAATAGACCTGAACGAGCGGGATAACGCCCTACTGGAACAGCAGCAGGAATTGCTTATCCAACAGAAAATTGCCCAGACGTCGCTTCAGTTTCTGGATATGGGGGATAATGGGTTGCTTACCAATGAGCACATTGCCAACCTGCACGAACGGCTACAGATTGACCTGCGATTGCTCAACCACGAATTGACCGAAACAGACACCATCCGGACAGATGCCATACTCACCTTTCAACGTACCTATCTGGATGTACTCCAGCAACAGCGAAACACGCTGAATGAACTGAATCACCAACCGGAAGTTGACGAAGAGCTAATTCGGAAATACCTCTCCTTAATCGACATTGAAGAGTTCAAAGTCCGCGAGAAGCTGGTGCAGGAACTGGGGTGATTCATCAAGTTGCCAGTTACCGCCTACAAGGTCGCGGCCATTTTTGCCAGCACGAGCGAATACTCGTGAATGTAGTTTTCTCCCGTTGGGTACGTCTTAACCGCTTTTGCTGCCCGTCGAAAGTATTCATGCGCCCGCTCGGCATTCCGCATGGTCGCGTAGGTCTTCGTCCAACTGGCTGTCGAGTCGAATTTGTATGGCACTTTCACACCCCCGTTGTAAAATCGGATAGGCATACTGATGGCGGCGGGCTTGAACCGGTTGAACTGGTTGGTATAAACGGTTCGGAAGAAGAGCGAATAGAAGTACAGGCTATTTTTTACCCGCTCCCGAATTTGCGCATCCGTTTCGGGCTGGGTAGGGCGCGTAAATGCAGCCGCTTCCAGAGCAGAAAAGCGTAAACCATCTATACTTAGGCCAAGCCGGTAGGCATGGCATCGAAGCTCAATCTGTTTATCGTTCGTCTCCTGCGTCAGCACCATCGAAATCGACTGGCGCCTAAGGGTGAACTGCTGAAAAACGGTTGCTCCGAAGGTCAGATTAGTGCCCTTCAGCACGTATGGCCCCTGTTGTAAAACACCGCCCCGCAGGTATCGGCATTGCCCATCGGGCGTAAAGGTATACAGGCTGTATTCCAGCGATTTAGCGTAGGCCAACAAGTCGTTGTACTCGTCTTCAGATGACCCCTGATGCACGCCGACCAGCCGCGCAGTGGTAAGCAGGTACGTACCTGCGAGCGCCTGAGTCGTCAGTGAATCAGGCACCTCCCCCGACCTCGGGTCAGATCGGCAGCCGCCAAGTAGTAAGCAACTTAGCCAGCAACTGACCACAGCGCCAATCAGTGCGGTATAAAAACGAGTAGCATGGCAACGGGCACCACCCTTTGGCAACTTACGGGTCATAACTGATTACAGAGCGGAAAAACGAAGAGGTGCGGTAGCTAATTTAAATGTAGCGGAAGAACGTATTGGTTGTGTTGACCCACCGTTATTTGTTTACTACCGATCAGGGAACGCCCATAAAAAAGCCCGGACGTTGCTACCAACATCCGGGCTACTCAAGTAGTCATCAGGTACGTTAGGCCGTTGCCAGCATTGATACGGCTTTGGCTTCCAGCATACTTTCACCCATCAAATAGATATCGGCGGCACGAGCGGCTTCACGGCCTTCTGAAATAGCCCACACTACAAGCGACTGCCCCCGGCGCATATCACCGGCGGCAAATACATTCGGATTGGTAACCGTCTGGTAATTAACCGTTTTCACGTTGCCCCGCTCGTCGCGCTCGAGATTCAGATCAGACAGTAGCCCGTCATGTTGTGGATGCAGGAAACCCGCCGCCAGCAAGGCCAGTTCACAGGGGACATCCCGCTCGCTGCCCGGCACTTCAACCATCTGCATGCGACCGTTTTCATTTTTCCATTCCAGATCCACCAGCCGCAAGGCTTTGAGGTTACCGGTTTCATCACCGATAAACGCTTTGGTGTTGATCGACCAATGGCGTTCGCAGCCTTCTTCGTGGCTGGTACTCGTCCGCAACATCATCGGCCAATGGGGCCAGGGTGTGCTGTCGGCGCGTTCTTTGGGAGGCATCGGCATCAGTTCGATCTGTGTGACGCTCGCCGCACCGTGCCGGTTCGACGTACCTACGCAGTCGGAGCCGGTATCGCCGCCGCCAATAACGACCACGTTTTTACCCGTAGCCAGGAGTTCGCCATTGTAGTACGGGACACCCCGGTGGTCGATGGTCACCGCGCGGCCAGCTACCCGCTTATTCTGCTGGCTCAGAAACTCCATGGCGGGATACACACCCGTCAGTTCACGCCCCGGAATTGGAAGGTCGCGCGGAACGGTTGACCCACCCGTGAGCATCACCAGATCAAAGTCGGCTAGTAAATCTTTGGCTTTCACATCAACACCCACGTTGACGCCTGTGCGGAAGGTAATTCCTTCGGCTTCCATCACAGCCAGGCGGCGGTCGATAGTCCATTTTTCGAGCTTAAAATCGGGGATGCCGTAGCGGAGCAAGCCACCAATCTGGTCGGCCCGCTCGAAAACGGTCACCGTATGGCCCGCCTTGTTCAACTGAGCCGCAGCCGCCAGTCCAGCCGGGCCGGAACCAACTACCGCTACCGTTTTTCCGGTACGTTTCAGCGGCGGCATAGGCTTGATATACCCTTTGGCAAACGCAACTTCAGCGATCGACTTCTCAACGAACTCGATGGCCACGGGTGGCTTGTTAATACCCAACACACAGGCCGATTCGCAGGGAGCCGGACAGATTCGTCCGGTAAATTCGGGGAAATTATTCGTTGTCGACAGGATTTCCCAGGCGTATTCCCAGTTCTGCTCGTAAACGGCGTCGTTGAATTCGGGAATAATATTGCCCAGCGGACAGCCGCTATGGCAGAACGGCGTGCCACAGTCCATGCAGCGGGCCGCCTGCTTCTGGCTATCAGACTCAGCAAACGGTTGCTCAATTTCCTTATAATCATGTACCCGCGCCGCAACGTCGCGCTTCTTGGGTAATTCGCGGGTAAATTCTAAAAATCCGGTAGGTTTTCCCATTTTACAAGGAGTAAATAAATGTCGGTCCGATGAATCGGCGAGTGGTTGACTAAATGCTTGATTGTGGCAGACTGACTTGGTTAGCTCGGGGCCACATCAACGATAATGTCCTGGTAAACAACGCTTTTATCGCGAAGCTGATCGCTCAGCGCAATACCCCGGCTGGCTAGTGCCTGTTTGAAATCATCAGGCAATACCTTCACAAACTTACCAATCTGGGTATCCCAATCCTGAATCAGCGACAGGGCCACGTTACTGGTCGTATGCTGGAAATGCTTCTCGACATACTGCCGGACAATAGCCTGATCTTCCTCATTCAGCGCATCAAGGCTGACCATTTCCCGGTTCACCTTCGGCGCAAAGGTGCCGTCGACATCGTACACGTAGGCCACTCCTCCCGACATACCTGCCGCGAAGTTCTGTCCGGTGCGACCAAGGATAATCGCCAGTCCGCCCGTCATGTATTCGAGGCCGTGATCGCCCACACCTTCCACAACCACTTTGGCACCGGAGTTACGGACCCCGAAGCGTTCACCGGCCATACCCCGGATGTAGGCCTCGCCCGATGTTGCTCCGTAGAACGACACGTTACCAACGATGCTGTTTTCTTCCGGTTTAAACGTAGCCGTGCGGTCGGGGTAAACGATCAGTTCGGCACCACACAGACCCTTACCGAAGTAGTCATTGGCGTCGCCTTCCAGTTCCAGACGTACTCCGGCGGTGGTGAAGGCGCCAAAACTCTGGCCCGCCGTTCCGCGCAGTTTAACATGAATGGTATTGGTGGGTAAACCCGGCCCGCCATACACCTTCGAAATCTCGTTCGATAGCATCGTGCCGATACTCCGGTTGATGTTCTGTACCGAATACTCGCCATACACCGACTCGGCACGTTGCAGAGCGGGCTGAGCCAGCTTTATCAATTGACGATCAAGGATATGATCGATGCCGTGATCCTGATCTTCCTGCTTGTAGAGCGCCACATCGAGGCTGGCTGGCTCCCGGAACAGAACGCCCGACAGGTCAAGGGTTTTGTATTTCCAGTTGGTGATATCGGGGCGCATGTGCAGCATCTGAACCTGCCCGATCATATCGGCCACGGTACGGAAGCCTAATTCCGCCATGATCTCGCGCAGTTCCTGCGCCATAAACGTAAACATGTTCACGACATGCTCGGGCTTACCCGTAAACATGGCCCGTAGTTCTTTATTCTGCGTGGCCACCCCTACCGGGCAAGTATTCAGATGGCATTTGCGCATCATGATACAGCCGGCAGCCACCAGCGCCGCCGTGGCTACGCCAAACTCTTCGGCACCGAGCATGGCGGCAATCGCCAGGTCACGCCCCGTCCGAATCTGCCCGTCGGCCTGCACCGTTACCCGGCCACGGAGTTTGTTCTTCACCAGCGTCTGATGCGCTTCGGCCAGTCCCAGTTCCCAGGGCAAGCCAGCGTGGCGGATACTCGACAGCGGCGATGCACCCGTACCACCGTCGTGGCCCGAAATGAGAATATGATCGGCATGCGCTTTGGCTACACCGGCCGCAATGGTGCCTACGCCCGCTTCCGACACCAGTTTCACACTGATCCGGGCGGCCCGGTTGGCGTTTTTCAGGTCGAAAATTAGCTGGGCTAAGTCTTCAATCGAGTAAATATCGTGGTGCGGCGGGGGCGAAATCAGGCCAACGCCGGGCGTGCTGTGCCGGGTACGTCCAATCCAGTCGTCGACCTTATGACCGGGCAACTGACCGCCTTCGCCGGGTTTGGCACCCTGCGCCATCTTGATCTGTAACTCACGGGCATTGCTCAGATAGTAGCTTGTTACACCAAACCGGCCCGATGCCACCTGCTTGATGGCCGAGTTCATGTTGTCGCCGTTGGCCAGCGGCGTAAACCGAAGTTCATCCTCACCGCCTTCGCCGGAATTGCTCTTGCCGCCAATACGGTTCATGGCAATGGCCAGGGTCGTGTGCGCTTCCCACGAGATGGACCCGAACGACATGGCCCCGGTGGCAAACCGTTTGAAGATGGCTTCGATCGGCTCAACCTCGTCGATCGGCACGGGCGTTGCTTTTTTGAACGTCAGCAGGCCACGAAGTGTCAACGCATTTTTCGTCTGATCGTCAATTAGTTGGCTGTATTTCTTGAACAGCTTGTAGTCGTTCTTCTGCGTCGACTGTTGCAGCAGGTGAATCGTATCCGGGTTGAAGATGTGCTTTTCACCCCGCTGCTTCCACTGGTAAATCCCCCCCACTTCAAGGCGACGCGCCGAAACGGACGGAATTGGCGGGAACGCCGTATGGTGCCGAACCAGTACTTCGCGGGCAATTTCGGCGAGGCCCATGCCCCCAATCCGCGACACGGTGCCGGTGAAATAATGATCAACGACGGACTTGTTCAGGCCGAGGCACTCGAAAATCATGGCCCCCTGATACGACTGAAGCGTGGAGATACCCATCTTCGAGAAGATCTTCAGCAACTCACCGTTGACCGCCTTGATGTAGTTTTTGCTCAGTTTTTCAAAATCGTAATCGACCTGCAACTGGTTTTTTTCTTTCAGGCTGGCGATGGTTTCGAACGCCATATATGGGTTCACCGCCGACGCTCCGTAGCCGATCAGCGTGGCTACGTGGTGGGTTTCCCACACATCGCCCGCCTCGACCAGAATACCGACTTTACCCCGCAGCCCTTCCCGAATCAGGTAGTGGTGAACGGCCGCCGTAGCCAGCAGCGACGGAATTGGCGCGTGGTTGGAGTCGATGGCCCGGTCAGATAGTACCAGAATGGTGTAGCCGTCTTCAATGGCATCTTTCGCATAGCGGCATACCCGGTCAATCGCCCGTTCGAGCGATTCACCTTTGCCGTCGGCCAGGAACAGCGTATTCAGCGTCTTTGCCTGAAAATTCGGCCGGTCGATGAACCGCAGCTTGTCAAATTCCTGCGTCGTCAGCACGGGTTGCTCCAGTTCTACCTGACGGCAGTGTTCCGGCGACTCGGTAAGCAGGTTGCTGGTGGCTCCCACGAAGGAGATCAGTGACATGATCGCCCGCTCTCGGATCGAGTCGATGGGCGGGTTGGTTACCTGGGCAAATAATTGCTTGAAGTAATGGCTCAGGTGCTGACTCTGCTCCGACAGAACGGCCAGCGGCACATCGGTCCCCATCGAGCCCAGCGCTTCTTTGCCTGTTTCCACCATCGGGGCCAGAATCATGCGCAGGTCTTCCGACGTAAAGCCGAAGGCCTGCTGCGACCGAAGCAGCGATGTTTCGTTGTAGCGGCTGTAGGTACGTGCCGGAGCGGTGAGATCAGCTATTTTTATCTTATTCTCGTCGAGCCACTGCTGGTAG
This sequence comes from uncultured Fibrella sp., assembly GCF_964250085.1. Taxonomy (NCBI): domain Bacteria; kingdom Pseudomonadati; phylum Bacteroidota; class Cytophagia; order Cytophagales; family Spirosomataceae; genus Fibrella; species uncultured Fibrella sp. Next base: position 492,345 of record NZ_CAXUEC010000003.1, on the reverse strand, counting down.
GGCTGCGCCGAGCATATCTCGTTCTTAATTTCTTCGTCGGCAATGATGCGGCCCTGCTCCATATCGACCACAAACATTTTGCCGGGTTGCAAACGCCCTTTGCTAACGACTTTGCTCTGGTCGATATCGAGCACCCCGGCTTCCGATGCCATAATGACAATATCTTCGTCCGTCACCCAGAACCGGGACGGACGCAGACCATTCCGGTCGAGGGTGGCGCCCACAACGCGGCCATCGGTGAATGAGATCGAGGCCGGGCCGTCCCAGGGTTCGATCAGCGCCGCGTGGTATTCGTAGAACGCTTTCCGAACCGGGTCCATGTGCGTATTGCCATCCCAGGCTTCGGGGATGAGCATCATCATCACGTGCGGCAGCGACCGGCCGCTTAGTACAAGCAGTTCAATGGCATTATCGAGGTTGGCCGAGTCAGACTGCCGGTGGTCACAGATCGGCAGGAGCATGTCCATTTCTTCGGGCGTAAACTGGTTCGATTCCAGCAGCGATTCAGCCGCTTTCATCCAGTTCACGTTGCCCTTCACGGTGTTAATCTCCCCATTATGAGCAATGTAGCGGAACGGCTGCGCCAGTTTCCACGACGGGAATGTATTGGTCGAGAAGCGCGAGTGTACTACGCCCAGCGCCGACACCACGTCTTCGTTTTCCAGATCAGGGAAATACGGCTCTAGTTGCTCCGTCGTTAGCTGTCCTTTGTACGTAATCGTACGGCACGACAGCGACGAAAAATAAAAGTCGCCAACCCCCGAAATGGTTTCGTTGATGATACGGGTGCTGGTATTCCGAAGTACGTATAGTTTACGCTCCAGTTCGTCGGTGCTGGTTACCGTAGCCGGGCGCTTGATGAACACCTGTTCCATCTGTGGTTCACAGGAACGCGGCGTATTGCCGAGGTCGCTATTATTGACCGGCACTACCCGGTAGCAGAGCAGTTCGAGGCCGAGCTTTTTCATTTTCCGGTTCAGTACGGCCCGGCACTCTTCGCGCAGCCACACATCTTTCGGAAAATAAACCATGCCTACGCCATAGGCACCGGCGGGTGGCAGGTGAACGCCCAGTTTACGGCATTCATCCACGAAAAATTCGTGCGGAATCTGAATAAGCAGCCCGGCGCCATCGCCCGAATTCCCTTCGGCACCCACCGCGCCACGGTGCTCCATCCGGCGCAGCATAGACAGTGCGTCAGACACGATGCGGTGCGATTTGCGGCCCTTGATGTGGGCGACAAACCCAATACCGCAGTTGTCGTGCTCAAATTCAGAACGATATAAACCCGCTTGAGCAGGTTGATCTGTACCCAGGTCGACTTGGTCAGCCATGAACGAGATATAGGTTAGATGGCCGGTAGCCAACGAGCCTAAAGGTGGCTCTGTGGAACCGACGCTGTATTAGTATAAGTACAACGAGCGATTCTGGTTACGAATAACAACAGCAGGCGGGACGAGCTGGTTATTCGTGTCTGTTTGTGATGAAAGCTTCGGTGAAAGCCACGCAATATACACGTTGCTTTCTTTGGTAAAAAGGCGAATTGACCAAATTTCGTTCGCAGGCAATCGATTATATAATTAGTAATAAAACTCCTGCAAAAATGACTATTTTGTAAGAATAACTTTCTTTTATCAACAACTTTTCAGCCTTTCCTGAACGATATAGCTAACAGCAACGTACCTGACGCCCGATAGTAAGCCAATTAAAATACGGTGGTTCGGTTGGGATCGTAATTTGTTTGATCGGGCGTATCGCTCATCGAAAACGACGAGGCTACGCTGTCAATCGCAAACCGGAGAATGGTGCTGCCGGCCATAATCAGGTCTTCAGGTTCCAGGCAGATACTGTCGTGCGCCTGCTTATCGGCTTTGGCTGCAAACAGTTGCACACTCGTGATGCCATTCACCGTTTGCCGGGTAACGCGGGTGCCGTGAACACTACTTAGGTCCGAGACCATGTAGGACGGAATCCGGTTGTGCATGCGCGACTCGATCTGAAAATGCAACCGGCTCATCTTCTTATCGTCGGTCTGAATGGGCTGATCGCTCAGGTCGAAGTCCGATTTACGACCAAACGTCTGGATGCGTCCTTCACCGATCGGTAATCGCAATATGCCCCCATCCATACTCTGTACTTCCAGGTACGCCACTCGTTTGGCGGCTGGTACGGGTTCATCGAGCAGGATGGTGGGCGTGCTCGACGGCGGTGGTGAAGCGGCCCCGTTGCCCGACCCCGGCGGCGGGGTCTCTCCTACCGGCGGTTGTGGGCGAGGTTCTGACAGGCCCAGGCATACAACCGTACATTTTGGCTGCTTACCGACCAGGCAGTTTACCGACGCTTTCTGGTCCGCTTTCCAGGCAATATCACTTTCGGTATCGAACTGCTTCAGACAATCGGGGCAATTGAATTTATAGATAGCCATCGGGGTGGGATGTTAGATCGTCCAGATTGCGCCGCAACCGGCCAGACAGTGGCCCTGCTTCTGGTTCACAGACCGCTGCAACAGCATTCTGAAACTCGAGTCACGGGTGAGTGGAAAGGGCGTGCCGCATTTGGGGCAGGCATAAATCTGGGTCATCTGCGCTTCCAGCTCGGCCAGTTCGCGCTTTTTCCGGGCCGACCGCTCGGCGCCCAATAAACGACCCAGTGCCAGTCCGATCAACGGTACGCCAACGGTCAGATCGGATACCTGATCGGCCAGATTGCGGTTTTCCAACTGCTCTTTTAGTGCTACGTAATCTTCCCAAACGTTTTCCAGTTCGGCAAACTCACGGGTGTAATCGTCGGGGTTACGGGAAAACGCTTTGATCAGCCGCCGGTACGTCAATACCTGATTGCCAACACGTACCTGATCGTCGGGTTGCAGTCGCCGCCGCACAATCCGGAAATCGTTGACAAACGTGCCGTTCGAACTGTTGTTGTCTTCGAGCCAGTACGCATCGCCCTGCCGGGTAACGCGGGCGTGAACCTCCGTGATCGACAGCGTGGGCACGACAATATGGTTGGACTTACCGCGCCCAATGGTAATCGACTGTTTTGTAGCGGTTTCCTGGTTCATGACGGACGAGTTTTGGCCAGTTCTCTTGCCTAAGACAACCAACGGTCAGACGATGTTTCGCCTGACCGTTGAAATTTACTACTAAATCGATAAACGAACGTACCTACTCGCCAAGATGGTGTTGATCCATGCCATACTCATCCTGTGCATGATTGTGGTCGAACTGGTCGTGATGGTCAATCGAATCGATCGTGCTGCCAGCGATGCCTTCGCCATGCAGCGCGTTGGCCCCGTGGTGATCGGCGATCATCGGTTCGGGGAAGTTCGCATCGTCAGACGAATGCGCATCGGCCAACGGGGTCACTTCATGGTCAGCAACGGCCGCCAGCGGCACCACCGTGATGGCCGGTACCACGGCTACCGTACGGTGTTCAGCGTCAGCATCAGCCAGTTGAGGCTCAGCAACCGCTGGTGTCTGGTGACGTACCCCGCCCGACGGATGCACCGCACGTGCAGGTGCTTCCGGTTCGTTGGCCGAAGCTGATTCCTTATCGGTGGGCAGCGTAGCGATGAACGCATCGCGTTCAGCTTTAGTCAAGTTTGCTTCTTCCTGTTGGTAAAACGTATTGTACGTTCCTGAATGCCAGTTGAAATGATGAGCAGGACCCATTTGGTGACGGGCAGCGGCGAAGGCTTCATCAAACGTTAGCTCATCGAGCCGGTCCAGGGGCCAGTCCAGTTTCGATAGTTCAGACTCCACTGGCATCACAACGGGCAATACGGGTAACGATGCTTTGGCGCGGGCGTCGGCAGCAGCAGCGGCGGCCACCGCAGAAGAATCATCACTTACGGGTGCTTCGCTACTTCCGTCATCAAGTAAGCTCAGCCCGTAGGCAGCGGCTCCCAGCACCACCGAACCACCTACGGCAGTAGCAACGGCCTTTTTGTGATCGGTAGGCTCCTCGATCGTGTTGGCGTCGGGCGTAACTTCGGGATACTCCTGATAAGCGGGGTTATTTTCGTACATGGACTTGGCGTTTAGTGGATTCTAACGTTGATTAAAGACCCAGTGTAGGCTCTTGTGCCGAAAGCTCAAGTTAACTAATCAAATCTATATACTAACGCGGCTCAATCGTAAAAGATTATCTACTAATCATATCAATCTGATTATCAAGCCGCAAAAGCACGTTCATTTATCTATTGGTCAAAAATGGGTATTTAAAAAAGCCCGTATTCGCTAATTGTGATCAGCCACGGGGTAAGATGCCCCCCTCCTCGTCTTTTCCAGGCAGACAACCAATTCAGTCAATGCGCCATTCTCTGCTTACAGTTTATTTCCTGCTGGCCTCGCTCCCACTGACAATGGCCCAGCAAACGGGCAAAACAACATCCGGTAACCCCATTTTCCCGGGCTGGTACGCCGACCCCGAAGTGGCCGTTTTTGGGAAGCAATACTGGGTTTACCCCACCTTTTCGGCCCCCTACAACAAGCAGGTCTTCATGGATGCCTTCTCGTCGCCCGACTTGGTTTCCTGGACCAAACACCCGCGCATTATCGACACCACGGCCGTTAAATGGGCTAAACGGGCCATGTGGGCTCCGTCGGTGATCGAGAAAGGCGGCCAGTATTTCCTGTTTTTCGGGGCAAACGACGTCCACGAAGGAGAAATTGGCGGCATTGGCGTGGCGGTGGCCGACAACCCGGCGGGCCCCTTCCGCGATTACCTGGGTAAACCGCTCGTTGGCCAGATTCACAACGGCGCGCAACCCATCGACCAGTTTGTTTTTCAGGATAAAGACGGGCAGTATTACCTGATCTATGGAGGTTGGCGGCATTGCAACATCGCTAAGCTAACGCCCGATTTTCGGGGTTTCACGCCGTTTGCCGACGGCACGACGTTTCGCGAGATTACGCCCAAAGGCTACGTGGAAGGGCCGATGGTCTTCATGCGCGGCGGCAAATACTACTTTATGTGGTCGGAAGGCGGCTGGACAGGTCCCGATTATTCGGTGGCCTACGCCGTAGCCGACTCGCCGTTTGGCCCCTTCGAGCGAGCGGGCAAAATTCTTCAGCAGGACCCAAAGGTGGCCACCGGTGCCGGGCATCATTCGATTCTGCACGTACCCGGCAAAAAAGGTGCACCAGACGATGCCTGGTACATCGTTTATCACCGCCGCCCACTGACCGAAACAGACGGTAATCACCGCGAAACCTGCATCGACCGGCTTGAGTTCGACGCGAGTGGAGCCATAAAACCCGTCCAGATTACGGTGGAAGGCGTCAACGCCCGCCCACTGAAGTAAAGCCGGCCGACATCGCAGGTACGTTCCTACCCGATCTCCTTCGTTATGAAACAGCTACTCACGCTCACCAGCCTGCTTGTTTCGGGCTTTACCATCTCGCAGTCGGCCAATCCGCCCCGCTTCGTGAAATACTTCGTTGCCGCCGAAAGCTACGAGTCGGCGGGCGTGGTTGATGTGGATGGAAACGGTACACTGGACATTGTGTCGGGCGATTTCTGGTACGAAAATGAAGGCGGCCCGCGTCAGGGCGGCCCGCGTCAGGGGAACAGCCAGCCAACCTTTCGCAAACGACATCTGATTGGCCACCAAAAACGGGAAGATCAGTATTACGACGACTTCTCGACGATTCCTTTCGACGTCAATGCCGATGGTCGCCCCGACATTATTACGGGTGGCTGGTGGAGCGGCCGGTTACGCTGGCTGGAGAACGTACCCAAGGGCGACTGGCCCATTCACGAGATCGCTACCGTGGGTAATGTCGAGACAACCCGCGCCTGGGACATCGACGGCGACGGCAAGCCTGAAATCTGCCCCAACAACCCCGGCAAGCCCCTCGTCTACCTGAAATACCAGCCAGCCGAACGTACCTACAAGACGATGCCCGTTCATTCAACGCAGGGGCATGGGCTGGGTTTTGGCGATATCAACGGCGACGGGCGCGGCGATTTTATCATCAGCGATGGCTGGCTGGAACAGGCGGGCGACCGAAATAATCCTACGTGGACGCACCATGCGGCGTTCAGTCTCGGCACCGCCAGTGTGCCCATCCTGGTCGTTGACGTCGATGGCGATCAACTCAACGACCTCATCGTTGGGCAAGGCCACGGCTACGGGCTACACTGGTACAAACAGACGAAAGCAACCGGAACAGCGGACCAACGTACCTGGACGAAGCAGAGCATCGACGAGAAAAATTCGCAATATCACGTGATGGAGTGGGTAGACATTACCGGCGACGGCAAGCCGGAACTGCTGACCGGCAAACGATTCCGAGCCCATAACGACAACGACCCCGGATCAAACGACCCGGTAGGGCTATATTATTTCACCGTCGAGAAAGGCGTTTTCAAGAAGAACGTCATCAGCTACGGCCCGGCTGGCGAGGGAAAAGGAACCGGCATTCAGTTCGCCACCGCCGATCTGCGTCAAAACGGCCGAACCGATATCGTCGTTGCCGGCAAAGACGGGCTGTATGTATTTTTCAATGAGCAGTAGAGGTTATCTCAGCTTAGCCCGCACCGAGCTAACGTTCAAAGGTCCAATGTTGCTCCGCCCTTCCAAATCTGGAAGCACAGCAGAGCAACATTGGACCTTTGAACGTTAGACCTTTTAACTAGCTAAACCTTCACAGCCTCTTCTACCCGGCGTTCGTGCCCGGTTTCAAATTCGGCGGTGGCTTTGGCCGGGCGCATCTTAATGATTTTCAGGCCAGACAGTACCTTGATCATTGGGTACGTTGGATCGAACTCAAACCATTTGGCACCGAAGTTGGCGGCATTGGGGCGTTTGTGGTGGTTGTTCTGAAACAGCTCACCCATCATGACCACATCCATAATCAGCGAGTTCTTCGACTTGTCGTGGTTATCAAAGTTGGCATATCCGTATTTATGACCACTCCAGTTGATGATGGCTCCGTGTACAGGTCCCATCACGAAGTGAACCGGTAGCAGGAAGAAAAACGCCCAGTGCATGTCCAGATAGATGAACGCGAAGATGTAGAACAGGCTGTAAGCCACGCCCCATCCGGCCCGCGACACCCACGAATCGCCCAGTTTTTCGATCAGGTTCCACTCGGGGTAATTGCGGTCAAACTGACGTTCGATGGCCTGTTTGCGGTGCAGCACGGCATTGTAAATATTTTTCGTCTGCCACATCATCGTAAATACGTTTTTGGTGTGGTGCGGCGAGTGCGGGTCTTTCGGCGTGTCGCTGAACGCATGGTGCATCCGGTGCAAGACGGCGTATGCCCGTGGGCTCAGGTACGACGATCCCTGCGAAATGTAGGTCAGGGCATAAAAAAAACGCTCCCAAAACTTACTCATCGAGAACATCTTGTGCGCTGAGTAACGGTGCAGGAAAAACGTTTGGCAAAACAAAGAGAGATACCAGTGCGCAACAAAGGCGGCTACAACTATCACAGACAATAATGTTTAAAGATGGTAGACAACAAACAGAACAAAAATACAATTTTTCCGGGTTGCTATGCCTTACATACGAAATTTAGGCCTGTTTAGTTGGCTATTGTCGTGGCGTATTGCAATAAATTTGCGCCCATCCGCAAGGCCGACTGCCGCACCGACTCCGGATCATTGTAGACGGCCTGGTCTTCCCAGCCGTTGCCCAGGTCGCACTCATAACTGTAGAAACACACCAGTCGCCCCTGATAAATAAGGCCAAACCCCTGAGCCGCTTTACCATCGTGTTCGTGCACCTTCGGTAACCCGTTGGGAAACTTGAACTTCTGGTTGTAGATCGGATGTGAAAAAGGCAGCTCCACAAACGACAGTTCAGGGAAAACGCGCTTCATCTCCCGCCGGATAAATTTATCCAGTCCGTAATTATCATCGACATGAAAAAAACCGCCCGACATCAGGTAGCGGCGCATGTTCTGCACTTCAGCGTCGGAAAACGACACGTTGCCGTGGCCGGTCATGTGCACAAACGGGTAGGAAAATAAATCGGGGCTGCCTACCTCCACAATATCCTCTTCCGGGAAAATATTCATCCGCAGTTGCTGGTTGGCAAACTTGATCAGATTAGGCAGGGCCGTTTTGTTGGCGTACCAGTCGCCGCCGCCGTTGTACTTCAACTTCGCAATGCGGTATGCATACGGCTGCGCAGCAGCGACGCTACTGAACAAGGAGCAATGAGCAATGAACAGGGAGGCGATAACGAGAAGCTTCTTCATATGTCGGTTTTCACGCATACAAGGTCTGAAGGAGACCTTACAGGTTAGTTACTGGTTTAAAAAGTTTAGCGCCTGGCAGGCCGATAGGGCGGCGGTTTCGGTACGGAGCCGGTTCGGGCCAAGCGTCACCATCTGGAAACCTGCCTGGGTAGCCTGTTGCAATTCGGATGCCGAAAAATCACCTTCCGGTCCAATCAATACGGCATACTGACCCGTAGGCGTAGCCGTCCTGATCAAAGGTTGGGTGGGTACGTTCTCGGGCAGATGGGCGACGAACCGCTGCGACTCGCTTACCGAGGCTACCAATTTGGCAAACGGTATGGCTTCGTCCAGCTTCGGTAACCACGCCTGCAAGGATTGTTTCATGGCAGCCACGGCAATCTTCTCAATTCGTTCCAGTTTCAATATCCGCCTTTCTGAATGCTGCCCGACGAAAAAGCTGATGCGCTCGATGCCCAGTTCGACCGCTTTTTCGATGAACCATTCGATGCGATCCAGATTTTTGGTCGGCGCTACGCAGATACGTACGGCGAAAGGTCGGGGTGGCGTTTCGATCACCGTCTGCACCCGAAAAGCGCAGTGCTTATCGGCTTTAGTTATAACGCTGTCATAGCGATTTCCGCGTCCATCGGTCACGGATAAAGCGTCGCCGACGCCCAATCTGAGGGTACGGGTGGCGTGCCGGGCGTCTTCGTCGGTAAGCAGACCGGCCGCATCGGCTGGTGTAAGGGTAGGCTGGTAAAAAAGGTGCATAATTCCCGGATGGTGCCCGTAAAAATAGTGAAAGCCGGTCAAGGGCGGGTCACCTGTTTAAAAAGCATGTAACTTCACTTCTTCAATTCATCATCTATGCACCTTAAACGATCCCTGCTCGTACTTACCGGGTTACTGCTCGCTCATCTCACCCCGGCCCAACCTCGTTTACGAGCCATTCGCTGGTCGGCCGATGGCAACGCGACCCTCTCCACTGCCAGAAACGCCATTGTCCGTACCGATGTTCGCACGGGTACCGAAACGGAACTGGTGTCGGCCGCTCAACTTACGCCCACTGGTAGTAAAACACCGATCACCATCGCCGACTTCGCCTTCAGCAGCGATTCGACCACCGTACTTATTTTTACCAACACAGCCCGCGTCTGGCGGTACAATACCCGGGGCGACTACTACGTGCTGACTCGCCCGAAAGCGGCAGGTAGCTCTGGTACGCTGCGGCAGGTCGGTGCCAGACAACCCGGCCAGTCGTTGCTCTACGCCAAGCTGTCGCCCGACGGAAAACGCGTAGCCTACGTGAGCAAAAGCAACCTCTTTTCGGAAGAAATTGCGACCGGGAAAACAACCCAGCTTACCAACGATGGCACCCGCAAGCACATCAACGGCACCTTCGACTGGGCCTACGAAGAAGAATTCAGTTGCCGCGACGGGTTCCGCTGGAGCCCCGACAGCAAGCAATTGCTCTACTGGCAGGTCGACGCCAGCAAAATCCGCGATTTCCTGATGATCGACAACACCGACTCGATCTATTCGTATACCATTCCGGTCGAATACCCAAAAGTGGGTGAATCGCCCTCCCCTACCCGCCTTGGTGTGGTGTCGGCTACAGGCGGCCCTACCAAATGGCTGGCGATTCCCGGCGATCCGGCGCAGCATTACCTGGTTCGGGCCGAGTGGTTTCCCACGGCTGGTCCAGTCGGCGCAGAGCTGATCGTTCAGCAGTTGAACCGCAAACAGAACGAAACTACGCTCTTCGTGTGCCAGCCCGCCAAAAATACGGTGACGCCTATTTTCACGGAAAAGGACAACGCCTGGATCGACATTAAACCCCGCTGGGACAGCTACGACGACCCGAGCGGCTGGGAATGGACGAACGGCGCAAAGTCATTTCTCTGGATATCCGAGAAAGATGGCTGGCGGCATATTTACCAGCTCAGCCGCGACGGCAAAATCCAGACGTTGCTCACCCCCGGCAACTACGACATGGCCGAGTTGGGACGCATCGACGAGCGCGCTGGGTACGTCTATTTCACGGCCTCGCCCGACAACGCTACGCAACGCTATCTCTACCGCGTTCCGCTGGCTGGTGGCGGCAAGGCCGAACGCATCTCGCCAGCTACTCAGGCGGGTACCCACGGCTACGACGTTTCGCCCAACGGGCAGTTTGCCATGCACACGTTCACAAACGCCACCACCCCCCCGACGCGTGCCTGGGTGAAGTTGCCCGATCATTCGCCACTGCGCGCAAGCACGGCTCCAGCCAGACCGACGCAGGCGAGAACCAAAAACCTGCGTTTCTTCACTGTCACCACGGCCGACAATGTGACGCTCGACGGCTGGATGGCACTACCCCCGGCTTTCGATAGTACCAAACGCTACCCGATTGTGTTTCAGGTATATGGCGAACCGGCGGCTGTTACGACAAACGACGTTTTTTCGGCCGGCAACAATGACCTGTTTATAGGCGATATGCTCAGGGAAGGCTACATATACGCCGCGCTCGACAACCGGGGAACGCCCGCCTTGAAAGGTGCAGCCTGGCGCAAAAGCATTTACCGGCAGATTGGCCGCATCAACATCCGCGATCAGGCAATGGGTGCCAAAGCCCTCTTTGCCCGCCATGCATTTATCGATACCAGCCGGGTGGCCGTCTGGGGCTGGAGCGGCGGCGGCTCTACCACGCTGAATCTGCTGTTTCAATACCCGGAGATTTACCAGACGGGCATTGCCGTGGCGGCCGTGGCCAACCAGCTTACCTACGACAACATCTATCAGGAGCGGTATATGGGATTACCCCAGGAAAACCGGGAAGATTTTGTGGCCGGTTCGCCCATTACGCATGTGAAAGGGCTGAGAGGCAATCTGCTCTACATTCACGGCACCGGCGATGACAACGTTCATTATGCCAACGCCGAAATGCTGGTGAACGAGTTGGTCAAATACAACAAGACATTCCAGTTTATGGCTTATCCGAACCGCTCGCACGGTATCTATGAGGGCGCCGGCACACGGCAGCATCTGGGTACGTTGTACACTGATTTTCTGAAGAAAAACTGCCCGCCGGGCGCTCGATAAGCTAGACGTTCAGGTACGTTGCTATCCGTAAAAAGAGCCGCGCAGGACCAGGTTGATCTTCACCCGGTCCTGCGCGGCTCTTTTTAAGTAGTTCCCTCAAATGAGAGTAAGTAAAATAGGTCTTTAAAATCTAATAGAATAAATAGACTAAAGCTTTAACATGTTGATAAGTAGATTATTGTAAAAATATTTTTTAATTAAAAATCCAAGCTATCAAGTTCTCCCGTAGGTCTACCTGTCGATCGATCGCACACAGTTTCACTCACAAAACAAGTAAATCAAATTAACGACATGAAGACGATTAAGCTTCTTTTTTCGATGCTCGCCGTAGCTGCTATCAGCACAGGTGCTTTTGCCCAGGAGAAAACAGTAACGGTAGGTGGTGCCCCCATGTACCCGTCAAAAAATATTGTTGAAAACGCGGTAAACTCAAAAGATCACACCACTCTTGTTGCCGCTGTTAAAGCCGCTGGTTTGGTAGAGACCTTGTCGAGCGCTGGCCCGTTCACGGTGTTTGCACCAACCAACAAAGCCTTTGATAAACTGCCTGCCGGTACGGTAGAAACACTGGTGAAGCCAGAAAATAAAGCCACGCTGACCAGCATTTTGACCTACCATGTGGTATCGGGCAAAGTGAGCGCCGCTGATCTGATGAATCAGATCAAAGCAGGCGGTGGTAAAGCTACCTTGAAAACAGTAGCCGGTGGTACTCTGACGGCCACCCAGAAAGGCAAAAAAATCATGCTGACAGACGCCAAAGGTGGCATGTCAACCGTGACAATCGCCGATGTGAACCAGTCGAACGGCGTGATTCACGTAATCGATACCGTGCTGATGCCCCAGTAGGCACACGGATGTACCGCCTGTGTAGATGTGCCCGGACCCAATGGTCCGGGCTTTTTTTGTGCTCGGTTTTACCCCTGAGCTCGGTTTTACCCCCAACCCCCTGAAGGGGGCTACTGCGCTGCTTCTTGCCATCGCGGAGCATTAGCCCCCTTCAGGGGGTTGGGGGTAGACCGAGCTTACTGGGTAAACTGAGCACAAAAAAAGCCTCGCTACAAGTAGCAAGGCTTCAAATAGCCAGTGCTGTTTCGCCTTACGCCATTGACGGACGCAGCACGGAGAACCGGCGTTGCAGCAGGGCGTAACCACCAAACAAAAGACCGTTGAAGAACAGGTCGCCCAGCAGACCGTTCAGGAAAAACGACTGGTTGTTGTAGAAGGCGAGGCCGGCCGTGTAGCAGCCGAGTAGACCACCAGCCGTTTGTGGATAGAATGAGCTACCATACCACACCGCGAAATTGGTGATCAGGAAAAACAGGATCGATGCCGCCACCGAACCACCCACAACCCGGCCAAACGTTGGCTTACGCAGAGCAACTACGCCAATAAGCCAGGCAAGTGCCAGTGAGCTGTAGACAGCGCCCATAGTGCCGTGAAAGCCGATCAGGGCGTCGCTCAGCAGCATAGCGAGCACCGGAACAACCAGACCCAGCCACTTCCGCTCGAACAGGGCACCGCCAAACAAGGCCATCGCCATCACCGGCGTTGCATTGGGCGGATGAGGAATAAACCGTGCCAGCGCAACAAGCAAAACAAGTGAAGCAGTGGTAGTCAGGCGAATGTGAAGAGGTTTCATAGAAAAAAGTAACGTTTATAGGTCTCCGTTCAAGCCTTAAAAAGGCTGTTTTGTTTAACGATTGATGTATGCTACCGTGTAGGTTCCGTTCTGAACAGCGAGTTTCGTAACAGCGCCGTAGTCGAGGTGGAGGCGGTAGGCGTTCTGCAAAGGTAACTCCAGGAATAAACACAGCAAAGCCCGGATTACACCCCCGTGGCTAACGATATAGACGGTTATTGGCTTCTCGACGTTGGCCAGCGGCAATACTTCGTCACGCCAGAAGGCGCTCACCCGGTTGAACACATCCTGAAAGGAGTCGCCGTTATGCGGAGCCAGGTTCACAAAATCAGTCATCCAGGTATCGAGCGCCTCGCGGGGAATATCGTTCCAGGGCGTCATCTCCCAATCGCCGAAATGGTATTCGCGCAGCCGGTCGTCGAATTGAAGCGTTACATCGTGAACGGGCGGACTCACCTCTTCGGGCATCAATTGACCATTCATGGCCAGGTCCTCGGCCAGTTGTCGGCAACGCGCCAGCGGGCTGGAGAACACGACATCCGGCCCGGAATGGGGCAGATGCGTGGTGAGGTTGAGCCGCTGCGCCAGGTAATTATCGGCCAGTTCAACGTCGGAGCCGCCGTAGCAGACCGATCGACCAACGGCTACTTCCGTATGTCTGATTAAATAGATCGTCATGGTTATTGAACCAGTTGTTCATACAGCCGGTCAAGGGTTTGTTGAGGGTCGGCGCACAGACCCGGATGCACCGAGGAGGTTTGTACGACCGTACTGCGGGTGGCTGTCAGCCAGCGAAAACGGGACGCAATAGGCAGTTGTCCGATGGGGCCACCCACTTTACGACCGGCACAAATCTGGTCAAATGCCTTCAGCCGATCAGCCAGTTCATCCGTGTCAGGTACGTTGGGGAAGGCCCTGAGCCGCTCCACCGGTACGTCAAACCGGGTTTGCAGAAAGCCCTTCGCCGCGCAATACACCACCACCCCGACGTTGATAAACTCTTCGCGTTCGACCCGTGGTACCACCCGGATCACGGCGTATTCAAACAAGTGCATGTCGGGCATCATTGGCGGCGTTAACGAATCGGTCAGACGCGGCAAGCCGGGTCGTTAAAAATTGGACGTACACGTTCCGCTGTTCGTCCGGTGAAGCCTCCGCTCCTTCGGTCATCAGCCAGTCGTCGGGGATGAGCGCAACTATTTCCTGAATGCGTTCGGTGGTCAATATGAGCCGAAATTCAGCGTCGACAGCCGTTAATTCGGTGGCTCGGGGAAGCAATACGTGGTCTTTCACCGCCGCAAATGGGCGCAGTGCTTGTTCCTCCCACGGTTGCCCGCTGTGGTGAAAATAGAGGGAAGCGCCATGATCGATCAGCCACAGTTCCTTATGCCACATCAGCATGTTGGTGTTGCGGGCGGTGCGGTCAACGTTGGTCACGAGACAGTCGAGCCAGACGATCTGCGAGGCAAGCCGGGGTTCTACGGTGGTCACCAGCGGATCGAAGGTGATGGCCCCCGACAGGTAATGCAACGCCAGATTCAGCCCGGCGCTGGCTTTCAGCAGATCCTGAATTTCTTCGTCGGGTTCGGTCCGGCCAAAAGCGGGGTCGAGGTTGACAAACACAATTTCGGGTACGCGCAGGCCAAGTGTCCGGGCCAGTTCGCCCGCAATCAGTTCGGCAATCAGGGCTTTGGTTCCCTGCCCCGCTCCCCGAAACTTCAGCACGTACAAAAAATCGTCGTCGGCTTCGACCAACGCAGGCAGCGAGCCCCCTTCCCGAAGCGGCGTAACGTACCGGGTAACATCGACCGTTCTTAGTTGTATCTCCTTCATATACTATTTGTCATTAGGCTTCGCCGTCATTAAGCTGCGCTGTCATTTATGGTCATCAGGTGGTAATTGTTCGAAAAACAAGTAATGACTACAAATGACGCCGCAGGTTAACGACTACCTAATGACCATAAATGACAGCGTAGCTTAATGACTAATTTATTTCATAGACTCACCCACACCAGTGATACATACGAGAGATAAACCACCACTTCGGTGAGTTGTTGAGTGGCACCAAGGCAGTCGCCGGTGTAGCCGCCCAGCCATTTATTGAAAAAGCGGATCAATCGCCAGCGAACGAGCCAGAGCGGAATCAGGAAGGTAAGATACACCCAAAGGCCACTCAATGCGACGAGTACCAGTGTAGGTGCCAGACCAAAAAACGTGGCCACTGCCAGCGGCAGGCCCGTGATGCCGCCCTTGGCAATCGGCTTGGCTTTTGATTCTTCATCTTCCCGCGCATAGGTCATCGTCGCAATTAGCGTGGTGGCAATCCACCGGCTCAGGCTATGGGCCGAGATGTATTTCAGAGCCACTTTCCAGCCGAACGGTTCGCCGGGCAGTAGTTTCATCAGCGCAAAAAATTTGATAGCCAGCAGCAAACCCAGCCCCACCACACCATACGTACCCAGCCGACTGTCTTTCATGATGGTCAGGATCTGCGTCTTGGTCCAGCCACCGCCGAAGCCGTCGCACACATCCCCGAAACCGTCTTCGTGAAAAGCACCCGTCGCCCAGATCGTCGCCACCATACTCAGCAGCACGGCCAGTTCGGGCGGAAACAGGATGCTGCTCACCCAATACGTACCTACGCCAATGCCACCGATAAGCCATCCTATGAGCGGGAAGAAGAGCGTCGACCGGTTCAGCAGATCAGCCGAATGGTCAATGCCCTTCGGCACCGGCAACCGGGTGTAAAACATCAGGGCCGTAAAGAAGAGAGTTCGCATAGGGGGTTGTGATGAACAATGTCATTTATTGCTTACTCCTGCGCTGTCGAAGGAGGCCATTTCGTTGAGCATTGCCACGGATGCCTGTACAAGTGGATAGGCCAGCGCACAACCCGTACCCTCGCCCAGGCGTAGGCCCAGGTTCAGCAACGGACTGGCATTCAGGCGTTCCAGCATGAGACGGTGTCCTGTTTCGTCGGACCGGTGGGTGAATACGCAATAATCGATTACGGCGGGGTCGAGAGCCTGAGCCACGAGCAACGATGCCGTCGATATGAAACCGTCGACGAGAATAACCATCCCGTTTTCGGCGGCTCGTAACATCCCACCAACGATAGCCGCAATCTCGAAGCCACCCATCGCCGAGAGCAGCGCCATTGGGTCGGTTAGATCGGCGTAGCGGTCGCTTACTTCGGTCAGGATGGCGAGTTTGTGGGTGAGTTGTTCGTCGGTCAGGCCGGTGCCCCGGCCAACGCATTGACCCACAGGTACGTTAAGCAATCGATGCATGAGCAACGACGCCGATGACGTGTTACCAATCCCCATTTCGCCAAAGCCAACCACATTACAGCCCCGATGATGCACCCCATCGACCAGCAACCGACCAGCATCCATTGCCGCCTCGGTATCGTCGGAGCTCATGGCGGGCTGATGCCGCATATTTTGCGTGCCCGGCTGCACCTTGAACTTCACAAATTCGGCGGTATTGGAGTCGAACGTACCCCGCACGCCTACGTCGCAGACAACCAGCCGCAGCCCGTTCTGGCGCGTGAATACGTTGATGGCCGCGCCCCCGTTCATGAAGTTCAGCACCATTTGGTAGGTTACCTCGGCGGGATAGGCGCTCACCCCGTCGGCGGCAATGCCATGGTCACCGGCGAATACCAGAATATGCGGGTTTGTCAGCGTGGGCGTTTCAGTTTGCTGAATCAGTCCGATGTGCACGGCCAGCGTTTCGATTTGCCCAAGCGCACCGAGCGGCTTGGTTTTATGGTCGATAATGTGTTGTAAACGGTTCTCCAGCGAACGGTCGAGTAAGGAAGCGGGCATGTTGATGGCTAAGAAATCGAAACCGCAAAGGTGGCAGATAATGGCACGCGGATGACACGAATGCCGGTGGCGACGCGGATTAACACGGATTTTTATCTCTTTTCCAGATAAAAATCCGCGTTATCCGCACTACGGTATCTGCCGCCCCTGCAAGCCACCCGTATGAATGGCTACCACCGTTGCCTGATCAGGAAAATAACCTTTCCGGGCCAGATCATACAGCGCAAACAGCAGTTTCCCCGTATAAACCTGCTCTAGTAAGATGCCGTTCTTTTGCTCGAAAGCCCGGATAAAATCCAGCAGTTCAGGCGTGGTTCGGGCATAGCCGCCGTAATGATAGTCTGTCAGGACGGCGACATTTGACGGCAATACAGCCGGCAATCCGTCGAAATGAGCGTTGCTACCGGGCGGAACCTTCACAGCCGAAATGCCCAGCACCTGCACCGACGACGGGGCCGATCCGATCAGGCCCGCCAGCGTACCACCTGTTCCAACGGCACAGGCTACCGCCGTTGGCCACATACCCAGTTGGGCATTCAGTTCGGGCATCAGTTCGGCGGTGCCTTGAATTGCCAGCGGATTGGTGCCGCCTTCGGGCAGGATATAGCAGTGACCGTAACGTACCTGAAGGTCAGACAGATAAGCCGGATCAGTGGCGCGCAGGTACGTTGCCCGATCAGTAAATTGGAGGGTCATTCCCTGGCCTCGGCAAAAGGAAAGTGTAGCATTCAATGGCTTATTCGCCAGTTCATCGCCCCGCACAATCCCGATCGTATTGAACCCGAATACCCGTCCGGCAGCCGCGGTAGCGTATAAATGGTTGGAATACGCCCCGCCAAACGTCAGGAGCGTTTTGATGCCCAGCCGGTCTGCTTCGAGCAGGTTATATTTGAGTTTGCGCCATTTATTGCCAGATACCAACGGATGCAGCAGATCGTCCCGCTTCAGATACAACCGGATGGGCACCGGTTCGGGAAAGGGGTTGGGCAGGAACTCCAGCGGCGAATGGCCGACAATCTGGGCCAGATGAGCCACTAAATCAGACATGCTGCGTAATTTTACGGGAAACTTACCCAATACATATGCTCGATCACGATACCCAGCCCGACGAGACTGAAGACGACGACCTTTTTGAACACCATAGAATCGTAGTCGATGCGGGTCAGGCAATGCTTCGGATCGACCGTTTCCTGGATACGAAATTAGCCAATACCTCGCGAACCAAGCTCCAGTCGGCCATCGACGCTGGTGGTGTAAAAGTAAACGGTCAGGCGGTCAAGGCCAGTTATAAAGTAAAGCCCGTTGATCTGATCACGGTCTCGCTCCCCCACCCGATCCGCGACACCACCGTTATTCCGCAGAATATCCCGCTCGATATCGTCTTTGAAGATGACGAGCTTATGGTCGTAAATAAACCCGCGGGCATGGTCGTTCACCCCGCTCATGGCAACTGGGACGGTACGCTGGTGAACGCACTGGTGTATCATCTGCAAAACCTGCCCACGACGCGCAACGGCGAAGGAAGGCCGGGGCTGGTCCACCGCATCGACAAAGACACCTCGGGCCTGATGGTGATTGCCAAAACGGAATACGCCATGAGCCACCTCGCCCGGCAATTTTTTGAGCACACCATCGAACGTACCTACAACGCGCTGGTCTGGGGCATTCCCGACCCAGCCGACGGCATGATCACGGGCTACATTGGCCGGTCGGCCAGCGACCGGAAAGTGATGACGGTCTATGACGACGAAAGCAAAGGCAAATGGTCAGTGTCGCATTACAAGACGCTGGAAGCCCTGAATTATGTCTCGCTGGTGCAGTGTAACCTGGAAACGGGACGTACCCACCAGATTCGGGCGCATTTCCGGCACGTTGGCCATCCGCTGTTCAACGATACCACGTATGGCGGCGACAAAATTTTGCGGGGAAACCCAAACGGCACCTTCAAAGCCTTCGTAGAAAATACCTTTGCCTTATTGCCCCGGCAGGCCCTGCATGCCCGCTCACTTGGGTTCGAGCACCCGCGTACCCAGGAATGGTATCAATTCGACTCACCCTTACCCACTGATTTTCAGGCTGCTCTAGACAGGTGGCGCAACAAAATATGATAACGATCCGCACCGGCGTAGAGGCCGATATCCCCCAGCTTTTCGACCTCATTGTTGAGCTGGCCGTTTACGAAGAAGCCGCCGACCAGATGACCAATACGGTGGAGCAACTCCGCGAAGACGGTTTTGGCGCAACGCCGCTTTTTCATTTCCTGGTGGCCGAAGAGGTGGAAACGCAGAAGATTCTGGGCATTGCCCTCTATTATTTCCGCTATTCGACCTGGAAAGGGAAGCGCCTGTATCTGGAAGACATCATCATCACGGAAAGCCACCGTGGGCAGGGCCTCGGCAAAGAATTGCTCGACGCCACCATTGCCAAAGCCCGCGAATTAAACTGCACCGGCATGATGTGGCAGGTACTCGACTGGAACGAGCCCGCCATCGGCTTCTACAAACAGTTCGGCACCCGCTTCGACGACGGCTGGACCAACTGCCACCTCGATTTCTAGGATTGTAAAAGCAACGTACCACGTACTTCAGTCCGTTTGTTCAGGATGATGTACGGACTCAAGTCCGTGGTACATTGCCCTCCTGCTCAGCCTGACGCGTTATTTCTTCAAAAACGACACCACCTGTTTAGCGAACTCGGCTGTTCCCATTGTTGTGTTGTGCGTGCCGGGAACGGTAGCGAGTGTGGCGTTGGGCAGCGTGGCCGCCAGATCGCCGGCTTTGCCGTTATCTTCGTCTTTGTCGCCCGAAATAACCAGCACGGGTTGCTTAATGCGCTTCAGTTCGCCGGGCAACGTTACCGGCTGATACCGCTGCATCCACTTTAACGCCACCGTATCCGCCCCCGATTTAATGGCGTAATCGACAGCCGATTGTAAATCGGGATGGCTACCGGGGCGGGCCAACGCTTCGTAGAAGTTGCGACGACGAATCCAGTTTGGGTCAGAGAAATCCAGCCCCATGCCGCCAAGCACCGCCCGACGTACCTGCTGCGTTGGCGTTACGGCCAGCAGTTTCGCCGCGATGATCGACCCACGCGAATAGCCGACTACATCATACTGAGCAAAACTAAGGTGCTTCATCAGGGCCATGACGTCATACACTTCCTTATCCTTCTCATAAGCCGCGGCTTCGTGTGGCCGATCCGACCGGCCATTTCCCCGCAGGTCGAGCGTGATGACGGTGAAGCCCGAATCGGCCAGCATTGCCCGCAAAGGGGAGCGTTTCCAGGATTCACCGTTGCCGATGAAGCCGTGTATCAGCACTACGGCAGGGCCGCTGCCGATTTTATCGTAGTGAATCTTCGTTCCGTCCGTAGACGTAAACAGCGGATCGCGGTCCGATTGAGCCAACGAGACGGTGGTTAGCAGCAGAAAAGCAAAAAAGGCGGAGAGGAGTTTCATAATGGTATAGCTAGCATCGAAGCTGAAGCTTCTGTAGTGGTTTGATCTGCAACGTACCTGATTATCCAGGGCTTTGTGATAAAAAACTGCTTTCGCGTGGCCCTTCGACTCCGCTCAGGGTGACAGGAAACTCAAGAATGGTTATGACAAACTTGAGTAAGCTTGTCACCCTGAGCGGAGTCGAAGGGCCTAGATTATCACAAAGCCCTGCCTAACTACTACCGAAGCGGCGGACAGCTTTGGCACTACTTCTCCCTACTCTAATCCCTGCACCCGAATGTTCACCTTGCCATTGGCATGCACGACGGCAACCATCGCCGTGGGCGTAAGATAGACCTGATCGGGACGTACCTCGTCGATCTTTCCCGATAGCGTCACGCCTTTTGCCAGCGAATAATTGGCCATCCGATCCTGCACCGATTGCCGAACAGCGTCGATCTGATCGCCCACCGGAAAGGTCAGGTTTTTTTCCAGCGTTCGGGCCAATGTGCTCTTCAACAACCAACTGGCGGCTTTCTGCAACAAATTTCTGGTCTCCAGATCGTAGGTCAGGTTGCGCAGCGTGACCGATTTGGTTTGGGCATCATAATATGGTTGACCGCGCAGGTAAATATCGCCGGTAACGCTACCTGCAATACCCGCCTTGATGATCAGGTTCTCGTTCTGCCCGTACAGATCCAGATCGGTGATGGTGATCGAATACGTGCTGAAGCTGAACGACTTACCGACCAGTTGTTTTTTGGCCAGATCGGCCACCTCCGGGTACGTTGCCTCGCTGATGATGCCCACCCGAAAATCGTCTTTCACGGTCGGCACCACCGTCAGATCGGGCAGGTCGGTGGCGGGACGGACGGCGGGTTTAGCGCCAACGGTGGTGAGCGTGTGGCCTTCCAGCCCGATGGTAGTTCGGATTTCGCCTTGCTCGAACCGCAACGGCGTGATCAGCACCCGGCGCGGCACCACCATCAGCCACGTTCTGTATTCGTCGGAAACGTTGTAAGGCTCCCGGATCAGGTTCCAGGCGTGAAGTACGGGTGTTCGTAAATCGATCTTGTCACGTACCTGCTTATCAAGCGTTTGCGTCACCGTTCCCAGGTTACTGTTGATCGCTTTACTGACCAGGCCGGTGATCGGTATGTCGATACCCACCAGCCGAATGGTCGGTTTTGTCACGTAATCGAAGCCTTCGGCCGTTGTTTTGGTACTGACCGTCCAGTCTTTATCGATGGAAAAACGGGTGGCGAATCGCAGATCGATCTCGAAGGTGGTTTCCCCCGATTGCATGAAACCGAGCACTTTTTTGCCTGCTTTTGCCCAGATTTTCAACGGCACACTGAAGTAAAACAGGCTGTCGCCCTGCACAACGCCCGCTTTCACGCCAATGGGGGCCCGTTTCCAGACTTTGGTCATAAAGGGGGTTCCCTCACCATCGTCGTCGAACGAATTGTCTTCGTAAATCAGCCCGTTGACCTGCGTATTGATCTGTCGCTCTACATCTGCCAGCGCAATAGCTACCGGAATATTGACGGTGGAAATCAGGGCATCCGTACGTACGTCCATGCTAGTGTTGGTGTAAGCCGCTTTCGGGGCAGTGGGATTCAGCCGATTTTTATTGATCGACTGGCAGGCGGTGAAGAGAAAGAGACAGAGCAGCACCCCACCCCAACCCGGAAGCGGGATCTTACTTAAGTGTAACCTTCGTGGCACCGTAGCCAAATTTCTGCTTTTGGGCATCTTCAAAAAAACGAACGTTGGGGTGGCGGCTCAGGTGGCGGTGGAGTTCCTGCCGGAGCTTCCCGCTTCCAACGCCGTGAATAAACGTAATATCGGTCATCCCGCTGGCAATGGCATTCTCTAAATTTTTCTCGAAGGCCCGCAGTTGCACGTCCACCAGATCGCCCGGCGATTTACCGGTTTGGTTACCAGGCATCAGCTTTTCGATATGCAGATCCACCACGGCTTCCGGCTTGTCGACTGATACGGTCCCCTGCTCGGATTTCGGTTCAAGCAACGCCGATTTGATCGTCTCGGCCTGCGGACTCATCGCGGCGTTACTGGTTTCATCGTCGAGCTGGAAAAGGTGGCCCGGCTGGTTCAGCACGGGTACGTTCTGCTTGCTCTTGAAAAAGGATTGTGCCTTGGGTTTCAACCGTTTCACCAGCGGAATGCGGGGTGGCTGCCCAGCGCCGGGCCGGAAATACAGCGCCTGAAACAACAGCATTGGCCATTGTTCAAACCGCTCCATCACGTACATCTCGTTGAGCTTGAGCTGCGTTTTGGCTTTTAGCGTTGCACTCTGCAAACCCCGCGTTTTGCTGTCGCGCTCTTCAGTCACCGTCAGCAGAATATCCCAGTCCGTGTTGTTCACGATGTGCAACGCCACATCGCGGTCGTTCTGCGGCACGTAGGCCAGATATAGCCCCACGTTCGACAGAATCTGTCCGGCCGACGTACCCAGCGGCGTTGCCGTGCGTTGTGGGGCAAACCCTTCACGTGCTTCGGCCGCCTGCCCCGACGGCTTGAACCGCTCGGCCTCCATCGGCGACACCACCACCAGTTCCGACTGCATCACGGGAATCCGAAAGCCGTCTTCAATTTCAATTTCTACCCGGTTTCCGCTCAAAAAACGGACAATGACGCCCTGTTCTTTTGCCCGGATCATCCGTACTTTATCGCCAATGTTCATAGTGCTTAGTTTGTGGTTTGTCGTCTGTGGTTTGTGGTTGCGCTGCTTAGGCACCCGTTCCGTGGATTAGCAGCGCAACCACAAACCACGGACAACAAACCACAAACCTACTTTACTTCCAACCGCAACCCTACCGTAAAGTTCCGGCGGGGGGCGGCGTTATAATATCGGTTGCCAACCGCGTTGAGGTCATATCCGAGGCTGTAGGTCTGGTCGAGCAGATTATCGCCACCCACATACAGATCAGCCGCCAGGTGCTTGCTCAGGCTGCGTTTGTAGCCCGCCGTTGCCTGCAACAGCCGGGTTGGGTCGGCCTGGGCCGAGTTGGCATCGTTCAGGGCAAAGGGCGGCAAAAACTGGAACGTCAGGTGGGCGTACAGGCCATTCGTGTGGGTATAATCGGCGCCCCAAACGCCCGTGAACGGAGCCACGCCAGGTACGTTGTTGCCCGACAGATCAACGGCCAACTGCCGGTAGTTCAGGTACGTGTAATCGGCCAGCGTTATACTTTGCCAGAGGTTCAGCCGCGAACCGGTTCCCGTTTCAGACGGCCGGATCAGTTCGTAGCGTAGCGATGTCTCCAGACCCAATTGCTGCGTATTGCCCGCATTGACGAAGTACTCGGCCCCGTTGTCCTGAGAACGGCGTACGATGGTTTGTCTTAGTTGCAGCGAATAACCAACGAGGTCGTATTGAAAGCGGCTCGCCAGTGTTCCGCGTAGACCCAGTTCGGCCTGTACGCCCCGCTCCGGGTTCAGGTCTGCATTGAAAAAGCCCGCCGAAGACAGAATTTCCTGACTCGTTGGCGTTGAATACCCGCTGCTGACGTTAACGAAAACAGCGGCATTCGGCCCCAGCGTTTTCAGCGCCGACGCCCGAACCAGCCAGGCTGGCGTAAAGGTCCGTTGCTGTGGACCGGGGCCGGGTTTGCCCGCAATCGAGTAGCGCGTGAAGTCGTAGCCCGTCGAATTCCGGCTGAGGCCCGCGGTCAGGATCAGCCCGAGTGGCACTAGGTTTACTTCTTCCTGCACAAATACGGTCCACTGTTTAGCCCGCAGTTCGTCGTCGGTTTGCAGCGTGTCGGGCTGCCCTCGACGGTTGCCGAAGTTGCGCGAACCGGTTCGGTTAGTCTGCCATTCGCCCCCAAAAACCAGCGTGACCGGCACTTCCGGGCTTTTAACCTGTGTAAACCGCGTCACCGACCGTACGCCCATGCCCTGATCGGTGCGGCGTTCGTAGTTGGTAATGAACGGGTTATTGAATTCGGTCGATGACCCGTATAAGACGTTGGTCGTTTGCCAGCGGCTGCTCCAGGCCATCGTGTGTGAAAGGCCCAGATACCCTACTTTCTGGTAAATTCCGGCTCCCTGCGCGGCACTACCCGGTAAGGTGGCCGTGGCTGGTCGCGACGCCTGTGGATTCGCCCGGAACTGTGCTTGCGTGAGGCCGCCCGGTGTCTGGTAAGCCAGGTCAGAATACACAAAAAGGGCGGTAATGGTTTGCTTGTCGTCGGCGGGTCTGAACGTACCTGTAAACGCAACGTTATCCCGCGCCATGCCGCTCTGCTCCCGGTAGCCGTTGGCCTGTAAATGATTTATGCTCAAAGTAATAGCCGACCGATCGGTGGCTGTTTGGGCCAGCACGCCGTAGCCAACCTGACCGTAGCCACCGCCCAGCGCATTGACTTCAACCCGGTGTGTGCCGGGCGACGCCGCCGGACCAGTCAGCAACACGGCTCCACCCGTATTGGCCCCGTACAAGCTTCCCGATGGCCCCTTGATCACCTCTACCCTGCCCAACATGCGTACATCGAGGGCGTTCAGCGGCGTATTGCCGGCCGCATCGGTCAGCGGCATATCCTGGTAATACACTTTCACGTTCCGAACGCCAAACGGCGACCGAATCAGGCTGCCCCTGATGGAGAGGCGGTAACTGCCCGGCGACCGTTCGTCCATACGTACACCCGGCAGCGTATTCATGGCCGACACGAGCGTTGGCGTGGCAAATCGCTGCACCAGTTCGCGCTGCGACAGCAAGCCTACCGTGGCGGCCGTAGACAGCAGCGACCGGTTACTCTCGTAGGCCCGAACAACCACCTCATCCAGCGAACGGGCTGTTAACGTATCCTGATTGGCAACAACGACGCTATCCGTCGACTGAGCCAGTGTCGGCACGGCTGCGAGTAGAAAAAGGCCGCTTACTAGCGTAAGAGTAGTCATAGGTCGTAAAAGTACAGACAGCTCATGTAACACGGACTGAAGTCCGTTTTTTTCGTTATAGAGCGTACTAAAAAAACGAACTTCAGTCCGTGTTACATCAACCAATTTATTCACTAAAAATAGGCCAAAATGGACCGTTTAAGGCATTTTAGCTGTTTTCTAAATGATGGAAGATGTGCTGGAGAATCGTGTAGAACATGCGCCAAAAACCGATCTGCGGTCGGCGCGGGTATGGATGCCAAAACGGGTTTTATTTACGCCCGACGCCTTGAATGAACCTTTCGGGCAACAGATTTACGAACGCGTCTCGGCGCTGAATCTGCCCATTGAGGTGATGAAGAATAACCGCCTTACCGGCCTGCGCGGTGCTGATGAACGCGAGACATACCGCATTGCCAAGAATACACTGGCGGTGGTAAACGCCCCCCCGTCGGCCATGCGTCTGCAACCCATTCCCCCCTCGGCCGACTGGCAGATGAACCTCGCTGAAGGCTGTCCGGCTCACTGTCAGTACTGTTATCTGGCGGGTAGCTTGCAGGGGCCACCGGTGGTACGCGTGTACGCCAACCTGCCCGCCATGCTGGCGCATACGGCTACTTACGAAGGCACGTACCCACCCAACAAAAGCTGGCAGACATCCGACGCCAACCGGCCAACTACCTTTGAAGTAAGCTGTTATACCGATGTGCTCGGCATCGAACACCTGACGGGTAGCCTCGCCGAATGCATCCGGTACTATGGCTCACGGGAAAACGGTCAGCTCCGGTTCGTGACCAAATACGACCAGGTAGACAGCCTGATCGATCTACCGCACAACGGACAGACGCGCGCCCGGTTTAGCCTGAACGCCGAATCGGTAGCCCGGAAACTGGAAGGCGGTACCGCCTCGATTGAAGCACGCTTGCAGGCGTTGCGTAAACTGGCTTTACCGCGCAGCCTGGGTGGCGGCGGCTATCCGGTGGGCATCGTATTGGCCCCGATCATGCCTATTCCAAACTGGCGGGAAGAATACACTAGCCTACTCGATCGGATCTATACCGCGCTTGATTACGGCAACAATGCCGGTGTGCTGGATATGAATGTGGAATTGATCAGTCACCGGTTTACGCCCGGCTCAAAAGACGTGCTGATGCAGTGGTATCCGAATACATCGCTCGACATGGATGAGGCCAGCCGGGCGCAGAAACGCAACAAGTTCGGCGGCACCAAGTATGTCTACCAGCCCACCGATATGCAGGAGTTGAAACGGTTCTTCTACGACGAATGGGCGAAGCGCTTTCCAACGGCTCCTATCCTATACTGGACGTAATAATGTCGTACAGGGCACCAGCCCTGTACGACGCTAAAAAACATAATTTCTTGCCCGGAACTGGATCGTAAGCCCTACGGAAACGACAGCCAGGCTGAGTTTTTTCTGGCTACTCATGGTCGATTGTTGCGCTATATTGCCCAGTTGAGACTCCACAGGTACGTTGGCAAAATTGAACGCAGCCGAGCTATAATCGCCGTTGACGTGCAGGGCAACGGCGGGCGTCAGGCGGTAACGGGCCGTGAGTCCAAGCCCCGCCGAAATGGCTTTTGCTTCCTGATTATCGGTGCGGACCATCATGTTTACCTGACCCAGTTTGCCCTGAACACAGGTTTCGGGGCAGGTGGCCCAGATTTGGCCTGCCATTGCGCGCAGATCAACGGAAAAGCGGCCGATGGGAATGGTCACGTATGGACCTGCCATGATACTCCGCGTTTGCCATTGTCCGGCCCGACCAGCCGCCGCCGAAACCGTCAGTTGGCTATTCGGAACTTGTTCAAAGCGACCAAGCATCGCAGTGGGGTCAATGCCGTTATAGGTTTGTTCGTAGCGGGCCATCAACCCAAGCGGACCAGCCATGCGGTACCCGCCCGACACACTCATCGACTGACCACGAATAGCCATGCCGCTGTTATCTTCGCCGGAGAGCTTGCCGAACGTACCCAGTGGCTGACTGATACCCGCAGAAATGGAGATAAATCCGTTCTTTTGAAGCGTATTGTAGATAAACGCTTTTTGCGCCATACCGGCTGAAGCAGTCAGGAGTAGCAGTAAAAGTAGAGAGATCCGTTTCATAAGGAGCGCGTCGGTAATAGCGTATCTGTTGATTACCAAGCCTTCTCACAAATGCAATGCCAAACTTATAAAAAGGGTTACTTTCTTTGGCTCATGCACGCACCAACCGTCGACTACCTACTTACCAGAATCGCTGATAATCAGGCTATAAACTCACCTTTTTTCATCAACGGCCTGCTCCCCGCCTACCGGTACAACGCAGCCTGGGCTTACCACCGGCCCGATCAGAACCTGTTTTTTACGGCCATCAGCCTCTTCACGCTGCAACGGCTTATACCCCTGCTAACCACCGCTGAACAGACGATTCTCGACCCGATCATGGCCCGTGCCTTACCTGCTTATGATCGCTTTCGGAATAAAGATGGGCTGGCTACCTACAACTTCTACGCCACCAACCCCTCAGCGCATTTTCCGCACGGCTGGCTGATGCACCGCTTTCGTCATTTTCAACTCCCCGACGATATCGATGATACGGCGATGGTGTACCTAACCCGCAGCGGCGGACCGTCCCAGCCAGCGGCCAGCGACCTCGATTTCCTGAGCAAAAAACTGGCCCGACACGCCAACCGCACCAGCCTGACGGTGCAAAATACCTTCCCTGAGTATCGGCAGTTGCGCGCCTATTCAACCTGGTTCGGACTGCATATGCCCATCGAGTTCGACGCCTGCGCGATGACGAATATGCTGTACGCCGTGTATGAATACGGCCTTCCGCTCGACGTACACGCGCAGGATAGCCTGGCTTTTTTAGCCGACATTGTGCAAACGGACCGGTACCGCACCGATCCGTTTCGATGCGCGCACAACTACGCCCGTACACCGTTGATTGCCTATCACCTGGCCCGGCTCATTGGTCGGTTCGACCCAGAACCACTGCAAGCCATTCGGCAGAAATTTATCGCTGATCTCAACGCCGATTTCAGCCGGACAACAAGCCGCCCGGATCAACTGCTGATCGCCATTGCACTGATGCGGCTGGGTCAGATGCCCCCTATCGACGTACCTATGGATACTATCGAAGCCGACTTCGCGCCGTTTTCGTTCTTTATCGCGGGCCTGCTTTCTGCCTACACTCAGCCGTGGCTATATCGGTGGGCAAACCGCCCGTTCTGGCATATCCGCTGGCAGTGCGACGACCATAACCGGGTCTTACTGCTCGAATACCTTGTTCTGAAAAGGCAGCTAGCGGCAAAACCAGTGCGATCAGTCGTCACTGACTGACCGGCGTTGTATCAGCCGACACCCGGCGATTCACCAGGAGGAACCCGGCCGCCGACACGATGGTGAAGCCAAGCATGACCATCCACAAGGTTTGAAAACCGAATCGCTCGGCCACCTGCGAACCAATCAGCGGGCTACACACCTGCGAAAGTGCCCAGCCCATCGAGTACAGGCCCAGGTACTGCCCGCGATTACGTTCCTCGGATCGGTTGGCGGCGAAGGTGAGCAGAAACGGCATGGCCAGCATCTCGCCGACCGTGAGCAGAATAATCGTGAGCCAGGCAATGCCGGGCCAACGGGTCAACGTCAGAATAAACAGCGCCACACCGGTCAGTAAAGCACCTACGGCCGAAATGATCAGCCGCTGTTTCACTCGCTGTTCCAGTGAGTAGACCATCGCCATTTCGACAACTACGATCAGCAGCCCATTCAGGGCCATGAACAGACCAATCCGGCTTTCATTTGCGCCCAGGTACGTTTTGAAGTAAAGCGGCAACAGGCTGAAGAACTGCATGAAGGCCGTTAGGTAGAGAAACAGACAGGCCGTAAAAAGTAAAAAAAGGCCGTCGCGGTACGGCGACCGGGCAGCGGCCAGAGTGCCATCCGATGCGTGATGAACGGACGTATCCCGCTTCGGGGCCGGCAAGGCATAAACCAGGTATAGGGCGGCACTGATGCAGGTAAGCCCATCGACCCAAAACAGCAGGCGATAGTCGACACTCGCCAGCAAGCCACCCAGCCCACCGCCCACTGCCCAGCCCAGATTGATGGCCAGGCGATTCAGGGAGTACGCCCTTGTCCGGTTGCCCTGGTTGCTATAAAAAGCAAAAGCCGCTGAATTGGCTGGCCTAAACGCGTCGCCGAGTGCCGTAAAAATAAATACCGTGACGCAGAG
The DNA here is from genome assembly GCF_964250085.1 of uncultured Fibrella sp. NCBI lineage: Bacteria > Pseudomonadati > Bacteroidota > Cytophagia > Cytophagales > Spirosomataceae > Fibrella > uncultured Fibrella sp. Next base: position 463,012 of record NZ_CAXUEC010000003.1, on the reverse strand, counting down.
CCACTCAAAGCGGACAATAAACTGCATCAGAATCAGCATAATGCCACCAAACAACAGGCTGCCTACCTGAATGGCATAAAAGCCAATCCGGTCAGTCAGTTTACCGCCCAGAAACGTACCCAGCAGCGAACCCATCCCGAAAAGCGCCAGCACAATCCCCGCCTGTTCGACCGAATAATGCAGATGTTGCGTCAGGTACAGCGACAGAAAGGGCAGTACCATTGTCCCGCTGCGGTTGATGAGCATCACACCCGCCAGCAACCAGACAGGCCTCGACAGCCCCGCATATGCATTTCGGTACAGTTGTAGAATCATAGGGCCAATGATCAATTGTCAGGTATCAATGATCAACACGGCCCTGGCAGTTCCCTCGATCACTACTCAATGATCATTATTTTCTTGTCCGTGATCTGGTCGCGGTGCTCGTTGATGAAGGCTTTGAAGAGGCGAATTTCTTCGAGTTGCCGGTCAATGGGGTGCGTGAGCGCGTAACTTTCCACGTAGACGTCGGTAAAGTCGGTGATGAGGTATTCCATCAGCTTGATACCGTGGCGTTTCAGGGCGTGCAGGTACAAATTCTGGTGGTTGAACAGGTATCGGCCGGGCTTGTACGATCCCGTTGTTTTTATGTCGACGGCCTTATATTTACCGATCAGGTCGACGTACCCGTAGAACAGCACATCGTCGATCTGCCACTGGCAATACACCTGCGTATCCACGATGGGTCGGGGAAGCAGCTTGCGCATTTTCTGAAGGATCTCCGCATTGAATTGTTCCTCTTCAGTGCCTTTTACCAGGGTTTCTTCAAACGAAATACCCCGTTGCTGCGCGGCTGTCGTAGGCGACGGCACCCGGTTGATGGCATCGAGCACCTGCTGTTCGGTTAGATTGTCTCCGTTTAAAAAACGCGAGAACGTATTCAGTAAGGTGGGGTAAAACCGGTAGGCAGGTGTCATAAAAAAGAAGTTTCAGGATTCAGGGATCAAGTGCGCTGCTTATCAACTATCCGTCAACAAGCAGGGCACTTGATCCCTGAAACATGAAACGTACCCCTTAAGTTACCCCACTTTTCCAAGCGCCACCAGGGCTGATAGTGTAGGCACCGGACTGCCGCCCGCTTTTTCGATGGTGATCGCAAAGGTATCGGCAGACTGAATTGGCCGGTTGGTCTGTTGCAGTGAATACCGTTCGGCCCGGTTATTAAACACACCGGCATCAATCGGCTTGCCATCAACGAGCGCCCAGAGCTGGTACTGTTTGTCGGACGGTAACTCGGGGAGCTGTTCCACCTCCAGGGTGACCAGTTTTTTCTGCCGATCCCAGTATACCAGTACATTAGCCGGGTCACCGTCGGGTTTGGCGGCGGCCAGACGCACCGTTTCAATGCCTGGCTGGCGCAGTAACGTCAGCAGTTGTGAATCGTGCGATTGCTGCTGTCGTAGCTGTCCAACTTCAGTCTGTAGTTGCGAATTAACCTGGGCTAGCTGGTCGGCGAACGCCCGTTTATTCTGCAACTGATTCATCAGGAAATAGGCAAAGGCAATAAGCAGCAGCGCCACGGCGGCGGCGGCCAGCCAGGCTACCTGAAACACAGGCCGTTCGCGATGCAGCGGAATGACTTTCGTTTCTTCGGTTGCGTCAGCAACGAGGGTTGGATCAGCGAACGATAGACGCTGGCGGATCTTTTCCTGTAAATCAACGGGGGGCGCTACACTATACATGAGCGCGTAGTTTTCCAGCGCCAGTGTAAGCCGATCAAGTTCCTGACGAAGCTCGGGATAAATCGCTGACATACACTCGACCTCACGCCGTTCCTGATCACTGACGGTACCTAACGCGTAGGATTCCAGAATACCGGAGGTTATGTAGTCGGGAATATTCATTGGGTAAATAAAGATTTAAGTTCTTGAAGAACATCACGTAGCCGATGTTGTAAAGTAGGTTCAGGTTGCTGACTAATGTCCGCCAGTTGACGAACAGATTGCCCCCGAAAATATACAGCGTCTAATAAAGTACGTTGTTCTTCGGCAATTGGATTGTCAACTATCTTGTTATCAGCGATAGATTTAGGCGAAGTTGGTGTCATTTTTGCTAATGAGGCGGCAACTTCGGCCCGTGCGCGGTTCAGTAACCAGGTCAGCAGGCGGGTTTTACGTGGGTTATACTGATCGAAGTCAGCCCAGGCTTTCACAAAAATCTCTTCCACGATCCGGCTCGCTACCGCTGGTTGCGATACGCTGCTTAACACCACGCCATACAGCACGTGCGCATACTGATCATACAGCCATTGAAACGCCAGCTCGTCGCGCCTGGTCAGCTTACGAAGCAGTATTTCTTCCGGAACCAGATATGATGGTGACTTCACAGGGTAAGGGTATGGTGGTCAAATATAGCCAAAAGCCCGAATTACCGCAGGTCATTAGCCTTAAGTATCTGCATCCAAATCTCTTTTCCGGTAGCATCGTAGGCCCGAATAGTTAACAAACGGGCATTCGCCGGGCCGCTAACGACCATCGTGGCAAAATTTCGGTCGGTAACCAGTGTCCCCGCCACCACCGTCGGTTGAGCCAGTTCGGACGCAGTGGGTGGCGCGGGGCCGGATGTCAGCGGAGAGATCGTGAAATCGTATAGCGGGTACGTACCTGGCCGCTCCAGTTTATGAACGATACTGTGATGCCGGTCGCCGGTGATAAACAGCAGACCCGGAATAGCCGCCTCGGTCAGCCTGCTCAGCAACTGGGTACGTTCGGTACCGTATACGGCATAATTCTCGAACACCGCCGCCGGATTGATGATCTGACCGCCCGTCACCACGAATTTAAACGTGGCCTTGCTGAAACGCAGGGCATCGATCAGCCAGTCGATCTGCTTTGTTCCGAAGTAAGCTTTTTCCGGTCCGGCCGCCCCGCCGTCGGGCTGCTTGTCGGGGGCGCGGTACGTACGATCATCGAGCAGAAAAAACTGGCAATCGCTCCAGGTGAACGTACCGGTGCACCCCTGATCGAAAATAAAATTCGGATTGGCCCAGAAAAGCTTGAACGCCTCCAGCGTGACGGGCTTCATCCAGTAGCTCCGATCAGAATCATCAGGACCGTAATCATGGTCGTCCCAGATGGCGTAGTTGTGGGTACTGGCCAGCAGAGGCTGCATTTCCGGCAGCGACCGGGTGTGGGTGTACCGCCTCAGCACGCCGGAACGTGAGTTCCAGTCTACTTCTCTGGTATAGGTGTTATCGCCCGTCCAGAGCATGAAGTCGGGCTTTTTGGCAGCAACGCTGGTAAAAATACCATAGCTGTCCCCGTAGGGTTTACCTGGCCGGTCAAACGGCGCTTCATTTACGTACGTGCAACTGCCTACGGCAAAGGTGAAATTGGGTGGATCGGTACGGAACTGCCAGAGCGGCTGCGTCTGAAACGCAGTGGCGTAGGGTAACGTCACCGGTTTGCCGTTCACAAGTACCTCGTAGGTGTAGCGTTTTCCGGGCAGCACGTCACTGGCAATGAGATGCGCCGTGTTGGCGTTGGCGGCTATAGTGGGCACTTCCGCCGTGTGCATCACGGGGGCTTTGGTGCCCTGCTCAACGTACCTGATCTGAACCCGGCCCGGCTGTTTGGTCTGTACCCAGAGCATCACCTCCCGCATGTCGGCGTACCCAAGCATCGGCCCCGACTGGATGGGTGAGCCAACTGATTTCGGTATAGCCCGACGGGCTTTTGGGGGCGACTGGGCCTGAGCGTAGCCCAGTTGCAGCAAGACGAGTAAACCAAACAGACGGAGTCTTGAGCGAAGCATGGCGAGGCGAGCCTTTGTTGATGGGCTAAAAGTACGGTAATCTACCTACTCCGAAAGGACGCACCTTGCCCCTCCGTTGATCAAACCGTATATTTGCGCCCTGTTTTTAACGAACTATGCATCCTCCTTATCAGATTCAGGGCCTCGATACGCTGGCTATTGCGCGGCAATTTGGCCTACCCCTCTACGTCTACGATGCCGACCGGATCATCCGGCAGATCGACACGTTTCGTTCATCATTTACCGGGGTTAATCTGAAGATAAAGTACGCCGCCAAATCGCTCACCAACCTGTCGATCCTGAAATTGATGCGTGCCCAGGGCGTCGACGTCGATGTGGTGTCGGTCAATGAGGCGAAGCTGGCGCTGCTGGCGGGGTACGTACCCCAGCAGATCATGTATACGCCCAGTGGCAATGCCTGGTCTGAAATCGAAGAAGCCATTGCCATGGGCCTGCGACTGAATGTTGACAGTCTGCCGCTGCTCGAACAGATCGGGCAAACCTATGGCGCTACGGTGCCGGTTTGTCTCCGCATTAATCCAAGCGTGGCCGATGGGGGTAACTTCAAGATTCAGACGGGTCACGCCAATTCAAAATTTGGCATTCCCAACGACTACCGCGACCGGATTCTGGCCCTTGTAAACCAGTACGATATAGCCGTTGCCGGCCTGCATATTCATACGGGCTCTGATTTTAAAGACGCAGGTACGTTCCTGAAAGGAGCCGCCGTGCTGTTTGACATGGCCGCCGATTATCCCGATCTCCAGTTTATCGATTTTGGGAGCGGCTTTAAAGTCGCTTATCGGGAAGGCGATCTGGTGACCGACTTAACGGACCTGGGCGCGAAAGTGTCAGCCGCTTTCCAGGATTTTTGCCAGCAGTATGGCCGTGAACTGGAGCTGTGGTTTGAGCCGGGTAAATACCTGGTGAGCGAAGCGGGGCATCTGCTGGCTCAGGTAAACGTGGTGAAACAGCACCCGACCCGCCGGTTTGTGCAGGTCGATTCGGGCCTGAACCACCTGATTCGCCCTATGATGTACGATGCCTGGCACGATATTGTGAACGTTTCCAACCCAACGGGTGAGCCTACGCTGTATGACGTGGTGGGCTATATCTGCGAAACAGATACCTTCGCCACCGACCGGATGTTGCCCCAGGTACGTCCCGGCGACGTGGTATCTTTCGAGAATGCCGGTGCCTACGGCTATAGCATGGCTTCCACGTATAACCTCCGCGAACGCCCCGCCGAAGTACTTGTCTACGAAGGCCAGGCACACCTGATCCGCCAGCGCGATACCTTCGAGGATCTAACGCGGGGCATGGTCGACATTGACGTATTTACAACTGTTGAAACAATCTAAAAAATGGCTCAAGGTCCAGGGGCTACCGTCTAAAGTTGCTTCGCGTCTTACTATGATGAGCGGAGCAACTTTAGACGGTATACCTTGAACTTTAGACTTAATATTTCTAAAAAATGGGACGCGCATTTGAATACCGGAAAGCCCGAAAAATGAAACGGTGGGGACAGATGGCCAAGACCTTCACCCGCATTGGTAAAGACATTGTAATTGCTGTGAAAGCCGGTGGTCCCGACCCCGATACAAACGGGCGTTTACGAGCCATCATTCAGAATGCCAAGGCCGCCAACATGCCCAAAGAGAACGTGGAGCGGGCTATTAAAAAGGCGTCGTCGAAAGAGCAGGAAGACTACAAGGAGATTGTGTATGAAGGCTATGCGCCGCATGGTATAGGGCTGGTGATCGAAACCGCCACCGACAACCTGAACCGGACAGTGGCCAATATCCGCAGTTACCTGAACAAACTGGGCGGTAGCCTGGGTACACAGGGAATGCTCGATTTCATGTTTACCCGAAAGTCGGTATTTCGCATTCCGGCCGATGGTGTAGACATGGAGGAACTGGAACTGGAGTTGATCGATCTGGGTGCCGACGAACTGGAACTGGATGAAGAAACCAATCAGATCGTGATCTACGGTGATTTCACGGCCTTTGGTGCCTTGCAGAAATACCTCGAAGAAAAAGGCTACGAGCTAAAAGGCGCTGAATTCGAGCGGATTCCAACTGATTATAAAGAATTGACCGACGAGCAGGTTGCCGACGTGGAAAAACTCATCGAGCGCATCGAAGAAGATGACGATGTGCAGATGGTTTACCACAACATGAAATAGCCGGTTACCAACTGACACTTAAAAACGGCTGGCCAGTGAGCGCATATACCGGGCAAACCGGCGATAAAGTGCTTACTGGTCAGCCGTTTTCAATATTTTTATGCCGATTCTTACCTGTAGCTACCCTCACTTTTGATTAAACGGTACATCGAGCCATGCCCGCTTCCTGTACTTTGGCCGTATTAGTCTAACGTGTCGGCAAAAGTGCTCACTATTACGCTCAAACCTGCGGAAGATTTGTTACCTGATGAGGTTCAAAACCTGTATGCGTTGGCCCGTCGAACCGGGTTTCCCATTGCTCAGGGGTATCTGGAGAAGTCCCATTTTGAACACAAACCAACCGTTGTGCTGGCGCATCAGGGGCAGGCACTGGTCGGTTTTCAGTCGTATAATACGTACCGGCTGAAAACGCCTTTCTTTCGGAAGCAGGTCCCGTTCATCTACGGTGGCCTGGCCTTTCAGGACAATGCGGTGGCCGGGCGGGGGCTTGGGTATCGAATCAGCCGCTACTACATGCAGCACACCCTTGGCCGGTTCTTCTTTCTTAAAAATTATGCGTTTGCGGTTCGCACACCAACGCCCCGCCTCATCCAGATCCTGTCGATCCAGCATAAGCTGATTCACTTCAAAAACGGGCTGGTTACCCCCGATGTGTACCAGTTTACCCAGCAGTTTGTACGCCACGTGCGGCGGTTCAGCGATCCGCTGGACGAACGACTCGTGGTACACACCAAACCCATTTGTGCCGACATTACCGACCAGTGGCCGACGCTCTTTATGGCCACCGACGACTATTACAATCAACTGGTATACGAAGCCGGGCTCATTCGGGCAGATGGCGACAAGCGGTTTATCACCGGCAATTACCTCATTCTCCTGGGGCATTCGTCGTTCAGGCAGCTCATTCGTTCGCTGACGAACTAAAAAGTATATTGCCACCAAATGACCCACCACCTCGCTCAACTTAACATCGGCCGCCTCCTGGCACCGATCGATGACCCGTTGATTGCCGACTTCGCCGGGCAACTCGATGAAATCAATGCACTGGCCGAACGCAGTCCGGGTTTTGTCTGGCGATTGACCGGCGAGGGGAATGACGCCACCAGCCTGCACCCGTTTTCCGACAACCTGATCATCGTTAATATGTCGGTTTGGGAGTCGATCAATACCCTGAAAGACTTTGCGTTCAAATCGGTCCATGCGGTTGTTATGCGCCGCCGCGCCGACTGGTTCGAGAAGTTCCCGACCGCCTACCTGGCCCTGTGGTGGATCGACGCCGGGCACGTACCTACCATTGATGAAGCAAAGGACCGGCTTCGCTCACTGGACGCGCACGGAGACACTGCCTATGCGTTTACATTCCGAAAACTGTTCGATCCTTCCTGATTAGTAATGAACTGGCCGTTTCAGTGGCGGCAAATACAGCTACCCGTCCGGGCGACATCCTGATTTTCGTATCTTTACCGGCCAGCATCAACGCTTATGATCAAGACCTTCGCCCAACTCGACGAACTGAATGCCGTGGCTCAGGAGCTTATTACTGAAGCCGCCGATCAACACGTGTGGCTGTTTGAAGGGGACATGGGCGTCGGTAAAACAACTCTCATAAAGGCACTCTGCCGGGCCGTCGGCGTGGTCAGCGTGGTGCAGAGCCCTACCTACGGGCTGGTGAATGAATACACAACCCAGACCGGTGAATCAGTTTATCATTTCGACTGCTACCGCCTTCGGAACGAAGCCGAAGCCTTGGACATTGGTCTGGAAGAGTACCTCGATTCAGGTGCGTATTGCTTCGTTGAATGGCCCGAACGCATCGAATCGCTCTGGCCACCAACCTATTACCACATCAGTCTATTTACCGACCCTGCCGGCATCCGTACGGTATCAACCCAACTCAAGTAGCAGTTGCTCACTACACTATGACCGGTTTTGAAGAATTAGCGAAACAAACAGCCCTGTACACCAGGGAGTCTCCGGCGCTTGTGAAGAGCACCCAGAGCAGCCTGCTTATTGGGTTGCCAAAAGAAGTTTCGTTGCAGGAGAATCGAATTGCGCTCACCCCCGAAGCCGTGGCTATCCTGGTTCGGAATGGCCATCAGGTCATTGTAGAGACGAACGCCGGAGTGGGTGCCAAATTCAGCGATTCAGATTATAGTGAAGCCGGGGCACAGATTGCGTATTCGCCCAAAGAGGCGTTTGAAGCCAACCTGATTCTCAAGATCGAGCCATTGGTCGATGAGGAATTTCAGTACCTGAAAAACGGCACAACGGTCATATCGGCCCTGAACCTGCCTGCCCGCGAACGGGGGTATTTCGAGAAGCTAAACGAACGCAACACAACGGGTATCGGCTACGAATACATTGAGGATCAGGCAGGTGGCATGCCCGTCATTCGCTCGATGAGTGAAATGGCAGGGAGCACGGTCATGCTTATTGCGGGCGAATACCTGAGTAGCAGTGCCAACGGCCGGGGCATTATTCTTGGTGGTATCACGGGCGTCCCACCCACCAAGGTCGTGTTTCTGGGAGCCGGTACAGTGACCGAATACGCCACCCGAACCGCCCTTGGCATGGGGGCCGACGTGAAGGTGTTTGATAAGGATCTGTACAAACTGCAACGCTTCAAATACGCCGTAGGTACGTCTGTCTATACGTCAATCTTAGACTCGGATACACTCACGGAAGCCATTGAACGGGCCGATGTAGTGATTGGGGCACTACGCGGCGAAGATGGGCACAGCCCCGTGGTGGTTACCGATACGATGGTCAGCCGCATGAAACCCAACTCGGTGATCATCGACGTGGCCATCGATCAGGGTGGTAATTTTGAAACCTCCCGCATGACGTCGCACAAGCACCCGACCTACCGGGTACACGACGTTATTCATTTCTGCGTGCCGAATATTGCCGCCCGCGTATCCCACACGGCCAGTATCGCGTTGAGCAATATTTTTCTGCCATTTCTGCTCCAGACCGGTACAAATGGCGGCATCGAAGCCATGATCTATGCCAACCGCTGGTTTATGAAAGGCGTTTATTGCCACAAGGGTTCGCTGACCAACCTGTATATGGCCCGTAAATTCGGCATGCGTTTCAAAGACCTGGAACTGTTGCTCGGCGCAAGTCGGTTTTAAACTAGTTTGTGGTTTGTTGTCTGTGGTTTGTGGTTGCGCTGCTAAAGCACGCGTTCCATGAATCAGCAGCGAAACCACAAACCACAGACAACAAACCACAAACTATTTTGATTAACAACAGCAACGAAAACGTCCTGATGGACGATGCCAATTCGCCCGATCTGAACAAGAAACTGATGGGCATGGTCTCGACCGATTTTGTGAAGGTGGCCGATAATCTGAAGGAAGCCTCCTACCAGATTCGTAAGCGCGGTTTTTCGGAGTATCCGGTTTTTGTCGCGTCGAAAAAAGACCTGCCGGTGGGCCAGCTTCTGTATGCGGAAGGCGATCTGGGCAACACCTTTACGTATAAAGCTTCTTTTTACGATGAGTTTGTTCAGCGCGAACTGATCGGCGAAGACTCGTACGACCTTTGGAAAGAGAATTATAAAAACCCGGATGAGTTCTGCTGCCTATTCGTGGTCCTTGGCGAATTCACGGGCTTTATTTATATCCCCTACCCCGAAGATTAAGTGGATTTATAGCCATAAGCGCGCTGCCAGGTTTAGAGGTTAAAATAAAAGAGCTACTTTTGTGCCAGATTATGGGTGCCCGATGCCAGCCTCTGCGCTGGCCCGACGGCTTAATAGGGAACATCGGTGACGTCACTTTTGACCAATCCGGGGCTGTCCCCGCAACTGTAACGCTCAACCAAGAGCCGATTGATCTACATCACCACTGGGCTAGCCCGGGAAGGTGTCAATCGGTGAGCGAAGCCAGGAGACCTACCCATAGTTCGCTGCTGCAGGGGCCACACGGAGGATGTGCCACCTACCGCCCGAATACCCCGACCCATTCGCTGGAGGGTCGTTGTTGAGTTATCAGGTATCATGTTTCGTTTCACAGCCTTGTTGCTGTGGGTCAGTGCGTTAGGTACGTCCTACGCGCAGGACTCGTCGTCGGTTCGGCACTTACAGACCGTCACCGTTCGCGGTTTCGCGCCCGAACGGTTCATGGCGGGCCTAAAGATTCAGCGGGCCGACTCGGCCTTGACCGAGGCCTACAGTTACCAGACCCTGGCCGATCTGCTGGCTTTGCAGGCCCCGATAAACTTCAAAAGCTACGGCCCCGGTCAGCTTACCACCGTTGGCCTGCGCGGCACATCCGCCAACCACACCGCCGTTCTCTGGAATGGGGTGAATATCAACCCACCCTATCTGGGGCAGACCGATTTCTCGACTATTCCGGTTAATGGGTTCGATCAGCTCAGCATTCAATACGGATCGGCCGCCTCGTGCGTGGGGACCGACGCTGTGGGCGGTAGCATCCTGCTCAATAGCACACCCGGCTGGAAACGGCAGGGCGTTACGGCCACGCTGGGTCACCGGTTCGGCTCCTGGAATTCGGGACAAACGCAGGTAGGCATCCGGTTTGCTACGCCGCTTGCGGGCGGAAGGCAACTGGCCGGCAAAACACTGGTTTACGGGGGCACTAACCGGTACCTGCCCGCTTATAGCGAGCGACAGGGGTATTCAGTTGAACCGTCGGAGACAGCACAGCAGGGGTTGATTCAGGATCTGTTTTACCGCACGAAAAACCAGCATCAACTGTCGGTAAATATCTGGCTGACAGACAATAAACTCACGGTATCTCCCGCCAGCCCAACAGGCCGTGAGGTGACACGTACCCAGGCCTACCGGTTTCTGACAAACTACGAATTTGGCGAAAGCAAGCCAGGAAAGTGGCTGTCGGGCCGGACCTTGCTACGGGCGGGGTTTATCCGCGACATCCTTGATTATGGCAAAGGAGACAGTTTCGATACGGCCCCCAGCCACTCTCAAACCGACCGTGTTCTGATTCGGGCTGAGCATGAACTGGAGCAATCGTTGGGTACGTCGGGGCAGTTGCTGAGCATCCGGGCCGGGGCCGAGTGGGTGCATTACACCGCCCGGGTAGATGGCTACGGCGATGGCGCACTCACTGAACAGCGTGCTGACCTCTACGCGCTCATTCGTTACCAGCCTACCTCCCGCCTGGTAACGGCACTGAACCTTCGGCAGGCGTTTATTACCCGCTATAACCCACCGTTTACGCCTTCCTTCGGTATCGAATACCGGCTGCTCAACGTCGGTAACTGGCGGCTCGACGGGCGGGGCAATGTGGCCCGCTCCTACCGCGTGCCCACGCTGAACGAACGCTACTGGAAAACACTCGGTAACCCCGACATCCGGCCTGAACGCGGTTTTTCGCAGGATCTGGGCCTGAATCTGTCGCGCAACGTACCTGGCCGGTCAATGTCGTTTAGCCTGAGTGCCTTCCGCAATCATGTTGACGACTGGACCTACTGGAACCCCGCCAAAGGCTACCGCGTCGAGAATTTGCAGGAAGTGCTGGCGCGGGGTTTGGAAGTGCAGGGACAAACCGCTCGGCAGTTGGGTACATGGCGGGTTGGTGCGTTTGGGCAGTACGCATACACCCGGTCTACGCAACTGCGCGTGTACGACCCATCGGCCATCGATGTGGTGGGCAAGCAGCTGATCTACTTACCGCTACACACCGCGTCGGCCAACGCTTTCGTGCAATACGGGCTAAACCGCCTTACCCTCACCTGGCAGGGAAGCGACCGCCGGGCTTCTACATTCGACAATAGCAAGTACTTACCTGACTACCAACTTGTTAACCTGCTGCTCGAAACAGCCGTTCGTATGCACGGCTGGCAAGGGAAAGCGGTAGTGCAGGTCGATAATTTGTTCAATGAATTTTACCTCAACGTAAAAAATAACGTCATGCCGGGCCGGAGTGTGGCGTTAACCCTTGTTCTCACGGCGAATACAAAACCTGATTGATACTAAAAGTCAACATGAAAAATCGTTTAAAAACCGCAGCCACCTACCTGCTGGCTACGGCCATCACCGGTGCTTTGTTCACTGCCTGTTCAAAAAACACAGATCCAACGCCAGCTGGACCCTACACTAATGGCGTAATCGTGATGAATTCCGGCAATTTCCTGCAAAACAACGGCTCACTCTCTTGGATCAACCGCACCAGCACGACCGCCGCTATCGATATCTTCCGCGCCCGCAACAACCGCCCCACGTCTGGACTGGTGCAGGAATACGTGGAAGCAGGCAACCGGGGCGTGATTCTGGTCGATAACTCGTCGGCAGGGTTGGATAAGGTCGAAATCGTAACGGCCGATTCGTTGCGCTCGGTGAAGACGCTCGGCGCACCAGACATCGAAAACCCCCGCCATGCTGCCCGCGTTAGTGACACGAAGGTGTACGTAACGTGCTGGGGAACAACCGGTTCAGGGGCCAACTTTTACGGAACCGCTGGGTACGTGGCCGTGATTGACCTTACCACGAATTCCGTCTTAAAACGTATTCCGGTGAACAAAGGAGCCGAGGGCGTAACGGTTGTCGGAAACGAAGCTTTCGTGGCGAGTACCGCCTATAGCGATGCCAAAACGATCACCGTGATTGACACACAAACCGACGCCGTGAAACAGCAGATAGCTGTTCCCACTGACGTAGTGAATCTGGTAGCCGACGCAAACAATAAGTTGTGGACCCTTTCGGGCAGAAACGCCCTGCGTATCAACCCGGCAACTAAAAGCATTGAAGCGACGATTCCGATTGGCACGGCGGACAATGCCAATACGCCGACACCAGACAAACTGATCGCCAGTGCCGACCGGCGGACGCTGTATTATACCTACACCGTTTCTAACGCGAGTTTTCTCCCCGATGGGCAACTTTACCGCTTTAACATTAGCGACGTGACGATCACCCCAACAACGCCCGTCATCAACCGCACCTTCGTAGGTTTTACCGGCGTGGGCTTTGATCCTCAGTCAAATGTAATCTATGTGGGTACAACGCCCAGTCTGGCGCAGGCCGGGTACGTGTATCGCTACCAGCTCACCGGCCAATTGGTTGATTCGGTACGGGTCGAAATTTCGCCGGTTGGGTTTTATTTTAAGTAGGCACATTACCCCATTTACCAATTACCCAATCCCCTAATCAACCAATCCCTAACCTCCATGCAAACGATCATCAACTGGTCGGGCGGGAAAGATTCGGCACTGGCCCTGCACCGTATTCGGCAGCAGGGCCAGTTTGCTGTTCAGCACCTGCTGACAACCATCAACGGAGCCTACGGCCGGGTGTCGATGCATGGCGTGCGCGAAGAACTGATTTTGGCGCAGGCTGAGCGGATTGGCCTGCCGTTAACGACCGTTCGACTTCCCGAAACGGCCAGTATGGACTTGTACCAGACCACCATGGATGAGGCTCTGCGCCCGTTGGTGGCAACTGGTGTGACCCACGCCGTGTTCGACGATATTTTTCTGGAAGACCTGCGGTTGTGGCGCGAACAGCAGTTGGCACCGGTTGGCTTGACGGGTGTTTTTCCACTCTGGCAAATACCATCGCTGGATCTGCTAAGCGAATTCTGGGAGGCTAGCTTTCAGACCATCGTGGTGGCGGTGAATGGAGCGCACCTCGACCGGTCGTTCTGCGGCCGGGTGCTAAACCGGCAGTTTGTGGCCGATTTACCATCAGGCGTCGACCCGTGCGGCGAAAACGGTGAATTTCATACCTTCGTTTTCGACGCCCCGTACTTTAACCGCCCGATCGGATTCACGGTCGGCGACGTTGTGGAACGTACCTACACTTTCACCGACGCAGACGGTCAGGAACGTACCTCGACTTATTATTTTGCTGACCTGATCCCGAACGGATGATCACCCCTGAGATGGAAAAACACGCCCCCGATAGCTGCCCCCGCTGCGGTAATCTGTTTACCTGCTCGGTTAATTCAGTGCTGAAATGCGACTGCATGTGGCTGAATCTCGCGCCCGCCGATCTGGCCTACATCCGGGAATACACCGAAATTACCTTTGGCGAATATACCTGTCTCTGTGTCAACTGCCTCCGTGCGTTGCAGGCCGAACGGATCGTAACAACTAGTTAAACAGGGAGTTAGTCCGGCGGGAGTCCAGTTTCAGGAAGATAAACAGCAGCAGGGTAAACGACCAGAGCGACGAGCCGCCGTAGCTGAAGTAGGGCAACGGAATACCGATAACCGGCATCAGGCCGATGGTCATGCCAATGTTGACCAGGATGTGGAAGAACATGATGCCGGCTACGCAATAGCCGTACACCCGGGCAAACTTACTGCGCTGTTTTTCGGCCAGAACAACGATCCGGCTAATCAGCCCGATAAACAGGATGATCACGATCAGGCTGCCGATAAACCCATGTTCTTCGCCGATGGTGCAAAAAATAAAATCGGTGCTTTGCTCGGGCACAAAGTCAAATTTGGTCTGGGTTCCCTCCAGGAAGCCCTTGCCATCCAGACGGCCGGAACCGATGGCAATTTTAGCCTGCGTCACGTTCCAGCCAACCCCCAGCGGGTCAACGTTCGGGTCGATCAGGACTTTGATGCGGTTGCGCTGGTGCGGTTGAAGCACCTTATTGACAAAAAAGTCGACGCCGGTTGCGGTGATCATCATCGCCACGCCGATCAGTCCAATACCGATCATGCTGCGGGCGGTGCGGTTGTAGCGGGGCAGCAACAGAATCACGATCACACACAGGACCGCAATACCCGCAAAGAGATATAGGGGTGGCACAACCAACGCCAGAATCAGTAGTACGGCCAGGGTGATTCCCAGCAACGGAATCCAGCCGGGTAGCCCTTCCCGATACAGCATGATCACGAACGACGCAAAGACCAGCGTCGACCCGGTTTCATTGGACAGAATAATCAGGATGGCGGGCAGACCGATGATACCGCCAATCCAGAGTAAATCTTTCTGCTTGGTCAGGTTAATGCCGGGCTGATCGAGGTATTTGGCCAGCGCCAGACTGGTAGCCAGTTTGGCAAACTCGGCTGGTTGAATCGTGAACGAGCCAAATTTAAACCAGGAGCGCGACCCATTGATGTTTGTCCCGGCCACCATCACCAGCAACAGCATGGCAATCATGAAGAGGTAAAACACAAAAGCGAACGTGTCGTAAAATTTGTGATCGATCACCAGCACGCAGATAATCAGCAACACAGCGGTACCAATCCAGATCAGTTGCTTACCGGCATTACTCGAAAAATCAAACAGGCTTGTCTGATCCTCTGGACTATATACGGCGGCATAAACATTCAGCCAACCCATCAGCACGCAACTGATGTAGAGCAGCACCGTCAGGGTATCAATATTTCGGGTTAATTCGGCGTTACGGGCCATTAGTTAGCACAATGAAGAATAAAGAATGACAAACAGCGTGCTACGGGAATCCACATGTTGCATTACAATGCAACTCGCACTTTTTCAATGAATTACGTTTCTAGTTTCCACCAACCGTTGACTTTTGATCCGTATCAATCCGGGTCATCAGTGGGCGGGCAGGTCGGCTCTCCGGCTTACGCAGGGTATCTTTTACGGGAGGCTGTTTGGCCGATGAATCCGGCTTTTTAGGAGCCCGGGGTTTGGGCAGCATCGACAGGGGCGGCATGTAGTTCTGTTTGATCAGCCATTCTTTCAGTTTCTGTCCCTGGGCTTCGTTTTTACCCTTCAGGTACCGCTCAGCCACCAGTGCAGCCACCGATGCAGCCGCTACGCCACCCCAACCGGCATTTTCGACAAACACCGCCACGGCAATTTTGGGATTATTCATGGGCGCAAAGCCGATGAAGATCGAGTGGTCATGGGCGTGGCCAAACTTGGCGTTTTGCGACGTACCTGTCTTCCCGCACAGCTCAATACCGGGAATATCGGCGTCGCGTTTCACCGTGCCCGCCTGCACCGCCATCCGCATGCCTTCAATCACCGGCAGGTAATACTTGGCGTCAATATCGGTGTAGTGTTTCTCCCTGTATATATCAGGAATGCCCTCACCCAGTTTGCCAATGCCTTTCACATAGTGCGGCGCAATGTACCAGCCCCGATTGGCGATGGTAGCCGCCAGGTTAGCCAGTTTCAACGGGCTGATGAGCAACTCCCCTTCGCCGATACTCAGCGAATAAATGTTGGAAAACTTCCAGGTTAATTCACCCCGATACGCTTTGTCATACGTGTCGACAGAGGGTAGATTGCCCCGCAATTCGCTGGGCAAATCAACGCCGAGTTTCTGGCCGATGCCGAATTTCATCGCGTGATCATGCCACTCCTGTAACCCAATCGCGGATGCTTTAAACGTATTTGGATTACCATTGTGGTAAATGTATTTCCGGAAAACCTGATAGAAGTACGGATTGCAGGAGAACCGCACGGCACCACGCAGGTTATTTCCCCCATGACAGTGACAGCGCATGGGCGAACCGCCGTGACCATACACCGTATTGGTGAACAACGACCCCTGTTGCTGGGCGATCAGCGCCTGAATCAATTTAAACGTCGACCCTGGCCGGTAGCTAGCCATAATTGGCCGGTTGATGAGTGGCTTGTAAGGGTCTTTGAGCAGCTTCCTGAAGTTTTTCGAGAAAAACCGCGACGACAACTGATTAGGGTCGTAAGTCGGAGCCGACACCGACACAAGTATTTCGCCCGTGCTGGGATCAATCGCCAGCACCGAACCCACCTTGTTTTGCATCAGACTGTCGGCAAACTGCTGCACGTCTACGTCGATACCCGTATACAAGTTTTTGCCGGCTACCGCCGCCGTATCGTACTCCCCGCTTTTAAACGATCCTTTCGCTACCCCACGTACGTTCTGCATCACGTACTTGATCCCGCGACGGCCACGCAATTCTTCCTCGTATTGCTCTTCCAGTCCGTTATGCCCCACATAATCGCCCTGGCGGTAGTAGGGTGTTTCCTGGCCGTCGAGCTTCTTTTTGCTGATCTCCGATACGTACCCGAGTGCATTGGATAAAGTGTGCGCCGGGTACGTTCGCATCGACGACATGACGGGCTCGAAACCACGGTAATCGACCAGTGCGTCCTGAATGCGGGCGTAATCTTCCTTGGAAAGCTGACGCAGAAAAACAGACGGTTTTACGGGTGAATAGGCTTTCGCCAATTCCATGATGCTATCGAACTCGGGACGCGTTACATCCATCATCCGGCAAAACGCCAGCGTATCTGGGATCTTCACCCGCTTAGGCGTTACATATAAATCGTAAACAGGTGTGTTATAGACAATTAGCTTACCATTCCGGTCATATATCTGACCGCGATACGGTATCTCAATGACACGCTTTATGGAATTGCTGGACGATTCAAGGGAGTAGCTGTCGTCCAGAATTTGCAGGTAGAACAGGCGGGCGGCGTAAATCAGGCCCACTAAGCAGAAGACGCCGATAATAATAAACTTCCGGTTTTCAATCATTGGTTCTCAACTCCTGAGAGACGCTCATAAACTGGCTCGAATTACGGTTTTCGAACCCTACTACAAAGCTACGAAGTTAGCGGCGATCAGGCCGCAGAGAAACCCACAAGTTTGACAGATTTAACTACGATTTATTGGCAGGCAACCAAGCGATGAAGTACGACTGAAATTAATCCTGTAAAATCATATAATTATGTCAGGAAATAAACTAACTGGCTTGGTGCCCCTTATCTATCGCTTGTGGCGAGGTCAGGTTCAGGTTGCTGAACGGCCGGTTTTTTCCCGGTAACTCTTGCAAAAGCTGCGTCATAATCGGGGCGGGTAGTGCCCATCCACTCGTCCCAGAAGCGGAAGTAAAGCCCGTAATTTCCGTTGAAATACTGGTGATGCTGATTGTGGTTCACCGACGTGTTGAGCCAGCGCGCCAGCCAGTGCCGGTTCCAGCGGGCGGGGAAAAGCTCCCAGCCCAAATGCCCGTACACATTGTAGCTAATCATAAAAAACAGGAAAGCCAGAATCGTGACCGGGTGCAACGGCAACACAAACGTAGCCAGAGGAACGATGGCCGCCTCCACAACGGCTTCGAGCGGATGGAATGCGTAGGCCGCCCAGGGCGACGGATTGGTCGACTTATGATGAACTAGGTGCGTCGCCTTAAACAGCCGGGGGTGGTGCATGGCCCGGTGCGTCCAGTAGAAGTAGGTGTCGTGCAGCAGAATGAGCAGCACAAATGACAGCAGCCCATACACCGTTCCGTAGTCAGACCACTTCATGTACAGCAGGTTATAGTGTCGGGCACCCGTCACAACCATCAGCCAGGTAACACCCGCGAAAATCACCGTCGTGCTGATCGAGTACAGAATCTCGCGCCGGTAATCAGTGGCTTTAGGAAAGCGGAGCTGAATTTTTTTGTATGCTATCGACGCCCGTTTCCAACTGTAGAAAATAGCGTAGAACAGACCGGCTACCAGCAGGTAGCGCAGCAGGTGAGTGAGCCAGACGGCAACCATGCCCCAGCCCGGATACGATTTCAGGATCGTGTACATATGGTTTAAAACACGGATCAACGCGTGTCAGTTTCTGCTACAGAACACGACTTTAGTCCGTACCTTGGACACTAAAAATACGGATTAAAGCCCCTGTTACGTATTCATGCCGCTTTTTATATTGACCAAGGATGACCGGGATTTTATTGCCAGCCACCTGACCGCCGACGTGCAGTCGCTTTTGCTTCGCCCACCAGCGGGCTCGGCCGGGCTGCACCTGCGCGAGGTGGCGGAACAGATTCAGGCGCGGCAAAAAGCAAAAAGTAAACTACCCTCCTGGTACGCCAACTCCGGCCTGACTTTCCCCCCGCCGATCTCCGTTGAACAGGCGTCGTCTGAACGAACGGCAGCCTACAAAGCATCGCTTGTCTCGGGCGATAACCTGGCCGATCTCACGGGCGGAATGGGTGTCGATACGGCGGCGTTTGCCCGGACAATGAACCGGGTCGACTATGTGGAACGTACCCAGCCCCTGGCAGAAATAACGGGCGACAATCTGGCCTTGCTGGGCCTGCACAACGTGTCTGTCCATACCGGCGATGGCCTCGACTGGATTGCCAGCCAGCCCGCGCCCGTCGACTGGCTGTACCTCGACCCCGCCCGTCGGGACGATCGCGGCGGGCGCGTCGTTGGTCTGGCCGATTGCGAACCCGACGTGCTGACGTACCTGCCGATGTTGCTCAGTAAAGCCCGCCACATAGTCTTAAAAACCTCTCCCCTGCTCGATATCGACGCTACCCTTCGCCAGTTGACCACCACCCGGGCGGTGCATATAGTGGCCGTTCAGGGCGAGGTAAAAGAAACGTTGTTTGTGCTGGGCCAACCGAACGTACCCAGCGCCGACGTCACCATAACCGCCGTTAACCTGCGTGAAAATGGTGACCAGCCGCCGTTCACGTTTCGGCGCGGCGACGAAGCAACGGCGCCCGTTACGCTCGCCGATCCGCAAACGTACCTGTATGAACCCAATGCCGCCCTGTTGAAAGCGGGCGCATTCCGGTTGGCCGGTGCCCGGTTTGGTCTGGCCAAGCTGGCTCCACACAGTCACCTGTACACGTCCGATGAGCTGGTTGCTCATTTCCCCGGCCGCATCTTTACTGTTGATGCCAGTTGCCGCGCCGACCGTAGATCGGTGCAGGCGAACGTACCCGGCAACCAGGCAAACCTGACGGTACGCAACTTTCCGCAGTCGGTTGATGTACTACGGAAGCAGTTGGGTCTACGCGAAGGCGGTGCCATCTATCTATTCGCTACCACGCTCCGAAATGGAGACAAACGATTGATTGTTACGCACAAAGCCGTAATATAGGCCCCTATTTCAACCATCTTTACTAGCTATGAATTTCCGTAACATTTTGGTAAGCGCCGGCCTGCTATTGGCCGCATACAGCACACAGGCTCAAACCGTTTACGCCGGTGAACAAACCATTGACAAACAGGTCTATAAGGGCCTTTTCCTGACCATCCCCCTCAGCGATAAGCAGGTAGAGAAAGATTGGGAAGAATATATAAAGCCTTTTGGCCGGGCTGCGTCGTCGCGGGGTACTTACCGCATCACCACGGCCGATATGAAAGATGTTTCGGCCGAACCCGTCAATTTCACGAGCCAGGTGAAAGGCAATAAAAAATCGACCACGATTTTTACGGCCTATGACCTGGGCGGCGGCAACTACGTGAGCGCAGGCAACGGAAACTACGACGCAGCCGATAAGCTACTGAAAGATTTTGCGGCTAAATCGTTGTTCAACGACGAAGTCCGGGTAGCCGAAGACGGTTTCAACGAGTCGCAGAAAAACCATCAGAAAATGGTTAAGAAAGGCGAGACGCTGGCCCGCGACATCGAGAACAACAAGAAAGAAAAAGAGAAACTGCTGCGGAAGATCGATGAAAATGCCAAAGAACTGGAGCAACTGCTGAAAGACGTGGAAACCAATAAAGTAGACCAGACGACCGCTATGACCGACATGGACAACAAACGCAAGAACGTTGAAACGGTGAAAGCAAAAAAACAGTAATCCGCTTTATACTATTTATTTACAGCCCTCTAACTAGCCATTCAGCTTCGTTAGGGGGCTTTTTCATGTTGGCGTAGAGCATCCGGGAAAAAATCATTTAACGAATAAAAAAGCATTCCCTTCAGAACTGTGTTACTTGCATAGTGTCTGTTGTCTGCCTGCTTACCGGCAATCAATGTTCGATCGATCAGAATCGAACAACCTGATAAAGCCTGGAATGAGCCGCAATTGACCTAGCCTCCCGCCTGCCCCGTCGAAACACGGGCCATCTATCAGGTACGTTGCTCCTCTTCACGGGCAGTTGAAGTCTGCCCGATTCAGCGTGTTACTACGCGCTTTTATCGACCACCCAACGAGCCGGTACACCGTTTTTACGAGTAGTACGTGTTGCAGGGAGTCGACTGATCTCTTTCAATTCATAGTGAACTCAGCGCATTCAGCAATGGGGCGGATGTGTCACTTATTGTGGCCATCAAAGTCAATTAAAACCAATGTCTATCATGTCTATCGACACAAAGAAAGCAAAGAAAGTAGTGGTAAAAGGAGCGAAAGCCGGGCATAAAGTGCCCAAATACGAACAACGCGAAACCGATTCGGCCCCCATTGCTCCTAAAACTGCCCAGAAAGGAGGCAAATAAATTGGTTCACTGCTTTGTACTTGACCCACATGGATGGCATCTGACCCACACCACAGGTAGTCTGTCAGCTTTTTTGCTGACAGGCGTCATGTACTTTTTCGCTCGGCCAACTGACCTTAGTGTGGTTAGTACGCAATTTCTGCCTGACACTACCGTCAGCAACCAACGTTTTGATACTCGTCATGAATACGATCATTCTCGCAACCGATTTTTCGGCGAATGCCACGCAGGCAGCCCATTTTGCGGCGCAGTTGGCCAACGACCAGAAAGCCACCCTCGTTCTGGTTCACGCCTACCAGGCCTGGCCCGATAACCCAGCCAAAACAGGCGATTTCCCGCTGTCGGTAAACGCCACACGGGAAGACAGCGAAACCAGGCTCAGTAACCTGGCCCACGATCTGACCAAAACTTTTGGTGCGTATACGCCTATCCGTTACTTAGTCATGGAAGGTCATGCCAGTGATGTGATCCGTCAAATCGTGCAGACGGAGAACGCCGATCTGCTGGTGATGGCGACGATTGGCACGGCCCCGCAAAGTGCCCGTCTGATGGGTAGCCTGGCTACAGCCATGGTCGCCGAAACAACCGTGCCGTTGCTGCTCATTCCGCCCGGACGTACCTATTCCCGTCTGAAAAAAGTGGTGCTGGGTATCGACCTTGCCTCGCCGCCCAACGCCCTAACGCTGGCGACGGCCCTGGAGCTTACCCGAACCTTTGGCAGTACCCTAAACGTGATCTGCATCAGCGACCAGCTCGACGACCCCAAAACCCTGGAGCAGGTGGCTCAGCTTAACGGATTACTGGGGAACCATCGTCATTCGCTCACGATTCAGGCCAGCGATGATGACATTTACGCGCTCCTGCTCGCCTTTGCCCACCAGACCGAGGCCGACCTGATCATGATGCTCCCGCAGGCACATAACTGGCTGGATAGCCTATTCGTTGAAGGTGAAACCCAGCGCCTGGCCCGACTCACCGACATTCCACTCGTAGCCGTCGTTTAACTTGCTCGACCAACACCAGATGAACATCGCCTTTTTTAGCTGTCACCCCTACGAGCAACCGTTTCTGGACGCCGCCAACCACAACCAGCGCCATACGCTGACCTTCTTAACCGATTCATTATCAGACGAAACCGTTCAATTGGCTACCGGCCATGAGGCCATCTGTGTCTTCGTCAACGATCAGCTTACGCGCCCTGTCCTCATGAAATTAGCGGAGTTGGGCATTCACCTGGTTGCTCTTCGCTGCACAGGCTACAACCAGGTAGACGTACCTGCCGCCCGGGAATTTGGCATCCGCATCCTTCGCGTACCTGCTTATTCACCACATGCCGTGGCCGAGCATGCCGTAGCCCTGCTCCTGTCGTTGAACCGGAAAACGTACCTGGCCTACCAGCGCACCAAGCAGAACGACTTCACCCTGGATGGGCTGATGGGATTCGACCTGTTTGGCAAACGGGTCGGGATTATCGGCACCGGAAAAATTGGCGCGGCCTTCGCACGCATCATGCTGGGGTTTGGCTGCCGCGTGCTGGCCCACGACAAAATTCGATCGGCCCTGTTGCAGCAACTGGGCGTTGAGTACCTGCCGCTCAGCGAGTTACTGGCCGAAGCCGATGTGGTATCACTGCACTGCCCGTTAACTCCCGACACGCACCACCTGATCGATGAAGCCGCCCTTGGCCAGATGAAACACGGTGCGTACCTGATCAATACCAGCCGGGGCGGCCTGCTCGATACGCCTGCCGTACTCAGGGCGCTGGCGAGTGGGCAGGTGGCCGCGCTGGGGATCGATGTGTATGAACTGGAAGATGACTACTTCTTCGCCGACTGGTCGGACAAACCCCTGCCCGATACCGACCTCAACGCGCTCACCCATCTGCCCAATGTGCTGCTCACGTCCCATCAGGGGTTCTTCACCCGCGATGCCATGGAGCAGATCGCCCACACCACTCTCAACAACCTGACGTACCTGGAACAGCAACAGCTTCCGGCCGACTGCATTGTGGTTGGATAAAATGGCCTTGCCATCAGACTGATTCTATCCCCATTCTCAACGTAGCTGTATTCCCCTCAGAAAGCCTATGAAAAAGGTTCTATTGCTGACCAACTTTTCGTCAGCCTCGCGCAATGCCCTTCAGTTTGCCCGTTCATTTTTCGGCGACACTGTCACTGATTTTCACCTGCTCTATCCCCACTCCGCGGCCCCCGATGGCATTCGACCGCCTGGGTACGTGGCCGAAACCACGCGCATTGCCTATGCCAATCAGCTCCACGAAGTGGTTCACGGACTGCGTACCGAAGCCCTGACGGACTGGCACACGTTTCGTTCGTCGGGTAAGGCGGGGCAGCCTTATGATATTGTTGAACAGTCGGTTGGTGCCGAAGTGTATGATTTTGTGGTGATTGGACCCAGTGAAGACGAAACTGATATTGTATTTGGCAACAGCGCCATCGCGCTCATTCGTCAGCTAAAGGCAAACGTACTGGTTGTTCCTGCCAACGCGCATGCCAAACCGGTTCAGCAGATTGTACTCGCCATCGACTTCGCCAGCCTGACGAATTATAAATTACTCGATCCCGTCAAAGAACTGGTACTACAGAAGAGTGCCCTGCTTACCCTGTTGACCATTGATACACCCGACAAGAAGATCATTCATGTGGAACAGGAAGCCCTGATTCGCCAGTATCTGCACCCGATCGATCCAACCATTGCCCACATACAGGCGCCAACCGCCAAAGCAGGGATCGACGACTTCCTGTCCGGCCATTCAGTTGACCTGCTCGTTACGATTCCAAAGTACCAGAGTCGCCCCAGACCATCGGCCAGTAACAGCCATATCCGGGCGCAGGCCTATTCCCCGGCTGTGCCGTTGCTCACCATCTTCAACAACAACAGCAACGAGCATGCCGAACAGATCGAGGATTTGTCAAACCTTGATTTTGCTTTATAAATCCGGCCAACATACTAATAGTCAAACTATTAGTCGAATTTCCTCTGGTTATGCATTCACCCATCAGAAGCGTTTTAACCCTCAACGGAGGTTCGTCGAGCATCAAGTTCGCCATCTATCAACTGGGCGACTCGCTCGAGCGGAGCCTCCACGGTCAGATCAGCCGGATTGGATTGCCAGGCACCAGACTGACCGTCAGCCGGCCGGTTGATGACGAGCCAGCGACCTTTACCGTTCCCGCGTCAGACCATTCGTCGGCAGTGACTTATCTGATCGACTGGCTGGAGAAGCAACCAGAGTTCAGCACGGTGGTCGCCATCGGCCACCGCGTGGTTCACGGCATGAGTCATTCTGATCCTGAAGCGATTACAAACGAGCTGCTCACCGAATTACACCGCATCAGTGTAGTAGACCCCGACCATTTGCCCGCTGAAATTGAGTTGATCGAAGCCTGTCGGCAACGCCATCCGTCTCTGCTACAGCTTGCCTGCTTCGACACGGCGTTTCACCGAACCATGCCCCGTGTGGCCCAGTTGCTGCCCATCCCCCGCCGGTTCGATGCGCAGGGTATTCGCCGCTACGGTTTTCACGGGCTATCCTATACGTACCTGATGCACGAACTGGATCGCCTGGCTGGCGCTACTGCCGCAAAGGGCCGGGTTATTCTGGCACATCTGGGCAGTGGAGCCAGTCTGGCCGCTGTCCGGGATGGCCACAGCCTCGACACCACGATGGGCTTCACTCCTACCGCCGGGTTACCAATGGGCACGCGCCCCGGCGACCTCGATCCGGGTGTTGCCTGGTATATGATGCAATCGGAACAGCTAACACCTCCGCAATTCAACCACCTGATCAACCATGAATCGGGCTTGCTGGGCGTCTCCGAAACGAGTTCCGACATGCACGATTTGCTCGATAGGCAGGCAACCGACAACCGGGCAGCCGAGGCCGTTGCGCTGTTCTGTTACCAGACCCGTAAGTCGATCGGGGCCTTTTCGGCTGTGCTGGGTGGCCTCGATACGCTGGTTTTTTCGGGTGGCATCGGCGAAAATGCCCCGGAGATACGTACCCGGATCTGCGATCAGCTTGGCTATCTGGGTCTTGAACTGGACGAGCAGCAGAATATCCGTAATGCACCCGTGATTTCAGTCGCAGCAAGCCGGGTTACAATCCGTGTGATTCCTACCGATGAAGAGAAAATGATGGCCCGGATCGTGCAGCAGCACCTTACGATGGCCGCCCACTAAACCACCATAACTACATGGAAACCAACACGCTGCAACAAACGTACCTGACGGCCGAAGCGCTACACCGGATCGATGCCTACTGGCGAGCCGCCAACTACCTGTCGGTGGGGCAGCTCTACCTGCGCGACAACCCATTGCTACGCGAACCGCTTACCCTGGCCCACGTTAAACCGCAGCAATTGGGCCACTGGGGCACCACGCCGGGGCAAAATTTCATCTATGCCCACCTGAACCGGGTCATCAACGCCTTCAGCCTGAATATGATCTACATGTCGGGGCCCGGTCATGGTGGCCCGGCGGTGGTGGCCAACACGTACCTGGAAGGAACCTACACCGAGGTGTATCCGGCCATCACGCAGGATGAGGCGGGCCTCAAAAAGTTATTCAGGCAGTTTTCGTTTCCCGGCGGCATTTCGAGCCACGCCTCTCCCCAAACGCCCGGCTCTATTCACGAAGGCGGTGAACTGGGCTATTCACTCAGTCACGCGTTTGGGGCGGTTTTCGACAACCCCGATCTGGTTGTTGCCTGCGTTATCGGCGACGGCGAAGCCGAAACCGGACCGTTAGCCACGGCCTGGCATTCCAACAAGTTCCTAAATCCGGCCACAGATGGTGCCGTACTACCCATTCTCCATCTTAACGGCTACAAAATTTCTAACCCCACGGTGCTGGCCCGCATAACCCATGAAGAACTGGATCAACTTCTTCGCGGATACGGCTGGACGCCTTATTTTGTGGAAGGCCACGAACCGGCGCTGATGCATCAGGCGATGGCACAGGCGATGGATGAGGCCGTTAGCCAGATTCGGCAAAGCCAGTTCGACGCCCGCCACGGGGTACGTACAACTCGCCCCCGCTGGCCGGTTATTGTGCTCAAATCGCCCAAAGGCTGGACCGGCCCTAAGTTGGTCGATGGGAAACCAAACGAAGGCACTTTCCGCTCGCACCAGATCCCAATTACCATTTCGGCTACTACACCACCTGAGCATCTGACCTTGCTGGAAAACTGGCTGGCCAGTTACAAACCACATGAACTCTTTGATGAGCAGGGTCGACTCGTAACGGAACTAGCCGAACTGGCCCCGAAAGGCAACCAGCGGATGGGCGCTAATCCACACGCGAACGGCGGGCTGCTGCTCCGCGACCTCCACATGCCCGACTACATTGATTACGCCGTTGACGTACCTGCTCCCGGAACCGTACAGGCCAGTGATACGCAGGTAGTCGGCCGGTTTCTGGCCGACATTATTGCTAAGAATCAGCACCCGAGAAACTTTCGGGTGTTCGGTCCCGACGAAACCCTATCCAACCGGCTGGAGGCCATTTTCGAGGTAACAAACCGGCAATGGGAAGCCGAGACCAATGTAAACGATCAGTTTCTGGCTCCGTCGGGTAGTGTCATGGAAATGCTAAGCGAACACCAGTGCGAGGGCTGGCTGGAAGGCTATTTGCTGACGGGGCGGCACGGTCTGTTCAATTCCTACGAAGCGTTCATCCACATTGTCGATTCGATGTTCAATCAACACGCCAAGTGGCTGAAAACGTCGATGGAACTGCCGTGGCGGCGCAACATTGCGTCGTTGAACTACCTGCTGACGTCGACAGTGTGGCGGCAGGATCATAACGGGTTCACACATCAGGACCCTGGCTTCATGGATCATGTGGTGAACAAAAAAGCGTCGATTGTCCGGGTATACCTCCCGCCCGATGCTAACTGCCTGCTTTCGGTGATGGACCATTGCCTGCGCAGTCGCCAGTACGTCAACCTGATTGTAGCGGGTAAACATCCGGCTCCGCAGTGGCTCAACATCGACGCTGCCCGCCGTCATTGCGCCGAAGGCATCGGTATCTGGACCTGGGCTGGCAACGACGAAGGCGACGAGCCAGATGCCGTGATGGCCTGCTGCGGCGACGTACCTACGCTCGAAACCCTGGCCGCCGTATCGATTCTGCGGGAACACCTGCCCGACGTAAAAATCCGGGTCGTCAACGTGGTTGATCTGCTGAAATTAGAACGCCAGACCGAGCATCCCCACGGCCTCAGCGATGCCGATTACAATGCCCTGTTCACCACCAACAAGCCGGTCGTTTTTGCCTTTCATGGCTACCCGTGGCTGGTTCATCGGTTGACCTACAACCGCGCCAACAACAGTAACATGCACGTGCGCGGCTATAAAGAAGAAGGCACCATCACCACCGCTTTCGACATGACCGTGCTGAATGAGCTGGACCGGTTTCACCTGGTCATCGACGTACTCGACCGGTTACCCCAGTTGGGCAATCGGGGAGCTTACCTCAAGCAACAGTTGAAAGACAAACTTGTTGACCACAAACACTACATCAAGCAGCAGGGCGAAGACATGCCCGAAATCCGCAACTGGTGCTGGCCTGCCTGATTTAAATCAGCCAATACTATCTTCGCCGGCATGACCACAACCACAGAACTGGTTCGTCAACGACTGACCAGTCAACAGCTTAGTACCTCGTCCTGCGGGTCTGTCGCGCAGGTAGTGCAGCATATGGGAGCCATGCAGGCGCAGGATTACGACATGGCCAAATGGGCCGTCGGCGTGCGGTTACCCGGCTCTACCGAACAACTGGTTGAAGAAGCCATGACCAGGGGCGACGTGTTGCGAACCCACCTGCTCAGGCCAACCTGGCACCTGGTAGCCGCCAGCGACATATACTGGCTCCTCGACCTGACGGCACCACATGTGAAAAGGCTCATGGCGGGCCGGAATCGCGATTTAGGGTTAACCGAAGACGTACTGACGAAAAGCAACACACTGATCGAACAGGCGTTAGCCGATCATACGTACCTGACGCGCGAGGAACTGATGAGCCGTCTGCAATTGGGTGGAATCAACACCAGCGACCTTCGAGCGAGTCACCTGATGATGCATGCCGAGTTGACAGGACTTGTCTGCAACGGCCCCCGCCTACCCAACGAACGCGGTGTCAAACAGCCTACCTATGCACTCCTGCGGGAACGGGTGCCAATCCGCCAGACCCTGAGTCGCGACGAGGCGCTGACCAAATTGGCAAAGCGTTATTTCACCAGCCACGGCCCGGCGTCGCTGAAGGATTTTGTCTGGTGGTCGGGCCTGTCGGTCACCGATGCGAGGCGAGCTATCGAGGATGCCCACTCCTTGCTCACGTCGGTCACCGTTGAGCACCAGCTTTACTGGCTGGCGCAATCAGCAGGCAACGTACCTGAACGACCCGACCAGGTTCAGTTTCTCCCCGCCTTCGACGAATTTATGGTCAGCTACTGCGACCGAACGGCTTCGCTGGCACCCGAATTTACCCGGCAGACCATCACCAGCAACGGTATTTTCAAACCAGTCATCATCGTCAATGGGCAGGTCGTTGGCAGTTGGAAACGTACCCGGACCCTCAACTCGATCACCATTGATCTTACCCTATTCTACGCCTTATCCACCGATCTGACCGAGCAGATTCACGAAGCCGCAAACGCGTACCGGACCTACGCGGGCGTAGAAAAAGACTGGCGGCTTCGCCAGCAGAGTTAACCAGCCACCAGCCTGTCAAATTGAGTAGTGGACGAATGTGTTTCGTCTTCTTTATATTTGATTTTCACAACCGGCCGTATGACAACTACCTCACTCGACGATTTTTATAAAGAGATAGCCACCCTTGTTCCAGATGGGGTTAGCAAAGAAATAGGTCACTTCAACGTATTTAACATTGCTGACCTGTTTGCGGCTACTAGCAGGAAACACACGGGCATGCCCTATAATCGGAGAGCCTACTATAAAATCAGCCTGATCTGCGGGCGCAACCGGGCCGAATATGCCGACAAAGTAGTTGATATTGAGCAGCATGCACTGCTCTTTGGTACGCCTAAAGTGCCGTATCACTGGCTGCCCCAGGACGACAATCAGACCGGCCATTTTTGCGTCTTCACCGAAGAGTTTCTCGTGCATTCAAAGAGCGGTGTCGTGCTGGATGACTTACCAATTTTCAGGCCCGGCGGCTACCCTATTTTCCAGCTCAGCCAGGACGAAGCCGACGATATAGGGTTCATATTCAAGAAGATAACCAAAGAAATAGCTTCTGATTACGCCTTCAAGTATGATCTGCTGCGCAACTATGTACTCGAACTAATCCACTACGGGCAAAAACTGCAACCAGCCACGGCCATGTATCCGTCTCATACGGCGGCGGCGCGTATCTCATCGCTGTTTATCGAACTGTTGGAACGTCAGTTTCCTATCGAGTCTCCCCGGCAGAAACTCAGCCTGCGAACAGCCAACGAATACGCCCACCGGCTGTCTGTTCATGTGAACCACCTCAACAAGGTGCTGAAAGAACATACCGGCAAAACCACGACCGACCTCATCGGAAGCCGAATTGTTCAGGAGGCTAAAATCCTGCTGAAACAGACCGACTGGACCGTTTCAGAGATTGCTTACTGCCTTGGATTTGAAGAAGTAGCTCACTTCTCCAACTTCTTCCGAAAACAGACCACCTTCTCGCCAATAGCCTTCCGCGCCTGACGGTTGCTTTGATCTTTGCAAACAACCGATTGATGTTTGCAAACAGCCTGCCTGTTTCCCATCGGACCTTTGTTCCGTCGATAACGCGTCGTAAAGACGAGGAGATCAACGAGTAAACCAGTTGGGATGGAGCCAGTTTCCTGGCCCGGACAAGCACACAAACAACCTTACATAATGTCAACTTTCAGTAAAATTGCCCTCGTGACCGGTGGTAGCCGGGGATTAGGAAAAAACATGGCACTCAGCCTGGCCCGGAAAGGGTTTGATGTTATATTGACGTACAACGCCCGAAAGGACGAAGCGCTGGCGGTAGTGACCGAGATTGAGCAGACCGGCCAGAAAGCCGCCGCGTTGCAACTTAATACCGGCGATGTGCGCAGCTTCGACACCTTCGTGAGTCAGTTCAGTGCCGTACTGACAGACAATTTCGGGGCCGATCGTTTCGATTTTTTGATCAACAATGCGGGTATTGCCGCCCACACGCCGATTGGACAGACGAGCGAAGAAGACTTCGACCAGTTGACGAATATCCATTTCAAAGGCGTCTTTTTCCTGACCCAGCGCTTATTACCCATTCTGAATGACGGGGGGCGAATCATCAATATATCTACCGGTCTTGCGCGTTTCACCTCACCCGGTTACGCCGTGTATGCTTCGCTGAAAGGAGCCATCGAGACGTTGACGAAGTACATGGCCAATGAGCTTGGCGCGCGCGGTATCGCGGTCAACGTGGTTGCTCCCGGCGCGATCGAAACAGACTTCGGCGGCGGCGTAGTGCGCGATAATGATCAGGTGAACAGGCATTTAGCCTCCGTTACGGCCCTGGGCCGCGTTGGTCTCCCCGATGATATCGGCGGTGTTGTCGCGTTCCTCTGCACCGACGAAGCCCGCTGGATCAACGCCCAGCGCATCGAAGTGTCCGGCGGCATGAATTTATAAGTCAGGTACGTTGGTAAACTGCGCATTGAACGTATAGCCCACTTTGGTGAAAAAATCGACCGAGCGTTTTAGCTCTTTGACGGGCATGTTTACAAAAATTTTGGTAGCCATGTATCTGTTGTTTAGCTGATTTCACAACAAAGATACCGCTGCGGCTCCGTTGCGCAGCCCCTGAACATGACAACTAAAAGGGGGTATTGGGCCATTCTGAACGGGCGGGTTACTGCTTCGTAAAATCGATGTTATAGACTACGTTTAGCCGAAAGCCGTTGTTGATTTCAAAGACCGGTTTTCCAGTTGCCGGGTCTTTAGCCGCGTGCTGGAGCACCTGATTCAGGTAGTTCAGTTCCAGTTGGATATTGTCACGAACCTGATAGCCCAGCCCACCCGAAATACGGTTCTGGTTGAAAATATTTTGTCCAACATTCTGCCCGAAGCTGATAAACAATTCGTCGAAAAAAGTCAGGTATAGTTCGCCGTCATCTATTTTGGGACCTTTCAGGGGTAATTCGCCAGCGATCTGGTACCGAATCCGATTCTGGAATTTCCAACTGGCCACCTGGCGCGGGTCCTGCTGCGACAACGTACCCAGCCAGCGTTGCTCGAGCCGGAAACGCTGCGTCAATTCAAGCCGTCCGTAGCTATCTTTCAGTTGTATATCTTCGTGCAGGCGATGTTCAGGGTACGGAACGCCCGCGTCGGCTTGCGGGTACTGGCCAAATGGGTAAGTAACAAAGTACGTGTAGCCAGTTCCCAGTTTCACGCGGTTACTCATCGTACGCACCACGTCCAGGCGGGCCAGCGACTGCTGCCAGGTACGTATCAGGTCAATGCGCCGCCATTGGTATTCGGTGTGAATTGCCCATTTATCGCTGATCTTATGATCGCCATTGTAGGTATACCACCCAACGGCATTATGGTCGAGCACCCGGTTTTGCCCGGCAGCAAAACCACCGAACAAGTATACTAATACCGTCATCCAGACGTAGCCCGTACCCATTTTATTCCGTATCATTCGTGCAAGTTCGCCACACCCGGCAATTCTGAAATCAGTTATTTATTAAGGCTTCCGGCAAACCCGGACGGAACCTGCTTAAGGCATCTTTTTTGCTTATAACTAAAAAAGCCGTTCGATACATCGAACGGCTTTTTTAGTTACTTTTTGGAGCCCCCAGTCGGGATCGAACCAACGACCTACTGATTACAAGTCAGTTGCTCTACCAGCTGAGCTATGGAGGCTTTTCCGACTCGCAGTAGCTATGCTTCCTGCGAATTGTGGTACAAAAGTAGGCCTTTTAGCGGGTTTCTGCAAGCATTTATATCAAAAAAAATGGCCTGCTGATGCATTATCAGCAGGCCGTTTTCTAACTCCTTGATTCTCTTACTCCTGATTCCGAAGCTGCTCAATCTGACGCTGTGCATCGGCGATTTTTTTCTCGATGTCTGCCCGTAATTGGTCGGCATTTTTCGAGCGGGCAAAAAACTCAATGTTATTTTGATAGGTAGCGATGTCGTTTTCCAGCGAAGAGATACGACGGCGGGTTTCGCTGCCGCTGCCTTCATTACTACGACGGTAGGCTGCATAGTCGCCGCTATCGCGGTAACCGCCGCTGTCGCGACCGCCATCACGTCCACCGCGGAAGCCACCACCGCCCTCGCGAGGTGCCCGATTTTGCCGGGGTGCGTTACCATCACCGCCTGGCCGTGGGCCTCGGTTCGGACCGTCGCCGCGGGGAGCACCACCTTCACGGGGGCCACGGTCGCCACGCGGTGCGTCGGAACGCGGCCCGCGATCGCCTCGTGGACCACCAAAGCGCGATACTTCGGCCTCGTTATCCTGAATAGCACGCTCTTTTTCGGTCGTCGATAAGGCACCGTTGGCACGAACCAACGCGTTGATAGCGGCAATATATCCTTTCTGGATACGCTCTTTGTCCTTCTTAGGCACAAACCCGATGCTGCTCCACTCCTCTTTAAAGGCGTTTAACTGCGATAAATCTGCGCTTTGTGTAGCCGACGCTTCAATGCGGGCAATCAGATCTTCTTTTTTGCTCAGATTGGCTTCAAACTCACGATCTGTATCCTGACTCCGATTGCGTTTTTTATCGAAGAAGGCATCGCAGGCGGCTTTGAAACGTTCGAAAATACTGTTCTTCTGCTTTTCGGGCACCTGCCCAATGTTCTTCCACTGTCGCTGGTACTCGATCACCCGCTGCGTAGCCTCGGCTGATTCGTCACCAGCAGCCAAAATAGCTTCAACCTGCTCGCACAACTCTGTTTTCGCTTTCAGATTCTCCTCGCGCTTACTTTCTAACTGACGGAAGAATTCCCCTTTATTGGCGAAAAACGTTTTCAGCGCCGCCCAGAACTTTTTGCTCAGCTCTTTCCCTTCTTCGCGGGGCATCGGCCCTTTGATGGCGTTCCAGCGATCCTGAATGGCCATGACCTCCTTGGTCTTGTCGTTCCAGTCGTTGATCCCCGACGAAGTAAACGACGTTAGCGGAATCAATTCTTCGTAAATCTTCGACTTCTCTTCGTAGAGTTGCGACGATTCTTTACGGTTTTCCTCATTCTGGCCACGCCGTTTTTCGTAGAGGGCGTCGAGGGCTACCTTCATACGCTGCCACAACACTTCCTGCTCCGCTTTTGGGGCCGGGCCGATGTGTTTGTATTCCTCAAACAGGGCGTTGGCATCGTCGATTGTCTGGCGTGTGACGTCTTTATCGGCATACGCTTTGACCATCGCTTCGACTTTGTCGATCACCTCCGCTTTTTGGGTGGCATTTTTCTTGCGATCGAGTTCTTTCAGTTCGAAATAAATATTCCGGTTACTGTAATACCGATCAACCAGGGCGTGGTACGTTGCCCAGAGCGTCGCATTATGGGGTGAATTGATATTGCCCGCTGCTTTCCACTCATCCTGAATAGCTTTGAAACCATTCCAGCTTGTTTTGGCATCACCGGCATTCGACTCATCCGATTCGACCAGCTCACGCAGGCGACGGAGCAGGTCCGTTTTAGCGTTGAAGTTCGAATCTTTAGCTTTATCCAGCGTCTGAAAATACGTATTCTTTTGCGACTTGATCTGTTTGTACAGGTCTTCGTAGCGAATGGCCAGATCGTCGGTACGGAACTGAAAGCCTTCCTCCGAACCGGTTTCTTCAACATATTTGGCCAGAGCGGCCTGACGTTCAGTTCGTTTCAACTGATCCATCACCGGCTTGCTCTGCTTCAATATATCATCGGCCTGACGAAACAGGCCAGGGGCTACGGTTTCCCCTTTCAGGCTGTTCAGTGTCTGGTCGAGTAGATTAACCAGATCCTGTTTTGAATAATTGCTATAGTCAACGGCAGGCTGAGCCGGGGTTTCGTCGGCCGCTTCAGTGTCTCCATACGTGGCCTCAGTCTCGCCCGATTCACCGGCCGCATCCAGTTCGGCTACAGGTGCATCTTCGGGTTCAGGGGTCGTATCGGGCACTCCCGCCTCAGCAGGATCATCTGCCGGCAAGGCTTCAGCCTCAGGCTCGTCGGGGGCTGAAGCCTCCGGTTCCGCCGATGCCACGGGCTCGGTGGCCGCAGGTATGTCGGGGCTGTCAGTCTCCGCAGCGTCGCTGGTGGCTGTCGTTGGCTCCGTGTCAGGTACGTCGACGGTGGGCTGTTCGGCAACCGGCTCATCCACATCGTCGTCAGCTACCGCAGGGGTAGTCTGTTCAGACACAGGGGCTTCGGCTGGCGTCGGCACAGAGGCTTCGTCAGTATCCGATACGGGTGTTGAAGCGACCTCATCGGTCGCCATAGTCGTTTCCGGCAGTTGGTTGTCAGGCGGGCTCACTTCCTCAGGCCGGTCGATTTGCTGTTCTTCGTTTGTCATGTTGGTTACGCACCAATTACTTTTGCAAAAGTAATGAAAATACGCGGCTTTTACCCATTTTTCCCGGTTCTTGCCCCTTCTCCCTGCTTACTATGACAGCTTCTATTGCCGACTTGCGTAAGGAATATACGCTTAACGGTTTGGATCAAACAGATGTTTTACCTGACCCTTACGCTCAGTTTCAACAGTGGTTCAACGCCGCCCTTGCCGCAGGGGTGCATGAACCAAACGCCATGCATTTGGCCACCATAAGCCCGGAAGGCCGTCCAGAGGGTCGAATTGTGCTTATTAAAGGGATCGATGCACCGGGGTTTACCTTCTATACGAATTATCAGAGCCGAAAGGCTGCGTCGCTGGCCATTAATCCGGTTGCCTCGCTCACGTTTTTTTGGCCTGAACTGGAACGTCAGGTCAGAATTGAGGGAACGGTAAAAAAAGTGTCAGAGGCTGAATCAGATACGTACTTCAACAGCCGCCCACGGGGCAGTCAACTGGGTGCCTGGGTGTCGCACCAGAGCGACGTTATTGCCGGGCGCGACGTGCTTGAAGCGGAGCAGAAACGGCTTGAGGTCCAGTTTGATGGACAGCCCATCCCACGCCCACCGCATTGGGGTGGCTTTCGGCTTTTGCCCGACCAGATCGAATTCTGGCAGGGCCGACCCAGCCGCCTGCACGACCGGATCCGTTACCGACTAGACGCAGGTACGTGGCTGATCGAACGCGTATCGCCGTAGAAGAAACAAAGAGAGACGGTTGCTTAAGCGATAGCAAAACGTTGGCGTAAGCAACCGTTCACTCTTTATTTCAGATCGAACAGGTTTGTCACGCCGAGCATGCGTTTGCTGATGAAGCCTTCGCCGAATTCGACGTTGATCATGTGCCCCTGGTCGCGGGTGCGTGATTCCAGGAACTTCATAAACGGCTCGCCGGAAATGTAGCTTTGTGGCTCAGAACTATCCGGGTTGAAAAACTGGCTTTTATACGCCTTGATGGCTTCCAGTTTCTGAGCCCAGTAGGGCGTGATGTCGACGACAAAATCAGGCTTGAGGGAACGGTCCTGAATGAAGAAATAGATAAAATCGGGACGATGGGCAGCCTGCACTTCACCTGTTACCGGATCGTTGGTCGCTATCTGCCTTAGCCCACTATAAAAACAGGCGTCGTTGACCAACTGGGCAGCGCGGCCATGATCGGGATGGCGATCGTCTACGGTGTTTGTCAGTACAATTTTTGGCTGATAGTGGCGAATCCAGGCGATCAGGGCACGTTGATGGTCTTCGTCGTTTCGGAAAAAACCGTCTTTGAACCCCATATTCTGCCGGTCGGTCAGCCGCATGATACGCGCCCCTTCGGCCGCTTCCTGCATCCGAATATCGGGGGTACCTCGGGTGCCAAGCTCACCTTTGGTCAGATCAATCACGGCAACCGTTTTTCCCTGATCAACCAGCGAAAGAACGGTACCGGCACTTGTCATCTCTACATCGTCTGGGTGGGCCCCGATGCACAATACGTCAACGTTCATAAAGGAGAAGTTTCAAGTGTCAGGTGCCTCGCTTAGTCAATAAGCAAAGCACTTGACACTTGAATCCTGTTTAGGGAAACTTTGGAAACTTGCTGAAGTCGGGTTTGCGCTTTTCGAGGAAGGCATTTTTGCCCTCTTTTGCTTCTTCTGACAGATAATAGAGCAGGGTAGCGTCGCCAGCCAGTTGCTGAATGCCTGCCTGACCGTCGAGTTCAGCGTTGAACGATGCTTTCAGCATACGAAGGGCAATGGGACTTTTCTCCAGGATTTTACGGCACCAGGCCACGGTTTCTTCCTCCAGCTTTTCCAGCGGCACCACCTTATTGACCAGTCCCATATCCAGGGCTTCCTGCGCATTGTACTGATCGCAGAGGAACCAGATTTCACGGGCTTTTTTCTGGCCAACGACCCTGGCTAAGTAAGACGCACCAAAACCACCGTCGAAGGAACCGACTATGGGGCCAGTCTGCCCAAATCGGGCGTTTTCGGCGGCAATCGACAGGTCACAAACCACGTGCAGCACATGCCCGCCGCCAATGGCGTAACCGGCCACCATGGCAATAACCGGCTTGGGAATGCGGCGAATCTGCATCTGAAAATCCAGCACGTTCAGGCGCGGTACAGAGTCTTCGCCAATATACCCACCATGCCCCCGCACCGACTGATCACCGCCGCTACAGAAAGCGTCGGGGCCTTCGCCGGTTAAAATAATGACGCCAATTCGTTCCTCCTGCCGGGCAATTTCCATGGCCTCCGACATCTCTTTGACGGTCAGTGGAGTAAAGGCGTTGCGTTTATGGGGCCGATTGATGGTAATCTTGGCGATTCCGTCAAAATAGTCAAACTTAATCTCGCGATACTCGCGAATCGGTTGCCAGTCGTATGTGCTCATAGTATGAATGAGTATCACTCATTCGCTCATTATTAGTTCGTGATAGGTAACGTCCCAGGTGTGGTCGGCCAGCATGCGGACTGTGGCGACACACCGTTCGAACGGAAATTTGCGCCCCCACTCGTTGGGCGCGATCATTGACAGGGCGTCGGTCCCATTTTTACGGAGGTAAAAGTAATAGGTGTGACCAATTACAGGCTCAAAGCTCATCTGGGCGCTGTAAATCCGTTCAGACACTTCAACCCGGTTTCGGATGGCCGTGGCCTGCTCGGCAAGCAGTTGCATCTGTTTGTACAGTTGCGCGATCTGCATGTCGGTCTGTTCACGCATGGCCGTCACGGCGCGGCCGGTGATTTTGCCCTTGTCTTCCGGCCGGATGATTGCGCCGCCGGCCGTGTGGGCGTACTCCAGGAGTCCGGGCCGATCGGTCACTTTATCGGGCGAGATCGGATTGACGATTTTGGCTTCTTCCATACTGTAGTGTAACGACCCGACTGGGGTATTGTTCGGGGATGGTCGTCGGTGTCGCTTGCTGATAAAGTCAGACCGTTCAGGTACGGTATTGTGTTGCAAAAGTACTTACATTTGGTCTCATACTGACGCCCAGCTTATGGAAAATACGCCCGACTCAACCACTACTCCTCCACTGACCCGCGCTGACTTCATGCGCCTTGTAGGTACCAGTATTGGCGTTATCGCCTTTACTAACTGTGTTTCAGCCTGCGGGAAAGAGAGCAGTGACCCCGCCCCGGCGGCAACCGTTGATTTCACCATCAATTGGGCTAAAAGTCCGTACAGTAATCTACAGACAAAAGGTGGGTACGTTACCGAACAGGGTGTGATCATCGCGCAAACGCTGACGGGAAATTTCGTGGCGGTTTCGGCCATCTGCACGCATGATAAAAATACGCTGGCGTTTCAGGGAGCCAACAACCGCTTCTACTGTCCGGCCCACCAATCGGCGTTCAGTACGTCGGGAGCAGTGCTGAACGGACCGGCGGTGAACGCCCTGAAGGCATACACGGTGACGGTAAACCAAACCACAGGCGACATTCGTGTACAGGGTTGAATGACCATGCATCCATTTTTAGCGGCCTGGCGATCGGGGGAAACGAAATTCACGTTGCATACGTCGGGGTCGACTGGCACGCCAAAGCCAATTGACCTGACCCGCGCGCAGATGGAAGCCTCGGCCCGACTGACAGGGCAAACATTTGGACTTCAACCGGGCGATAAAGCGCTGGTCTGCCTGAATACCAGGTACGTTGCCGGAGTGATGATGCTGGTCAGGGGAGAGGTGCTTGCGCTCAACCTGACCATCGTTGAGCCGTCGGCCAATCCGCTGGGTACGTTCAACCCGGCAACAACCCGCTTCGATTTTGCCGCTTTTGTGCCGCTTCAACTCCAAACTATGCTGGTCGACGTGGATCAGTCGGAAAAACCAGTTGCCCTGCCAATTCTGAACAACATGAAAGCCATTCTGGTGGGCGGCGCGGCCACTAGTCCGGCACTCGAAGATGCCCTGCAGGTGATTCAGGCACCAGTTTACAGCACCTACGGCATGACCGAAACCGTATCGCACATCGCCATCCGTCGGCTGAACGGCCCCGAACGCACCGATCTTTTTCAGGTATTACCCGGCGTTGACGTGGGAACAGACGAGCGTGGTTGTCTGCATATTACGGCTGCCGCATCAAACTTTGAGCGCATTCAGACCAACGATGTCGTTGACCTGATCTTACCCGATAGCGAAGCCGGTCAGGTACGTTTCCGGCTGCTTGGTCGGGCCGATTCGATCATCAATACGGGCGGCGTCAAGGTGCAACCAGAGGCTGTGGAGCGCGTTATCGAGAACACGCTTGTCCGGTTCGGATTAACACCCCGCCTCTTTATTGCCGGCCTACCCGACGAACGGCTCGGACAACGCATCGCCCTGTTTCTTGAAAATACAGCGTTGACTTCGGGTCAGTGGGAGGCTATCCAGCAGGCCGTCCGTACCGGTTCAGGTATGTATGCCGTACCGAAAGTCTGGTACAACGTACCTGCATTTCCTGAAACTGCTACCGGAAAAATTGACCGCAAGGGATTGTTGGAGGAATGGGTGAATAGGTAATAGGCGTAAATGGTATTCAGTCTCACCGGGCTGTGCCCGGTGCAAGTAGATGCGTTGCTTATCAACGCCCTTTTAGCCGCCTCAACTCGTAGAACAGCTTCTCGATCAGCCTTGTATCGTCGGTGATGATATTCCCGGTAGCTACGAGACCATTTCTGACACACGACCAGAGGCCACTTCCCAAACCGAGCTAACGAACAGTGCCAGGCAAAAAATTAATCCAGCTACCATAAGCGGCACACGACTTTGCTGAACAATCTCCCGCCGTCGGCTTATGGCATACTGTTTTTCGCCCGATTCCTCAGTTGGTTCAATTAGCAAGGCAATACCCGTCCAGTGCGCTAAAAAACCGGGCAACAGCTCCTTTTGCCAACCCTTAGCGGTATCATACCACTCAACGTGTTGCTCGTCCAATCGTCGAATTGGCGCAAATAGGTCGTCATCAGCCACATGTACTTGCACGAGTACTGGCAGAGGAATCTCTGCCAACCGATCTGCCGATAGTCGCGTTGCCAGATGAGGTACGCTCAACTCCGTCAGCACGTTGCCGTTACCGAGCTGCTTCCCGCTTGCTACGCAAACCATACGGGCACGAATCGGGCTGGTGCGGGCAGTTCAGCCCACTCGCAACCCATATCAGGTACGTACCCCGACTACCGCGACGAGCTGATTGCTGCGCAAAAGCGCGAAATCGAGTTACTGGATCTTCGTCTAGTTGACTTGGAATGTAGGCTAATAGGGGATAACCATATAAGGCCTGGGCGGCCCCGTTTCAAAACCTTATAGGGTTTAGAGTGGATTTCCTCGAACTAAATCCGTACTTTTGCGGGAAATTAAGGCACCGCAACATGGCTTCGTTTAATCCCGTCAAAATCTTTTCAGGCAGTCAATCCACGTACCTCGCGGAGAAAATTGCGCACTATTACGGAAAAGATCTGGGCGGGTATACCTGCCGCCGTTTCAGCGACGGAGAAATGTCGCCCAGCTTCGAAGAATCCGTCCGGGGTTGCGATGTGTTCCTGATCCAGTCGACCCCACCGCCGGGCGACAACCTGATGGAACTGCTCCTGATGGTCGATGCCGCCCGCCGCGCGTCGGCTCACTACGTAACGGTGGTTATCCCCTATTTCGGCTACGCCCGGCAGGACCGGAAAGATAAACCCCGCGTGGCCATTGCCGCCAAACTGGTGGCTAATATGCTGGCCGCCGCAGGTGCCGATCGCCTGATGACCATCGACTTACACGCCGGACAGATTCAGGGCTTCTTCGATTTCCCCGTCGACCATCTGGAAGGTACGTCGGTATTTGTGCCTTACATTAAAAGCCTGGCCCTCGAAAACCTCATTATCGCCTCGCCAGACGTAGGCGGTGCCAATCGCGCCCGGACGTTTGCCAAGCACTTTAATGCCGAAATCGTGTTGTGCGACAAGCACCGGAAACGCGCCAACGAAATTGCGTCGATGCAGGTGATTGGAGATGTAGAGGGCATGAACGTGGTGCTGGTCGATGACCTGATCGATACGGGCGGCACACTCTGCAAAGCGGCGCAAATTCTGCTCGACAAAGGAGCGCAGTCGGTACGGGCTATCTGTACGCACCCGATTATGTCGGGCAAAGCGCACGAAAACATTGCCAACTCGGTGCTGGAAGAACTGGTGATAGCCGACACGCTACCACTGAGTCAGCCAAATCCAAAAATCAGGGTGCTGTCGGTAGCGGAGTTATTCGCCAAAGCCATCGGCCGCATCCGTGACCACGAATCTATTAGTTCACTTTTCATACGGTATTGACGCATCAGGGACCAGCCTACTTTCGGTACAGGTTCCAGGTACGTTCAGTATTTATTTTCTTACTTATTTAATACGGACTGAAGTCCGTGCTACAAAATGAAAAAAATCGAGATTGTAGGGTATCAACGAGCGAATCTCGGCCGGACGGAATCACAAGCCATTCGTGCCGAGGGTAATGTACCCTGTGTATTGTACGGAGGCGCCGAGCAGATTCACTTCACCGTGCCTGCCATTCTATTCCGTCCGTTGGTGTTCTCACCCGATGTCTATGACATCACGCTGAACATCGAAGGCGCAGAGTACCGCGCCATTTTGCAGGAAACTCAATTCCATCCGGTGAATGACTCGCTGATCCACGCCGACTTTTTGTTGGTGACCGATAAGCCAGTTAAAGTAGCGGTTCCTGTTCGGCTGGTAGGCAATGCCCCCGGCGTACAGAAAGGGGGTAAACTGGTGACCCGGATTCGGAAACTCCGCGTTCGTGGCCCGGTAGACAGCATTCCCGAATACATTGACGTTGACGTGTCGAAGCTGGATCTAGGCAAAGTGGTTCGGGTAGGTCAGATCGTCGTAAACGGCATCGACATGCTGGAAGAAGCGGCTAACCCCGTAGCCAGCATCGAAATCCCACGTGCACTGCGTGGTACGGTGTCGGCCAAATAAACAATTTGTCTTCTTTTTTCCGTTTACTTTCTTCTGTGGCTCTGCTACATAGCGAGGCAACAGAAGAAAGTAAACGGAAAAAAGAAGACTAGTTTTCGCTAATAGATACACACAAAGCCGACCCATTTGGGTCGGCTTTGTGTGTTATTTGGCTGTCTGGATTTTTTGTCGGTGGTTTGTATGGCTAACTTTTCACTTCATCAACCATTCATACGCTATGCAAAACATCGTCATCGTCGGCTTAGGCAAAGTAGGTTCATTAGTTGGGCTACTGCTTCATAAACGCTTCACAGTCAGCGGATTTGACCAACAGATACCCGTTCAGTCTCTCCCATTTCCCGTCCATCATGGCAACATCAGCGATACGGCTGCGCTCTATGCCGCCCTCAAACAGGCTGATGGTGTGGTATCCTGCTTACCCTACAATCTAAATCTACCGATTGCACAGGTAGCACACGAACTTGGTATTCATTACTTCGACCTGACCGAGGACGTACCCACCACCGATGCCATTCGGGAGATGGCCAAAACTGCCAAAGGCGTGAT
Source organism: uncultured Fibrella sp. (assembly GCF_964250085.1). Classification (NCBI taxonomy): domain Bacteria; kingdom Pseudomonadati; phylum Bacteroidota; class Cytophagia; order Cytophagales; family Spirosomataceae; genus Fibrella; species uncultured Fibrella sp. The sequence continues at coordinate 420,834 of NZ_CAXUEC010000003.1, read as the reverse complement.
GGCCCCACAATGCGGTCTGGCCCCCGGCCTGATCGGTATCGTTGGCTCCGATCTGGCCAAACGCTTCGAGCGCATTCGTGACATTGAACTCCGCGTAGGTGCCCTGCCCCGTTACCCAAACGGTTTGCTTGGCTACTCGTTTACCTGGTCGCCGGCGGGGGTGATCAACGAATACCTGAATGACTGTGAGGTGATTGCCAACGGGCAGCGTAAGATGGTACCTGCACTGGATGGCATTGAAGTGATCAACATCGAAGGGCAGGAGTTCGAGGCTTTCAGCACATCCGGCGGGCTGGGTACGTTGTGTGAAACCTACGAGGGTAAGGTCGATACCTTGAATTACAAGACGATCCGCTACCCCGGTCACTGCAAACTGATGCGGTTCCTGCTGTATGAATTGATTCTGAAAGACCAGCGCGAGTTGACGGAGAAAATCCTTACCGAAGCCAAACCGCCCGTTCAGGATGACGTCGTTTACGTTTATGCTGTAGTGGAAGGCTGGCGTAACGGTCAACTCGCCCGCGAAGAATTTTATCGGGCCTACCACCCCCGCTTAATCGACGGACAGTCGTGGCGTGCTATTTCCTGGACTACAGCCGGCTCAGTGGCAGCGGTCGTTGAACTGGTCGCCGACGGTAAAGTAGCGCAGCAGGGCTTTCTCAAACAGGAAGATATTCCTCTGGCAACGTACCTGAACACTGTGAACGGAGGGTTTTTCAACAATTAGTTAGTAGTTATTTAGGATCGGTTATTGGGACTCCGCAAAAGCATGCTACCTGGAGGAGCAAACTGGCTCCACGCAACAGGCCTTTGCGGAGTTCCAATAACCAATCCCAAATAATTACTAACTATCAAGTTCGTAAGGCAGGAACGCGTCGACGGACTGACCATAGCGGTGCAAATCGCGGATGATACTGGAGCTGATTGGAGCCAGATGCGGTGAAGTGATCAGAAAAACGGTTTCTACTTCTTCGTATACGTACCTGTTCACCTGAGAGATGCCGTTTTCGTACTCGAAGTCGGTGGTATTGCGCAGGCCACGAAGCAGGAAACGCGCCCCCAGTTTACGGGCCACGTTGGCCGTGAGGTCGTCATAGCTCACTACGCGCACGGCCGGTTCGTCGCGGAAGGTGCCTTCTATCCAGGCGGTCATCTGCTCGAGGGTAAAGTACCGCTGCTTGTTGGCATTGCGACCAATGCCGATGATTATTTCGTCGAACAGGTGTAGACCACGACGAACAATGTCTTCGTGACCTTTGGTGAACGGATCGAATGAGCCGGGAAATAGCGCAATACGGGGCATAAAGCGATCTGAGGTCTAACGTATCAAGGGCCAAAGTCGCGCAGCTAAATGCTCACGCGTCGCCAGAACAGCCTGGCATTGGACAGTGACTTTCTTTTACCCCAGCAAACATAAGCCCTGAAGACCAAGATACCGATGCTCAGGTAGCTCTTCCAATTCGGAAGAGGGGTTTATGCCCGGTGGTAGCTGACCAATGTGCATTGTGGGGACAAACCGCGACAGGGCTACATAACTTTCGGCAAAAGGGGTGCTCTCGCCATAAACAAACGCATTAACCGCCTCAGGATCAACGCCTAGCTCATCGAGCACATATAGTACGTAATACGTCAGGTCCTGCACGTTTTTATAACCGAACCGATTACAGTAACGCAGTTGGTGGTCATCACGAAACAGAATGGTAACATACTCATCTTCGAAATAGAGAAAGAGATTTTCCCTGCTCGTCAATTCCCGATCGACAGCTCTCGTTGCCTGAATCAACGTCGTGTGCTGATGGACGTAGGTAAACGGCTGCATGGGGTACTGCTCACCCATGAACTCGGTTATCGCCCGATCGATTCCAAAAACAGAGACGAACCCTTCTTTATGCTCATAGGCATGTGCCAGTTCGTTGGGCGGAGGCTGATGACCCCGCATAAGCGCCAGATAGCTACTGGCGTACTCTTTTCGATACAACTGGGCAGGAATCAGCGTGAAAGCAGGCGACAAGACCGACACCCGGACGTGCTGAAATTCGTCGAAGCTCAGTAATGGATGCTCTTTGAACAGAGCGGGCAGATAAGCCAGTACCGATTGATCGGTAAGCACTGATGATTGCGCGTATTCATCTAACCACACCATGCGCCGTTGCGGATCGAGCAACGAAATTCGAAGCCGCTGTGTGGCCAGTTCAAGGCACAAGACAGAGTTCGACGCCTGTCGGGGCGTTACCTCTTCAGCCCGAATAGACAGCGTAGGCGCAAGCGTGGAAAGTGTCACCATCGTTTAGTTAAGTAATGAGCCCGGTCAGATCAAACACGTCGTTGAGCGACTGACACCGTTGAAACAGGCCGTGTACCTCCTGTGGAGGCAGGGCCTTTAGTTGCTCGAACGTCATCAGGCGCACATCACGTATGATCTGATCGTCACTGTTCATTTCCGGGTCTGTACCAACCGTAAGCTGCCCGCCTTTATGCCCAACTTCGAAAAATAATTCGATGGCATGAAGGGGCGGGGCCACAAATTCATTGACGCAAACCAGTCGTTTTACGTCAACAATCAGGCCGGTTTCTTCCAGCATCTCACGCTGCAACGCCTCAACCGCCGATTCGCCAAACTCGATTCCGCCACCCGGAGGCGACCAGAACGTACCTGACGTACCCAGGCCCGTGTGCTTTACCATCAACAGGGTCTCGCCTTTCCGGTATAGGCCACAAACCCGCACTCGCAGCCGTTGACCAAACAAATCGGTCACCAGTGATAATGGGTTGGGGGCTTTTTGAGGCACTGACCGCGTAGCAGAAATGAAACAGGGGGGCAAATATAAGCAAACAAGCCAGATGGACCGGTCAATATGAGCTACCGGTGATATAGCTTTCCAACGAACTGATGCGGGCTTTTTGGTCATGAATAATCGTATTCACGACGTCGTTGATCGAGATAATGCCTACCAGTTTTTCACCATCCATAACGGGCAGGTGGCGAATGTGCTTGTCGGCCATCGTGATCATACACGATTCCAGCGACTGCTCCGGGGTGATGGTGATTACGTTGGCTGTCATCACATCACGAATCAAGGTGTCTTTCGACGCCCGGCCCTGTAGAATCCCTTTTCGGGCATAGTCGCGTTCTGAAAAAATTCCCACCAAATCGCCACCTTCCAGCACAAGCACAGCGCCAATATTTTTGGCGGCCATCAGTTCCAGAGCCGAGTAAACCGTCTCGCCGGGGGCAACTGAGTAAATAGTGTTAATCGTTTTACGCTGAAGTACCTGCCGAATGTTCATGAGGGAGAAGGAGTTATGAGAAGGTGAATCTAGGTAATTTTAATCGCGAACGCAACCCCGCACTTACTTTTTAGTAGCATGACCGGTTTTTCGGGCACAATGGGGAGTCAAGCCGCGCGAACCAGCTAAAATCAACAAACAGACCGCCTTTTTCCCCGCCCCGGCCCCTTCTCTTTCTGGTCGGATTTTCGTAACTTAGAGGTATGAACGAAACGCAAACGGCGACCCAGCTTTTAGTTAAACGGTTTCCGTATAAGCCAACAGAAGGGCAACTTTCATTCTTCGGAAAGATTGGCGAATTCATCACCCGCGAAGATTACGAGCATTACCGGGACTGCTTCCTCCTGCGTGGATACGCCGGTACGGGTAAAACCACACTCATCAGCACACTCATCAAAGTTCTCCCCCGATTTGGCTATAAATCGGTCTTGCTGGCCCCCACCGGCCGGGCGGCGAAGGTGATGTCGAACTACGCTAAAAAACCCGCACAGACTATCCACCGGAAGATTTACCGGCAAGTGGCCGAACAGGGTTCAGCAACGTTGTCTTTCCAGCGGCAGAAGAACTACCATGAAGAAACGCTCTTTATCGTCGATGAGGCCTCAATGATTTCCGATGAAGCCGAATTTGGCGGCAAAGGGCTGCTTAGCGACCTGATTAACTTCGTTTTCGAGAATCCGGGCAACAAGTTAATGCTGGTGGGCGATACGGCCCAGTTGCCACCCGTTGGCCGCGACGGTAGCCCTGCCCTTGACCGGGGATTCCTGGCCCGCTCGTTCGATATGACTGTCTACGAGCAGGAACTAACCGAAGTGATGCGGCAGGACGTTGAATCGGGCATTCTGTACAACGCCACCGAGTTGCGGCAGTTATTGTCTGACGAAATCCTTAACCCTTCGAACGAACCAGCACCCGTTAATTTTGAGCGGTTGATGAGCGATTCGCCTCCCAGTTCACCAGCGGCGGCTCCGTCGATCCGGATTACGACGAAGCCGTTTCATGATCTGTACAAAATGACGCAGAACAAGCTGGAAGACGGTATTCGGTATGCCTACAACAAATACGGCCGCGAAAATACCGCCATCCTCTGCCGGTCGAACAAGATGGCCGTGCAGTATAATCAGTTTATCCGCCGTATGATCGACAACTGTGAGGATGAACTTGATGCGGGCGACATGCTCATGATTGCGCGCAATAACTACACCATCCTCGGCGACGATTCACCGGCCGGATTCTTGGCCAACGGTGAATTTGCGGAGGTGATGAAAGTACGTCGGCAGGAAGAAATGCATGGGTTCCGCTTTGCCACTGTCACGCTGCATCTGGTCGATTACGAAGATCAGCCCGATTTTGAGGCTAAAATCATTCTCGATACGCTGCATACCTCGACGCCCTCGCTGAGTCAGGAACAGAATAAAGCCCTGTACGAAAGTGTGTCGCAGGATTACATGTACATCACTAATAAAAAGGAACGGTCGGAAGCCATTCGCCGCGACCCGTACCTGAGTGCGCTTCAGGTGAAATTTGCCTATGCCCTCACTACCCACAAGGCGCAGGGCGGCCAGTGGAGCGCGGTGTTCATTGATCAGGGGTATTTGCCGGAAGGGCAAACCAATCAGGAATTTATCCGCTGGCTCTACACGGCCCTTACCCGCGCCACCGACGAAGCTTTCCTGATGAATTTCAATCCCGATTTCTTCGTGTGACGTACCACGGACTTCAGTCCGTATCTGTTAATTTTTGGACTGAAGTCCGTGGTACGATCATTTATTCAGCAGAAAACGGCCTGCCTGCCAGGTTTGCGCCGCGTCGAAGCGGAACAGGTACGTTCCGGTGGGGTATGGCATCATGTTGAGCCGGGTAGTGGTCTGGTCGGGTGTTTCGCGCATCAGCACTTTGCCGGTGATATCCATCACAAACAACTCGCGGATGCTGTCCTGGCTCTCGATGGTCAGGTAATCGCGGGTGGGGTTCGGAAAGTAGCTAAAGCGAGGTTCGCCCCCCGACCGGTTCGGCTTCGACGTGGTATCTACCGGCTGCCCTTGCTCCGTGTAACGTACCTGCGTGTTTGCCTGGCCTACCTGCGGGCGGCAGTCGGGCGTTTGGGTAAACTTTGCAATCAGCCTTACCAGTAGGTCGTTCAGTTTTTCAACGGTGTATTGATCGGTCGTCGGCTTGATGTGGCTGTCGCCAATACCGCTGTCGTCAGTCAGGAACACGTAGGTCCCGTTGGTGCCAAGGGCCATCGAGCGCAGCAGGTATTCGGTGCTTTTATCGATACCACTGGCCGCAATCGGGATAATCCGAATACCCATTTCGGCCGCTTTTGCTACCGACCGCTGCAACGACGCTTTCGTAGCGTCGTCGTCGTGCGGCGGCGCGTCGAGCACCAGAAACAGCAGGCGTGTTTTGGCGGTTTTACTCCACGACAGCCGGGTTAGGGCAACCGTCAGGGCCGTATCGACCGCCTCGGGATAGTCGCCTCCCCCACCGGCTGATTGTCGCTTCATGAACGAAATCGTCGAATCAGGCTGATCAGAAAAGTCACGGTGGCGGGTCAGGTACTCGTCGGTTTTATCCCGATAAAAAACGCTGCCCAACCGGATATTACTCCCTGTCGCGGCCTGTTTCGACTGGTTGATCACATCGGTTAGTTCGGCTTTAAGGAACGCGATCTCGTCGCCCATCGAGCCGGTAGCATCCACCACAAAGGCAACATCAACCGTCTGCGGCGCACCCTGGCAAGCCTGGCCGATGGTCAGGCTGTTTGTTCCCTTGCCAAACGCAGCAGGGCGATTCAGAGTATAGGTATGTCCTTCGGCCGTGGCCTCTACGGTCAGTTTTCCTTTAGTGGCAACTGCTGAATCGCCGTCATAATGAAACAGATTTGCCCATAATTCGCCCCGGCCAGTGTTATCGGTTCGGGTTTGCCAGATCACTTGCCGCTGGCTATCGATCAGGCGAATAGGTACGTCCACGACCGGAAACCCGTCGGGGGTAACGAGCTGAATCGAATAGCGTTCGGCTGGTACCTGCCGCCAAAGGGCACCATATTCCCTCAGGTCGCTCTTTTTGATATCCTGCCAGAGTGTCCATTTGCTGTAATCGTGAATTTCGCCCGCCGTTAACTGTCCCGCCTGAACAGGTCGGTTAGTTGATATGAGTTGCGGAGCTGATCGTCCTGGCAATACGTTTCTGCCGGGCGACACGGAGGTACGTTCACTGGTAGCGAATGAGCGGGAACGCGCCGACGAAATCGTGCCAACACTGCCTGTCATGCTTCGCTTCGCCGTAGTACCATAGCCTGTTATCACTACTTCGTCCAGTGTTCGTGTATCGGGCATCAATCTGATAGTCAGCGTATCGGCATTGTTTTTTAGCACAATACGCTGACTAACGTAGCCGATAAAATGGGCGGTGAGTGTGACGCTACCGGGCGGACTCTTGATGGCAAATCGACCATCTTTGCCCGACTGAACACCAGTTGCCAGCCCTTTACGTTGAATTAGAACACCTGGAAGTGGCTGCGTTGCCTCGTCCAGAACCAGTCCCCGGATCAGGCGTTGTTGTGCCTGCGTACCAAACGCGGACAGCAGGCAGATGAGCAGTACACAAAATCGGTTCATTGGCGTTTAGTCAGTTTAGGGAAAGTAATTAGGCACGATAATCTTATTTCTACTACAATTTACGTTACTAGACTAACCAACCTGGGGCACATCTCAGGCATGGTTTTTGAATTTCCAGCTTTATTCGTTGTGAACCGATCACCCATAACATTCAATAGTATGAAACGTCTGGCCTTTTTTCTGCTCTTCGTAGCGGGAGTTGCCACTTCCTGTACAAAAACCATTGGTACCGATTCAGTAACCCCTGCTGTCGACCCCCGTGATCGGCTGGTGGGCACCTACACCATTGGGTACAATGTTGTTGTCCGGTTTGGGTCAAGAGTAACTAACCCGGAAACTTACACAGGTACGTTAGGAGTAAGTAAACTACAGGCCACCAACCAGTTAACTTTGGACTTTGATGCACCAGGCATAAAAGAGAAACAAACGGCACAGCTCACTGACAGCACCTTCACGATAATCGATAAAAAGACCCAGCCAATTGTAGTGAATGGTACTACGTATACCGGTCAGTACAGTGCCAACGGCCTGTTTCTACGAGAAGGCGGTCAGCAGAAGATGACCTATACGGGAGTTTCTGAAGACACCGATCTTAAACTGGTTATCACCATGACAGGCGCAAAAAAGTAGTTGCCATCCCCTGACAATCCCGTAATTTTGGCTCATTAAACCACTTATCTGATCAGGTACGTGGTTCGATGAGCCACTGATTACGGTTTTTTTGTGGTCAGTCGTGTCCGTATGATTCCTACTGCCTGCGGTTCGTTGTAAACCCTGACGTTTTTTTGAGTCAATTTTCTACATTCATGAATTTAGTTACCGGAAAAGTCGCCCTGGTTACGGGCGCATCGCGTGGAATTGGTCGGGCCATTGCCCTACGATTTGCGCAGGAAGGGGCCAACGTGGCCTTTACGTACCTGTCGAGCGTTGAGAAAGGCGAAGCACTGGAAGCTGAACTGGCCCAGTTTGGCATCGTAGCCAAAGGCTATCGCTCCGACGCCTCCGACCACAAAGCCGCCGACGAACTGGTCACCCAGGTGCTCACCGATTTTGGTCGCCTCGACATTCTGATCAATAATGCCGGCATCACCCGCGACGGACTGCTGATGCGCATGACCGAAGAACAGTGGGATTCGGTGATCACCATCAACCTGAAATCGGTTTTTAACCTGACAAAAGCGGCCATCAAGCCTATGATGAAGGCCAAAGCAGGCTCCATCATCAACTTAACATCGGTGGTTGGCTTGCGGGGAAATGCGGGCCAGGCCAATTATGCCGCCTCCAAAGCAGGGATTATTGGCTTCACTAAATCAGTTGCGCTTGAATTAGGCTCCCGCAACATTCGCTCAAACGCCATTGCACCAGGCTTTATCGAAACGGAAATGACGGGTGAGTTGAACGAAAAGGCCATTGAGGAATGGAAACAGCAGATTCCACTCAAACGCGGTGGTCAGCCCGACGAAGTAGCCGATGCATGTTTATTTCTTGCGTCAGACCTTTCCCGCTACATTACCGGCCAGGTACTTCAGGTCGATGGCGGTATGTTGACGTAAAGTCGATAACAGTCGGAAATAGTTATCAGTCTGGAAAGTCAGTTCCCTTTACTGACTCATTTGCTAAGTGCCGACCATTAATGTAATAGTAACTTTCCAGGCTGTGGACTTTTTCCGACTTTCGACTCTCTTTCTATGTCTCTAATCTTCCAAAGTTCGCCCTGGTGGGTAGCGGTTTGTTTGCTGGCTGGTGCCGTGTATGCGGCGTCTATGTACCAACCCTTACCGGGAACCACTATCCCCGGCGGCTGGGGAAGCCGGTTGAACTGGGGGTTGGCCCTGCTACGGTTTGTGGTGGTCAGCCTGGTTGCGTTTCTGCTGCTGAATCCGCTAATCCGAAGTTTTCAGACGCATACAGAAGCGCCCAAAATCGTGCTCGCCATCGACAACTCGGAGTCGGTAGCCGCGGCTGGTCGGCCGGCAGTGAATCAGACACTGACGTTCCTGAACACCCTCCGGCAACAACTTACCGATAAGGGCTATGAAGTTGCCGTCCGTACATTGTCTGACACAACGGCGCCCGATGAGTTGACCCAACTACCGTTTCGGCAACGCACCACCGACCTGGCTTCCCTCCTGACCGGCATTCGGTCTGACTATGAAGGGCGTCACCTGACCGATGTGGTGCTGGTCACCGATGGCATTACTAATCAGGGGCTTTCGCCTACGTTTACGTCCTACCCTTTTGCCGTGCATACAATTGGCTTAGGCGATACGATTCCCAAGAAAGATGTATCGCTGAAAGGGGTAATTGCCAACCGGGTAGCGTACCTGAACAACGCCTTTCCGGTTCAGGCTGAGATCATTAGCAATGGATTTCAGGGGCGCAGCGCACTGGTCGTTCTTCGTCAGGGCACACGGGAAGTGGGTCGGCAGACCGTTCGTTTCGACCGGAATCAAACGTTTGCTCAGGTAAAGTTTCAGACATCAGCCACGCAGAAAGGCGTACAGCGGCTGACGGTCGAGGTGCTGCCACAGTCGGGTGAATTCAGTACTGCCAATAACCGGCAGGACGTATACATTGAAGTGATCGACGGACGTGAGAAGGTATTACTGCTGGGCCTGGCTCCGCATCCCGACCTGAAAGCACTACGGGCCATTCTGGAAAAGAATCAGAACTACGAAGTCGATGTGCGCACGCTCACGACCGCTGAAGGCACCAGTATTCCGATTGATAAGACCTACGATCTGTTGATCCTGCACCAACTCCCCGATCTGAGTAACCTGGGCAATGCCGCAGTGGCCAAATTGATGGCGCAGAATACGCCTACGTTATTCGTGGTTGGCACACAGTCGTCGACGGCCGCACTCAACCTGATCAATCCGGTCATCAGCGTGCTGGGACCGCCCAATCAGGTCGACAAAACAACGGCTTACTTCAACAGCGGTTTCAAGCAGTTGAACCTGGACCCGGCCAAGCTGGAAATTCTCGATAAACTACCGCCGCTGACGTCTCCCTACGGCGAATACAAATTGTTACCGGGTAGCGAAACGGTGCTCTGGCAACAGATTGGTACGGTGCGTACCACCAAACCCATGCTGGCCCTGAATACAACGGGCACCCGCAAAGCCGCCGTTCTCCTGGGTGAAGGCATCTGGCAGTGGCGGCTGGAAGAATACGCTTTGACCGACAAGCAGGAAGTTGTCGACGAGCTGATTCAGAAGGTATTACAACTCATTTCGGTAAAAGAAGACCGCCGGAAACTGCGAGTTTACCCGATTCGAAACGAGTTTGTGGCGGGCGAAACGGTCTCGTTTGAAACCGAACTCTACAACGACATTTACGAACGGCTCTACGACGTACCTGTAAAACTGGAAGTTACCGACGAGCGCGACGTGATCCGCACGTTCACTTACACGCCAACCGAAGCCAACAGTCGATTCGACATTAGCCGCCTCCCCGACGGTGTTTACCGCTACAAAGCCACGGCCACCTTGAATAACCGCGCTGAACAGTCGACCGGGCAGTTTATTGTGCGGGATGTGCAGCTCGAAGCGTTGAACACGACCGCCGATCACGGTCTGCTCCGGCAACTGGCCGTTCAGACGGGGGGGACGTTCCGCAACGGCGCAGATGCCGCCAGCTTAGTGAATGACCTGACAAAAAGGGATAACCCAGCCCGACTGAGCAGCATCGAAGCACTAAACGAACTGATCAACTGGCGCTGGCTCTTCTTCCTCATCCTGGTGCTGGCCGGCACTGAATGGGCCCTACGGAAATATAATGGGGGGTATTGAGATCAGGGTCTACCCGTTACCGGTCAAGGCTCCGCTTATCACCATCAGGTCAATAAGCGGAGCCTTGACCGGTAATGGGTAGACCCTGATCTCAACAAACCTCACTTCGGGCGGGCTTTTGTCAGGGTTTGTTCAAATAAAAGCTGGATGGACGTACCTGAGGTTGACGGGTAGCTTAGATTTAGAAAAGCCGCCTCTTTCACCTTTGGCAAGTATACAAAGCCCCGTACAGACTCTCCCGGATGCACCAGCGAGCGTTTCAGGGCCAGTTCACGCCAGCGGTAACCTTCAAACTGATAACGCTGCATCCGATCAACAAATACGCCATGATCAATAACGCGCTTGGCCTGAATCAGGTTATACGCCACGTCATGGGAAACCCGGTTGTTGGCCCAGCTTTTATAGTCACGGTTCGTGCTGCGCGATGATGTCGAGGCAATATCGCTTGCAACCACGGCCACCAGCAGTACCGTATTCAGGATTTTGGCCGTCTTCAGCCGTTTCTCTTCTTTTTTGATATTGAACTCCGTCCGACCAGCTTCATAGCCAGGATCAGCCGCCTGCCGGATGTTGGTTGTCCCAGGCAACGTCAACGGTTGGCGATCCGCGTTGAGCAATTCCACCTGAAAATCAGCCGGGTTGATCTCGATCGTAGTCGCCGTGCGGTTTTTCAGCTCAATATCCAGGGCCAGATACTCCATGTCTTCCCGCTCGAACGAAGCGACAACCTCCAGGCTATCGGCGCTGGCTTTCGTTACCAAACGACCGTCGACGGGCGCGATCGGACCAGACACGGGGTGCAATTGTACATACTGCGCTGGGGTGCAACTGACCAGTAGCCCGGTTATTCCAGACACGAGCAGTAACCGGCGGGAAAGGTAAACGAGTCGAGTCATATTACAATTGGTTACTGGCCCAACCAGCATATTGAGGGCCAATGATTTAACAATCAAGAGAGTACAAATATCAATAACTCGTTGTAAAGGGCAGAGAAAAAAGTGATGAATGGGGGAAATTAGTTCAACGTCTAAGGTTTAAAGTCTAAAGGCTCCGCTTATCACCAATTAGGTTAATAAGCGGAGCCTTTAGACTTTAAACCTTAGACGTTGAACTAATTTTTCTTCACTTCCTTCGCCCAGGCATCCTTGAGCGTCACGGTGCGGTTGAAGACCAGGTGGCCGGGTGTCGAATCGGCATCGACGGTGAAGTACCCTTTGCGCATAAACTGAACGCGGCTACCCACCGCCCGGTCGGCCAGATTAGGCTCAACCAGCGCCTTTACCACAACCAGTGAGGTTGGATTGAGCAGTGACAGAAATGCGTTGCTATCGTCTGATTCCAGTTCTTTTTCCTCAACCGCCGGGTTTTCAACGGCAAACAGACGATCGTAAAGACGTACCTCAGCAGGCACGGCATGGGCAACCGACACCCAATGAATAGTGCCCTTGACGTTGATGCCCGATGTATCGTGACCACTTTTACTCTCTGGCATGTAGGTACAGTGCAATTCGGTTACTTCGCCCGCGTCATTCTTGATAACAGCGTCGCACTGAACAATATACGCGCCTTTTAACCGCACCATTTTACCGGGAGCCAGCCGAAAATACTTCTTCGAAGGCTCTTCCATAAAATCGTCGCGCTCCACATAGAGTTCGCGGCTAAACGGCACAGGCCGGGTGCCTGAGGTCAGGTCTTCGGGGTTATTTTCAATATGCAGTGTTTCCTCCTGCCCTTCCGGGTAATTGGTCAGCACCAGTTTGATGGGATTATCATCAACAACGGCCATAACCCGGTCGGTGGTGCGGTTCAGTTCTTCACGGATGCAGAACTCCAGCAGGCCCACGTCGATCAGGTTATCCCGTTTCGCTACACCAATTCGCTCGCAGAATTCACGCAGGCTATCCGGTGTGTAACCCCGCCGCCGAATGCCGGCCAGGGTCGGCATCCGGGGGTCATCCCAGCCCGTCACAAAGCCGCCTTCCACCAGCTTTTTCAGCTTGCGCTTGCTCATCACCGTATAGGTCAGGTTCAGCCGGGCAAACTCGTATTGTTTCGACGGAAAAATGTCGAGTTTCTCGATGAACCAGTCATAGAGCGGGCGGTGCGGAATAAACTCGAGCGTACAAACCGAATGCGTGATCTGCTCGATGGAATCAGACTGACCGTGCGCAAAGTCGTACATAGGGTAAATGCACCAGGTGTCGCCCGTACGGTGGTGATGCGCGTGCTTGATCCGGTAAATGATCGGGTCCCGGAAATGCATATTCGGCGAGGCCATATCAATTTTAGCCCGCAACACCTTCGCGCCGTCGGGAAACGTACCTGCGCGCATCTGCCGGAATAAGTCAAGGTTTTCGTCGGCCGACCGATCCCGGTACGGGCTGTTCTGGCCCGGTACCGTAGGCGAGCCTTTCATAGCCGCAATCTCCTGCGCCGTCGACTCATCAACGTAGGCCAACCCTTTCTGAATCAGCGACTCAGCAAACGCATAAAGCTGCTCGAAATAATCGGATGCGTAGCGTTCTTCGGCCCAGTCGAAACCCAGCCAACGTACGTCAGCCTTGATCGAGTCAACGTATTCGGTATCTTCTGTAACAGGGTTAGTATCGTCGAAACGCAGGTTTGTCTGTCCACCATAGCGTTGGGCAAGGCCAAAATTCAGGCAGATCGACTTGGCGTGCCCAAGGTGCAGATACCCGTTTGGTTCGGGCGGGAAACGCGTCAGTACACGACCGTCGTGCAACCCTGCCGAAATATCCTCTTCAATAATTTGCTCTAAAAAGTTCAGCGACCTCTCGGTTGATGACTCATTGGCGGCTGGTGTCATAGTTAGTGCGCTCCGGTTGTAGTCTCCTAAATCGTCAAAAATACAGTGATTGGGTGGGTTTGGCAAACGAAACTCCCTGATAGACATAACGGTTTTGCCTGCTTCCAGGTACGTTACCAGTAGGTGACAAGTTGCTTTTCGATGAGTTGCTGTCGCGTGGCCCTTCGACAGGCTCAGGGTGACAGGAAACCCAGGTACGTCGATGACGACCTTGGGTGAGATTGTCACCCTGAGCCTGTCGAAGGGCTATGCGACAGCAACGCACAAATACACTTAAAACAAAAGCCATATCCTTGTTAACCAGTCACTTACCTCTATTATAAAAGGAACAATAACGACATCAGGTACGTTCTGTTTGTATACCACTCAACGACCATTTATGCCTGATTTCAAGCCCTCTGTTGTTCTGTATACTGCCGACGCGATGAATGAACAGGGAGAGGCTATCCTGGCCCAGTATCCCGACGCTGAAGCCCTGCAAATCACGCAACATAACCGCCTGCCCGAATTGGGCATGAATCACTTCAAGGTAAAGTCAGATGTGCTGGTGTTGGGAAAACTGAAGACACAAACCTGCAAATGGAGCGGGCGGAGTTCCGATTATATTGCGCCCAGTCTGGCCAACGGCTGCTTTGCGGGCTGCGCCTACTGCTACGTAGACCGGCATAAGCCCGTGAATCCGATTACGCTGTTTACCAACGTGGATGAGATTCTGGCAACGGTTGACATGCACGTAAACGGCCTGGCCTGGCCCAAGCCCGCCAACCAGACAGACACCACGTTCTGGACCTACGATATTGGCTGTAATTCCGACGTTTCAGTTGACTATAGCCTGACCGATGGCGTTCGGCAGGTGTTCGATTTCTTCCGCGACCACCCGCGTGCAAAAGCAACGTTTGCGACCAAATTCGTTAACCGCGACTTACTGGACTACAATCCCAACCGCAAAATACGCATTCGATTTAGCCTGATGCCTGCCCATGTGAGCAAACTCGTCGACGTACGTACCGACAGTATTGACAAGCGCATTGCCGCCATCAATGACTTTTATGACGCTGGTTATGAAGTGCATGTCAACTTTTCGCCGGTGATCGTCTACGGCGGCAAACAATGGCGCGACGACTATCGGGAGTTGTTCCGACAGCTCGATGCAGGCGTACGGCCCGATGTAAAGGCGCAACTCCAGAGTGAAGTCATCTTCCTGACGCACAACCAGTTTCAGCACCAGGCGAATGTGGCGATCAACCCGAAAGCTGAAGAGTTACTGTGGGTGCCTGAATTGCAGGAAAATAAACAGAGCCAGTTTGGTGGTTGGAATATCCGCTACAACCACCAGTTGAAGGGCAAAATGATTGATGTGTTTACCCGCATGGTGCAGGAAGAAATTTCCTGGTGCAACATCCGATACATTTTTTGACATATCCGGCAGTTGATCAATTTGGCAGGGCAAACGAATGAGGGTTAAAATTGCTTTCGCCAAGCCTGTCAAAGAACTACGCGAAAGCAATTTTAACCCTCATTCGTTTGCCTACAAATTTAGCCAGTCTACTGTCTGGCTGCTCAATTCCACGCTATTTGCGTAATTCATCGAGTTAGGGACCGGGTTCGTCGGAAAATGATAGTCGGCACGTTGTCGCATCAGTAGGTTTGGGTTTTTGAATGATCACACAGCAGCAGTCGGGAGGAACGCATATCGATTTGCTTCTGGCTCTATACAATGCCCATAACGAATAGCCACCGTCTTCCACGTTACGCATGACTCGCGAACAACTTATACAACGAACGGCTGGCGTCAAACGCCTGCAAATGAGGGGTCAAGACCTGGCCAGGTTTGACTTTAGCGGGCTCGATCTGACGGGTGCCGACTTCAGTTTTTCAGACCTTAAGAAAGCTGATTTCGAAGGAGCCACCCTGAAGGGAGCCGACCTTAGTTTCGCTGCCCTGGATGGTGCCAACTTCACCAATGCCGATCTGAGCGATGCTAACCTAAGTTTCAGCGATTTGTCGGGCGTTTCGATTGAAGGAGCGAACCTGTCGGGGGCCAAAATGAATTTCTCGGCCATCTCGGCTAAGCGAGAAAAACTACCCGGCCGGGCCGAGTCGATTACGGTGACGACCCTGCTCAATCAGCCGGGCTGGGGATTACTGATCGGCATGACCCTGGGCGCGCTGGTCGTGTATGGCTTCAGTGGTATAATCTACTTCACGGCTCAGATCGTGACCACGAAAGACCAGACAATGGCGATGCTGTACCGGTTTCTGGTCACGTTGAACGTTTTGCAGGGAGCCACCACCTTTCTGCTTGTCTGGGCTATTTCCAGATGGCTCGACCAGAAGAACTGGACAATCTGGGTCCGGCACCTGTTAGTCACCGTCATGACGATCGTTTCTACCACAGCTACCAGTTTTCTGTGCTATTTCTGGTTGGGTCGGCAGGCGGTACTTGAACTGGCACAACGGCCTGGCTATGTAAATGACAACGCTCCCGGCGGCATCTATTTACTTTCTTATCTACTCACCGCCAACGGCATACTTTACCTGTTGCATCAGGGGCGGCAGGTGACACGCAAGCTGTCTGAACAGGAATTTCAGTTGCTGAATATGGAGAAACTGAAAACGCGTGCTGAATTGGATGCGCTTCAGGCCAAAATCAACCCGCACTTTCTCTACAACGCCCTGAACAGTATTGCCAGCCTGGTACATGAAGACCCCGACAAAGCTGAGTCCATGACGCTGCACCTGTCGAAGCTATTTCGCTACACCACGGGCCGTGACGGGTCGCATTTTAGTAGTCTTGCCGACGAAATCGACATGGTGAAGACGTACCTACAGGTTGAGTCAGTACGGTTTGGCGACCGGCTCACCTTCACCATCTCACCCATCACCGAGGCTATAAGCCAGACCCAGATTCCTCAGTTTTTGCTGCAACCGGTGGTGGAAAATGCGATTAAACATGGCATCGCCAAACGCGCCGACGGTGGACTGATCGACATCCAGATTACCGAAGATGCTGGCTGGCTCACGCTTTGTGTACATGATAACGGGCCGGCCTTCCCCGACACGATGGGTGCCGGCTATGGCCTGCGGAGCATTCAGGATAAACTCCGATTGCTGTATGGTGAAGCAGCAACAGTTACCTTGCAGAACGACCCGAAGAAGCAGGTGATCATTAAACTCAACATGCTATGAGTCTACCACTCAATACAATCCTGATCGACGACGAACCATTGGCCATCAGCCGGTTACGACGGCTACTGCTGCCTCGCGCCGACACGTTCACGATCATCGGTGAAGCCCGAAATGGAGCCGAGGGACTGGCCCTTGTTGAGACAGAACGGCCCGATCTGATCTTTCTCGATATTGAGATGCCGCTGCTTAATGGCTTCGAAATGCTGGCCCGGCTTTCGTATATGCCGCTTGTTGTATTTGCCACCGCCTATGATCAGTATGCCATTCGGGCATTTGAAGAAAACTCTGTCGACTACCTGCTGAAACCGATTGAAACAGACCGGCTCGACCGCACGGTGGCCAAGATTCGAAACCTGGTTGGTAGCCGACCCGCAGGTACGTTGCCTGCTATCGCTAACCCCTATGCCGATAATTTGATGCGGCTACTGGAACAGATGAAGCCCCGAAAAGAATTGTATTCGATTTCGGTAAAAACGGGCGAAAAAATCCTGCTCCTCCCCCTCACCGACGTAGCCTTCTTCGAAGCTGAAGAGAAATACGTCTTCGTGGCAACCACCGACGGGCAAAAGTACCTGACCTCCTATACGCTAACTAACCTTTGCGAGCGCCTCCCTGACACCTTCGTACGCGTGAGCCGTTCGGCGGTAGTGAACAGCCACCGCATCCGGGAGTGCCAGAAGCAGTTCGACGGTAAATTCGTGCTCACCCTGACCGACAAAAAAGCGACCCGGCTCACCACGGGGAGTACCTATACCGACACTGTCAAGCAGCTACTTAGCTTATAAACCAGCAGGCTACGTTAGTTTTTTCGTCCCATCTCGCTTTGTCGCATCGGCATGGCATCAACGATTTGGAAGAGTTCAGATGTCGCCACTGGCTTTGAAAAACGCTGTTTTACACCACCATCTTTCCCAATCAGGTACGTCATAAAACCAGCGGTAGGGCTCAGTTTCCGGTCGCCGCCGCGCAGGTACGTCCGGTCGGCTTCGGTGAGGTCGCTTTCCAGCACCACGATCTGGTCAAAATCACGCTCGGTAAAGCCGGTTCGCTGCTCGGCGAATACCCGTTTCTGAGCTACCAGATCAGCGTTACCGGCGTCGCGGGCGTAAACAAGTACCACCCGTCGTTGCCACTTTTTACCGGCAATGCGGGCCTCGAGCGACTTGCCAGGCTCAGATAAGCTGTTTGTCACTGCGCTCATCAGGGTAAATAACAAAACGATACGACTGATCATACAAACATCGGTTAGCGAACGTCGTACACGGCACCAGTTGTGTAGTCAGCGAAAGATATACTATGCTATCAACCTACACGGTACCGCGTACGACGTTACGTGTACGGCTCTAATCGAACAGACTTTCGGAGCGTTCGAGGAGTAAAATCGAGGCCTGCGGCACAATGACATAGGCGACTCCTTCGTAGTCAAGTTCGATGGCATTCCGTTGAAGGTAGATCGCCAGATCGCCCTCCTGGGCCTGCAAAGGCATATACTTTACCCGCTCTTCCGTTTCTTTCCACGGTTCATCCTCGGCCGCAGCCGGAATCGGATAGCCCGGCCCCACTTTTACAACGTACCCAGACTGCACCTGTTCCTTTTCCTGCACGGTCGGCGGCAGATACAAACCAGACGTGGTACGGTCGCTCGCCGATTTCGGTTTAATCAGAACCCGGTCGCCTACCACCAGCAGGCGAGTCAGTTTATTATCAGGTGTTATGTTTAGCATATTTTTTAAGGTACTGGATCGTATCCGTGTGTGCCCCAGGGATGGCAACGGCCAATGCGTTTCAGGCCAAGCCAGCCTCCGCGTACGGCCCCATGTTTCTGAATCGCCTCGACCATATACTGCGAGCAGGTAGGCGTGTGGCGACAGGCATTGGGGAAGAACGGAGAAATGGCCCCCTGATAGAACCGAACCAGGCCAATCAGTAGATATTTCATGGGTAGGGCTGGTTAACCAGGTTTGACCAGCAGGTATCATCCGTGTAGCGCATCCGGGATTGAAATCTGTCTATCTTTGCCGATAACAAAAAAAAGCCCGTTAGATTCCTCACTTCTCACACGAATGCTTTCTTATATCCTCTGGGACGCCGATCCGGTTCTCTTCGCCGTCGACGCGTTTACGCTATTTGGCATCAACTTTGGCCCTTTTGAAATACGCTGGTACGGTCTGCTCTTCGCCGCTGGTTTTCTGATCGGCATGCAGATCATGACCCACATCTTCCGCAAAGAGCGTAAACCGCAGGAAGATCTGGATGCCCTGCTCATCTTCATGGTCGTTTCCACCGTGCTGGGAGCCCGCATTGGCCACTACCTCTTCTACGAACCGGAAGTGCTCTTCCGCAACCCAATGGAAGTGATCATGCCCCCCTATCGCGGGTTAGCCAGTCACGGAGCTACCATCGGCATTCTCACCGCGCTCTGGCTGTACTCCCGCCGCAAATCAAGTCGGCTCACCGGCCAAACCTTCCTCTGGACCACCGACCGCATTGTGATCGTGGTGGCGCTGGCAGGTGCCTGTATCCGGCTGGGCAACCTGATGAACCACGAAATTGTGGGCCTGCCGACGACCGTTCCCTGGGGGTTCATCTTCAAGTATAACAACGAGTACCCCGTCGGTGTACCCCGCCACCCCGCTCAGTTGTACGAATCACTCTCGTGCCTGACCCTGTTTTTTATTCTTTTTGCCCTCTGGAACCGCATGAAAGAGAACACCCCACGTGGCCTTTTTCTGGGTATCTTTCTGATCTGGGTATTTGGTCTCCGGTTCTTCTACGAGTATCTGAAAGAAAATCAGGTGGCTTTTGAGAATACACTCCCGCTCAACATGGGGCAGATCCTGAGTATCCCTGCGGTACTGGTCGGCATTTTCTTCGTCATCAGAAGCAGGCAGAATAAACTGCCAGCCGCCTGAGTATCTGGCGCATAACGTACCTGAATAGAAACGGACTGGGCGAACCCTGGTCCGTTTTTTTATACATATCTGTTACCACATACCTGCTCAGGTTGACGCTTACTCAAAACTTGTCACCACATGTCAAACACAGATCGTACATTGGTCAACTAACTGATTTACTGACTATATAAACCCAATTGACTATGTTTATCCAAACACGTTCGGGTCTGCTCACGGGCACGGCTTTACTCATTGTTCTGACGCTTGCCGCTGGTTGTGGCGGCAGCGATGAGAAAAAAGAAGAGAACGACGGCGCGTCGGCATCTCTTGGCGGTACGCTAAATGCCGTGCAGGAGATGGCCAAGCAGGCCGAAGAAGCCCAGAAAAACGGGCCTGTTGCCACTATCGACTTCCGAAAGCTGAAAGACCTGCTGCCTGCCGATGCCGACGGGCTGCCCCGTAAAAGTGCTACCGGCGAAAAAAATGGTATGGGCGGGTTTAACTTCTCGACCGCGACGGGTAAATACGAGAACTCCGATAATACGGAGAACATTGAGCTAGCCATTGTTGATGCCGGCGGATCGGGAGCCATGATGGGAATGGCCGCCTGGTCGATGGTCGATATGGATAAAGAAACAGAGTCGGGCTACGAAAAAACCACCAAGATCAACGATAACAAGGCCTACGAAAAATACGACAATACGAACAAATCCGGCGAGATTGCCGTGCTGGTCAAGAATCGATATATCGTCACCATAAAAGGCAATGGCGTAGACATGACCAAAATCAAAGCCGTTCTCGACGACGTAGACCTGGACAAACTGAGCGACATGAAGTAGGGGTTGGATGTTAGTTATTGGTTATTAGTCATTGGCGACGATATAATAGACTGGTAACCAATAACTAACATCCAATACGGAATTGCTCATCCAGTGCCAGAACCTGTGGGATGAGCAATTCCGTTTCGTCGTTCAGCAACACATAATCAGCCAGTTGTAGCCGGGCCTCATCGGTGATCTGGCGGTCTATAATTGCCCTTATTTCTGATTCACTCCGTTGCGGATCACGTTCTCTGATCCGTTGAATCCGCAGGCTAAGCGGGGCCGTCACCACCACAACAGCATCCAGGTCATTCTGGTCACCCGCTGCGCGCATCAGAGCGGCCTCTTTCACCACGTAGGGAGCCGCCTGTTGCTGTACCCATTGATCCGTATCAGCAAATACACGCGGATGAATTAATGCATTTAGCGAGGCCAGCCGTTGAGGATTACTAAACACCTGGGCCGCCACAAAAGCCCGGTTGTAGTTGCCTGCCTGGTCATAGGCTTCCCGACCCAGTAACCGAACAATATCCGCCCGTAAAATCGGGTCATGTTGCGTAAGCCATTTGGCTCGTTCATCGGCCTCGTAAACGGGAATACCAACCAATTGAAATACCCGACACACTACACTTTTTCCAGAACCAATTCCGCCGGTAATTCCTATTTTTCTCATAACCCAATAGTGCCCTTCATATTTATCCCTACTTAACAGACTAACATGATAGAATTGTATCCAAAAAGCAGCACTAATTAACTGATAATTTGATTTAATAGCTTTTTCGTACAATCTTGGGGGTGACATTAGCTTCTCATTTCCGTACCTTTTAATTAATATTCGGTCCATTCGCACACTATCTAGTAAAAACCCTTTTCCTCTATGTGCCACATAGTTTACTTCGTGTATTCACCAAACTAATCTGTTATCGTATGTGATTATGACAGCCCCAGTCGCTAAGGATGAAGACTTGATACGCATGTATCTGTCAACACACAAAAACAAGTATTTTGAAACGCTCTACCAACGGTATGCAAACAAAGTTTTCCGACGATGTTACTCGCTAACCAAATGCAGCGCAAAAGCTGAAGATTACACGCACGACATTTTCATCAGAGTCCATTCAAACCTAACTAATTTTAAAGAACGCTCTACTTTCTCAACCTGGTTATACTCGATTTCCTACAACTACTGTATGGATCAGATTAGGCAGGGAAATAGGCTAACGACCGTGACCATCGACGATGAAATGGCCCACCTGATAGCCGACGAATCGGACAGTGACCAGCACGAAGATCAACTCCAGACGCTGACACTCGCCATTCAAACGATCACAAACGAAGAAGTAAAAATGCTCCGTTTGAAATATGAACACGATCTGGATATTAAAGAGATTGCCCGACGGTATAATTTGAAAGACAGTGCCGTTAAAATGCGTCTTAAGCGTACCCGAGACAAGATTCGTGACCAGTACACGTATCGTCTCAATATCTAAGTACCGGCTTTACAATTGAGTGACTACAACGAATTCAACTACCTCAGCGATTTGTGTTGTGTGCCAATAGGCACAAGCCTCCTTCACAAATCACACTGAGGTAGCCAAGTGCCATAATTTGTATACTACAACGGTTAAACCCGCTGCCTTAGGTTGCTGACCAGTTCGCCAGCCAGTTTGCCGGAAAAGACGAACTTAACCTGCCTGTACGCACCACAGAGTAACCGCAGGTAAGCACTAAAAGTACAAACTACGAAACAATCCTTTGGGCGTAATTTAGCGAACGTGAACAGCTTGTTCTGTAACTTGAGCAGCGATGAAACTGACTCTAGTATTTACCCTTCCATTCTTCCTGTTTCTGGTAGCCTGTCCGGGTTTGACCGTTGCGCAGACTAATAGTACGTCAGGTACGTCCCCGGACAGCCCCTCGAAGGCCAAAACCACCGATTTGTTTCTCCGCGAAGAGCCGCTGACCTTCACCCTGACGGCGCGCATGCAACGCATTGTCCGTGACCGAACGAAACCCAAAGATGACTCCCTGTCTGTGAAGCATCCGGCCCGGCTGACGTATATGGATCTGACCAGGGTGGATACAGTCTCGCTACCCCTCACCCTCATCGTGCGCGGGAACTTCCGCCGGAACGCGAATAACTGCGATTTCCCGCCGCTCTATCTCGACTTCCTGAAGAAGACAACCAAAGGAACGCTCTTCGCCAAACAAAACAAGTTGAAACTTGTAACCCACTGCCAGGCAGAAGATTACGTGGTTCGAGAGTATCTGATTTATAAACTCTATAACCTGGTTACCGACCTGAGTTTCCGGGCGCGACTGGCGAGGGTTACCTATGTGGACTCACTCCGTAAGCGCCAGAACGAAACGCGCTGGGGATTTCTCATCGAAGATGAAGACGATATGGCGAATCGAAATCGGTTAACCGAGCAAAAAAAAGGTGTCGAGGCGTCGGCAGTCGATTCGCTGTCGATGGCCCGGCTGGCCGTGTTCGAGTTTATGATCGGCAACATCGACTGGTCCGTTTTCTACCGCCATAATATTCGGCTGGCTACGGGACCTGGTTACCAAAAACCAGCAGTAATCCCGTACGATTTCGACCACGCTGCCCTGGTTGATGCGCCCTATGCGCAAGCCATTGAACCCGATAACACCACAGGCATACCCGACCGCCAATACCGCGGCCCCCTTTATCCAGGCTGGCTGCTGAAAAAGGTATTTACGGAATTTAACACGCTGAAACCGGAATTTTACGCCCTGTATACAAACGACAAGCGCCTGAACCGGGCCTATGTGAAACAGACGTTACGGTTTTTAGACGCTTTTTACTCGCTGATCAATGACCCCACCGCCGTACGGGCTAATTTCTTTAACGGCGACACCAACGGCGTACTGTTTGGTAGCTTTAAGTGACCCTATCTCCCACCATGAAAAAGAACATCTACCTGGCAGTCAACCTGTTGATTTGCACGCTTTCGCTGGTTTCTGTCGACGCAACGGGCCAAACTGATTCGTCAGGTACGTTACCTGAGAAAAAAACAAAGGCGAAAAAAGTCGCTGTTGTGAAGCCCCTCTTCACAAACGACCAGGTATTGTCGCTCACCATCGCCGCCCGGATGCAGCCAATCCTGCGCGACCGTGCTCCGACCAAAGCCAATGAAAAAGGCACCGACCACCCTGCCTTGGTAAGTGTGTCGACTGATTCAGGAAGCGTAGCGCAGTTGCCGATCAATATCCAGGTACGTGGTCATTTTCGGCGTAGTTCAGCCAACTGCGTATTCCCGCCCCTCTCGCTCATACTGCCCAAGCAAACCACCAAAGGCACCCCCTTTGCCAAACAGTCGTCGCTTAAACTGGTGACGCATTGCAACAACGAAGAATATGTGGTGAATGAATACCTGGTTTACAAAGTCTATAACGTGCTCACCGATTTAAGCTTTAAAGCACGACTGGCTCAGGTCACCTACGCCGACTCGGCCAAAAAGCAGTCGGTGATCACGCGTTGGGGCATCCTGCTTGAAGATGATAGCGACGTGGCTAAACGAAACCGGGCCAGGCCGTATAAAAGCCGTTACAGGGCCGAGAACTGCGACACGATGGCGACGGCAACCATGGCAATTTTCGAGTACATGATTGGCAACACCGACTGGTCGGTCGTTTATCAGCATAACGTCCGGCTCGTTCTTGACTCTACCAAGGCCCGGCCGTTACCGATTGCCTACGATTTTGATCACTCAGGTATTGTCAACGCGCCGTATGCCAGGCCAGCCGAGCAGCTCGAACTTTCATCGGTACGGGAACGCCTTTACCGGGGACCTATTTACCCGGCGTCTGTACTGAAACGGGTTTTTGCTCATTTCAACGCCATGAAGCCCCAGATTTACGCGATTTACGAAAACGAGAAGCGGCTGGAACGTGGGTACGTTAAACAAACGCTGGCCTACCTGAACGATTTCTACGCGCTGATCAACGACCCGGAAAAAGCACGACAAGTGTTCCAGGACCCAAATGGGCGGGGGGTGCAGATAAAAGGATTAGGCAATTAACGATTCAGTAGCAGCACGATCACGCAGCAGACAACGACTACCGAAAAGCCGATCATAAAAAAGCTATAGGCGATCGTAAGCAGCCGGTACTTCTTGATCAGCACGCGGCCCTGCGCGTAGATGTTATCAATCAGGCTGTTGTAGAGGCGTTTATCGTCACCAATCAGGTCACGTACCTGCTTCCGGTATTCGGCGGCGGTCAATTGAGTGTAATCACCAAAAAAGAGCAGGTCGATTGGGCGTTTGCTCGCCGGATCGTCGGCATCGTCGGGGGCCATTTTCTGCTTCAGCGAAAAGGTGGGCTTGGTGGCGAAAATCGAGATGATTACGGTGATCAGCGACACGATCAGCAGCAGGATTTCGGGAATCAGTAGCCGCTCCATGCCGTTGACCGGTTTCAGGAACGACGACATCGTGATGGAAATCAAAATGGCGTTGATCGAGATCATCAGGTTGGCCTTCCGGTCGGCCATCTCACTCAGACGCAGGTGATTAGCCAACGTGGTTCGAAACATCGTTTCTACCCCTTTGCTGGCTTTTTTCTTCTTTTTCTTCTCCTTTTTGGCCTTCTTTTCGGCTTCTTCATCAAACGGCAGCATAGCCTGAGTGTCGTTGATGGGCAGCGTGGTTTCGGTCGGATTCATGAGCGCAGAGCTTTTCTCAAAGATAGCAAAAAGGCCCGGTGGGTTGCAGCTTTTAATGGTATAAGTGGCTTGCCCTGCTGGATATACGGTCGTATTTAATGGGCAAAAAAAGAGCCGGACACTGGCCCGGCTTTTCACCTTACTGATTGACCGGCAGCAACCGGAAGACGTACCCAGGGTCTTCAACCGATACGTAGAGGTAGCCGTCGGGCCCCATGTCTACGTTCCGAAGTCGGCCGATATTCTTGAGGATATTCTCCTGTTTCACAATTTTATCGCCTTCCACTACACAGCGATTCAGGTACTGGAAGCGCAGCGAGCCAACCATCAGGTTACCTTTCCAGCCGGGGTATTTCGTGCCGTCAACAAAGGCCATGCCGCTGGGCGCAATGGATGGAAGCCAGTACGTAAGTGGCTGTTCCATACCCTCTTTAGCCGACAGATTCGTGATTGGTTTCCCATCGTAGTTGATACCGTAGCAGATCACCGGCCAGCCGTAGTTCGCTGCTTTTTTGATGATGTTCACCTCATCGCCACCCCGTGGGCCATGTTCGTTGGTCCAGATCTGGCCCGTTGCCGGATTCAGCGCCATGCCCTGCGGATTGCGATGTCCATACGAATAAACGGAGGTACGTTCCTTTTTATCGTTGGTAAACGGATTATCAGAGGGAATCCGTCCGTCGTCGAGCAGGCGGTGTACCTTACCGCAGTCACTGCCCAGCGATTGGGGGTTTTGTTTCTCGTTGCCCCGGTCGCCAACCGTCACATACAGGAAGTTAGCCTGATCGAACTTGAGCCGGGAGCCATAATGGTGCCGTGTTTTTGCGTAGGGTAAGGCTTCGAAAATAATTTTCTGATCGGTCAGGGCATCGCCCACCAGTTTGGCGCGCATCACCGCCGTGGTCGAGAGCTTGTCTGCTCCCTCCTGCTTCATGGCCGAATACGACAGGTAGACAAGCTGGTTCTTCGCAAAATCCGGGTGCACTTCCACGTCGAGCAGGCCGCCCTGCCCTTCCACGAGCACCGTTGGCCCGCCCGTCAATTTCGTTTTCCTGTTCGCTTTATCCACCCGATACACATCGCCCGACCGATCAGAAACCAGCATGCCTCCATCGGGCAGAAAAGCCAGTCCCCAGGGAGATTGCAGGCCACTGGCCACCGTGTCCAGTTTCACCGTCAGCCCTTCGGTGGTAAACACGTTGGACGTTGGTTTGGTAGCGAACTTGTACTGATCCACGTTCTTCAGGCTTTCCAGAATCAGGTCGGCCATCTCGCTGATCTCTTTTTCGTTCAGAACGGGACGCCAGGTGGGCATCCCAAGATCGGGATACCCGCCTGATATACTCTTTATAAGATCACTCTTCTCCTTGCCGTGCTTCCAGTTTCGGTCAACAAACGCCTCTACTTTCTCGCCGTGGCAGGACGAACAATACTGTTCATAATTCTCGCGGGCCGTCTTTACGGCGGGCTGCCGATCAACCAGAAAACTACTCAACAGGAATACGACAAGAAAGGCTGCGCCAAGGGTATAGTTTAACATACATGCATCTGTTTACCGTAAAACATACTAGCCTCCGTTTTTCTACTCCCGGCCCCCGACCGTCTTCGTCAACAATTCCTTCACTGGTCATCCAGACGGACTGTTATCCATTCATGTCTACCCAAATGGCCCCTAAAACAGGCTGACTCCATTACCTCACTCGTAACCCGAACATTTAAAACGATTCCCTGTGTGGGGTGTATAGTTTACAGATTATTTAACCTCCGAAAATTGGTAAACTAATGAACTCAGTTACAGAAAACATGACAGCTACGTTGCAGGACCCACTGATGAAGTACCCCGCGCCGCCGTATCCAATTGACGAGCAATCGACACCGGGCACCGAAGCAGCCATGCAGCCTATTGCCGATCACGGTGAAACGTCGTACAAAGGGTCTGGCAAGCTGATGGGTCGAAAAGCGCTCATTACCGGAGGCGACTCTGGTATTGGCCGGGCAGTAGCCATCGCCTTTGCCCGTGAGGGCGCCGATGTGCTTATCTCCTATTTAAACGAAGAGGAAGACGCCCGTGAGACAGCCAGGTACGTTGAAGGCGCCGGGCGGAAAGCCGTATTGGTAGCGGGCGACATCAGCGACGAAGCCCACTGCCAGCAGCTTGTGCAACGGGCTGTTGACGAACTGGGCGGGCTGGACATTCTGGTAAACAACGCGGCCTATCAGATGGCGCACGAGTCGTTACAGGATATCTCCGCCGACGAACTGGACCATACGTTCCGAACAAATATTTTCGCGATGTTTCACCTGTGTAAATTCGCAGAACAACATCTGAAACCCGGCAGCACGGTAGTTAATACCACGTCGGTGAATGCCTATAAACCAAGTCCGCAGTTACTGGCTTATGCCGCCACGAAAGCTGCCATCCAAAACTTTTCAGCCAATCTGGCGCAGGTATGGGCCGAAAAAGGCATCCGGGTCAACTGTGTAGCACCCGGCCCCATCTGGACACCCCTGATTCCGTCGACGATGCCACTGGAAAAGGCGAAGACCTTTGGGCAGGACGTACCCCTGAAACGGGCTGGCCAGCCGGCCGAACTAGCCCCGATCTACGTGTTGCTGGCGTCGGATGATTCCAGCTACATGACCGGCAGCACGGTGCAGGTTACTGGCGGTTCACCAACCATTTAGGCAGATGAGTAACCGGATAGGCAACTGGTCGGTACTCAGAGCACACCAGCCCACCAACCTGGCCCTTTGGGGTGGAATCGAATGCACCGTCAACCGGGTGGGCGATACGTACAGGACCGGGTAGTCTGGCTGCTTGAACAGACGCTGAAGAAAGGGGCACCAACAGCAACCTTACCACTACGGCCACTGGTGAAGGGAATCACAAAGCGGCCCAATCTTGACAAACGGCCGGGTAGCTCGCTACTCGCTGGTTACCCGGCTCTTTTACCCATTGCTATGGTCACTGACCAGTCACCCAATGACATCTGCCAGCGCGAAGACGACATGGCCCTCTTCATGGACCAGTTTCTAACCGATCAACCGCTCGACATCCTGGCGCATCTACAGGCAACGTACCCAACACCTTAAACAAAGCTTCTGGAAGGATTCCCTTCTAACAAAGCTTATCCAATACGCATGAATCAGTTAATGGAACCAACCACAACGTCATTTACCCCGCCCCACAATACGGACCTGCCCAATCTGCATCCGTTTACCGTTCAGCACCGGTCATTAGGGGTCACGTTTCCTGCCGACGGCCAGGCCGAGGTACTGGTTTGGGCTCCCCTTGCCAGCCAACTGGCCATTTGTGTACATGGATTATCGGATCCTATTCCACTGGCGAAAAAAGCCTATGGCTACTGGCACCTCATAACCGACCAGATCAGCCCCGGCGACCGCTATACCTTTCGCATCAACAACGACAGCCAGCAACCAGACCTGGACGAGGCTGGGCTGGATGGCCCCAATCCCGCCGACAGAACCCTTGACCGGCCCGACCCCGCTTCTCTGTCTCAGCCCGATGGGGTGCACGGGCCCTCGCAGGTCGTTGATACCGCCGCCTTCTACTGGGAAGACAATCAGTGGGTTAACCCGCCTCTGGCCGAGTATGTCCTGTACGAAATTCATACGGGCTCCTACACGACCGAAGGCACGTTTGCTGCGCTCGAAAGCAAGCTCGACTACCTGAAAGAACTTGGTGTAACGGCCATTGAAATCATGCCGGTAGCCCAGTTTTCGGGCGAACGCAACTGGGGTTACGATGGCGTATATAGCTATGCGGTACATCAGGCCTATGGCGGCGCAAAGGCGTTGCAACACCTGGTAAACGCCTGCCATTACCGGGGCCTGGCCGTCGTGCTGGATGTGGTGTATAACCACTTTGGCCCTGAAGGCAACTACCTGACCGATTACGCGCCCTACCTGACCAGCCTGTATAGCACCCCCTGGGGCAAAGCCGTCAACTTCGACGATACCTGGTGCGATGGCGTTCGACGGTATGTGATCGAAAACGCGCTCATGTGGTTCCGCGATTTCCATATCGACGCGCTTCGGCTCGATGCGGTGCACGCGATCAAAGACTTCAGTCCGGTTCATATCCTGCGCGAACTCCGGCAGCAGGTGGATGCGCTCGTGGCACAGACGGGGCGGCAACATTACCTGATCGTAGAAAGCGACCTGAACGACCCCCGCGTGATTAGCCCCATTACCGACCACGGTTACGGCATGGATGCCCAGTGGGTCGACGAATTCCACCATGCCCTGCGGGTTAGCGGGGGCGAAGCACGAACCGGCTATTATGCTGATTTTGACCAGATTTACCACCTGGCAAAGTCATACATCGACGCCTATGCTTATGACGGGCAGTTCTCCAGCGTGCGGCAGAAACGCTTTGGTCGAAAGCTGGATAACCATCCGGGACATCAGTTCATTGTGTTTTCGCAGAACCACGACCAGGTTGGGAACCGCAAAGGCGGCGAGCGGTCGAGTCAGCTTTTCAGCTACAACATGCTGAAGCTGATGGCCGGGGCGGTGATCGTCAGTCCGTTTATTCCGCTGCTGTTTATGGGTGAGGAGTGGGGCGAGACCAATCCGTTCTTCTACTTCGTGCACCACTCCGACCCGGAACTAATCAAATCGGTACGGGAGGGGCGCCGCGAAGAGTTCGCCGCCTTTTACGCGGGTACTACCATGCCCGACCCACAGCGCAGTGCGACGTTCAGGAAGACGAAATTACAATGGGACTTACCCTTGAGGGAGCCGCATCAGACGTTGCTTCGGTACTACCAGCACCTGCTTGCCCTGCGGAAACAGTTGCCAGCCCTGCATCAGCTCAGTCGGCAGCACCTGGCCGTACATCCCGATACGGATAAGCGGACGCTTATCCTGCATCGATGGGCCAACGATCAGCACGTTCTCTGCCTGATGAACTTTGCCAGTACGCCTCAGCAAGTTACGCTGCCGGTCGACGGGGAATGGCAAAAACTAATCGACTCGGGCGATGCTGACTGGCAGGGTTCAACCACAACGGCAGTCAGTTTGGCCCCACACTCGGTGACAACGCCCTGTCCGGTTGAGCTTCAGCCCGAGTCGATCGTGGTGTATGCGCAGGGTCATGAGAAATTTCATCCCATGATACCGCCCGCGATCTCAGCCCATCATTTTCAACGCTAAGGGGCGGACACGCTGACGATCGTGTGAGCAAGCCGCCCACCAACTCAACGCATTATGAAGCCACAAGAAATTCACCTGCTCGACTGGCAACGCATTCTGTTCGGGAACGCCCCCGGCGAATTCATGCTCGAAACGTTTCTGCGCTCGATCGTTATCTACCTCGTCCTGACTGTGATTGCCCGTTTATTGGGCAAACGGATGAACGGACAGATCACTCAGACAGAAACAGCGGTAATGCTTACCCTGGGGGCCATTGTTGCACCTGCCATGCAACTACCCGACAAAGGCCTGATGCTGAGCACGTTGGCGTTAACCTGCATCTTGATTTTCCAGCGAGGTATCGCCTTCTGGGGCTTTAAGAACAGTCGGGTAGAACAGATAACGCAGGGTAGAGAAAGTGCCCTGGTGAAAGATGGCGTGCTGCAACTCGATGAAATGAGCCGCTGCCGGGTCTCTAAAAACCAGGTCACGGCCGTTTTACGGGCGGAAAATATCTACAACCTCAAAAAAGTAGAACGCCTTTATATCGAAGCGTGCGGTCTGTTTAGCGTGTATACGTCCGAAAAAACCGGACCTGGCTTATCAACGCTGCCATATGGCTATAAAGACATCCAGTCGGCCAACCTTCACGGCATTCTGGAATCGGCCGAGAACGGAATAATGGCCTGCCAGCATTGTGGCAACACCGTGTCGGCAGCCCAAGCGACGGCTGAATGCGATGTGTGCCATAGCGACGAATGGGTAAAAGCCGTCTGCCAACCCCAATGACCTGATGAATCCAGAAGAAATTAAACTAGGTGACTTGCAGCGAATACTGCTTGGCAACGTACCTGGCGCCTTCTACCTCGAAGTGATTTTTCGGGTGGCGGTGTTGTATCTGCTCCTGATTGTCTCGATGCGGATAATGGGTAAGCGAATGGCCTCGCAACTGAATCGCAGCGAGATGATTGCTATGGCTTCACTCGCGGCGGCGATTGGTATTCCAATCCTGGCGCCCGACCGGGGGGTGCTGCCCGCGCTCATCTCTGCGGCGGTTATCGTTGCCAGCGAGCGGCTTATTTCGCGCCGGGCCGTTACGAGTGACTCATTCGAAGGGCTGGTAGAGGGCAAAATGACTATTCTGGTTCAGGATGGCGTCATGCGGCTAGCCGATATGCAGCTAACGACCGTTACGCGGGAGCGGGTCATGGCTCAACTCCGCTCAGGAGGCATTTATCAGTTGGGTGCCGTGAAGTTTTTACTGATGGAGGCAGACGGAAAGTTTACGCTGATTGAGAATCCAGCCCCTAAACCCGGTCTCTCGGTGCTTCCTCAATGGGATAAAGACTATACCAGCAAGCGCGAAAAAGTAGCGGATGTGGCAGCCTGTAAAAACTGCGGCCACACCGAGCCCACCCCGATTGACAATTCCATCGCCTGCCCCAGTTGTGCCGATCAGAACTGGGTACCGGCGGTAAACTGACAACCGTCAAAAATCGACTGATTTATACATGGCAACCTTCTCAATGCCGAAGGATTTGGAGCGTGTTTGTTCACAAGCGCCTGCGTGGTAGAATGCCCCGCTTCGGTGTCGCTGGAAAAAATTACCCGCTTAAACCGGGAATATCTGGGTGCCAAATTGACTTCTGAGAATCTGTGATTGGTGCTTAAGGGATTGGGTTATTAAGGAATTAGGGGATTGAGGCATTGGTTAACTGGGACTAAGGCAACTAACTGTGAGGTAGCTGACTAATCCCTAATTACCTAATCCCTTAATCCCCCATTTACCTAATCACCAATCCCCCATTCTACGCTTCTTCGTTGAATAAGCGGCCAATAACGGTGTTGGCCATTGCCATGGCTCCTTCACGGGCCGTTTTTTCGCTTCCGGTCATGGGCGCGGTCACGCTCAGGATATGGTTGAGGTGCAGTACGTGCAGCGTCCGTTTGGCGGGCTCCCAGATCGCCTTGTCTCCCACCCCATTGATGGCTATCCCCGTTGCCGTATTCTGTGCTGGCGCAACCAGCCTGGCTGCCGCGTCTGTTTTACCCGGCGTGGGTTGATTCGTTGAGTCATTTTTAGCCGATGGATCAATGCCTCCGGCTGGCGACGATCCCTCAGCGGGCCGTTCAGCAGCGGTTCCTTCCGGTTTCGGCCCGTGATACGACCCTTGTTTTACGCCGGTCCGTTCACTTATGGAATCAAGAATGGCTACCTGACCAGGCTGGTACAATCGGTCAAAGGCGTACTCTGATTTAAAGGTAGACTCGTAGGGTGAGCCCTCCTCGAAGTATAAGCCTACCTTCTGGCCGTCCCAGCGTACTTCACATCCGTTGGTGAGGTCGTATTTTTCAAGCTTGACGTCTTCACCCAGTTTGAATAAAGACTGCACATACTCGACCGGCAGGTAGTTGCACCGCAGGTCATAATTATAGTCTGTGCTTAATAGCCATGTACCCGACACCCGTCGGGCCAGATCGGCATCGCCCGTACCGGCCGCATCGTTGGCATCGTCTTCATTTCGTGCATTGTCGCCCTGAAAACAGGCCGTCATGCAACACAAGAGCCCTACAAGCAGGAACGTGAGTGGTATTCGTTTCATAATCGTTGACGTTTTATCGTCTATTTTCAACGAAGTTTCGCCCGGTTTGAGCAGCTTATAATAAGGTAATGGCTCACCTGACCTTATTATAAGCTGCTCAAAAAGGGGACTAAGCCAACAGTCATTTCCGGCCAGCAGCAGCCCCAAACTGGTCTGTCTGACCATTCCCTTACTCGTTCATTTTTCTTGAAGCGCTGACGGTATTTGGCGGTTTCATCGGTGAGTATCCATTATCAGGTGCTCATAAACGAAACACAACGTATGAAAACCACAGTCATCACAATGGCCATGCTCCTTGTCGTAGCCATCGGGGCACAAGCCCAATCATCAACATCTGGCGGAGGAAGTTCGTCGTCGCAAGGCACAACTGGATCGAGCAATCGGCAGTCAGGAACGTCGTCGGGAAGTGGTTCCCGGCAGAGTGGCACCTCAGGTACGTCCGGCCAGAGCAACGGGTCGACGGTCGGCTCCGGGTCAACGGGGTCCTCGTCTGGGGCAGGCAGCACAGTAGGTAGCTCATCCGGTAGCAGCCAGTCGGGCGGCAGTACATCCGGACAGGGTAAAATGAGCCGGGGCAACAAATCGGGCGGAAAAAGCAAAGCCCGCTCTGGTAGTGGAAGTGGTAGCGGTTCGAGTAGTAGCGGTTCGAGTGGCAGCGGGTCAAATGGTAACCAGTAAACCCTGACCTCATGTTCTATCACGATAAAAAACTCCAGTACAAAGTTCGGGTCGATAAGCCAGATCCACAGTTTGCCCGTGCGCTGCAACAGGCTATTGGTGGCGTTGAAGGCGAAATCCGGGTTTGTCTGCAGTACCTGTTTCAGGCGTGGAACTCGCGTGGACCAGTTCGTTATCGCGACATGTTGATGGATACGGGTACTGAAGAAATCGCCCATATCGAGATGCTCGCTACAGCCGTAGCACTCAATCTGGAGGGGGCCTCGAGCAGCGTCATCGACACCATCGTTGGCAACGACCCGATCATGGAAAAGATCGTTGGTGGCGGTGATCCACGGCACTTCCTGTCGGGCGGGCTGGGAGCCATGGCGGCCGATGCCAATGGCGTACCCTTCAATGGCTCGTGGGTGGTTAGCTCCGGCAACATTGCCGCCGACATGTTTGCCAACGTAATGGCCGAGGCCACTGGCCGGGTGCTGGCAACGCGCCTCTACGAATTGACCGACGATGCCGGTATGAAGGATATGCTGTCGTTCCTGATTGCCCGCGACACCATGCACCAGCAGCAGTGGCTGGCCGTGCTGGAAGAGT
The DNA here is from genome assembly GCF_964250085.1 of uncultured Fibrella sp. Classification (NCBI taxonomy): domain Bacteria; kingdom Pseudomonadati; phylum Bacteroidota; class Cytophagia; order Cytophagales; family Spirosomataceae; genus Fibrella; species uncultured Fibrella sp. The sequence goes on along the minus strand of NZ_CAXUEC010000003.1, from coordinate 386,679 downwards.
TGGGCCATGGCGACATTCGGGGCGTGCTTCCCATCCCGAACAGCTTCCCGCAAAGCCAAGAAAATCAGGCGTTCAACTACGCCTTCGTCAATACCAACATCGACCCGGTTGAACCATCCGTTGGCCACAACCGGCGCTGGACGCACGGCACGTCGCTCGATGGGCGAGGCCAATTCCACGAGGTGAAAGCACAACCACAGGGTGACGAGCCTATGCTGGCACCACCTATTCCGCAGGGGCACGCCCAGACGGAACAGATTGAACAGGCTGGGCAGAAGAACTAGCACCGACCGTCTGACGTACCTGACCCATCAGCTCAGTTCTCAAACTGACTGGTGGGTCTTTTCTTTCTGGCGATGTTCTGTAACGTACCTGGCGGTGACCGGCCAGTAAAGTGTATTCCTGCGAGAGGGTATTTTGTGCCTTATATGAGGTAACTGCCTCCTTTTTCCTACTTTATATATAGGTTTTATATTTATTAAAGACAATCCGTATTGATCTGATACATGAGTACCCCAACCCAACGAGACTGGCCAGGTCGAAGGAGAAATGTAGAAACGCGGCTGCTGGTTATTGAAGACAATCCAGACCACGGCCTGCTCATTCAAAACGCGATTCTACAGAGCATGCCAACGGTCACGTCGATCGTTGTTGCGACAGAAGCAGCAGCCGTGGCCTACCTGGAAGAGTGCCTGGTAGACGTTTGGAAAGTGCCAAAGATGATTTTGCTGGACCTGTACTTGCCTGACCGCGAAACAGGCTGGCGCGTACTGGATCAGATCCGGGCCTTCTCAGGAACGCTGGGCAAGTTACCCGTTGTGTTGCTGAGCTATTCAACCTGCCGGGCCGATATAACCGAGGCCTATGACCGTGGCTGCTCGTCGTATCTTTCTAAGCCAGAGGCCGTTGCCGACTGGGTAACGTACCTGGATGCCATACGTACCTACTGGATGGAAACCGTTACACTACCCGACAAACATAGGGACCAGTAAGTTGGCGACCGACCCACATCGCCTGATGGAGAGGCCATCCCACAAAAAAAGGGCAACCACCTGGCTCCCCTTTTCCCCGAACAATTCAAAAAACTACACCGCTCCTGCTTTAATCTCCTCCACAACGGCGGGATCGAGCAGGGTGGTGATGTCGCCAAGGTTAGCGGTATCACCCTCGGCAATTTTGCGCAGAATCCGGCGCATGATTTTGCCTGAACGCGTCTTGGGCAGGCCCGTCACGAACTGGATTTTATCCGGCTTCGCAATGGGGCCGATAACGCGGCTTACCGTGGCCAGAATGTCGCGCTTTGTCAGGTCGGCATCATGCGCTTCGGGAAACTGATCGGCGATAACGTAGGCGTAGATACCCTGCCCTTTGATATCGTGCGGATACCCAACAACGGCACTTTCCACCACACCCGTGTGCATGTTGATGGCATTCTCGACCTCGGCCGTGCCAATGCGGTGGCCCGATACATTCAGCACATCATCGACCCGGCCAGTGATGCGGTAGTACCCCTCTTCGTCGCGCAAACAGCCGTCGCCGGTGAAATACAGGCCCGGGTACGTGGCAAAGTACGTTTGCCGACACCGCTCATGATCACCATACGTGGTACGTAGAATACCCGGCCACGGAAACCTGATGCAGAGGTTACCGCTAACGCCGTTCCCCTCGATCTCTTTCCCGTTCTCATCAACCAGGATGGGTTGTACTCCGGGCAGCGGCAGCGTCGCGTACGACGGCTTGGTTTTGGTGATGCCCGCAATGGGCGAGATCAGGATGCCACCCGTTTCGGTCTGCCACCACGTATCCACAATCGGGCAGCGGTTTTTCCCGATATTATCGTCGTACCAATGCCAGGCTTCTTCGTTGATCGGCTCACCAACCGACCCCAGCACGCTCAGGCTGCTCAGATCCTTATTTTTTACCGGGTCGAGGCCGAATCCCATCAGCGACCGAATGGCCGTGGGGGCCGTATACAGGATGTTGACATCGTATTTATCGACCACATCCCACATTCGGCCCGCGTCGGGCCAGGTGGGTACGCCTTCAAACAGCAGGGTTGTGGCCCCACAGGCAAGCGGGCCGTACACGATATAGCTATGGCCGGTAATCCAGCCAATATCGGCCGTACAGAAATGGACCGGTGCCCGCTCGCCCAGCGGAGCCTCATACTGAAATACGTTCTGGAAGGTATAGGCTGCATACACCATGTAACCCCCACAGGTATGCACTACGCCTTTGGGTTTACCGGTACTGCCCGACGTGTACAGAATGAACAGCATGTCTTCGGCGTCCATTTCTTCGGCGGGACAATCAGACGTCACCTGCTTCAGTTCCTGCTCCATCCACACGTCGCGGCCTTTCAGCATGGCTACCGGTGTGCGGGTACGGGTCATCACAATGACGCGCTCAACGGTTGGGCAACCGATCAGGGCGTCATCGACGGTGCCTTTCAGCGAAATCTCTTTATTACCCCGATACGAACCGTCGGCCGTAATGATCAGTTTACACTGCGCGTCATTGATCCGGTCGGCAATACTCTGGGCCGAAAAACCACCGAAAACAACCGAGTGAATCGCGCCAATCCGGGCGCAGGCCAGCACGGCAATGGCCAGTTCGGGCACCATCGGCATGTAGATACACACCCGGTCGCCTTTCACCACACCGTTCCTTTTCAGCACGTTAGCCATCCGGCATACCTGCTCGTGCAACATCCTATACGTCAGCGTTACGCCAGTTTCGGCCGGGTCATTGGGTTCCCAGATCAGGGCAGGCTGATCGCCGCGCGTGGCTAAATGCCGGTCGAGGCAGTTTTCGGTAATATTCATCTTACCGCCCACGAACCACTTGATGCTGGGTTCGTTGAAATTCCACTGAAGAGTTTTGGTCCACGGCTTGCGCCACTGAAACTCCTGGGCGATTTCGGCCCAAAAAGATTCTGGATCGTCGACGCTTTTCTGGTAAGCGGCCTGGTATTGATCGAAGGTTTGGATACGCATGGGTACTGGATGATTAACGGCTTTAAAAGTACGAGCATCGCCCGACTTTACTTTTCATCTATCCTATCAAACTTGCGTATTATACCTGTCTACTGGTTGATTTTTATCGTAAACACCACCATCTGCCCATCGGCAGCAGCCAGAAGCAACCACCCGCTGGGTCAATCCTCAAACGCCACGCCAATCCGGTATTGACGCAACACCGTCTTGATTTCGTCGATAATGGCCGGGTCGTCGATAGTCGCTGGCATCGAAAACGGCTCGCCGTCGGCCACTTGCCGGATGGTTTTTCGCAGAATTTTTCCGGAGCGCGTTTTGGGCAATCGCTTTACAATAACCGCGTTGCGAAAGCTCGCCACGGCTCCAATATTGTCGCGAATCAGGGCAACAAGTTCCTGTTCCATCTGGTCGCTGGCGATGGTTTGTCCGTCTTTCAGCACAACCAGGCCAATGGGTCGCTGCCCGCGCAGCGGACAGGCAATGCCCACCACCGCACATTCGGCAACGGCCGGATGATCCCCCACGATCTCTTCCATTTCGCCCGTCGACAGTCGATGCCCCGCCACGTTGATCACATCATCGACGCGCCCCATGATAAACACGTACCCGTCTTCATCAACGTACCCACCGTCGCCCGTGAGGTAGTAACCGGAAAACCGGCTCAGGTATGATTCTTTAAAGCGGGGCGTATCGTTCCACAGTGTGGGCAAACAGCCGGGCGGCAAGGGTAGCTTCAGGCAAACATACCCTTCCTGATTCGGGCCGAGTTGCTGCCCGTCTTCATCGAGAATCTGCAAGTCATACCCACAAACTGGCTTCGTTGCCGAGCCCGGCTTCACCGGCATCGGCTCAATACCGAGTTGATTGGCAACCATCGGCCAGCCCGATTCAGTCTGCCACCAATGGTCGACTACCGGCACATTCAGGGTCTTCTGCAACCACCCAAGCGTAGGCGGGTCGCAGCGTTCACCCGCCACAAACAGGGCCTGCAATGACAATAAATCGTACGGCTTCCGTAACCGGGCGTCGGGGTCTTCTTTACGAATGGCCCTGAATGCTGTTGGTGCGGTAAAAAAAGTGCGGACACTGTGCTGGGCAATTACCCGCCAGAACGTACCTGCATCGGGCGTGCGCACTGGCTTGCCTTCAAACAGAATGGTAGTGCAGCCATAGAGCAATGGCGCGTAGACGATGTAGCTATGACCCACCGCCCAACCCAGGTCAGAGGCGGCCCAAAACACGTCGCCCGGTTTCACGTTATAAATCGCCTCCATGCTGTAGGCCAATGCAACGGCATGCCCGCCATTATCGCGTATAATGCCTTTCGGCTTACCGGTGGTGCCCGACGTGTAGAGTACATAGAGTGGGTCGGTCGCCAGCACGGCTACAGGGTCAACCGGCGCAGCCTGCTCAAGCAACCTCATCCAGTCGTGGTCGCGGGGCAGTTGCAGGTCGGCCTGGAACTGGGGCCGTTGCAGTAGTACGCAATGCGCTGGCTGGTGACTGGCCAGTCGAAGGGCGGCGTCAAGCAGGGGCTTGTAGGGCACCACGTTGGCGAACTCGATGCCGCAACTGGCCGACAGCACTACCTGCGGGCGAATATCGTCGATGCGGACGGCCAGCTCGGGCGGGGCAAACCCGCCAAACACCACCGAATGTATGGCTCCCAGCCGGGCGCAGGCCAGCATGGCGAAAACCGCTTCGGGCACCATCGGCATGTAAATCACCACGGTACTCCCTTTCGACACGCCCAGCCCGCGCAACATACCCGCCAGCCGGGCTACTTCATCGCGCAGTTTCAGGTACGTATAGGTACGTACCTGCCCCGTTACGGGCGAGTCGTAAATCAGGGCGGGCTGATCGGCGCGTCCATTCTCGACCTGGTAATCAAGGGCGGCGTAACAGGTGTTCAGCTCACCATCAGCATACCAGCGGGTCAGACCGTCGGCGTCGGTGGAACGAATTTGCTCCGGGAAGCGAAACCACGGAATCCGGGCGGCCTGCTCGCGCCAGAACCCGACCGGGTCAGCGAGGCTGCGCCGGTATTGCTGCGTGTAGGAGTCGGCGAAATGCATACCGGCTACTCTTCATCGTATTCGCCCTGAAGCGCATACAGGCCAAAGCGAACCAACCCGCCCACAATGATGGGCAGCAGCACAAACAGGATGATGATGCCAAAAACCAGGTCATCCGATTTGCCGGATGCCAGTTTGGGCAGACCAAAATACATGACACCAAAGTAGGCGCAGAGGGCCGCTAAAGCCAGCCAGACAACACCCAGATAACGCCGTAATGCGTCCATATAAATTCGATTTAAGCAGTGAAGCGTTGTTGTGTACAATTAATCGGCGACCCGGCGTGAACTGCTGATATACACCAGCCCGATGGCCAGACTAACCCCGGCAATGACGATGGGATACCAGAGCCCTTCCAGGTAAGGCGCCGCGAAGGGCAGTGCCGCACCCGCTTTTTCAGCCGCGGCGTTGGCCGCGTTGGCACCCGTAGCCAGGTACGTTGCCACGGCAGGCAGCAGACCACCAAACACCCCGTTGCCAATATGATACGGGAGCGACATGGACGTGTAGCGAATTTTGGTCGGGAACATCTCAACCAGGAAAGCGGCAATTGGGCCGTACACCATCGTAACGAAGATGACCTGAACAAACACCAGCCAGATCAACGCCCACCGGTCGGTATCGTTGATCGTCACCGTTTTCTTCACTTCCGGCTTGGCGGGTTCGGTGCTCGACGCGGCCGACAGTTTCGTTTTGGTAACCTCCGTTAGCTGGGTTCCATCGGTATACGCCTTCTTCACCGTTACGGTTCTGATCTGCCCACCCGCCACTTTGGGATCGGCCACCATCGTTTGTTCGCGGGTTGTGCGGCCAGCCACTTCCTGTTTAGCCGCCAAATTCGTGGTCTGGTACATCCGTTCGTAGATGGGCCGGTACGAAAGAATGGCAACGAGCATGCCCGCCATCATGATGCCTTTGCGGCCAATCCGGTCCGACAGCCACCCGAAAACAACGAAAAACGGCGTACCCATCAGCAACGCAATCGCCATCAGTTCATCCGATTGCAGGGCGTCGACATTGCAGACCGTTTTAATGAAGCTCATGGCGTAGAACTGGCCCGTATACCAGACTACTCCCTGCCCCATCGTAGCCCCGAACAGGGCCAGTAGCACAAACTTGAAGTTGTATTTGTTACCGAAACTTTCTTTCAGCGGGTTGGTCGATCCTTTGCCTTCGGCTTTCACTTTGGCAAAAAGCGGCGACTCGTCCATGTTTTTACGAATCACGTACGAGATGAACACCATCAGAATGGACGCCCAGAATGGCACGCGCCAGCCCCACAGATCAAATTCTTCCTTCGACAGCGATTTGCGCGTGATCAGGATGACCAGCAGCGACACAAACAGCCCGACCGTAGCCGTGGTCTGAATCCACGACGTCCAGAACCCGCGCTTGTCGGCGGGCGAGTGCTCGGCCACGTAGGTAGCTGCGCCGCCATACTCGCCGCCCAGCGCCAGCCCCTGCAACAACCTCAGGATCAGCACCAGCAGGGGTGCCCAGAATCCAATGGTTTCATAAGCCGGAATCAGGCCAATCAAAAACGTAGCACCGCCCATCAGCATCAGGGTGACCATGAACGTGTATTTACGCCCAATCAGATCGCCCAGCCGACCAAAAAATAACGCCCCAAATGGGCGAACGACAAACCCGGCGGCAAAGGTGGCCAGTGTCGACAGGAAAGCAGCGGTGGGATTTCCCTCCGGAAAAAATTTGGTCGACAGCACAACCGCCAGCGAGCCAAAGATGTAAAAGTCATACCACTCAATGAGCGTCCCAACCGACGACGCGCCAATTACGCTGATCAGCGACTTGGTGGTTGACGATGAGGTAGACGATTTTTCAGATATCATAACAGACTAAAAGGGTGAGAAATAGGCCAGATCAGGTTGTCGGTCAGCGTTGGAGCGGAGGCCCGTTCGCTGATGTACCGAAGACGGGCACGGTGTATTCATACTCAGCCCTGATTTTGAATTCTCGGAGCAGAAACCGGGCACCGCGGCCATGCTTCAGGTTTTACCTCAACATATGAGCGTATAATTCGCGCAGAAATGGCTTTAACAGATGGGTTATAATCGGGTTCGCCCTTGTTGCCCTTGCCGTTTGCCTGTATTTTAGGGGTTCTCAATGCGTGTATGCTACGTACCTATTTATCTACTGCGCTTCTTTTTCTCATTATAGGACTGTTCGTTAGTTGCAAGTCCCGTCAGGCTGGCACGGCAACACCGCCGACACCGCTAACCGCCTCGCAGTTATCCGGCGAGCAACTTGCCACGGCTTATTGTGGTAATTGCCACCTGTATCCAGAGCCCGCTCTATTGCCCAGGTCCCTTTGGAAAACTAAGATTTTGCCGTTGATGGCACTGCGGCTTGGCTTCATGGCCGATTCCATATCGCCCTTTATGTCATTGAGCGATGCCGCCGAAATCAACCGGGTGATCCAGTCAGGTGTCTTCCCCGGCAACCCGGTGCTCCACCCCGACGACTGGAAAAAAATAACCGACTTTTACCTCAAAAAAGCACCCGATCAACCAGTTCCCCCACCCACTAAACCATCCGTTGCGGTGGGTTTACCCCTATTTAAGCTCCGCCCTGCGCAGCGCATAAAAGCATCTATCACCATGCTGCACTATGATGCGCGTACGCACCACATACTGGCGGGAAACGAACAGGGGCAGTTGGTCAGGCTCGACGGGCAACTTCATCTCATCGACACTGTGGCCACCGGATCAGCCATTACCGACCTTCGGGACCGGCCCGACGGCTCCGTTGATGTGCTGACGGCTGGCAACATGGAACCAAATGACCAGTTGAAAGGCAGTTGGCAACACGTCTCGTTCGGTAGTCAGGCAGGCACGACCGGCAGTGTTACCAACAAACCACTGATCGACTCGCTGGCCCGACCAGTAGCAGCAGCTTTCGGCGATTTCAATCAGGACGGGCAGGAAGATGTGGTTATCTGCCAGTTTGGCAATTATACGGGTCAACTGAGCTGGTTTGAACGGGATGGAGCCACTTACCGGGAACATATTCTCGACCAGGTACCCGGTGCCCGTCGCGCCCTTGTGCGGGATATAAATCAGGACGGCCGCCCCGATATTGTGGCCTTACAAACGCAGGGAAACGAGCAGATTGCGGTGTATTACAACGACGGGGGCGGGCGATTCACGAAAGAGATCGTGTTGCGGTTTCCGTCTGTCTATGGCTCCAGCTACGTTGACCTGATCGACATGGACAAGGATGGCGACCTGGATATTCTCTACACCAACGGCGACAACGGCGATAAATCGTACTCGTTGAAAGCCTATCACGGTGTTCGGGTGTTTTTAAACGACGGAAAATTCAAGTTTACCCAGTCGCTTTTTTACCCGCTCTACGGGGCCACTCAGGCCATTGCCCGCGATTTCGACCAGGATGGCGATCTGGATATTGCCGCCATCGCGTTCTTTCCAAACTACACCAACAACACCGCCGAGTCGTTCGTTTACCTGGAGAATCAGGGAAATCTACGGATGAAAGCGCAGACGTTTCCGCATCCAGAACAGGGCCACTGGCTGGTGATGGAAGTCGGCGACGTTGATCAGGATGGCGATGACGACCTGTTGCTCGGCTCGTTCTTCCGCGCCATTACGCCAACGCCTGCCCCCCTGCTGAAGCAATGGTACACCGGCGGTCAGGGCATTCTCCTGCTGGAAAACCAGATACGCCACCCGGCTGTACGATGATTGGTTATTGGTTGATTGGCTAAATGCGCTGCTCTGTATAACAACGTACCTAAGCGGACCAGTAACCAATCAGCCAATAACTAATCATCGTAAACATGACCTTATTCTATAGGTTAACTAGTCATAACCAGACTGAACATTATGGAAATTCAGACCGTTGATACGCCTGCCTCTCAAGGCAACGCCGATGAGCTTTCGACCTACACGGCTCCTGAACGGGCTACACCGTATGACGTTACCGACGACGTATTTGGCATTAAGACACTGTTTGTCAACGTATTCTTCGTTGGAAAGCCCGGCATTGGCAACGCCTGGACGCTGATCGACGCGGGCTTTTTTGGCTATGCCGATGCCATTCGGACGCGGGCCGAGCAGTTGTATGGGCCAACAAATCCGCCGCAGGCAATCGTATTGACCCACGGCCACGCCGACCACGTAGGTACGTTGCACAAATTGCTGAAACAGTGGGGCAACGTACCGGTGTACGCGCATCCGCTGGAACGGCCTTACCTCACCGCTGTGTCGAGCTACCCGCCACCCGACCCGGCTATTGGCGGCGGTGGTATGTCGCTGATGTCCTGGGTATTCCCGATTGGGCCAGACGATTTTAGTGAGGTGCTGACAGCGATTCCGGCATCGGGACGGATTCCCGAATTACCAGAGTGGCGGGTCATTCATACGCCCGGACACGCGCCCGGCCATATTTCCCTGTTCCGCGACAAGGACCGGACGCTGATAGCCGGCGATGCCTTTGTGACCACCAATCAGAATTCGATCAGCGCGGGCATCAACCAGACAGAGGAAGTACATGGCCCGCCCGCCTACTTCACCTGCGACTGGACAGCGGCTGAAGAGTCGGTCAGGAAACTGGCTTTACTGAACCCGCTTAAGGTTGGTACGGGTCACGGCGTTTCGATGCGCGGCCTTGATCTCCAGCTTGAGCTTGGCCGACTGGTCAGTGAATTCCGGGAACGATCTATTCCGTCGGAGGGCAGGTACGTTAAAGAGGCCGCCAAAACCGACGAAAACGGGATCATCTCTATGCCCGAACCCACCTCGTTCACTATTGCCCGCGCTATCGGTATCGGCCTGGCCGTTGGTCTGGTATGGGGAATGGTCCGGTCTGTACGATAATGTAACACGGACTGGGCATCCCCGACTAAAGTCAGTGTTACGTTGTGCTTTTCAGTGCCCATGCAACGAGGACGGGCTGAAAAAAGAGGCGGATGAGCCGTTTGCGGTCGGTGTCTAATCCGAATGCGCTGCGTTGATGTACGTATTGAGAAATATTGCCGGGAAAGACAGCGGTGAAAAACGTGGCCGCTACTTTCCCGACTGTTTCCCGATGTTTCTCACTGGCAAATACCAATGCGCTACCCAGCACGATCTCGGCAACTCCCGAATACACCACGGTATCATCGACCGGTAAGGGAACCCAGTCAGGTACCTGCGCCCTAAACGCTTTTCTGGCAACCGTCAGGTGGCTGATACCAGCGATGATCAGGTTACCGCCCAGGAGAATTCTGGCCGCCCTTTTTATGGTCTCTTCTTTCATGGCTTGTTCATTAATTATTGGCAGATAAAGGGTATACGGGCCTGCTTTTAGCTCAATCATCGCAGAAAAAGCTTTTTTAGGCCTGTCCGGTTTGTTAAGTTTACCCGCTGCTATTTTGTTATTTTTCCGATCATCCGCTTTCCTACGAAGAGCGCCTGCCAGTCTACGGCCTAAGAAAAGTAGCCATGAATCAAGAAGCGGCATTCACCACGTACCAGTAACGTACCTGTACCAGTTTACGGCCTGTTGTCTCCCGACTTATGAACCGCATCGACCGCCTGACGGCCATTCTGATTCATCTTCAAAGCAAACGGGTGGTGCGGGCACAGGACCTGGCCGACCGGTTTTCCATCAGCCTGCGCACGGTTTATCGCGACATTCGGGCGTTGGAAGAAGCGGGTGTTCCCATTGGGGCCGAAGCGGGCGTTGGGTATTTTCTGGATGGTTACCACCTGCCACCGGTCATGTTTACCAATGCCGAAGCCAGTGCGCTGGTGTTTGGCTCGAAACTGGTTGCCCGAATGGCCGACCTCTCGCTGAAGGAACCTTACGAGTCGGCGCTGTATAAAGTAAAATCGGTGTTGAAGCGTGACGAAAAAGAGCATCTCGACGAGTTGGAGCCGCTTATTGGTATCTCGAATTATCCCCGCCCCACTCCTTTTTCCGATCAGTTGCTGAACCAGATCCAGTCGGCCTGTGTGCAACAGCTTGTTCTCGCGATCGACTACCAGACGCCGTATAATGACGATCATACGACCCGCGAAGTGGAACCGATTGGCCTATATCACTACAGTTCGGGCTGGCACCTGATCGCGTTTTGCCGCCTCCGCAAGGACTACCGCGATTTCCGCACCGATCGGATTCGCCAACTGACGGTCACCTGCCAGTTATTCTCCCGGCAATCGCTGCTCTCGCTTCAGGATTATCTGGCCCGTTTCCGGGAAAAAAGAACGTTGACGGAGGTCATTGTCTTATTCGACAAGTACGCTGCCCGATTTACCGAGCAGCAACGCTTTTCGTACGGGTTTCTGTCGGAAGAAGTGCAGGGCGATCAGGTGCGAATGATCTTTCTGACGCAGCATCCTCAGGGGCTGTGCCGCTGGCTACTGATGTTTGGCCGGATGGCGATGATCGAGCAGCCCGAAAACCTGAAAACCACCATGCTAACGCTCACCGACGAACTAAAGACGCACTATTCGGAAGCCCCCGTACCCTACTGACATAGGGTTGTCACTACGTTGCTCTACCTTCGGTTTGGTCGTTCACCAAAACCAAACTACTAATGACAACAACCTTATCAATTCCGGAAAATGCCTTGACAGTCAAGGATATCGAACCATTCCTGGCACTGACAACCAGGTTACGCACGAGCCTCCCGGCGCTGGCCGAAACGGGCGGCGCGGCCAATCGGCAGCTCTGCGCAGAAGCAATCAGGCTCGGCATCAACGCGGCGGTGCCAACCCAATGGCTGTATAGCGGCTTCTCGGGGCACCCGGATGATGACTTTGATCTGCATATCGCTCTTCCCATCCGCTCCCGTGTGTTGGGCCTACCCGGCAGCAATTTTGCCGTTCACTATGTACCTGCGTTTCGCTGTGCCCATTACACATACACTGGCTCATGGCGCGACCTCGGCGGCGTATATGAAGCGTTATTCACCCAGTTTTATGCCGCCGACTACGTGTATGATGGGTGCGTACGCGAGGTGTATCGGGTAGTTGACCAGCAGGGTATGAACAACTGCGTCACCGACATCCAGATTGGCCTGGCTGGCCAGTTGCCCGGCATCTGAGCATGCCTTGACGCGTTGCCCGACGCGGTACAGATGATGCCTGGTGCGGTAGTGTGTACCGCACCAGGCATCATCTGTGTACTCCCTGAAATCGTTAAAAGCCTGCTCCTTTTGCGAGCACGCTGATGCGGCAGAGATACATATCGGCCGTGATATAGAGCGTATGTCCGTCATTGCCCCAGGCACAGTTCGCCGTCGCTTCGCCCGGATCAATTCGGCCCAGCAACGTACCCAGCCCGCCTTTTGGGTCGGGCGCAATCACCAGAACACCACCCGGCCCCGTGGCCCAGAGGTTTCCCTGCTGATCCACTTTCAGTCCGTCGGGTGCTCCTTTAAGTCCTTGCTTCACCAGTGCCGATGCATCGAATACAGTTCGACCGGTCCCCACCGAACCGTCGGCCAGAACGGGATAGGCTTTGACGACCGGCTGCGACAAATCAGACTGGGCCACATAAAGGGTCTTGTAATCGGGCGAAAAAGCAAGGCCGTTCGGACGGGTTAAGTCGCTGACCAGCAGCAACACGTCGCCCTTAGCCGACACACGATACACCCCAAACACGGTTGTTTCGCGGGTCGGATCGTTCTCTTTTCCTGCCAGTCCATAGGGTGGATCGGTAAAGTAGTAGCTACCGTTCGGGTGAGTAACCACGTCGTTGGGGCTATTGAATCGTTTGCCCTGATAGCGGTCGGCCAGTGTTTGTTTACCGCCCAGCCCGGCCAATGGCATAGCCGATACCCGGCGGTCGCCATGCTCGCAGGCGATGAGCCGTCCCTGGGCGTCGATCGTAAGCCCGTTCGAACCGGGCTCGTCGCTATATCTGCCCAGTCCCGTGTAGCCGGCAGGTGTCAGAAACGGCTGGCAGCCATCTTCGGCTGTCCAGCGGTAGATAGTGTTTTTGGGTACGTCAGAGAACAACAAATAACCGGCAGTAGACGTACCTGAAGCCACCGCGGACGTACCTGGCTTTATCCAGACCGGCCCTTCTGCCCACACAAAACCGGAGGCCAACACCTCTATCCTGGCATCTTTTGCCACGAGTTGATCCAGTCTTGGGTCGAGCCGGACAACGTTACCAATGGTTGGGTAGGTTTGCCCCATGAGTAAAGAAACAGGCAACATGGCCAGTACCAGGAGTAGTTTAGTCATTTGGGGTAGGTATTTATGAATGGGTTAGTGGGCGGCAGGCGGTTTTTCAGCCGGGAATAATCGATCAATCTGGTACATAAAAAATAGACGTATAGATTAACCTACTTTTGTCAAAGCGCAGAAGTTTGGCAAAGTTTGCAGTTCAATCAATATAAGCCATCTATTTTGTCGTCTGTTGCACAAACTGTTGCCCGCCATCTACTCGATGTGCAGGCCGTTCGCCTTCGCCCCTCCGACCCATTTACCTGGAGTTCGGGCTGGAAATCACCGATTTATTGCGATAACCGGGTTACACTGGCGTATCCGCAGGTACGTACCTACATCAAACAGGCGCTGGCCGATGCCGTACGGCAGGAATTCCCCGATGTGCAGGTGATGGCTGGTGTGGCTACCGCTGGTATTCCCCAGGGCGCACTGGTAGCCGATGTTCTGGACCTTCCCTACTGCTACGTTCGGCCGGAGCCCAAAAAGCACGGCATGGGTAACCAGATCGAAGGCCGGTTAGACGCTGACGGACCAACCGGCCGGCCGAAAGTCGTGGTGGTCGAAGACCTTATTTCTACCGGCGGCAGTTCGCTCAAAGTGGTTGAGGTGCTTCGGCAGGCTGGTGCCGATGTGATTGGCATGATCGCTATTTTCACCTACGGATTCGCCGTTGCCGATGAAAATTTCGCGCGGGCCGGTGTGAAACTGGTATGCCTCAGCCAGTACAACACGTTGGTGCAGGAAGCTCAAGCCCTCAACTACATTCCCGTCGACGCCCTGGCCTCGCTAGCCGACTGGCGCACGAATCCGTCTGAATGGGGGAAGAAATGAGGTTCAATGCCTACTACTGTCCAGGGTCCAAAGCGGCTTCGCTCAATGGCTAACCAGCGGGGCCATTAAACTTTGAACGTTAACTGAATCCTGAACTTGACACCTAAAACTAAAGTAGCCTGGATAACCGGGGCATCGTCGGGCATTGGCGAAGCGCTGGCAATGGAACTGGCCCGGCAGGGAACCCGGCTGGTGCTGTCGGCAAGGCGGCTGGACGAACTGCAACGCGTGGCCGCCGCCACCGGATTACCCGACAGCCACTTGCTGATCCTGCCACTCGACGTCACCGACGAGGCGTTACTGCCGACGCATGTTCAAACCGTGTTAGCGCAATTCGGACAAATCGATTCTGTTTTTCTGAACGCAGGTATTACCCAACGCAGCTTTGTGAGCGAGACCGATTTTGCCGTGTACCGTCGGCTGATGGATGTCAACTTTTTTGGGGCCATTGCCCTCACACAGGCCGTTCTACCAACCATGCTCGCTCAAAAAGGCGGTCATTTTGTCGTTACCAGCAGTGTTTCGGGTAAGATAGGCGTGAAACAGCGGTCGGGCTATTGCGCGTCTAAACACGCGCTGCACGGCTTTTTCGATTCCCTCCGTGCCGAAGTAGCTAGTGAAGGCCTCAATGTTACAATCGTTTGCCCCGGCTACATCAAAACGCCCATTTCCCAATCAGCACTCGATGCGCAGGGCGGCAGATATGGCAAATCAGATACCCATCAGGAACAGGGCATGGCTGCCGGCGAGTGTGCCCGGCGTATTCTGAAGGCCGTAGCCACCAAGCGTGAGGAAGTGTACATCGGTGGTACGGAACTGCTGGGCATCTACCTCAAACGGTTCTTACCTAGTCTTCTCTCCCGCATACTCCGCAACAGAAGTGTAGAGGCCTAGCCATTGGCAGGCTGTCTGTCAATGGCCAGGCCTCTACCACTAACTTATTTCTTCGTCTTCTGCTCCATGTAATCAACCGTGAGGTGGCAGAGTGAGCGGACTCCCAGCGTGAAGCAGCTCTCGTCGATCTGAAAATCGGGCGTGTGGTGGGGGGCCGCGTCTTCCAGTTTCTTACCTTTTGTCATACCACCCAGGAAGTAGAAGAAACCGGGCACTTTTTTCTGATAGAAAGAAAAGTCTTCCGCCCCGGTTTGCGCGGGCGTTAACTTAATGTTGTCTTTCCCGGCCATTGCTTCCAGTGTTGGCACCATCCGGTCGGTAAGGGCAGGGTCATTATACGTGACCGGGTACATAATGTCGATCTTTACGTCGGCTTTTGCCCCGGCACTCGACGCAATACCTGTGGCGATTTCGTTAATGCGGCGATGAACCAACTGCTGCGCTTCGGGACTAAATGTGCGAATGGTGCCGATCATGTTGGCTTCTTCAGGAATGATATTCTGGCGGATGCCACCATGAAACGCACCGACCGTCACAACAGCGGCATTGTCCGTCAGCACTACGTTCCGGCTAACGATCGTTTGCAGTCCCATAATAACCTGAGCACCCGTCACAATTGGGTCAACCCCCGACCAGGGCGCCGCGCCGTGCGTTTGTTTACCCCGGATTTTGATGGCATACTGATCCACGGCCGCCATGGTAGCACCGGGACGGTACTTGATGGTTCCTACCTCGGTTTGTGAATTGATATGGAGTCCAAAAATGGCGTCGACCTTTGGATTTTCCAGTACGCCTTCTTTCACCATCAACTGTGCGCCCCCTTCTTCACCAACGGGGGCACCTTCTTCGGCTGGTTGAAAAATGAACTTCACAGTGCCTTTCAGTTCGGTCTTCATGGATGCCAGTACTTCAGCGGCTCCCATCAGCATGGCCACGTGCGTATCATGACCACAGGCATGCATCACGCCCGTTTGCTGGTTATTGTACTCAGTGGTCACCGTCGATTTGAAGGGTAGATTTACGCGTTCGGTGACGGGTAGCCCGTCCATATCGGCCCGCAGTGCTACTACTGGTCCGGGCTTCCCTCCTTTCAGAATACCAACGACCCCCGTTTTACCGACACCTGTCTGCACTTCTATTCCCAGAGCATGCAAATGAGCGGCGATAATACCGGCCGTACGTGTTTCCCGGTTCCCCAATTCAGGGTTCTGGTGGAAATCCCGGCGCCAGCTAACAACCTTCCCCTCAACTGAAGCGGCGAGCTTATCGATTTGTAACTTTATCGGGATTATCTGCGCATACACACAATCTGCATAAACAGTAATAAATCCAACTAGACAGGCCGATACTGCAAATTTTCTTTGGCTATTCATGCTATAGTTCAATTGATACTTCGTGCAAATTAAGACGAAAAGTTAAATAATTTTGGAACATTATTGTTGTGTTATGGTTGTATTAAATAATTTTGCTACCGTTTAATCATATTCAACAAACTAATTCTATCGTCAAACTTCTATGAGCAAATCTTTATTGGGAAGCTGGCTGCTTCTATTGCTTCTCGCTCTGCCCGCGTTGGCACAGGATGTAGCAATAACTGGCCGAGTAACTTCATCCGATGATGACTCGGTTTTGCCGGGTGTGAGCGTGCAGGTAAGAGGTACTACACGCGGTTCCGTAACTGATGCAACCGGTAGCTACCGGATCAGTGCGCCGAAAGGGGCTAAGCTTATTTACAGCTTCATCGGCTATGCCAACCAGGAGATTACGGTTGGTACGCAAACCGAGGTGAATGTAAAGCTGGTTGCCGGTGCGCAAAGCCTTGATGAGGTCGTGGTAACGGGTTATGGCGGAACAGTGAACCGCCGGGAATTCACCGGGGCCATTTCTAAAGTAACGGGTGCGCAAATCAGCAACATACCTGTTGGTAGCTTCGATAAGGCACTGGCCGGACGTGCTGCCGGTGTTCAGGTAACGTCGGCCAACGGGGTACCGGGTGGAGCCATCCAGATTCGTATCCGGGGGGTTGGTTCGATCTCAGCCGGTAGTGATCCGCTCTACGTTATTGACGGTGTGCAGATCAACACCACCAACAACTCAAGCTTTACCAGCAGCAACCCACTTGCGTTCCTGAACCCAAGTGATATCGAGAATATCGAAATCCTGAAAGATGCCGCGGCGGCGTCTATCTACGGTTCGCAGGCAGCAAACGGTGTAGTACTTGTGACAACAAAACGTGGTAAGGCGGGTAAAACGGCCATAACATTCAACTATTATAAGGGTATCTCAGACCCGATCAAGAAACTGGCCGTTCTGAATACGCAGGACTGGATCAAGTTGCGTACGGAGAATTTGGTGAATGCGGGTACTACACCCGTAAACTCCTTGACGAGCGTATTAAGCACGTTACGGTTACCAATTAATCTAGGAGAAACTGAGATAGCAGCGCTTCCATCTTACGATTGGCAGGATGCCGTTTATAAACAGGGGCAAACCAATAACTACGAGTTGGGCCTGAGCGGTGGTAATGAGAAGACCCGTTTCTTCGTATCTGGCTCGTACTACACGCAAAGTGCCAACATTATCAATATTGACTTTGCGCGTGGTACGATCAACACAACGCTGACCCACCAGATCAATAACAAACTCAGCATTGAGCAAACGCTCAAGTTGACTACCATCACGTCGCGCGGTCAGTTTGGTTCGCCAAACGGCGGTTCTTTCCTGGGTGCGGCTGCGTTCTCATCGCCCCTGATTCTACCAAGCGTACCCATTTACAACCCTGACGGATCGTACTACGGTACGCCTGCATTAGGTGGTATTCCGGGTGTCCTGAACCAGAACATTGTTCAGGTGAGTGAACTGAACACCATACGGGCCAATCAGAACAGCTTTGTTGGTAGCCTTGCGCTGAACTACAAAGTGAACGACAATTTGACCATCCGGCCATTTGCCAGCATAGATTATCGGTCTATTCGTGGTCATAACTTCTCTGACCCACGTACGGCCGACGGGTTCAACGTGCGCGGCCGGATTCAGGATCAGTTGAATGAAAATAAAAACTTCCTGACGAACATCACGGCCAACTATAACAAGATTTTTGCTGGTAAGCATGACGTAGGTGTGCTGTTAGGTGCTGAGTATCGCTCAGATATCAACGAAAACCTGTCATCCAACATTACCAACGTACCTACGCCTGATTTCCAGTACGCCAATGCAGCGGCGCTACCGGTCAGCATTGGTGGTAGCTGGACAGGCTACCGCAAAGGGTCGGTATTCGGTAATATCAAGTACAATTTCAACCGCAAATATGACCTGAGCTTCATTGGTCGTCTTGATGGCTCGAGCCGGTTTGGTGCCAACAACCGGTTTGGTTTCTTCCCATCCGTATCGGGTGCCTGGTTGATCTCTGAAGAGAGCTTCCTGAAAGGCAAGTCTACCATAAGCGACCTTAAGCTGCGGGCGTCTTTCGGAACAACAGGTAACGACCAGTTAGGCTCAGCGTTCGGTGCAGCCAACTTCCCTAGCCTAGGATTGGTTAGTCCGGGAAATGACTACAACGGAGCAGCCGGTTTTTCTCCCAGCCAATTGGCAAACCCCGATCTGAAGTGGGAAACCAACGAAACCATCAACCTGGGTCTTGACTTTGGCTTCTTCGGCAACCGCATTACCGGTTCGGTCGACGTGTTCCAGCGTACCAGTAAAGACCTGCTTCTGCCTTTCAACCTGCCCTTCACAAGTGGCTACAGCTCTATTGCCCGTAATGCCGGTGAAGTGCAGAACAAAGGAATCGAGCTGGAGATCAATACGGTGAATGTTCGGTCGGGTCAGTTTCAGTGGAAATCGTCGTTCAACATTACGTCGATTGCTAACAAAGTCACGAAACTATATCCGGGTATCGTTCCATTGCTCAACCCTGATAGCACAGTCCTGCTAAGCTATACTGATTTCTACGGTGTAGGCCGGAACGCGATTCTGGGTCGTCCGTTACAACCACAATACACGACAGACTACGCCGGTGTGAACCCAGCTACAGGACGGGCAATGTTCTATGATTACGCTGGCAACATAACCTATCGTCCGCTGACGCCACGTGACCAGAAGTACTTTGGCACCGAGCTACCTAAATTCTATGGTGGGTTCAACAACACGTTTGTCTATGGTGGCTTATCACTCGACTTCCTGTTTCAGTTTGATTACGGTCGGCGCTCATTCAACTCGCAGACGTCATTCCTGGAAGAAAACGCAGGTCGTAACTTCAACGCCCTCCAATCGTTCTATGAGCGTCGCTGGCAGAAACCGGGCGACATCACCGACGTACCCCGTGCCTACAATGCCAATGCCGAAGTCAATAGCGTGAGCAACTTAGGGGGAACACGTACTCTGGAAGACGCCTCGTACCTCCGTTTGAAGCAGGTAACGTTAGCGTATGACATTCCTGCTGTGATTGCCCGTAAGATAAAGGCATCTAAAGCCCGCATCTATGTTCAAGGTGCCAACCTGATTACCGTTACGAACTGGACGAGCTATGACCCCGAATTCCTGAACTTTGGCTCAGGCAATAGCGGCTTGGTACCAAACTCGAAGACCTATCAGGCCGGTATCAACATAACGTTTTAATTCTGAACTCCGATCTTAGACGCTATGCGCACATATAAACTAATCCTGTCGGCAAGCTTGCTGACAGCGGGTCTACTGACGATCTCGGCTTGTAAAGACAGTTCCCTGTTGGAGGTTAAGCCCAGAACAGCTGTAAACGCCGAGACTGCACTGAAAACCATTGAAGGCCTTGATGCCGGTGTGAATGGTATCTATGACCGATTACAATCTGTCGTTCTGTACGGTCGCGACATGTTAGCGGTCTCTGAAGCATTGGGTGACAATGCTCAGTTCACAAACAAGTCAGGCCGTTTAGCAAACGAAAACAGGAACATAGCCAACAACACGTTTGGTACGGCGACATCCTCTGGCGGTTCATGGTTAACGGCTTATTTTGCTATTAACCAGGCAAACCTGATTCTGGACAATATTGGCACTGTAACCGTCGCGGCAGCCGATACGGCCCGTCGGAACAGCTATCAGGGACAAGCTTATTTCCTGCGCGCTTTATTGTACCATGATCTAATGCGTATCTATGCCTACGATCCTGGTGCTGAAATTGCTTCGCAAAACAAGGGTGGCGTGCCTCTCTTACTTGTGGGGGTTGCCGACCAGAGCAAGATCACCTTTCCTACCCGTCCGGCTATTGCCGATGTGTATAAGCAAATCTATAGTGACCTGCAAAGTGCGATCACCGCACTGACCCGCTCAAATGGCTATGCGGCTGCCCCTAACTATGCCAACGTTCAGGCAGCCAACGCCTTGTTTTCGCGGGTTGCCTTGTACAACAAAGACTATGCTACTGCCGTGAAGTATGCTACAGCCGCGATTGCCGGTTCCATCAAACTGTCTGACAATGCTTCCTATGTGGGTGGGTGGCGTGCGCCAAAACAGCCAGAGTCGCTATTTGAGGTTCAGTTTGCTGTTAACTCAGAGAACATTGGTGTGAACACGTCTCTGCAAACGACCTACACGACGCTGGTTCGGACGGGGGACCGCACTACCACTGGTGGCTTTGGTGACCTTGTGCCAACAACTGCGTTCATTGCTGATCTGGAAGCAGAAAAAAGCTCGACGGGCACCGTGTTGGATATCCGGCGCCAATTGTATGAGCTTGGCACAACTGGTCGTGGTGCAGCCTTCATTGAATCGACTAAGTTTCTAGGCAAAAACGGTACGATCAACCTGGATAACGTACCTGCGATTCGGGTTTCAGAACTTTACCTGAACCGGGCCGAGGCCAACTATTTCCTTGGCAACACGGCTGATGCGCTAGCTGATCTGAACGTGATTCGTACACGGGCTGGCTTGCCTGCGTCAACAACGCTGACCGGCGCTCCCCTACTGGCGGAAATCTATCGTCAGGCTCGGCTAGAGTTTGGGTTTGAAGGACATCGCTGGTTTGATTTGAAACGTACGAGCCAAAACGTAGTGAAAGCCGCCGCACAAGGTGGTGGGCTGATTTATGGTGACTTCCGTTATTTAGCTCCTATTCCGGTCAACGAATTGTCGACAAACGCAGGCATCAAGCAGAATTTCGGTTACTAATCGCGCATTACCAGGCTGCTAGCTTCTTTCCATAGCCTGCCTGATTTGCCAAACTACTGACTTCAATGAAAAAAATAACAACCATTGCCCTCTGCCTGCTAGCCCTCATCAGCTTGTACGCCTGCAACAATGACCTTAATAAGGTGTTCGATCCTGAAACTCCACAGGTAGAGTTTCAGCCAGCTGTAATCAATGCAGCAAGCGTTGGCCGGACGTACCCACTTTTGACTATTGCCACCAGCACTACGGCTGGAGCAACCATTTTGCCGCAACTCAATCTGGTTGGACGGCAGCGTAGCGCAGACCTTCCGGTGCGTGTATTTGTTGACCCAACGTCAACGGCGGCGGCCTCAAGCTACACAATCTCTAATGGAGGCGTTGCTACGTTTGCAGCCGCCGGTGCGCCTACCTCGAGTACGGTTGCCATGACCATTACGGTTGCTAAAGCTAGCAGTGCCACTGCGCCATTTGGTAACCTGATTTTAGTTATCGACAGCACAAGCGCCGACTTCAAGCCAAGTCAGAACTACAAGCGTATCGGCTACTCGTTCCGGCAGTAAGCGGATAAAGTCAAGACATAAAAAAACCGCTCCGGGTCGCCGGAGCGGTTTTTTTATGTCTTGATAAATTTAGCCAAACAGCATGAAAGCGTATACATCTGGGTAGATTCCTCTAATTAATTCACAATAAAATGGCATGTAAATGGAAGAATTTAAATTAATTATGAATTTTGTCATATACATTTAATGTAGAATTAAAATTTGATTATAAGCTCTTCAACCTTATTTTTGAGATGTCAATATCAGAATTACCAAATATTATCAATACTATACTGGCTTTCATTACTGTCAATTACACCCATAGGCTTCCGGCATTAAGGTGCCATGAATCTGTCCTTGCTTCACCTAACAAATCAATTATCTACAAATCATGAGAAAACTGTTTACAGGCATCTGGTTACTCTTGATGCTGTTCTCGTTGCCCATGTTGGCACAGGACATCACCATCCGGGGCCAGGTTACGTCATCAGATGACAATACGCCACTTCCGGGTGTAAGCGTACAGGTAAAGGGTACAACCCGTGGCATATCAACAGACGGACAGGGCAAATACCAGTTAACTGCTCCGGCGGGTGGACGATTAGTGTTCAGTTTTATTGGCTATCAGGCTAAAGAGGTAGCGATCAGCAATCAGACAACGATCAACATTGTTCTGTCCGGCGATGCGCAGCAATTGACCGAAGTGGTGGTGACTGGGTACGGTACCCAGTCCCGGAAGGATGCAACGGGGAGTATTACAACCATCAAAGGAGCGGCCATCGCTCAAACACCCATTCAAAGTTTTGAAGCCGGACTGGCCGGGCGTAGTCCAGGCGTGCAGATCACGGTGCCCAACGGCGTACTGAACAACCCACCCGTATTTCGGATTCGCGGTACGAATTCGATCTCGCTTAGCTCGTATCCGCTGATCGTGGTAGACGGAATTCCGACCTATACGGGTGACTACAGCTCAACAAATGCACCGGCAAACCCACTGGCCAGTATCAACCCCAATGATATTGAGACGATGGACATTGCCAAAGATGCGGCAGCAACGGCCATTTACGGTAGCCGCGCGGCCAATGGGGTTGTATTCATCACGACCAAACGAGGCAAGGCCGGCAAAGTCAAAGTGAACTACGATGGCTGGGTTGGCTTTACTAATACCTACCGACTACCCAATATGATGAACGCCGCCGAGTACGTGGCCTTCAAAACGCAGGCGGTAGCCAATAACCCAACATCGACGGCCAAGTTTGTGCAAACCAACGATGCCAATGGTAACCCGATCGACACCCGCTGGTATGACTATATCTACCGGCAGGGTCTGTCGCAAAGCCATAACGTGAACGTATCGGGTGGCAGTGAAAACACAAACTATTATTTCTCAACGGGTTATACCAAGCAGGAGGGTATTATCAAGAAGAACGATTTCCAACGGATCAACACGCTCTTCAACGTAGATAGCAAAGTAGGCAAACTGATCACGATTGGTGGCAAGATCTCCTACTCCAACGAGCAGAACTATTCATCTTCTTCATCGGGCTCGCTCAGTGGTGAAGCCTTCTCAACCTCTGGGCTGGGTCGGGTTGGTTTGGTACTTCCTCCTATTCTGGCCCCCTACAATAATGACGGCTCCTACAACGTGAGCGGGCCCGCCATCGGAACAGGCACCAACGTAACGGGAACGGCTATCTCGTACCCAAACCCAGTGCCTTCGCTGGATTTGAACCGCTCTAATTCGGAGAACAACCACATTCAGTCGAACCTCTATTTTCAGATCAAGCCGGTGAGCTGGATCACGCTGAAAAGCTCGTTTGGTATCGATTACCTCTATATCGATAACGATCTGTTCTCTTCACCAATCACCAGTGAAGGCAACTCTACCCAGGGGTCTGCATCGAGTATCTTTGGTCGGTATAAAACATCCCTCTGGACCAATACCGCTCAATTCGACAAGACAATTGCCGGCGCGCATAACATCAGCCTCCTGGTTGGTCAGGAACAACAACGCCGTACTTCACTGGCGTATGGCCTGAACCGCCAAACCCTGTCTGATCCTGCCTACACGGTTATCCAGGCTGGTTTTGTCACAAACAATGCAACGGGTTTAAGCTACGGAGAGAACTACCTGCTGTCTGGCTTTAGCCGTCTAAACTACAACTATAAAGAGAAATACCTGATTGGTGCCAACGTTCGTCAGGACGAATACTCGGCATTGGGCGTGAAAAAAGGTATCTTCTACGGTCTGTCGGCTGGGTGGGAAATCACCAAAGAGAACTTCTGGACAGGCGCTGGACTGGACCGGCTATTCAGCAGCTTCAAAATTCGGGGTAGCTATGGTAAAGTGGGGAACATCGGCGGTATCGGCGACTACACTCCTTACTCTACGTATTCGTCGGGTCTGTATGGCGGTATAGCCACGTTGAATTTCTCGAGCGTGGGTAACCCGAATCTACAGTGGGAAACCAGTAAGAAAACTGACATTGGCTTTACGTTTGGGTTGCTCAACGACCGGATTACGGGCGAAGTGGCCTACTACAAAAACGATATCGACAACCTGATTCTGAACGTAGCCCAGTCTCCGTCAACCGGCCTGCCATCGAGCCCGCCTCAGAACGTGGGTGCAATGTATAACAAGGGGCTTGAGCTCTCATTCAATGCACGGGTAATCAACACCAGAAATTTCCAGTGGTCGTCCAACTTCAACATCACCTTCAACGAAAACCAGGTAACTGCCCTGGCCCCCGGCCTGACTGCCCTTCAAACGGTTACGTCGGGTCTGGAAACGGTCAGCCAGACAATGGTGGGGTATCCACTTGGCCAACTCTGGGTATTACCCACCGCCGGTGTTGACCCGACGACGGGCAAACGAATTTTCCTGAACTCAGCCGGTACGCCCGTCTATTACCAGTTCTACGCGCCTGCTGGCCAGTTTAACTACTCGACTACGGCCGACGGCAAAACCAGGTACGTTAGCCCAACGGGTGGCACATCGATCACGCAGGCCGCCGATGGGGTCATGTATGGTAATGTGAGTCCAAAGCAATATGGCGGATTTGACAACAATTTCAAGTACCGCAACTTTGATCTGGGTGTACTGCTCACCTATCAGCTTGGCTTCAATGTGTATTATGGTACCAATGCCGGTTTGCACGATCAACGGTTCTGGAATAACGACCGCGATATGCTTACCGAAACCTGGCAGAAAGAAGGCGATACCGGTAAGTTATATCCCAAGTCTGTGTTCGGCGATAACGTATCGAACGGGTCAGGCACGCCGATGGACATCAACGTATTCAAAGGTGATTTCCTGAAGCTACGCAACCTGACGCTCGGCTACACCCTACCCGCCAGCCTCACCAACCGGGCCAAAATCACCAACCTTCGCCTCTATGTCAGCGGCCAAAACCTGGCCGTAATGACCAAATACCCTGGTCCAGATCCAGAAGTATCCTCTAATGGGAACAGTACGAGCTCGCAGGGTATAGACCGGAATACAGTCGGAAACGCCCGGACAATCACCATCGGACTACGTGCAGGCTTCTAACCAGCTACTCATCATGAAGAAGACAATCATCAACTTAGCCATCTTTGGCGCAATTGTAGGTACGTTCACGTCCTGTAATCGTGATTTATTGACGCCAATTCCACAGACTTCTGTTTCAGATGCGTCTGCGTTTAGCACCTCGTCGCGTGTTCAGGGTCAACTATTATCGCTCTACGCAGCCTTGAAAGCGGGTAATTTTTACGGCGGCCGGTTTGTGATTTATGGCGACATCAGAGGCGAGAATTTCATCAATGAAACCTCGAACCTGGTAACAGGCTCTGACGTCTGGGGCATGAACGCCACCAACAGCGCCACTGCCGTGCAAAACCTGTGGAGTGCCGCCTACGCGACCATCAATAAATCAAACATTTTCATTGATGGCATGGCCGCCACTGGATCTACCGTTGTGGGGGCCGATTTGGCTGGTAAGTACGTTGCCGAAGCTAAACTGATCCGGGGACTCTCTTACTATAGCCTGCTTCAGTACTATGCCCGTCCTTATGCCGATGGCAACGGAGCGAAACCTGGTGTTCCTCTTCGCCTTAAAGGCATTATTGGGGCGGGTGAATCGAACATTGCCCGTAGCACGGTTGCCGAAGTTTACACCCAGATATTGAAAGACCTGAACGATGCCGAAGCCAGTCTGCCATCGTCCTACACAGGTGCAGGCGAAAATACCACGCGGGCGCATAAAAACACTGCTATTGCCTTGAAAACCAGGATTTACCTGAGCATGCAGAATTACGGAGCAGCGATTACGGAGGCCAATAAGATTGTGAGTGCCACCGCGCCGTTCGCCGCACCAACGGGTGTTGCCCACCGGCTACAGGCCGATATTGCCACGGTGTTTACAAATTATTTAACTACGGAGTCGATCTTTTCGATGCCGATGACCAGTACGGCGGGTGACTCGCCAGGTACGCAGAATCAGTTGGCCTTCTATTTCTCGCCAACGGTGGCCAATGGCGGCGTCGGGGGTGGTGAGTACTCGCTAAACCCGAAGGGGATCATTGCCGAGCCAACCTGGAAAGACACCGACAAGCGGCGCCTGTTTATTAAAACGAGTGGTACGGGCGCTACGGCCAAAAGCTGGTGGACTAAATACAAAACGGCAAGCCCTTATACAGACTACGTACCTGTGATCCGCTACGCAGAAGTGCTATTGAACCTGGCCGAAGCCAAAGTTCGGACCACAAACACAGTCGACGCTCAGGCGGTGGCCCTGCTCAACGCGGTTCGTAACCGGTCTGATGCCGCTACTACCTACACGGCGGCTAGTTTCGCAACGCCAGCCAGCCTCATCAGCGCTATTATGTTGGAACGGCAAATCGAGTTCCTGGGAGAAGGGTTACGTAACAATGACCTGATACGGCTCCTGGAGACGGTTCCGGCTAAAGGAACCGCCCCGGCAAAGGCAGCGACTGAATCAGGCTATATCTGGCCAATTTCATCGTCAGAATTAGCCTTGAACGCCTTGATAACCGACAATTAGCCGCCCGCCATCAGGTACGTACCGAAAAAGGTAGTGGCCTAAGCCTGGATCAGTCTATACACTTTTTCGAATTCCCCATCATGCCCCGGCCGATGGGGAATTTTTTATTTATTAGTGTGTTATACGCATACAATTTTACAAAGTTGCCAAGCTAACTAACTGAATAATAGCGGTCTTCTTAAAAAGAATTAATTATAACTTTTTTAATATTTACTCGTATATACAATTAAGTATTAACTGAAATAAATAAGCCTAAATAACCGCCCTATTGTTACTATTTGACCTTTTCCATAAGGTTAACTGACTTCTTATGAAATTGCCATAATTATACTTTTCTCAGAATATCAACTCGGAAATATCTCCATTGTCCTTACATTTGCTTCACGTTTCCAGAATTATCGAAACAATTCTATAGACTAAATATTGTATAGCAAAAACACGATGCTATACAGGTGTAAGCTAACCAGGTGGCACCTGTTTTTGATGTGCCGGTAAACCAGATTATTCCCTTCAAGTAAGCCAGTTAGTCTATTGATTGTATTAATCGGGAAGCGTCAATCCATTTTTCACCAATTCATAAATTCACTTATCAGAACTTCTATGAGCAGATTGTTTATGGGAAGTTGGCTGCTATTGCTGCTGTTCTCGTTGCCAACACTGGCACAGGACGCCACTATTCGCGGCCAGGTTACTTCATCAGATGATGGCACAACCCTTCCGGGTGTGTCTGTCCAGGTAAAAGGTACAACGCGCGGTACAACCACCGATGCTGACGGTCGCTACCAGATCAACGTACCTACGGGAGCCCGACTTGTTTTTAGTTTCATTGGTTTTGGCACTCAGGAGGTACCAGTTAGCAATCAGACTACACTCAACATTAAACTGACAGCCGGAGCACAGAGCCTCGACGAAGTGGTAGTTACTGCTCAGGGTATTGAACGGGACAAACGCTCGCTGGGCTATTCGATTCAGGAGGTAAATGGAGCCGCACTCGCACAACGGTCGGAGCCAAACCTGCTGAACACGCTGCAAGGCAAGGTGGCCGGGGTGAGCATCACGGGGTCAAGTGGCGCGCCGGGTGCCTCGACGAACATTAACATTCGGGGTATCACGTCTTTCACAGGTAGCAATCAGCCGTTGATCGTGGTTGACGGGATCATCTTCAGCAACAGCACAGACGCTAGTCAGAGTACATTGTTTGGTGCCCAGTCATCGAACCGCCTGTCTGATATCAACCCGGAGAGCATCGAGTCGGTCAACGTTCTGAAAGGACCAGCCGCCGCGGTACTATACGGTTCACGGGCATCGGCCGGGGTAATTGTCATTACGACCAAAACCGGTCGCAACTCAGGTGGCAAGACCGAAGTAACGGTCTCATCATCATATAACGTTCAGAACGTATATGGTCTGCCTAAATTCCAGAACGACTATGGTCAGGGTCTGAACAACCTGTTTGTTCCCAACCAAACCAACTCATGGGGACCTATTTTTGCCGGTGGCCCAACGTCGGTGACCAATATTCAGGGGCAAACGGTTCCGTACCAGGCATACCCCAACAACATCCAGGACTTTTATAAGCAGGGAAGCATCATCGACAACTCGGTGAACCTCCGGTCGGGCGATCAGAACAAGAACTTCTCACTGCTGCTGGCCAATACGAGCCAGAACGGTACAATTCCCAACTCGAAATTTATTCGGACGAACGTTGGCTTGCAGGGTGCCACCAAATTACAGAACGGAATCAGCCTGAGCGGTACCGCCAACTACGTTCAAACCGTTCAGCAGGGAACCCCAATCGGGAACGGTGGTAGCGCTTTTGGGCAGATCACGCGGGTGCCACGGAGCTACAACCTGGCTGGCGAACCATTTCAGGATGCGGCAGGCAATAGTATTTATTTCACTGGCAGTTCAACGCCAACCAGCCCTGTTGCCAATAACCCATTATGGAGCGTCTACAATGAAGTACAACGTGGTCAGGTTGACCGGTTTTATGGTAATTTCATCGTAGGGTACGATGTAGCTAAATGGCTGAACGTGTCGTATCGGGTAACGGCTGATACCTACACTGACCGCCGGAAAATTACTGAGCCAATCTATGCAGGCCGGTATGCAACGGGGGCTGTTATTCAGGATAACATCTTCCGGGCTGAGTTGAACGGTGACCTGCTGATCAATGCCCGGAAGGACGATATCTTCCTGAAAGGCCTGAACGGTAACCTGCTGTTAGGTAACAACATCAACCAGCGTCGTTTCCAGGAGAACTACCTGCAAGGCGATCAACTGACGATTCCTGGTTTCTATAATATCAGTAACGCATCGGTGTTCACCAACAGCAGTGAATCAACCTCCCTCCGGCGGCTGGTTGGTTATTACGGTCAGCTCTCGCTGAACTATAACAACTACGTCTTCCTGGAACTGTCGGGACGGGCTGACCAATCGTCTACCCTGCCAAAAGCGAATAGTACCTATTTCTATCCGTCTGCCTCGATCAGCTTCGTGCCAACCGACGCGTTCAAGCTAAATTCAGACGTGCTTTCGTATGCTAAAGTTCGGGTGAGTGCCGCCCGTGTTGGTCGCGATGCCGATCCGTATCAGCTCAACACCTTATATGGTAAAGCTGGTTACGGTAACAACGTAGCGAGCATCACCTTCCCGCTTGCCGTAGGTGCCTCGGGTAGCACGCCTGGTTTTCAGGTGAACAGCCAGATTGGTAGTAACGCGCTGACGCCTGAGTTTGTGACCTCTTATGAGGCAGGTATTAATGTAGGCTTGTTTCGTAACCGCTTCAGCGTGGATGCAACGGTTTTCGATACCCGGTCAACCAACCAGATCTTCCCGGTTGCCGTATCGCCCTCATCTGGGTTTGACACGCGCCTGACCAACGTAGGCGAGTTGAGCAACAAAGGGTTTGAACTGATCCTGAACACAACGCCGGTTCGGTCGGGTGGCTTTAAGTGGGATATCTCGCTGAACTACACGCTGATTCGGAACAAGGTAATTTCGATCACGGAGGGAGTACCCTCAGCTCCGATTCCCGGAGCTGGCTTTAGTGGTATATCGCCATCTATCGTGGTTGGTCAACCGTACGGTGCTATTCTTAGCTCGGCGTATCCGCGCGTTCAGTCGACGAACCCAACCGGCGCTAATTACGATGCAACCGGCCAATACACTGGTCAGATTGTCATCAACGGTACAACCGGTCTGTTTGCCCCCGCCCTCACGGGTCAGGTCGTGGCTATTCCACAAGCCCGTTACACGGCTGGTCTAACCAATACCTTCTCGTATAAAGGCTTCAACTTATCGATATTGACCGATACACGTCAGGGAGGCCAGATTTATTCGTTTGTGGTGAGTGATCAGCTAACGCGTGGTGCCCTGGCTATCACGGGTATCGAGCGCGACCAGCCCCGGATTCTGCCCGGCGTGATCCAGAACGCCGATGGTACGTTTCGCGCAAACAACATTCAGTTGAGCGCCCAGACGTACTGGAGCAACCTGGGTGGTCTGGCTTCAGAAACGGCCTCCTTCGATGCCACCGTGTATCGTCTGCGTGAAGTAGCCTTCAATTATTCGTTCCCAAAATCGTTCTTCAACAAGACGCCGTTCGGTGGCATCTCGGTAGGTGTTAGCGGCCGTAACCTGTTCTTCTACGCGCCTCATTACATTGGTGACCCGGAAGTAAATACGCAGGGTGCAGGTAACATTCAGGGGCTGGACATCAACGGACCAACTAACACGCGCAACTACGGTGCCAACGTACGGCTGACATTTTAGTGTTGCCTCAACATTCGATCTTACTTATGACTACTCTATTTTGGAAAGCCTGCCTTGTCGCCACCGCCTTCACCGGCCTGACGGCTTGCAGTAACTACCTGGACGTTAACGTAACGCCCAACAACCCTACCTCTGTGACGCCCGGCGTTTTATTGCCTTCGTCAGTAGTGGGTACGGCTTTTGCCAACGCCAACGAATTGAACCGCTTTGGTGAAGTAGTGGTGCAACATCTGGCTGGCGCAGCCAACAACCCGGCAAACTATGACGTTTACCAAACCAATGGAGCCGATTTTGGTAACCAATGGCGGTTTGAACTGTATGGCGGTGCACTGATCAACTACCAGAAGCTGATCGAAACGGCGAATCTGACCAACTCGAAGGCGTATACAGGTATTGCCAAGATCATGAAGGCGTACACGTTTAGCCTGGCCACCGATGTGTGGGGTGATGTACCCTACTCACAAGCCCTGCAAGGTGACGTGATACCACAGCCCCGGCTCGATAAGCAACAGGATATCTACCAGGGCAATACCGCATCGGGTATTCAAAGCCTGTTTGATCTGGTGCGGGAAGGACTGGCCGATCTGGACGCTGCCACCGCCACTGGGTATACAGGCATTAAACCCGGTAACGATGATCTGGTATATAACGGTGATCTGACCAAATGGAAGCAGGCAGGCAACACCATGCTGCTGAAGTTTGCCGCTACGGTAAGTCTGGTTAACCCCCAGTTGGCTACCAGTGTGATCAATGAAGTGTTGACCAAGAATCAGTACATCAACTCGAACACCAACGACCTGAACGTACCCTTCGGGGCCAGCGTCGGCAGCCAGGATCCGCGCTACTCCTATTCATTTGTGACGAACTTCGCGACTGATCTGATCCTGAGCACCCGGTTTCTGAATCTTCTTCAGGCCAACAATGATCCACGCTTACCGCTTTACTTCACCAGTCCGGGTGGTAAGTATACCACGATCGACAACGGTTTCCGGGGTGTCTTACCCTCTCCGACGTCCACCTGGTCGAAGTATAACACGGCCATTGTCGGAAATACCGGCGTTGGTCCCGTTCGGCTGATCACCAACTTCCAGCGGGCATTTATTCTGGCCGAAGCCGCCCTTCGTCTGGGTACGCCCGGCGACCCTCAGGCACTCTATACGGAAGGTATTACCGCGTCGATGGCGCTGGCCGGTCTGACCTCAGCCCAGATCACGGCGTACCTGGCGGCCAACCCAACCGTTGCCACCCTGACCGGAACCAATGAGCAGAAGATCGCCCAGATTATTACGCAGAAATACATTGCCTTGACGGGTAACGGTATCGAGGCCTGGAATGATTACCGGCGGACGGGCTACCCAACCTTGCAGCCCTCGCAGAATGCAGCCGGTATCGACGGTACCCGGCCAGTGCGTGCGGTGTATATCAACGAAGAAGTTCAGCGTAACCCGAACTTCCCCAACCCATCGCCACAGTCAAACACCAAGGTTTGGTGGCAGACTAAGTAATTCACTTTCAATTAGTTGAACGACACAAACGCATGAAACATATAGTAATCAATAGTTGTCTTTGTCTGTTGCTGGCCGTTGTTGGTATGTCTTGCAAAGACAATTTCAACTACAGCGAGCTGGTACGGGACAATCGGCCAGCTATTCCGGTAACCTTCCCCGGCACCACGTCATACGGTTTCAACCCGTTTATCCAGACGTCGATAGCCGCTGGTGGACCCATTCAGTTTACCCTCTCGATTCCATCGGCTAGCGGACGCACAATCAAGGAGATCACCAAAGTGGTGGGTGGTGCTACGGGAATCACGATAGCGACGCTGAATGCGGCAACAGCAACTTCACAGTTTAACGCCGCGCCTATTCCAGGAAGTGGCACCACGGCTGTGTTTACTACGACCCTGGCCGCTTTCAAAACAAAGTATCCATCGGTAGTGACTGCGCCGGTTGCGCTGCCAAACTACACCGAGATCCAGTTTATTTTTCTGGTAACCCTCGATGATGGTACGCAACTCGTTCCTGAGCCTGTTCGGGTACGGTTGGTTCCCTGATCGGAACGTACCTGAGTCTCGCACAAAAAAACCGCAGCCTTCTGGTTGCGGTTTTTTTGTAGCTTCTCAGTCTGTACATGTTGGTTCCAGGTACGTCTCCCCTACCACTCGATCGGCGGCAGCCCGTTGCTAATTAGGTATTCGTTGGCCTGGCTGAAGTGCTTGTTGCCAAACCAGCCCCCCCACTGTGCCGCCATCGGCGACGGGTGTTTCGACTTTAGAACAAGGTGCTTCTTCTCGTCAATAACAGCGCCTTTTTTTTGGGCATACGCGCCCCACAGCATGAAAACGACATGCTCTTTCTGCTCGGAAATAAGCTTGATCACGGCGTCGGTAAAGGTTTCCCAGCCTTTACCCTGGTGCGATCCCGCCTGACCAGCCCGAACAGTTAGCGTGGCGTTGAGCAACATAACGCCCTGCGACGCCCAGCGTTCCAGATTACCCGATTTGGGAATTGGCTTGCCCAAATCGTCCTGAATCTCCTTGAAAACGTTGATCAGCGAGGGCGGTTTGGTGATGCCGTCGGCCACCGAAAAAGCCAGTCCGTTCGCCTGCCCTTCGCCATGATAGGGGTCCTGCCCAAGAATAACCACGCGGGTTGACTCAAACGGGCATTTATCAAAGGCGTTAAACATAAGCTTGCCGGGCGGGTAAATGCGCTGCGTCGAATACTCTTCCCGCAGAAACTCAGCTAATTTTGTAAAGTAAGGTTTGTCGAATTCGGGTTGCAAATAAGGCTTCCAGGAATCAGCAATGAGTACGTTCATAAAGTGACGAATGCGTTGGCAGCTAACTAGCCATATGCTGGCTAAGCTGGCTACAAAATTACAGGAGGACTCTGACAGGAAATGAAATTTATTTTAGCCCTCACTGGTTGAGGAAGCAAACTTATCAACTTATTTTACGTTGTAAAGTTGTCAAAAACGAGTTTTTTTTATGATTACGGCAGTAACGGAAGGCATTAAAGTCAGCGTGAAAACGGAGTATCAGCACGGGTATTCCAGCCCTTTGCAGGCCCACTACGTATTCACGTATCGTATTGCTATAGAAAACCACAGCGAGCACACGATTCAGTTGCTGCGCCGTCACTGGCTCATCTACGATGCCCACGGGCAGGTGCGCGAAGTGGAGGGCGAAGGCGTAATTGGCCTGCAACCGGTGCTCGAACCCGGCGAACGCCACGAGTACGTATCGGGCTGTAACCTGCACGCCAGCATGGGTAAAATGGTGGGCACCTACCTCGTTGAGCGGTTGATCGACGGTAAACAGTTTCGTATTCAGGTCCCCGAATTTACAATGGTGGTGCCTTTCCAGTTGAATTAACGGTATCAGGAATCTGTGGTTGCTGCGTATCTCCGTTATCTGTGGCAGGCTGGCAACCTGCACGGCTTGCACTCGCCCTTCATTTATGCCCTCTACCGCGATATCATCCGGCATCGGCACCCTGCCCCGCCAGGTACGTCTCCCATAGAATCGCTTCGTAAATCGCTGCTGAAAAGCAACGAAACACTGACCGTAACCGATTTGGGAGCCGGTTCGCGACGGAGCAATGGAACAGTTCGCTCCGTGGCGACCATTGCCCGAAACGCGCAGAAACCGGCTCGCTACGCCTGGTTACTTCACCGGCTCATTCTCCGTACCAACGCCAGATACGTGCTGGAACTGGGTACGTCGCTTGGGCTGACGACCGCCTACCTGGCCGATGCCGTGGCGCAAACCGGCGGTCAACTCTATTCCTTTGAAGGTTGCCCAAATACGGCTGCCCTGGCCAAAGCCCACCTCAATCAACTTGGCTACGCGGATACGCGTATCGTTGTCGGAAATCTGGACGAAACACTGACCGAAACAGTGGCCCAACTACCACAGATCGACCTGGCTTTTTTCGACGCGAACCATCGCTACGAGCCTACAGTTCAGTATTTTATACATTGCCTGCCGCACGTTCATAACGATACTCTTTTTATATTTGACGACATTCACTGGTCAAAAGGTATGGAACAGGCCTGGGAGGCCATCAAGGCGCATCCATCCGTGCAAGTTACCGTTGACCTGTTTGGCGTTGGTCTGGTTTTTTTTCGCCGCGAGCAGCCTAAACAGCATTTTATCCTCCGTTTTTAATCCTACTGGTATGACTTACCGCGTTCTACTCACCACAACTTTAGGCGCGGCTTTGCTGATTGCCTCCTGCAAGAAAACCGCCGACGTCACGACGACCGATTTAGCCAAAACATCGTTCGAGTTAATTCAGGATCGAATCCTAACGCCTTCGTGCGCCACAGCCGGTTGCCATGCGTCGGAATCAGATGCGGCTTTTCGGCAACACGGCCTCGTGCTGGCGGCAGGTGTTGCGTTTAAAAACCTGGTCGGTATCGATCCTAAAAACGCGGCCTCACTGGCCGACGGCCACAAGCGCGTGAAAGCGTTCGTAGCACTGGAGAGCCTCCTGTATCACAAGCTCAATACCGACGCATCGCACCATAGCGGAAAGAGTTACGGCAACCCCATGCCGCTGGGCAGCGATCCGCTGTCTGTTGGGCAGATCGAATTTGTTCGTCGCTGGATTGATGGGGGTGCGCTGGCTACGGGCTCGCTCATTGACCCTACCCTGCTGGACGATAAAACGCCCAGCGGTGCAACGAATAGTTCGTTTACTGCACCAGCGGCGCCAGCCAGTGGAACAGGTTACCAGATGAAAGTAGATGCCTTTGATGTGGCGACCAATTTCGAACGGGAGCTTTTCGTTCGGCGGGCAGTTGGCAACCCGACCGATATTTATATTAACCGATTTACAGTGAACATGCGACCAGGTAGCCACCACTTTATCGCCTACGATTTCGATAACAAATCAATCGCGCCAGCCATGAATCAGGTACGTGACCTGCGCAATGCCGACGGGACCACAAATCTGCTTACGGCAATCCAGATGTCGAATCATACGTACCTGATGGGTAGCCCAAGTGCCTCGTTCGAGTATAAGTTTCCGGAAGGAGCTGCGCTACAAATTCCAGCCAATGCCTCGTTTGACTTGAATGTTCACTACGTAAACAAAAGCCAGACGATAACAAAAGGAGAAGCCTACATCAACCTCTACACAACGCCACAATCGAGCGTGACTAAGGTAGTTAAGACGCTGAACATGAGTAATACCAGCCTGGCCATTCCGGCGAATTCCCGAAAAATGTTCAGCAAGTCATTTACCGTGAGCAAGCCCTCGCTCATCCTGATGCTTACCTCGCATATGCACAAGACAGGTGAGAAGTTCGTGATTAAGATAAAAGGCGGTGCCCGCGATGGCGAGATCGTGTACACGACTACCGACTGGGAACACCCGGATGTGATCAATTTCGCCACGCCGATTCAACTGGCTAAAGGTGAAGGGCTTACTTCCGAAATTACGTATAATAATACCACAGCCAAAGCTATCCAGTTTGGCCTGACGAGCGACGACGAAATGGGCATCATCTTCGGCTATTATTACGAAACGAATTAAAACCAGCAGTAGTCAACCCTAAAAAAAGGTGGCTTAACAAGGCGTTAGGCCACCTTTTTTTAGGGTTGACGCCTATTTTGCAGGATGATGCATCGCTACATTTTTATTGCCCTTGGCTTCCTGACGGGAAGCGTTCAACTGGCAGGTGCCCAGTCAGCAGGTACGTCCACTTCACCTGCCTTTCCTGACCCCGACCGGATGGCCAAAATCAATGCGGCGCTGCCCGTCATTGACAAATTATACCGCGACTATGCCGCGCAGCGCAACGTACCCGGACTCGGTTTCGGTGTCGTGGTCGACGGGAAACTGGTATACGGAAAAGGCGTTGGTTTCGCCGATCTGTCCACGAAACGCCCCGCCACCGAGCAGTCGCAATTTCGAATTGCGTCGATGACCAAGAGCCTGACGGCGATGGCCATTCTGAAACTGCGCGATGAAGGCAAGCTTAGCCTCGATGACCCCGCTTCGACCTACGTACCTGAGTTGAAGCAGTTGAAACCGCTGACGACCGACGCGCCCGCGATTACCGTGCGGCATCTGTTGACGCATGCCGCCGGTTTCCCCGAAGACAACCCCTGGGGCGACCGGCAACTAGCCGATTCGGAAGCTGAATTTACCCAGTTTTTGAAAGGCGGACTGTCACTTTCCAATGCGCCGGGCGTAGCCTACGAATACGCAAACCTTGGCTTTGCGCTGCTTGGCCGGATTATTACCAACGTAACCAAACAGCCATACCAGCAGTACATTACCACTGCCATTTTAAAGCCGCTGGGCATGAACAGCACGATCTGGGATTACCGTAAGGCTGATCCGAACAGGTACGTTAATGGCTACCGCTGGCAGGAAGGACAATACCTTCCCGAGGTTCCACTGGCTGATGGCTCTTGGGGCGCGATGGGCGGCCTGATAACGACCGTTGAGGATTTTGCGAAGTACATGGCGCTGCACCTGAGCGCCTGGCCCGCCCGCGACGGTGCCGATACGGGCCCGGTGAAGCGCAGTTCGATTCGCGAAATGCAACAGCCCTGGAATTTTCGTGGCCTGAATTCCCAGTTCCGGTATGCGTCGGGTCGGCTGTGCCCGCAAACAGCCAGTTATGCCTACGGGCTGGTTTGGGTACGTGACTGTGAAGGGCGCGTGAGCGTTGGCCATAGCGGCGGCCTGCCCGGCTTTGGCAGCGAATGGCAGGTACTTCCCGACTATGGCATCGGCGTGATCGGCTGCGCCAACCTGACATATTCGGGCCTGCGGGGCATCAACACGATCGCGCTGGATACGCTGATATCACTCGCCGGGTTAAAGCCGCGTGCATTGGCCGTTTCACCGATTTTAGCGAAGCGTAAAGCGGAGTTGGTCAAACTGCTACCTGACTGGAAAGATGGTGAAGCGAGCGGCATTTTCGCTGAAAATTTCTTCCCCGATACACCAATTGCCCTTCGCCAAAAAAATACGCAGGCGTTGTTTGAGAAGATTGGAAAGGTGAAAAACGTAGGTGAACTTATTCCTGAAAACAACCTGCGGGGTACGTTCCGCATCGACGGGGAACGGGGTAGCGTGAACGTATTTTTTACCCTCACCCCCGAAGCCAACCCGTTGATCCAGCAACTGGATATTACGGAAGTAAAGTAGGTACGTTGCTTCGCGAAAGCAACGTACCTACAACAAAAAAAGCCCGCTCCGGATTCCAGAGCGGGCTTTCAACTATATGATTGCTACTTATTTAGCGATCTCTACGTTTACCTGACGGCCTTTGATGTTGTTACCGTCCATGGCTTGAATCACCCGGCCAGCTACATCATTAGGTACGTCGACGAACGTGTGCTTGTCGAAAATATCGATGCTGCCGATGCTGCTGCCTGGGATACCTGACTCGCCGGCGATAGCGCCAACCAGATCACCCGGACGAACATAATCACGACGACCGATACTCACGCTCAGGCGGGTCATGTTTGGCTCACGCTCACGAACAGGCCGCTCGTTGCTACGGGCAAAATAACCTTCTTTGCCACCTTCACGCTCCGGACGAGGGCCACGATCTTCGAAACGACCGCCGCTGCGACGATCTTCAAAGCGACCGCCACCCCGTGAGTCGGCACCACGGCTTTCGAAACGTCCGCCCCGATCACCGCCTCCGCGACGATCTTCGAAACGACCACCGCCACGCGAATCATTGCGACGGTCATCGAAACGACCACGGCCACCCTCACGAGGACCACGATCTTCGTATTTTCCGTTGCGACGATCTTCTTCGTTCAGGTCTTTATCCGAGAATTCGTTTTTCTCGATACCCATGCTCCGCTTCATCAGCGCGGCCACGATCTGCTCCGTAGAGAAGCCCGTGTGCTGTAGTTGAGTCAGCATGTCGTCGTACAGATGCAGGTCTTTGCTTTCCGTAATGTCAACTTCCAGTTGCTCGATGAACCGGGCTTTACGGATGCCGACGATATCTTCAAACGAAGGAATTACGCCCTTATCAACCCGTACCTTCGTATACGTCTGGATGTCACGGAAACGGAATTTCTCATCACGGCTCACCAGTGAGAACGCCCGGCCTGATTTACCGGCACGGCCTGTGCGGCCAATCCGGTGTACGTAATACTCTTCGTCGAGGGGAATATCGTAGTTGATCACCGCATCCACGTTGTCAACGTCGATACCACGGGCAGCTACGTCAGTAGCGACCAGGATCGTTGTTGCACCGGCGCGGAATTTGCTCATCACGTTACTCCGCTGCGCCTGACGCAGGTCGCCATGCAGACCCTCGGCCTGGTAGCCGCGAATCATCATGTCTTCCACAATCTCTTCCACCTTCCGCTTCGTGTTACAGAACACCAGCATCAGTTTCAGATCGTACAGGTCGATCAGGCGGCACATCACTTCGGTTTTTGCCTTCGGCTTCACCTCGAAATATACCTGCTCGATGTTGGTAGCGGTCAGTTCTTTCTTCACCACCTTCACCATCACCGGGTTCACCTGGAACCGCTGCGTCATGGCCAGAATTGGCTTCGACATGGTGGCTGAGAACAGGACCGTCTGACGTTGCTCTGGGAAATCTTCCAGGATACTTTCGATGTCTTCACGGAAGCCCATGTCCAGCATTTCGTCGGCTTCGTCAAGAATGATCATCTTGGCGTCGTCGAGTTTCAGCGTGTTGCGCTGCATGTGGTCCATGACACGGCCGGGCGTACCCACCACGATATGCACCCCTTTTTTCAGCGACCGGATCTGACGCTCGATTGAGTCGCCACCGTAGATCGTTTCAATATAAATACCCCGCTTAAATTTGCTGAGTTTACGTAGTTCTTCGGTTACCTGAACGGCCAGTTCGCGCGTTGGGCACAGGATAAGCACCTGTACGCTTCGGTCGCTTGGGTCGATCAGTTCAAGGGCGGGAATACCAAACGCGGCCGTTTTACCGGTACCGGTTTGTGCCTGTCCGATCACGTCGCGGCCCGCCATAATTGGCGGAATGGCCTCGGCCTGAATGGGTGAAGGCGTGGTAAAGCCCATTTCCGTAACAGCCGCCAGAATATCGGCCGATACATTCAGGTCGGCAAACGTAAAGCCTTTGGCTACGACAGGTTGTACCGTAATGGTTTCTTTAATGATGGGTTGTTCAACCTCGGCGGCTGGCATTGGCAACTCTTCATCGGCTAGTGCGGCCTGGAAAGCGGCATTCGCGTCGAGTTGCTGGTTGTTGGTCTGTGCGGCCTCTTCCTGCACAGGAGTTTGATCGACGATTTCGTCGGTCTCGGGCTGGATGTTGTCCAGATTCATAGAAAATTGGTAAGAAATAATTCATTCCGCATACGGCGGAAATTCGTCAAGCTGACAGTGACGTGTGCAGGATACCCACTAAGCACCAACCCAGGATGTTCGTCGTAACCGACGTGGAAATAACCCCTACCCCAACGAGTAACCCAGGTGAATTTTTAAATCGCTTAGACTAGCGTAGTTGACCCTCGTTAACTTAAAGCCACCGCCCCACAGCCTGTACTGTCTTTTTGTACATCCATGTCGGCTCTGTAGACCACATCTTACAAACGAGTGCGACCTGAAACGATCGCTTAGAACAGAGAGAAGCCGACGGATGTCGCTTGAAATTCTGGTGCAAAAGTAAGACTAATTATCGAAAAAAGCAAGTGAGGCTAAATTATTTTTGCACTTTTCTAACAAGAGGGGGAAAGCTTGTTCATGTTGTGCGTGTAATTGTTGGTTTGCCTTAGAAACGAACGTTGCTGACGTCTTGCTGGTAGTATATTGCTTGGGCCTGTGTCTGGTTTTCTGGTGGCTTCGCTAGTCGTGCCCTTCGACAGGCTCAGGGTGACAGGAAACTCAAGCAAGTGAATGACGACCTTGAGTGGGATTGTCACCCTGAGCCTGTCGAAGGGCACGACTAGCGAAGCCACCAGAAAACCAGACACAGCGTGAAACCAGACCCAGACTCATCGGTAGATTTTCACCCACAACACTGTAGCTTCGCGGCATGCAGTCGAACATAAATTCCAGTTCTATTACGGCCTTACTGGGGGCATTTGGTGAAGAAGTAAAGCTGATTGAAGAGTCGCTTCAGGATGCTGCCGTTGTTGACCTCAACGGCCACCGCTTCGTTACAGGTACGTTGGGGACACAGCGGGTTGTGGTTACACTAACCGGAATTGGCAAGGTCAACGCCGCCATGACAACGGCCTTTGTCATTGCGCACTTCCGTCCGCAGCGAATCATTTTCACGGGTATTGCCGGTGGTGTACGTACCGATCTGCAACCCGGTGACCTGGTGATTGGCGGCGAAGTAGGTTTCCACGATGTGCGGTCGGTAACGCTGACGATGGAGCCAACGCGCCGGTCGATGCACCCGGTCAGCTACGAGCTTAATCCGCTGTATTTCCCCGCCGACCCTACCTTGCTTGCTCTGGCTGAACAAGCCGCTAAATCGCTCGACTTTGAGCAGGTTCCCGGCAGCACACGCGCTCCCAGCGTTACGGTTGGCCGGATCTTAACCGGCGATGAATTCATCCATTCGGCTCAGCGAGCGGCTGAATTACGCACGGAATACAGTGCTGACGCCATCGAAATGGAGGGGGCTGCCGTGGCCCAGGTGTGCCATCAACAAAACATTCCCTGCCTTGTCATCCGCAGCCTGAGCGACCGCGCCGACAGTCACGCCGTCATTGATCTACTCGCCTTCCTCAGCACCGCCGCGAGAAATTCGGCAGGGCTGGTGACGGGGATGATGGGGTTTGAGTTGGTCTAACCCCTAAATCCCCTAAAGGGGACATTGCCCTGCTAGCCAATAATTGGCGTTCATTAGCGAAGCAAAGTCCCCTTTAGGGGATGATGGGGTTATGTCTACGCATAATCTTCTTACTACTAATTTCCTACATCACTACATTCACAATGCGCTTCGGGACGACTACGATTTTCTTCGCTGGTTTGCCTTCCATCCACTTCTGTACGACCTCGTTGGCCAGCACATCCTGCTCGATTTCGGCGGTTGGCCGGTCGAGGGCGTAGCTGATCGTGGTGCGTACTTTGCCGTTGATCTGAATCGGATACTCGAAGGTATTTTCGACCAGGAACTGCGGATTGAAGACGGGGTACGTTGCCTTTGAGACGGTACCCGGTTCGTTGCCCAACGCGGCCCAAAGCTCTTCGGCAATGTGCGGCGCGTAGGGCGAAATGAGCAGCACCAAATCCCGAAGGATTGCCCGTTTGTGGCACTTCAACGTCGATAACTCATTGACGCACACCATGAAGGCTGACACCGACGTGTTGAACGAGAAATTCTCGATGTCTTCCTGCGCCTTCTTGATCGTCTTGTGCAGCACCTTCAACTCCTCCGCAGTAGGCGCGTCATCGGTTACGATCCACTCGTTCGTCTCAACGCCAGGTACGTCCTTATAGAATAACCGCCAGAATTTGCGGATGAACCGGTAGGCTCCATCAATACCATTCGTATTCCAGGGTTTCGCCTGCTCCAGCGGGCCAAGGAACATTTCGTACAGACGCAGAACGTCGGCACCGTAGCGACCAGCCACATCGTCGGGGTTCACTACATTATAATAACGCTTGGACATTTTTTCGACTACACTGCCACAAACGTACTTTCCATCCTCAAGAATAAATTTGGAATTGGCATAATCAGGTAGCCAGGCTCGAAACGCCTCTATATCAAGCACATCATTTTCGACAATATTAACGTCGACATGCAACTCTGTCGTTTCGTACTGGCCTTTCAGACCATGTGAAACAAAGACAGGAGCACTCCCCTGCTGACCTGTCCCTTCGAGCCGATAGACCAGCATTGACCTACCCTGAATCATGCCTTGGTTGATGAGCTTTTTGAAGGGCTCTTCCTGCGGGACGTACCCACGGTCTTTCAGGAATTTGTTCCAGAAACGGCTGTAGAGCAGGTGGCCGGTGGCGTGTTCGGAACCGCCCATGTACAGGTCGACGTCCTGCCAGTAGTCGATGGCGTCGCGGCTGGCAAACTCGCCGGTATTCTGCGGGTCCATATAGCGGTACCAGTACCACGACGACCCCGCCCAGCCGGGCATGGTGCTCAGTTCGTACTCGTACCCCACCCCTAACCCCTCCCCGTTAGGGAGGGGAACCTCCTCGGAATATGCTGATGCGGTTCCCCTCCCTAACGGGGAGGGGTTAGGGGTGGGGTTATATTTCCAGCCTTCGGCGCGGCCCAGTGGTGGTTCGCCGGTTTCGGTAGGCAGGTATTTGTCGATGGCAGGCAGTTCCAGCGGCAGGTCGGCCTCGTCGATCAGGTGCGGGATGGGTTCGCCGTTGCTGTTCGGTCTGAAATAGACTGGAACAGGTTCACCCCAGTAGCGTTGACGGCTAAAGACGGCATCGCGCATCCGGTAATTTACCTTGCCTTTGCCCGCGCCTTTTTCTTCCAGAATAGCAATTAACCGAGCCGTTGCTTCCGGGTACGTTAATCCGTTGACCAGGTCAGAGTTGATGTAGCGGCCTTCTTTGGTATTATCAGCTTGCTCATCCAGCCCTTTCTGCGCGTCGAGGATCGGCACAATGGGCAAGTCATACTGTTTGGCGAATAGGTAGTCGCGCTGATCGCCGGAAGGTACGGCCATGACCGCGCCCGTTCCGTAGCCAGCCAGCACGTAGTCGGCCAGCCAGATGGGCACCTGCGCGCCGCTGATGGGGTTCACGCAGTAACTGCCCGTAAACACGCCCGACACGGTTTTAGCGTCCATCATCCGGTCGCGTTCCGAGCGGAGTTTTACGGCCGCGATGTAGGCATCAACGGCTTCCTGCTGTTCGGGGGTGGTCAGGTCGGCAACGAGTTCGTGTTCAGGAGCCAGCACCATGAACGTAACGCCATAGATTGTATCGACCCGGGTTGTGAACACTTCGAT
Organism: uncultured Fibrella sp.; assembly: GCF_964250085.1. Taxonomy (NCBI): domain Bacteria; kingdom Pseudomonadati; phylum Bacteroidota; class Cytophagia; order Cytophagales; family Spirosomataceae; genus Fibrella; species uncultured Fibrella sp. Next base: position 343,249 of record NZ_CAXUEC010000003.1, on the reverse strand, counting down.
AAAGCCTTCAACCCCAAGCGAGAATTTAACGCTAGCCCCTACGCTCCGGCCAATCCAGTTACGCTGTTGCTCTTTGATCGATTCTGACCAGTCGATGGTGTCGAGGCCGTACAGCAGGCGGTTGGCGTAGGCGGTGATGCGCATCATCCACTGGCGCATCAGTTTTTGCTCAACGGGATACCCGCCACGCTCAGAAACACGCCCGTTGGGGCCGTCTTTTACTTCGTCGTTGGCCAGTACCGTACCCAGGCCAGGGCACCAGTTCACCATCGCGTCGGCCAGGTACGTTAGGCGGTATTGTAAGGTGACGGCGTACTGCTGTTCGTCTGACATGGCGTGCCACTCGTCGGCTGTGAACGGCAGGGCGGTATCATCGCAAACGGCCTGCACGTCGGTAGTACCGTTCTGAGCAAACTTTTCAAGCAGTGTTTCGATGGGCTCGGCTTTATCGGTTTTCCGGTTGTACCAGGACCGGAACAACTCCATGAAAATCCACTGTGTCCATTTATAATAATTAGGGTCTGAGGTACGTACCTCACGGCTCCAGTCGTAGCTGAAGCCAATATTTTTAAGCTGTTCGGTATAGCGCTTCAGGTTTTCTTCGGTCGTGAGCGCAGGGTGTTGGCCGGTTTGGATGGCGTACTGTTCGGCGGGCAGGCCGAACGAGTCGAAACCCATCGGGTGCAGTACATTGAAGCCTTTGAGCCGTTTGTACCGCGCCACAATATCAGACGCAATGTAGCCCAGCGGATGGCCTACGTGCAGCCCCGCCCCCGATGGGTAAGGAAACATATCGAGGACATAGTACTTGGGTTTTTCAGACTGATCATCAGTCTTGTACGTTTGGTTGTCTTCCCAGAACTGTTGCCATTTCTGTTCGGTGTCGCGGTGATTATAATCGGCCATTGGGGACTGTATAGTGTAAAACGTAGACTGGATATCGGTACGCTTCTTTCGTTGCGCCAATCAGGTGACCTGCTTCTGCCCATCCGGTCGGTCAGCAGTAGCGTTCCACTCATTGTGCCTCATCCATGTTGCTTCCGGTACGGCTGACCGGGAATTTAGTTGCAAAAGTAGCCCTTCGTATGGACTTTTACGCGATATGACCACCACCTCGCTTCCTGTCAAGCGTCAATTCACGTTTCTGGTTGCCTTCCTGCTTTTTCTGATCGTGGCCGCGCTGGGCGTTGGCATCATTCGCGACTTCAGCGGCCCCCTGCTCGATGGAGGTGATACCGACCAGTACGCCTACACCAGTTATTATTTTGCCAGAAACGTGTCGATCTGGCCCGTTCCGCTGCTCGACCTATATAATAATCAGACCCTGTACCCATACGGAACCCACCACGTTTTTTTGCCCTGGGGATTCGAGCGCGACTATTTCTACGCCCTGCTCGACCGCTGGCCCAATGCCGAATACAAGCCCTTTCTACAAGGGTATTATCTCTACAGTTTGCTGATTGGGGCCGTGGGTACGTTCCTGCTCCTTCGTGGTCGTTTCGGTATCGCCAAGGCCCTGCTAGCCGGACTCATTGTGTCGGCATTTACCTTTTATAACCTCTACAAATACCCGATTCACCTCAACATGGCGGTGGTTCACTGGACGGTCATCTGTATGTTCGCCACCTTTCTACTGCTCTACGACCTGTATAATTCCTGTAGAGTGAGCTTGTCGTTCTGGCTGGTCTGGGCCTGGCTGCATCTGGCTGTTCTGGGTCTGGAACTGGGGTATGTGGCTGGGTACGCACTGGCGTTTACAACCCTTTGTTCGCCCTTCATTGGCTACCAGTTATGGCGCAGCACCAATGCATCAAAAGAGTCTTACTTAACACTGTTAACCAACTGGTTGACAGCAGAATACAAAAATCAGAAAACAGGCGTTATTTTTCTATTGATCCTGTGTTTTTTCACGGCCTGGCTCTACATACCCCTGTCGGCGCAGATCAGCATCGACGCGCTGGGCTATACCTTCTCCGAAGCTGGTCAGATGCGAGCCTGGTCGCATCCCCTGCGGCTACTCATTCCGAGTCTGGCAGATGTAGATAGCTTTGGCATTCACTACGAAACGTACCTGCATGATCCAGCGCCTGAGAGTTACGCCCAGACCAGCCCCGGTCTGTATCTGGTCATTCTGGCAATAACAGGGCTTTGGCAACAGCGAAGAAAAGCAGGTCTTTGGGGACCAGTCGGGCTGTTGCTGTTGCTCTGTCTGCTTTACCATCCGATTGCCTTTCCCACGCTGAAGGTTTTCCCGTGGTTTGCCTTCAACCGGCACGGTGGCCGATCGAGTATGATTTACCCTGCGCTACTCTGCATGCTGGCGCTTCCTGTACGGCTTCCTCAAAAAAAGATTGGCCAACTGGTATTTGCGGCCGTGTTGGTATTAATGTTGGCTGAGTGGTATCATGGCTATACCCTGCGTCGGGATGCGCAGCCAGAACCCATTGCGCCGACCCTGCTTTCCTACCTGAAAACCGTTCGCGATACGCCGGGCAAAGCCGTGTTCGATTGGCCATTTTGCATTCAGGGGGCTGATGGCATCACCAACAGTGACGGGCTTTGTCCGTTCTACGACGCGCAGAATGGCGTGAATACCCTGCGTCGTTTTTATCACAAAGCGGTCGTAGGCCAGTATGTTGGGCGGCTTCACCCCGACCTTGTCAAACCGTTCATTCGCGATCAGTGGCCCCGATTATTAGCCGCCGATTACCGGTTTACAGAGGCAGACTGGGCGTTCATCGATCACTTTTTGCGCGCCAATCAATTCGCCGGCATCAACCTATACGCCGACCTGCTCACTCCTGAACAAACGCGGGCTTTTCTAACGCGCTACGGTCCTGCCATTGCAGAAGCCCGTCATCCAACGGCGGGTCGGCTGCTGTTTATTCCGCTTCGAAAACAGTGACCAGTCTACCCGGCAGCTTCCATTTCCAGAAACAGGGAACTGCCGAATGGAGCGATGGGGATTAGCTTACGCTCGATACCAACGAGGCTGTATAAAAATCTGTTTACCAGCGCGCCGGGCAATTCAACATCAGACACGAGTTCACCTGCCGATCGCCAGCCCAGCCGAAGCTGGAGCGCCTGCCATTGCCGGATGAACAGAATGAGCGGCGAAAGCACGAAGCTCCAGTACGTAGCCGATTGAATACGAAGTCCGTTGGCTGGGGCCAGCTTCTCGAAATCTGCTTTCACGAAGCGGCGCAGGCTACCAACAGCCAGATCATGCTCCCCTTTGAAAACGTTGTACGCATTGTTGTTGCTGATGAGCACGCCACCCGGCCGGAGGCGACGCCTGAGTTCGCCAATCAATGCGTTCAGTTCGGGATCGCGGAAGTAACAGAAAACATCGTTGCAAATGATGACGTCGAAACCGTCGGGAGGCGCTCCACTGGGGATATAAGTCGACAGATCGTTCAGGTTGAGCAGATCAACGGTAAGACCACGTTCCTGACAAAAAGCTACGCCCTCTACCGACCCGTCAACGCCACGGCTGTCGGTATAACCAGCCTGGCGGAGGCGATGCAACAGGCCACCAGTACCACAACCGGCATCGAGTATGGTAAGGCCTTTTCGGCTACCGAACCGCTTCTGAATGCGCTGCATGACCAGATCATGCAGGTGGCGATACCACCAGAGTTGCTCTTCAACAAGGAACATCCGACGGAATTCGCCGGTTTTCTCAATCATGTGTCTTCTCTTCCAATAGGCCCCAGGTACGTTTGACAACGTAGGGCGGCATGCCACTTTGAGTCATTGATAAGCGACCCACATATTCGCCCAGAATACCTACGAACAGCAGTTGTAATCCGCCCAGCATCGCCACAATCCAGAAGGCCAGTTCCCACTCACGCACCACCAGCCAGCCTGTGACCTTGCCAACAAAAAGGACAATACCCAGCCAGATACTGAAGCCAAGCAGTGATGCGCCAATGCCCGTGAGCACACGAAGGGGAAGCACCGAATACCCGACCAGAACAGTCAGGAACAGGGAAATCAGCTTACGAACGGTGTAGTTTGACCGGCCTTCCTGTCGGGAATGATGGGGCACCAATACGCTGCCGACATTACTGGTAACCCGAAAAATCAACCCGTCGATGTAGGGATAAGGCCCCTTGTACCGGATAATTTCGTCGATAACCTCCCGGCGGATCAGCTTGAAGCTGGACAGGTATAGCTCGCTGGGTTTGCGTAACAGGTACGTTGCCAGCGCGTTGGTCAGGTCGCTACCTGCATTACGAAACCAGTTGTGCTGTTTCTGCTCGTACCGGCTGTAGACCACATCGTACTCATGAGCCTGCGCTTCCTGTAGGAGAGCCACAATCGCTTCTGGTGGATTCTGAAAATCATCGTCGATGATAACGGCAAACTGGCCAACGGCAAAATTAAGGCCGCAGAGCACCGCGTTGAATTCCCCAAAATTACGCCGCAGACTAACAGCCCTGACATTACTAAACCGGTTGGCCAGGCGGGAACAAACCCATTCTGACCGATCCTTACTCCCATCATTTATCAGGATAACCTCGAATTCATATGTGGTCAGGCAATCCATCAACCGTTCGAGCAGCGGAGTCAGCGTACGCTCGCTGTTGTAGACAGGTATGATGATGCTTAGTTCCACAACGCAGGGCGGCTATAGTTTATGGGTTATTGACAGATGTGTAGCGGCAATCCGGATAGGGCTCGTCGATATAATCTGCTTTGTCGTAAGACACATTCGAGAGCACCAGCAATACGGCGTCTTCACTGAACTGGTCCATAACATGCCAGTCTTTAGGTTCAAGAACCAAACACGTGTTTGGGCTCACTAAGGTATAGTCCTCTTCGCGTTGACCATCCTGTACATACACGTGACATTGGCCCACTAAACAGATCAGTGCATTCCAGGCCTTGTGATGGCGATGCCCCCCCCGTTGCCCGATACCTCCACCATGAATGTAAAAAACACGCTTGATGTCACCAGGTAGTGTATTGTTGTAAACAGTTAGATTACCAGAAACAGAATTGAATGTTTCTAAGGTAAAGATTCTTGCCATCGTCACTCAATTATATGCTCTAATCGATTCAGTGTTGGAAAATTACGCACTTCCAGTCAAAATAAAGCATCTTTTAGGAAGCGGTTAAATCCAGATTAAAAGTTTGAGAATCAGCAACTGACAGACGTTACTCAGTATGTATTACTAATTAATACAGATGAATAGCAACAAGCTTTAATTAATAAAATACAGGTGATATATAAATAAACCCGTATTTATATATAGTATACTTTTTGTATAAACGGCCGTTGACAGTTTATAACAAGTAGCCGTTGATAAGTATTACCCGGACGTCGATGTAATCATCATACGCAGATAGAAGTCATCAAGTCAGTCAACTATCTTCAAGAGCAAATTTCACTGGTTTGTTCAACATCCGACGATTGAGACGCAACAAACCAATCCACTGGTACTAAGGTTTTCAGGCCCGGCAAGCACTGTAGACGTACCCTGACGAACGAATTACTCACCAAATTGGGATGAATGTCGCTGTCGACGGAGTTATCTTTACAGATACACTGCCTTTTTTTCCGTGACTTTTCTTCAGCAAACAGCCAGCTATATCTACGCCAAACACAGCGCTACGGTTCAACAGCCGCTTGATCACGTTTGGGTAATCCTGCCCACACGACGTGCGGTATCTGTGTTTGAGCAGGAATTGGCCCTCCTTGCTGATCGGCCTATGCTGGCCCCTCATATGGTGGCAGTCGATGATTTCATCACTGAAGCAGCGGGCGTACAACTCATCGACAACGTAAGCTTGCTATTTGAACTGTATGATGTATTCCTGGAACTGGATAAGAAAATTGAATTCGAGCAGTTTGTGGGCTGGGCGTCTGTCTTACTGAACGACCTGGACCGAATCGACCAGTACCGGATCGACCCCAACTACCTGTTCGAATACCTGACCGAGGCTAAAGCCATTGAGCGCTGGACACCCGAAAATCACCAGTATACACCCCTACCGGACAGCCGGACCCCGGATGGCCGTACCCCAGCCGTTTCCAATTACTTTGGTCTGTTTAGCAACCTGAAAGCAGCGTATTATTCGCTTCGCAAACGACTACTGGCCAATGGTCTGGCCTACCGGGGCATGGCCTACCGATTACTGGCCGACGAGATTCGGCTTCGGGTGCTCGATAATCCTGACTACGAAAAGATCTATTTCGTTGGCTTCAACGCCCTTACAGCTTCGGAAGAGCATATTATTCGGGTACTGACAAACACAACCAAGGCAGAACTGATCTGGGATACGGACAGCTACTACCTCGATGACCCCGAACAGGAGGCAGGCTATTTTCTGCGTCAATACAAGAATCAGAAAGGGTTTCCCGGCTTTAAAAATCGCACGGGGCACGTTGGGCAGGGTGAAGCTGCCAGTGTTGGGGTAGGCAACCAACTCACCACTACCCCCAAGCACATGCGCATGGTGGGCGTACCGACGGCCTCGCTCCAGGCTAAAGTAGCGGGGCAGTTGGTCGATCAGTTTGACGCCACTGATAACGGAACCAGCCGAACGGTCGTTGTCCTGGCCGATGAAACGCTGCTGATACCCGTACTTTATTCGCTCAACGAATCGGTTGTCGATCTGAACGTGACGATGGGTCTCTCACTGCGCAACTCCCTGTTGTTTACGCTGATAGACACCCTGTTTGAGATGCAGCGCACGTTGATGGAGTTTAAAACCACCGACGGAAAAGTGGACAAGACCCCTAAATTCCACCATCGGCAGGTAGTCAAGCTACTGAACCACCCCTTTGTGCGGCAGTACGAAAAAATACACGGGCTGATGGCGCCTGACCGGGAAAACGAACTGCCCCGCCCCCTGCTCGACTGGATTCTGAGCGAGGTAGTTACGGGCAAACGGGCCTATCTGGGCGAACATGAGTTACTCGACCTGGGGCAGGGCGATGCGTTATTTGGCGTGCTGTTTAAACGCTGGCGCCCCGCCCACCCCGCCGATGCCATTGAGGCGCTGTTCAGCCTGATTGATTTACTGCGGGAGGTGTATCGCGATAGCCAGGACACCATCGAGATCGAATATCTCTACCTTTTCTTCAGCCTGCTCAAACAACTGGAAACAACCCTGAACCGGCAGGCCGAAACGACCCGATCAGTCAGTAGCAGACCGATGGTAACGGTGCGTAGCTTCCAGCAGTTTTTGTATGAGCTGATTCGACAGACGACCATCCCGTTTACCAGTGAAGGCGATAGCCGGGTGCAGTTGATGGGGCTACTGGAGACGCGGACGCTTGATTTTGAACGCGTTATCATTCTATCGGCCAACGAAGGCGTCCTGCCCCAATCGCGCCGTATGAACTCATTGATTCCCTTTGACATAGCAATTGAAGTAGGCTTGCCAACCTACCGTGAACAGGAAGCGGTAACCGCCTATCACCTGTACCGGCTCCTGCAACGGGCCTCCGACGTCACCTTCCTCTACACCACCACGGCCGATGCGTATGGCAACAGCAAAGGCGAACCCAGCCGGTTCCTGCGCCAGATCGAACACGAGCTGGTACAGGCAGCCAATGGTAATATTCACTTCAGCAAGCCCCTGATCCGGGTGGCCGATGGCGATGCCCGTACCGACGCCGTGGTGTTGTCGGTTCCCAAGACACAGACCATCCGCGAAGCGCTGAAGACGTACCTGACCCAGAAGGGCTTGTATCCCACGGCGCTGAATCACTTTGTCGCCTGCTCAATGCGCTTCTATTTTGAACGGCTCGTTCAGATTCGGGAAGAAGAGGAAGTGGATGACCGAATCGACAGTGCTGAGTTTGGTACGTGGCTCCACAACACGATGGAGAATCTCGACAAAAACTACCGCATGCTCGACCTGCCCGTAACGCCCGACGTGGTGCAACTGGTGCTTGAGACCGAATACCGCAACCTGATGGGTGGCCGCGTGGCCGATACGGGCTACAACCTCCTGTTTTATCAGTTGGCCAAAGACCTGATGCAGGCCTTTCAAACGTACCAAAATAAAGAAACACTGGAGAAAGGAATCCGGGTGCTGGCTACCGAACGCACCTTGCTAACGTACCTGCCGGTTGATATTGGCGGCGAAATCATACAGGTAAAAATTGGCGGAAAAATTGACCGGCTGGAACAACTGGCCGATGGCACCGTCCGAATTGTCGACTACAAATCGGGCGTTGTTAAACTGCCAACCAAGATCGACAACCTGGCGGAATCGCTGACGACACTGGCCGATAAAGATAATAAATGGGAGAAAATCAGGCAGTTATGGCTCTATAAATACTTGATCCTGAAAGAGAATCAATACCCGACAGCTCCAGTAGAAGCAGGCTTTTACTCGTTGCGTACCTTCCAGAAAGAACCGCAGTTCCTGACAAATCGGGTCGCGTTTTCAGACGATAACGACCGGGAAACCTATATTGCCGAAACTGAAGTTTTGCTGAGTCAGATGGTTCAGCGCATGTTCGACACGGCCCAGCCCTTCGGCATGACCGACAATATCGAAACCTGCAAATACTGCAACTATACCAAGATATGTGGGAGGGGGTAAAGTTTAGGTTCAACATTGAACCTAAACTTTAAACGTTGAACCTAAAAATACATGTTCGCGGCGACGCGGAAGGTGTTGCAGTGTGCTTCAACAATATCGGCGACACGGGGTGAATAGCCGCCACCCATCGACACCACAATGGGCAGGTTAAACCGTTGGGCCTGCTCGAAGACAAACTGATCGCGTTGTCGGACACCGTTCATAGACACCTTCAGTTTGCCCAGGCGATCTGTTTCGAGAATATCGACGCCCGCCACATAAAACAGAAAATCAGGCTGTTGTGCAGCCAGCAGACGGGGCAGCGTGTCGTACAGCGTGTTCAGGTACGTTTCGTCTGACGTACCTGTGGCGAGGGCAATGTCCAGATCGGACTGTTCTTTTTTGAGCGGGTAGTTATCTTTCCCGTGCATGCTGAAGGTAAACACACGCGGCTCGCGCTGGAACATCACCGCCGTACCATTGCCCTGATGTACGTCGAGATCGATAACCAGAATGTTGCGGGCCTGGCCGGTTTCGAGCAGTTGATGAGCGGCTACACCTACGTCATTTAGCAGGCAAAACCCTTCTCCGTGGTCAGGATAGGCATGGTGTGTGCCACCGGCCACGTTCATGGCTACCCCATCGCGCCGGGCCAGGTACGTGCAATCAAGCGTACCCTGCGTAATGACCCACTCCCGTTCAATAAGACGGGGCGACATTGGAAAGCCGATACGGCGCACCATCCGGGCATCGACCGTCTGTGTTTTCAGGGCGTCAACATACGCTGGTGTATGAACCCCCAATACCCACCGGTCATCGACGGGTGACGGAGCGAAGAAATTCGCGTCTGTACAGGTACCCTCATACAATAACTGCTCATGTATTAACTCGTATTTCAGCATCGGAAAGCGGTGAGGCTCTCCAGTTGGGCTTGCGGGTAATTCATGTTTGTAGAGCGGTGCGTAGGCAATTTGTAGCATATACTGTTGCGGACCATTGAATAAATACCCGAACCCGCTTGCGAACTGATTGTGAACGTATAGGCAGAAACGTTAGTAATTTAGATACATATTGTTTTGGGCCTCAGAAAAACCAAAATTACTCTTGTTAGTTTATCTATTAACAATAGATTCATCAACCTATGAACATTGAACTCTCCACATCTGCTGAACCAGCACCATTTGAGCTACTAGATGTACTAGTACAAAACCGGCGCGATAATAACCGATCGCTGCTGTCGCTTCACTTCGTTGGTAAGCGTGGTCGGCAGACCGATCGGCTGAAAATGCCGCTCTTGACCTGGTTCGATGCAAATCGGCTGCAACAGTTTACCTATCAGCTTGCACACTCGACCCGACCGGCAGATAGGTGCCATATCGACCTTCCAGACGCGGGCCTACGGCTCACATCGGGTGGCAAAAACCAACGGTCGATCCGGGTTGAAGCGCTTCCGTCGGCTCAGCGTCGGTTTACGCCCGTTGAAATCAATGGGTCTGCAACCGGCCTCCGCGATTACGCCAAAGTGCTTTACACGCGCTTATGGGAAGCTTTCTGCCGAGGGTAGACGGCAACTCACTAGTGCTTTTCAACATAACGGTCTCCGCAATGCTCCTTTTCAGGTCTACTGCGGAGACCGTTACGTTTTAAAGGGATCAACTTTGCCAGCCATCTTTATTAAACTACCAATACTTCTTCTTCTCGCTGGGTAGCGTCGTTTGCTGGTTCCGAATCGCTGAAGAACAGCCACTGAATCGCTCTGGGCAGTTCAACACTCCAGCGTTTTTCTTCATGCAACCCGGCCGGATCAATCGCCGCCTGTAGAAATGCACAGGCATCAACGGAGCAGCGCAGGTTGCTTTGGAGGCGTTTCAGGTTGGGGACCATGTACTTCGATTCTGCCTCGCCGCCGTACAGATACACCTTCGTATGCGCTGCCAGTTTCCGTTGGGCTGCCTCCCGGTACACACCCGGCGAAATCCAGAGGGCAGGTGAAAAAACCAGCCACCGCCCGAATATATCTGGATAAAGCAGGCCGGCCCATACCGTAATGAGCCCACCCAGCGACGAACCGCCCATTCCCGTGTTTGCCGCATCCGGCAGCGTTCGAAAAGTGGCATCAATCGCAGGTTTGAGCACCTTGACCACAAAATCCAGGTACGTTCTTCCGCCACCTAATTTCGGTTTTATGGCCTCTACCGTGTACTCTTTTAATCGGTTGGCTTCGGCATGGTCAATCGCCACGATGATCACGCCATGCTGACGCCGGGTTGCCAACTGCGCCAGCCGAAACTCGGTTAGCCACGAGCCGTAGCCCGCCCCCTCGCCCAGTAAATTTTGACCGTCGTTGAGGTAGAGCACCGGATAAGCTTCGCCGCTATATTCATAATCATATGGCAGGGCAACCTGCACCCGACGCGGTACGTCGCTACCCGGAAGCTCAACATAAAGCGTTTGTTCAATCGGTAAAAACGCCGGATTGATTGGTTGCCCATTCCACTGCCAGTAAGGCACTTCATCCTGAACGGATGCTTCATCGCGGGCCACAGTACGGTTAGCCGTCTGCTCGCCCAGTTCATCTAACTCAAGACTTCCTTCACTACCCCGGTAATATTTATACTCGATCAGCTCAGGCCAGTTTTCATCAACGGTCAAGTCAACCGCATAGCGACCATGCTCAACCTGCTGAAGCCGGAATGCCTGATTATCAATAGACCACCCGCAAAAATTACCGGTAATGTAAACCGGTCGGTCATCCTGGGCGGGGGTCGTTAAGTCAATATGAAGCGTATGCATGTTCATACACATAAAACCCGTACCAGTCGCGAATTGTCCCGTAAATGAAGCAGAAAACGTACCTGCGGGTCGAAGCTTCGATTTCCCAAATCATCCAATACCCCAATTACCAATCCCCAATCCCCAATCAACCATTCCCCTACTTCCTCAATAGCGGCGCTACGCGGGTACCGATAAGCTCGATCGACTGCAAGAGCTTTGCGTGCGATAGATTGGCATTGTCCATCTGAAACGTTACTCTGGAGATACCACCCAGGGCCGCACTATGCGCCAGGATTTTTTCCGCTACTTCATCCGGGCCGCCCACCAGCAACGCTCCCTTTGGGCCAATCTGCGCGTTGAACTGGGCGCGCGTCACGGGCGGCCATCCCCGCTCTTTGCCAATTCGGGTCATGGTTTCGGCATAACCGGTAAAATAATCAGCAACGGCCGCGTCAGTTGTCTGCGCCACGTACCCAAGCGAATGCAAGCCTACCTGTAGTTGATCTGGTGCGTACCCGGCCCGTTGCCCAGCCGATCGGTATATATCAACCAACGGACGGAACCGATGCGTTTCGCCGCCGATGATAGCCACCATGAGCGGTAACCCCAGCGAACCTGCCCGCGCAAATGATTCGGGTGTGCCGCCAACGCCGAGCCAGACGGGCATCTGCTTCTGCAACGGGCGGGGGTAAACAGGCTGGTTTTTCAGCGGAGCCCGATACCGACCCGACCAGGTGACAAACTCGTTCTCACGAATGGCCAGGAAGAGTTCAAGCTTTTCGATGAAGAGTTCGTCGTATTCCTGGAGATTAAATCCAAAGAGTGGAAACGCTTCGATAAACGACCCCCGACCAACAACCAGTTCGGCCCGACCTTTCGAGATCAGATCCAGTGTGGCAAAATTTTGAAATACCCTTACCGGATCGGCGGCGCTCAATACGGTGACCGCACTGGTCAATCGTATTCGCTTTGTCCGGGCTGCTGCTGCGGCCAGAATAATGGCCGGGGCCGAATCCAGAAATTCTTTCCGGTGGTGCTCACCAATGCCAAATACATCCAGCCCAACCTGATCGGCCGCTTCAATTCGGTCGAGCAATTCGCTCATCGCATCTACCGCACTGATGACGGTGCCATGCTCATTACTCAACATCGCCGAGGCAAAACTATCAATACCAATTTGCATTACTTCCGTTTGTTGACTGGTGATTTCACAGTACGACATAACCAACAAAAAAACGGTTCCTGCATAGCCATCGAGCCATACAGGAACCGTTGGAACGTACCCGGAAAACGTACCTATTTTTTCTTCTTAGGCTTGTCTTCTTTTGCTACCTTATCCGATTTGGCCTCCACCTGCGATCCTCGCTCAGATTTCTTAGGCTTGCTTTCTTTTACTGGCTCACCAACGGCGACAACGGCGGGCGGAGTTTTCTTCTCCGGTTTGGGCTGAACAAGGCCCGTGCCCTCGATCGAGCCACGGACGAACGTACCCCAGGTAAGGTTGTCTTTACCCTTCTGTACCCGTTTGGCGCGTTCAATGGCCATGTTGGCGGCCGCTTCGACTACCCACTCGAAGTTGGCCTGCCCTACCGAATTAACATCAGCGTCGGGGGCCGGATTGCAGAAGTCAATGGCGATAGGCACCCCGTCACGAACGGCAAACTCAACGGTGTTGAAATCGTAGCCCAGGCCGTGATTCAGTTTCAACACGTAGTCTTTCATGGTAGCCATCAGTTTTTTACCAGCGTCGCCGGTTGTCTTCATCTCGGTGGCGTAGCGCAGATGGTGCGGGTTACGGGGCTCGTAGGGCATAATGAGCACATCTTTACCGCCAATGCAGTAGCAACGGAAGTAGTCTGTGAAGTCGATGGCTTCCTGATACAGCATTACCAACTGCCCGGTTTCGTCATATGCCTTGAACATCTCGTCTGGATTATCGACTTTGTAGACGCTTTTCCAGCCACCGCCAGAGTGCGGTTTCATGAACGCCGGAAAGCCAATACGGGCGAAGATAGACTCCCAGTTCATGTGCTGAAGGTTCGAGAACGACTCATGCTTGGTATCATCGGGGCGTTCCTTAGAGGGGAGCAGAATTGTTTTCGGAACAGGCACACCCAGGTGAACGGCCAGCGCGTTATTGAAGAACTTTTCGTCGGCACTCCACCAGAAAGGGTTATTCACCACGGCGGTGCCGCAGAGAGCCGCGTTCTTTAGAAACGCCTTGTAGAACGGTACGTCCTGCGAAATTCGGTCGATGATAACGGCGTAGTCGGTGGCAACGCCCTGCTCTACGCGATCGATGGAGACGAATTCGGCCTGAAAGTCAGACTGTTTTTCATTGACCCGATCAACGAAAGCATGTGGGAAAGACCGTTCCATGCCGAAGAGTATGCCAATTTTTTTCATATGATTTTTTGTTTGTTTGAATCAACCCGCCGCAGCGGATCACACAGATTGGGCAAATTGAGTTAATCTTCACAGATAACCGACACGATTTGCGAAAATCTACTGAAATCGCCGAATAGGTTTACTGATTTTTAATCTGTTAAATACCGTTCAGGTAATGCGGAAACTGATCGCGCCAGACAGGCCAGTCGTGTTCGCCCCACGGTTTAATGTCTAGCCAGTGCGGAATACCCTTTGCCGCTAACAATTGCGACATCTGAATGTTTGACTCTTTGCAAAAGTCATATTCCGACGTACCCAGCACAATGCGCATCTGGTACAGGTGGTCGTTTTGCAGCCCAGGTACGTAGTCGGGTGGATTGTTATAGTACACGTTGTCGTCGTAGTACCCGTCCATGAACGACCGTATATTGAACTTTGCTCCCATCGACATCAGATGTGCCACCTGGTCGGGGTGACGGAACGCGAAGTTCAACGCCTGAAAACCGCCGAAACTGCAACCGGCTACGCCAATCTTGCCAACGTTACATTCCCGTTGAATGTAGGGCACCAGTTCTTCGCACAGGAACTTGTCGTACAGCATGTGGTTCCAGATTCGGGTGCCGGGATGCAGGTGCCGGGCATACCAGCTATCGCGGTCTATACTGTCAATACAGTATAGTTTAATATGGCCAGACTCTACGTGACCCCGTATGGCTTCGGTGAGTTGAAAATCGCGGGCTTCGTAAAAACGGCCCATCGTGGTTGGGAATAACAGCACCGGATACCCCCAGTCACCGTAGACGAGCATCTCTATATCGCGCCCCAGACTGTGTGAATAATACTTGATGTACGACTCTTTCATGGCACAAAAGTACGAAAGCCGGATGTGCTGAACCGACTATTGGGTAAATTGTGGGAACTTTACCACCTGTGAAACATCTATTTACCTCCCTGCTTGTGCTTATGCTTACCTCTGCAGCAGCCCAGCCGTCGGCTTCTGTGACGGTATTGCCCGACGATTCCATCGTATCGGTTCCCCTGAATCGTGCCGTTCACCTGACCATTATGCTGCCTCCCGGTTTCTCAGAAACAGGGCCGCTGTGGCCGGTGCTTTACCTCAACGACGGCCAGGACCTCCCCCGGCTGAACATGAGCGAGGTGCTCGATTCGCTCTATAAAGCACAGACTATCAGGCCATTCGTGCTGGTAGCCATGCACGCCAACGTTGATCGGATTCAGGAATATGGCACCGCTTCCCAAGCCGATTATATGAAACGCGGCAGCAAAGCCAGTGCCTACGCCGATTTTGTGCTGACCGAATTACTGCCCTACGTGCGAAAGCGGTATCATGTCTCGGCCGATCCCGCGCAGAGTGCCATTGCAGGTTTTTCGCTGGGCGGATTGTCGGCCTTCGACATTGGCTTTCATCACCCGGACCGGTTTAGCCGGGTTGGCGTATTTTCGGGTTCGTTCTGGTGGCGGAAAAAGAAGTTCAATAGTGCTTACGACGACGAAACCGACCGAATCATGCACAGCCTCATCCGCGAAAGTACAACGAAACCGGCCGTTCGTTTCTGGCTCCAGACAGGAACCAATGACGAAACCAGCGACCGGAATAACAATGGCGTTATCGACTCAATAGACGATACGCTGGACATCATCAACGAATTGGAAAAGAAAGGCTTGCAGCGCGAGCAGGCTGGCAACCCGCACGACATCAGGTACGTACAGGTAGAAGGCGGCGAGCATAACCAACGTACCTGGGGCGCTATCATGCCCGACTTTCTGACCTGGGCCTTCGGTAAATAAGCGGTTTATTTGCTTATCCCATTAATCAACTATTCCTGACCATGAACATCTTACTGCCTCTCACCATCCTGGCCGTGCTTGTTGCGTGCAACAAAGCCATTGTTCAGCCCACCTTACCGCCATTGCCGGATACGCCCGTTGTGGTAACTCCAGCCACAGAACGCAAGCTTGTCTGGTCTGACGAATTTGATAAAGACGGCTTACCCGATCCGGCTAAATGGGGCTACGATGTGGGTGGCAATGGCTGGGGGAACAGTGAACTGGAATATTACACAAAGGAGCGTAAAGAGAACGCCCGGGTCGAGAATGGGAACCTCATCATCGAGGCCCGAAAAGAACCGTATCAGGGAAACGCCTACACGTCGGCCCGCCTGCTCACGCAGAACACCGCTACCTGGACCTACGGTAAATTCGAAATCCGGGCAAAGATTCCCGCAGGTCGGGGCACCTGGCCCGCCATCTGGATGCTGGGCAAGAATATCTCGAGCGCAGGCTGGCCACAATGCGGCGAAATCGACATCATGGAACACGTTGGTTTCGACCCCGGCGTGATTCATGGAACCGTTCATACTGAGGCGTATAACCACAACAAAGGCACACAGAAAGGCCAGCAAACAACCATTCCAACGGCCATGTCTGATTTCCACGTGTATACCGTTGACTGGACAGCCGACCAAATCGATTTCCTGGTTGACGGTACCGTCTATTACACCGTTACCAGGGCCGCGCTGGGCAGCAATACCGCCCAATGGCCCTTCGTACAGCCGTTTTTCCTTATCCTGAATGTGGCCGTTGGTGGTGCCTGGGGCGGGCAGCAAGGCGTAGACGAAACGATCTGGCCCCGACGCATGGAAGTTGATTACGTTCGTGTCTATCAGTAAGATTATATACCCGGCAACTGCATTTCAGGTACGTTGGCTGCGTAGGTAAGGGTAACAAATACTATATATCCAACATATGTTGATGTACGTAGAAATACGTAACTTATCTGTTCATACCGTTCGCTTCTAGTGCAACCCCTCTTCCTTTAGCTTATTTCTTTACTCAAAACAGGCCATACAATGTTGTATGACCTGTTTTTGCGTTCAGGCTTCTGGGCGGCGAAGCGCTGCGCTGGCGCGTACAAGTACCTGATTTATGTGAGCGGGCCTATTGCTTATTCTAAAAAAAAGCAGTTTTGGTGGCGGCGACCGACAACCAGTTAACTAAACCAATCCGGTCAGTGCTGCCAACTGCCATGACAAACAACGCTCTTTTCCGCAACATGCTCCTGTTTACCACCGCTATTGCCCTCCTGCTCACGGCCTGCCAGAAAAGCACCCCGGTTGATCCCGGAGCGGCAAGTGTACTCTACTCGCCCTGGATTTCGACAACCTTTACGGGCAGTGGCACCGTATATACAGGAAGTGTTACGGCACCTAAAATCACCCAGGACGTGCTTGACAAAGCCGACATCCGCGTTTACTGGAATGAAGGGGGCCGGGTGCTATCGCTGCCATACGCCGAAGTAGTTGGCACAACTCCCTATACGGTACACCAGCGAATTTACGTCGGGCGCATTGAGCTAAGAGCCAGCTATAGCCTTAGTACACAGTCATTTCGCTACGTGATCATCACCGGTGGCGTCTCGTCAGGCCGAACCGCAACTGATGGCGTCGACCGTTCTGATTACCAGGCTGTTAAAGCCTACTACAACATCCCCGATTGATTGCTATACTCCCCTTATGGACCAACTCAAAGCGACTGTTCAATGCAGCAACGCCATTGATTTGCGTCCATCCCCCTTTTATGGGATACTGATATAGAAGTAGACCCCGCAACTTTGTCAACGTCAATTCGCTACAGAGCGTCATCTGTCAGGATTATGGTAGAAGTACTCGACTAAGTGCCTTAAAATCAGGAAATACGGCTGCGCCATTTTGAGTGATGGGAACGCCGCATTGACGACGAATGGCAGCCCTTACCTGAACCGGTGTAATGAGCTGGTTCTTTTGGCGAGCCAGTTGCTTTAGCTGCACTATAAACCCTGCCACGAGTGCTGTAGCCCCGGAGGTCTCACCGAACGCCTGCGTTTGTCCATTCCCGTCATCGGTGGTGAGCAACTGTTCACCAGGAGCCAGGCAATCGACCCGGCTGCCGTAATTACGGCCGTTTTGCCAAACGCCGGTGTGATTGGGTTGCACGGCAGCACCAACCAGAATAGCCCCGGAATCGGTATCTGCTGAAGCGCGGGCCGACGTCTGCGGCTTGTTCGAGAGGTAACGGGCGCGGTGTATAACTGACCTTTCCGTGAAGGATAGGCTACTGGTGCCGGGGCTTAGCGTGGGTTTGTCAAAGTCGGCCTGTACCCGCTCATCGACACGTCCTTTCGACAAAAGAAACGCGTCGAGCAGGTCCAGATCCGTTGATCCATTACCGGCTGGCTCAACAACCGTTAATCCGAGTTCGTGGGTGGCGAACCAAATCAGATCGTAGCAAGCCTGATCAGTTTCAACCGGATAGTCGCCCGGGAGATTGCTAAACCGTCCATCGTGCCTGCTTAGGTTCCCCAAAGCAAGCTCAAGTAAGATCACGTCACTCGGTGTTGATGCATATAGTGCCTGGGCCAGGGCATCATCGATTCGGGTTCGCGAATTTGCGCCGCCAGCATAGGCAGAAAAGAGCTTAACGGCTGCCTGTGGAGCCGTTCCCCGGAAAGGCGCATCTTGCGAAATCAGAACGCCCAACACCCAGCATCCATGCTGATGAGGGCCGGAGGGCGGTGCTACAACCGACGGGAACTGAGGCTGTTGCGCGAAGTTTACCCGCCCTCTGAACGCTGTATGATCAAGCCAGGCAAAATCAACGATATGGATGCCGATGGGCGCCTGGTTCGCCACGGGCAACGTACCTGTCAGATTAAGCAGCGCCATATAATCGGTGGGCAGTTGGGCCGGAGTGGTTGGTACCGAAGCTGGCACGAAGGTTCCCCGCTGGTAGGCAAGCTCCAGCAACGGGTATTTTGACTTATAGCCGGGTGTGAAATTCTGTAATTCGTTGTCGAGCGCTTCAGCTTTTTCAGCCGGGCATTGAAGCTGGAAATACGTGAACAGATTAGCCGACCTGAGCAGTGGACTGATGTTGTGGGTTTTGCCATAGCCTGGATCCAGTGCGGCAGCGCGCTGCTGAGCACGCTGCACTAGCTCGAGTAGCATGATGGGTGGCGTGTCGGCATACAGGAACGTCAATTTCGCTCCGTACGCGCTGAGTAAATTCCAGAATTTCGACAGATCGTCGGTTACGGGTACGTACTCGCTAAAAGGACCGTACAGATGCCAGGCAACGCTTGCTGCTTTGAAGAAGTTTTCGGGCAGGTAGTACGGAGCATCCGTGTCAAAAACCAAAGCCAGTGAGATGGCTTCCTGAAATTTGACCACGATAGTCGCTTCATTTTCAGAATCGGTGCTAACAAACAGATTTGGTGAGGTTGGCATATCGGATTTTCCATTTAATAAATCGCAAACAAACTACTTACCTTTCTACTAGAATCATTCATTACTTTACTAACCGTTAACAAAAAACAGTATGATAACCCCAAAAATGAGTTGTGATGGTGCCGATTTCATGGATCGGCCGTTTGATGCAGGACTGAAAAAAATCACTGCTGCCGTTGCCAAAACGTACGAAGCCAATTACCAGGCGCTGATCACTGTCCTGACAAGCGATGACCCCACGGCGGGCGGCGTCTTATCGCCTGATTTACTGAAAGACATGTTACTGATCCGCGGCTATTACCTTGGCAAAGAGCAACTTATGTGTCTGTTAAATAACGAGTTCACTGACTTCCGGGGTATTCAGGTACAATTAGGGCTAACCGAGCACCCCATCGATGGGCAGTCAATAGGCAATCTAGTGTACACGATCAGAGGGCAGTTTTCTACCACAGGCTATGCGCCTGACGACATCATACTGGCTAACGGCTCACGCATTGACGGGCATTTCGGGCAGATGAGCGATGTTGTTTACCTGGCAGGGGTAGAATCGGTGGTGCAACAGCCTGACCCGGCTACCTACCCCAATCCGCCGTTTGTCCCCCCTGTCACCACGTCTACAGACTAGTATCAACTGGTAAACTCATGACCACGTCGTTGTCTTATCTGATCATGAACCTGGGGCGCTACTCGCGAATCGCTTCGGTGGGGGTTGCCGCGTACCGGTACTCCTACCTGCTGGGGCCGGTACGCCTGTTTGCCGCGCTGGAAACAGTTGGGTTGGTCATTGTATTGTATTCACAATGGCTTTCCAAATCGAATAACACCTACCTGTTTTTCATCGAAACAGGCATAGATGCCGTGGTCATGAGCCTGATGTACGCCCCCCTGATGCCTTCGCTGGCCTGGAAGCGGGTGGCCTGGGCCTTTGCTCCGGTTATGCTCCTGGTGTTGCTGGCCGACTGGCTTTGGTACGAAGGACTTCAGCAACAAGGCAACAGCTATGTTGCCGCACTGGAATGTGCCGGTGCCATCGTCCTCCTGACGGTGTACCTGAATTCCCTGCTGGCCAGTGATCGGGTGGCCTCGTTACGGCGCCATCCGATGTTTGTGATTAGCCTTTGCCTGCTACTGATCAGCCTGATAGCCATTCCGCTGTATTTGTTTCTTCCCGCGCTGATGAGCTATTCAATGACCCTCACCCTGCGGGCCTACGACCTGATGTTTCTGAGTGCTTTTTTGGCACATACTGGTTATGCGTATGCTTTTTGGATTACAAAAGCCCATACGAGCCTGGCCAGCAAAAGGGTGGCCCAGGCTACATCGGTATAGGGCACGATGGGTAGTCTACCTCCTTTTTGCGACTGGGTCAGCCGCCCAGTATAGCTATGGCCAATCCCTGACGGTGGTTGTCAATGGGAGTGTCCTGTCCGCATCGAGTTGGGCCGCTAATGAGCAATCGTTGATTCCTGCTCGGGAAAATACACTACAAATCGATCTGGTATTACCCGGTTCTGCTACGGGGTACTCGTATCGTTTTTGGCAGAATCGAAAACAGGAGTGGCAGCCAATAACAAGCACAACCCGGTTATGCTACCATAACTTGTCGGGCGATGAATACCAGTTTGAGGTGCGCAGGTATACCCAGCCTCCGTTGGTTCGGCACCGCTTTCTGATAGAGAATGCCCTGTGGCAACGCTGGTGGTTCGCACCTGCTTTGTTTGGGTATGGTTTGTCTGTATTTGGGGTGCTTATGTATCTTTTCTACCGCTACCGGATCCGCCAGTTCACGCGGATGCAACAGGTACGTGACCGTATTGCCCGCGACCTGCACGACGACATGGGCAGCTACCTCAGCAGCATCAGCATCATGAGTGAGCTGGGCCAGCGCAACGCGCTCCGTGACCCCGAAAAAACAAAAAAATCACTGGAGAAGATCGGCCACACAGCCCGGCAGATCATGGACGCCATGAGCGACATGGTTTGGAGTATCAACCCCAGCCATGACTCCATGCCGCATGTAATTACCCGCATGACCGATGTCGGAAACAATTTGTTTGCTGATACAGCCATCGACTTTCAGCTTCAGATTGACCAGGATGTAGGTACGTTCCCGCTAACGGCAGAGGCACGCCGCGATCTGTTTCTTATCTACAAAGAGGCCCTGACCAATGCCACCCGCTACGCAGGCGCAAGCCGCGTTCGGGCTGCGCTGCAACGTACCCACATGGGCCTGACGCTCAGTATCCAGGACGATGGGCGGGGCTTTAATCCCCAACAGCCTGATTATCAAAATCCGGGCGGAGGCAATGGCATTAGAAATATGCAGACCCGCGCCAGTCTCCTCGGCGCGCAGCTAGCGATCAGGTCAGGTATTGGTGAAGGCACCAGCATTCAGTTGATGGTTCCCGGCGGTTCACCGGGTTAAATAAACGGCCATACCATACAGGAGGGTATCCCCCCTTTATGGTATGGCCCGCTATGGTGCCTTTATCTACTTTTGAGTGAACTTAACTTCGCCTGTTATGCCAATCCGAGTTGCTATTTATGAAGACAATCGCCCTCTACAGGAAGCATTAGGTACGCTAATTGCCGACACCGATGAGCTGGTTTTAGTAGGATCATATGGCGACTGCATTCAGGCCAACGACAACACCTACCGCCACCAGCCCGATGTGATTCTGATGGACATTGACCTTCCTGGTCGCGACGGTATTCAGGCCGTGACAAGCCTACACCGCGACTTTCCAACCGTGGAGGTGCTGATGCTGACCGTGTTCGACGATGATGACCGGGTATTCCGTGCCCTTTGTGCGGGCGCAGCGGGCTATTTGCTAAAGAAAACAACACCCGACCAGATTATCGACGCCATCCGATCGGTGTACGCGGGTGGAGCACCCATGACGCCCAGCATTGCCCGGCGCGTGATTCAAACCTTCCCTGCCAAAGCTACTCAATCGGCTGACCTCGACCAGCTTACCAGTCGCGAGAGTCAGGTGTTGCATTACCTGGCGCAGGGACTAAGCTACAAACTGGTGGCCGCCGAACTGGCTATCAGCATCGAAACGGTACGTACCCACATTAAGCGTATCTACGAGAAACTGCACGTGCATTCGGTGGTTGAAGCCGTGTCTAAATACCGTCCCTGATGGCTCAGGTACGTAGTTCTGGCAACAGCTACGTAGTTTCCACGTCCCCCCTTCATGGGATAGTATAGTCAGCAACAGGGTATGAACTTTGGGGTAAACAAATCGGCTTTCCGCCTCAATCCACCCCATGAACAGTTTCCTACCCACGCCCACTGCCCGACGGAATTTGGCAGTGGGCCCTCATCCCGTATACCAACCTCCACAAGCTGGCCCCCTACTGCTGCTCTGCTGCCTGGCCATTACCAGTTCCGGGCTGGCGCAACAACTCGATCCAGTACCGCCGGCTGAGGGTTTACCTATCGAAAGGCACATAAGCCTGATGCAGGCCCGCCTTCGTCAGCCACCACCACCACCAGAAGGTGGCTTCTGGGTAGTTGAAGACCAACCGGACCGGAAAACCCCCACGCTCATCCGGTTTTATACCGATCAGCAACAACTACTCCGTACCGACACCCTGGCCAACACGCGCCTCAATATTCGTCGCCGCGCTGTTGTCGACCGGCTCAACGAGCGGCTGCTACAACTGCTTCCTACGTACCCAGCCGAGCGCCTGGCAACACATCGGACAGATCAGTGACCTGGCTCTGCGTCTCATCAGTGGCACTGGCGACGCGCGAAGTCTTTTTCCTCAACTCTGTTTTACACCTTATAAAATGGCTCATCGCCTCAGTCCATTCCATGAACACGACTATGATCTGCCCAAAGTTAGCGTACTCAATTGCCCTGTTTGTTCTGCTCTACAGCTTGAGCGGTTGTACTAAAACGACGGAGACCGTCAAACCCGAAGAAACGCCTTTCACCGCTTTAACCGGTAGTAGTTCGCTAACCTTTTCCAGCTCGGCAAACAATAATGCATTTGAGTTAGGCACGGCTTTTAGCCCTTCTGTCGATGGAAAAATCACCAAATTAGGCTGTAAGCTTACCGATGCAGGGAGTTACCGGGTAACTCTCTGGAATTTTACAACTAAAGCCGTCTTACGTCAGGTTACAATTGAGCAATCGACCCCCGATAAGCTCACCCTTGAAACGATTGATCCGTTGGCCGTTACCAAAGACAGCCGGTACATGGTCAGCGTGAATAACCAGTCGGCGGGGGCCAATCGGAAGTATGCGCTTTATAAGCGGGTACAGGGCGGTAGTGTATACCCCATCGTTGCTGGTAATCTGCTGCTTTCAGGCTTTTACCTTACTACTGGTTCCGCTGCCGTATTTCCGACAACACAGGTAACTAGTGACCAAAACTACCTCATCGGCCTGCCAGAGTTAGTCTTTGTTCCCAATTAAGGCAGTCTGTTAAATCATGCCAGTACCACACCTGTTCAGGCCACTAGCCGTACACCTTACACGGGCGGGCTAGTGGCCTGAACAGGCAGTGCTAACGGGCAGGTGAGGGTCAGGCTGGCCCCCTCGCCCGGCGCTGACCGGATGGTAAACTGCCCACCCAGATCGTTAGCCCGCTGTTGCAGGCTTCGCAGGCCGTTGCCAGCAAATCCGACCTGTTCGGCAGAAAAGCCAATACCATCGTCGGTGACCGTGAGCGAAAGTGCTTCGTTATGTACTTTTAACTTCACGTAAATAGAATGGGCTTTGGCATGCCGTAAGGCGTTATGCAACAGCTCTTTGTACGTTAAAAATACAGCCCTTTTCACTTCAGGTGAAACAACCTTACCAGCCGACAGTGGGGGAAAATCGAGGTGTAATTCAACATCCTGATGCTCGAACAGCGCGTGCGCAATCTCACTAAACCGGTTCGCAAATGCATCGCCCGTAGCGGGGGTTTCGGTCAGGCTCCAGACAATCTGCCGCATGGTGGCCAACACCTGCCGGGCCGACTCGCCAATAAGTTTAAGGGTGGCCAACGCCTGTTCAGACCGTTGGCTCACCTGCCGCTCGGCTGCCAGACTCAGCATGCTGATACTGCTGAGATCAGCGCCGATGTCGTCGTGCAGGTCGCGGGCAATGTCGGCCCGGATGCGCTCTAGTTGCTGTTGCTTGCGTTGATTTTCTTCCAGTTGCAGAATCAGTTTGGCCTGTACACTCAGCCGCTCATCGTCTACCTGCTTGTTCACCAACGACATACCCATCGTAAAACAAAGCACTTCGAGCACAACGCCCAGTTGCATATACGTCACCGGAAAGGTGGCGGCGTTGGTCAGGTCGCGCGTGAAGAGGCTGGGTACGTAGTTTACGCCCAGGGCAATCAGGCAGCCCATTACGAAGAAAAACGAGCCTACAATGAAATAGACCATGACATCCTGCCTCAGCCGGATCACCCGTGGAACGACGATCAGGGCACCCATAGCCAACAGGGTTCGATTCGCCACGTATAGCCCCGACCGAATACCCGGCGACGTACCCAGCCCCCAAAGAAGGGTATCGAGCAGCAAATGGCCAGCCAGCAGCCAGATCATTACCCGTAACAGTCGATAACTCCAGGGATCGTTGCGTGGCATGTCCATCAGCAGAATGGCAAACCGGATGTAGAGCAGAAAGGCCGTCGACTCAAGCAGGGTAACCAGGTAGTTTACCCCCGGCTGATAGGCTTGCCGCGTGTACTCCTGATCGTCGATGCGAAAGGTGATGACCATGCACACAATGTAGAGTGCGTACTGCCAGTAGATCACCTTCCGGTGCTGCACATACGATAACAGCCCGTAGAGGGCCATCATCGCCAGCATACCGTCTAAGAACAGGCGTAATGGCAGGTACGAAACTGACCAGACAAACATGGTGTAGCTAGGTTAGGCGGCAGCAACTACCCTAAAACTACACATTTTGTTTGTTACTCCCCTTATTTGGCCACCAAGTAATTGGCTGACTGTTAAGGAATAGAGGTCAGGAATTGCATCGTATCCACGCCATCGGCGTAGTCCATCAGGCCCGGAAACTGCGTTTGCCCGAATGGCACTGACCCGGCATACCAGCCATTGGCCGAGGCCACCACCTGAATTTTGTCGGCGTACCCCGCCAGCAGTGTTTTCAGGTGATCAAGACTCTGATAGGTCTGGTAGTAGACCACCGAAATGGGCGATACCAGCCCCGGCTGCTCGGTGATCATCAGAAACCCATTGTCCAGGTGCTCAACGCGGTTTACCAGGTAGATAGACCGGTTGTAGTCGTAGTTGTTGGAGTACTTATGCTGGCTTAAGAACTCAGTTGACCGTGGTTCAAGCGTATGCAGCAATGGCGTGAAACTATAGGGGTGCCCGTCGTAATCAGCAGGCACAAACAGTGTCGATACGTTCCGGCAGCCCAGGCCAAAATAGGTCAGTATGTCGTCGCCCAGCAGGGCCAGTTGCTCCGTCGTTTCGTCGCCCGTCAGCACGGCCACCGACGAGCGATTATGCCGGATGATGTTCGGTTTCTTGGCGAAATAGTAGGTAAAATAACGGGCGGTGTTATCGCTGCCTGTCGCAATAAATGCATCAGCCTCGTTCAGGCGGTCCACAATTTTGATGCGCTCGGCAAAGGTTGGTTCAACTTCTTTCAGCGTGTGAATCAGGTAGCGCATCAACAGTTCATCCAGGCTACTGAGCTTAGCCAGCAGGTTATGGCCACTGATCAGTACGCACAACATATCGTGGAAACCAACTGCCGGAATATTGCCTGCCATCACCACACCCACCCACCGGGGCAAAGCGGGTTCGGCCGGATAGTGACTCGTCCACTCTGTAAGGGCATCATGGGTAAGCATACGCTGCGCAATGGCATCCAGCGCCCGTTGTACATTCTCCGGGTTGAACCAGTTATTTTTAGAATTGGCTCGGTACGCTGCTTCTTCCCGATCTGCCCGGCGGGCAGGGTCGCGGAGCACGTCACCGAGTTTTACAAAAGCAGCTATTCGTTGTTGACAGTTCATGTTTTTGAAGGTCCAAGGTTCAATGTTCAATGTTTAAAGTCGCTCCGCTAGCTAACGGAGTCGTGTTTTAGCAGAGCAACTTTGACCCTTGAACATTAGACCTTAAACTATATTTATTCGCCCAACAGATCAGGCCTCCGCGCCTGGGTACGTGCCAGTGCCTGCTCGTAGCGCCAGTTGTCGATCATCGCTTCGTGGCCCGACAGTAGAATCTCGGGTACGTTCCACCCCTCGAAACTGGCGGGGCGGGTGTAGATGGGCGGAGCCAGCAGATCATCCTGAAAGGAGTCGGTCAGGGCCGACGTTTCATCACCCAGCACACCGGGGATCAGGCGAATAAGGGCGTCGGATAATACCGCTGCGGCCAGTTCGCCACCCGACAGTACGTAGTCGCCAATGCTTATTTCGCGCGTAATAAAATGCTCCCGAACCCGCTCGTCGACGCCCTTGTAATGGCCACAAAGGATAATCAGATTCCGGGCCAGCGACAGCCGGTTAACCAGCGGCTGCGCCAGCCGCTCGCCGTCGGGAGTCATGTAAATTACGTCGTCGTAGGTACGTTCGGCCTGGAGTGTGCGGATGCACTTCGCAATAGGTTCGATCTGCATGACCATACCTGCCCCCCCGCCAAACGGATAATCATCAATGCGCCGGTGTTTATCGGCGGTATAGTCGCGGAGGTCGTGCACGAGGACTTCGACATGCCCGCCCTGCTGCGCCCGTTGCAAAATAGAGTGGCCAAAAAAACTGTCGAGCAGCCTCGGCAGGCAGGTAATAATGTCAATCCGCATGGCTCAATCAGGCTTTATCATCGTCATAGTCGGCGTCACCATCAACGGGGAGGTCCGCTTCGGCATCGTCGGGAATACCGGCATCGGTCAGGTATACCTCCAGCAGACCCTCTGGTAGGTCGACGTTCAGCTTTTTGGCTTCCCGGTCTACTGTTTTCACAATGGCACTGTTGATAGGAATCAGCATTTCCTGCCCACGATACTGCATCGCAATCAGGTCCTGCGTGGCCATCGCCATTACAGAGGTAACCGTTCCAAGTGGCCCTTCTGTTTCGTCAACAATCTGGTAGCCAATAATCTCGTGGTAGTAAAACCGGTCGGGATCGGTTATCGCTTCCAGGTTATCGAGTGGGAGCCAAACCGGGCAGTTTATTAGCTTTTTGGCCTCTTCAAGTGTTTCCACGTCCTCCAGCGCCAGAATAGCCCGGTCGCGGTTGATCGAGGAGGATTCAATAAAATAAGGCGTCAGTTCGCCCCGTATTTCGATCAGTACCGAGTCAAGGTCCTCATACTCAGACGGGTCATCTACATCCAGAAAAAGTACCACTTCTCCGTTCAGCCCGTGCGTCTTGGTAATATGCCCCAGTTGAAAGCAATCGTCTTTGGTCATGCTTGAAAGAAGTTTTAGGTTTCCCGGCGTAACCCCCAACGCCCTAAAGGGAGCTAAACCAGCCGGCGGAGCATTAGCCCCCTTTAGGGCGTTGGGGGTTACACCGGGAAACCTAAAACAGTTTATTTTTATTAACTTCTTTTTCTACAAAAAAAGCCTGCTCGGTTGAACAGGCTTTTTGCATTGACATGAATGCGGATTAGGCAGCCGGTTCGTCAGTTGCAGGTACGTCTGCGGCAGCGGGCGCTTCAGCAACTGGCGTTTCTTCAGCAGCCGTCTCAGCTACTGGCGCTTCTTCAGTAGCGGTTTCAGCTACCGGTGCTTCTTCGGCCGCAGGGGCTTCTTCAGCAGGTGCTTCCACTACAGGCTCTTCCACTTTGTACTTGGCCGCAATGGCTTCGGCACGGGCAGCACTCACCTTCTGTTCAGCGGCCAGACGATCCTGACGGGCTTTGTCTTTCGCCTGATCTTTCGTGTCGGCAGTACCAGCTACGCGATTGGCTTTATCGTCTTTCCAGGCGTTAAATTTCTCGTCGGCTGCTTCCTGCGTGATAGCGCCTTTTACAACACCCACCTGAAGGTGTTTCTTCAGCATGATACCTTCGTGCGAAAAAATCGAACGGGTGGTATCTGATGGCTGCGCACCAACCATCAGCCAGTGAACGGCACGGTCGGCCTGCAACACGATGCGGGCAGGGTCAATGTTTGGGTTGTACGAACCGATTTTCTCGATGTACTTACCGTCGCGTGGTGATTTTGACTCAGCTACTACGATATCATAGATAGCCATACGTTTGCGTCCACGACGCGCTAAGCGAATTTTAACTGCCATTGTCTGGAGTTTTTAATACCCGGAAAGAACTCGTCTTTCCATGGGGGGAGCTCGTCCCCCGGGTGAAACATGGCCGCAAAGGTACAAAAAAAAGTTTACTGTTTTCTGTTGCTCCGCTCAGGTACGTGCTGTACAAGCGGAGCAACAGAAAACAGTAAACTAGAAAAACGCTACATCGACCCGAGTCTATAAGCCGGATTCTGTCGGCCCGACCGTACCCGTGGGCGCGTCGGACCGTCTTACCATTTATCTGGGAGAGCCGTCACCGACTCCCTCTATCGACCTACCCGTACCGGCACGCTGCCCTTGCAGGCAGAAATGGAGACGAGCAGCCCCGCATCCGGTACATATTTGGTCTTTCAGCCCCTAAGGTTTATCCTGCCCCGCTGGTCGCCCAGCGCGCGGTGGTCTCTTACACCCCCTTTTCACCCTTACCGAAACAATGGTCAATTATCAATGAACAATTATCTGTTTACACTAAAAAGTAATTGATAATTGACCATTGTTTCGGCGGTATCTTTTCTGTGACACTGGCTGTCGAACGGTGGTTACCCGCCGCCCGCCTTCCCGTTAGGAAGTAGGGTGCTCTATGCTGTCCGGACTTTCCTCCCCGCCCGAAAGCGAGGCGATAAGACGACCCGGGTCGTTGTAACGCAGCGCAAAGGTACAGGTAAAAAGTGGAAAGGTGTATTGGGCGGCATAGTGCCGGGTCTGGACAGTCTGCTAGTCCTGCATCAGCAAAACCATAACAATTTTCCAGACCCGGCTCGCCTTTTCACTTCTATGCCTGAAAGGCGGGGGCAAACTCATTCTGAGCAAAATCTTCGAGCTTGGTTTTGCTCAGAGGTGGTCGGTTGGCCACATAATCGGCCTGCATGGAGCCATCGCGCAGGGAAGCGCCCATCTCGGTGTAGTTGCTGGCGACCTCCTCGTTCAGGCCCGCCTGAAGCATACCCTGCTTATTCTGATCATCCGGGAATACGATCCAGGGTGTTTCGGGCCTACCAACAGCAGTGCCCAAAATCCGGGCGATTTCGGGGCCTGTTTTTTCATCACCAGCAATGTAACGTACCTGGAAACGAGTGAAATCGAGACGAAGAAGCTCCTCAAGGGCTGCTTCAGCAATGTCATTGGTATGGACCAGTGCAAGCGGCTCATCCCCAAAGTTGGCACCCATGATGCCCATTCCTTTCACCATACCGATCATGCCAAACAGGTTTTGCATATAGTACGATGGGCGTAATGCCTTGACATTCAAGCCATCTACCGTTTTTAGCTTCTGTTCAAGATCATATAAGCCGTCCACGGGTCCAGTTCCCTGCCCTTTGTGCGCGCCTATGCTGCTCAGCATTACGACAAACCGGATATCATTGGCTTTGATAGCCGCCACGTAGTTATCGCCTACCTGATTGTGATAACCCCGCCAGTCGGTCGTGTCCATTTTGGGAGGAACCATGAGGTACACCGCGTCGGCATCAGCGAACGCAGCCGTGACGAAAGAAGCATCTGACACATCGCCAACGGCTGCTTTAGCACCCAATGCGTCAATTTTAGCGGCTGTTTCGGGCTTACTAGTCAATACCGTAACAGTGTGGCCAGCCTGTAGAAGCCCTTCTGTAATTGGCTTACCCGTGTGGCCCAACGACCCCGTAATAACGTAATGCATGATGATAAACTGGTTAGTGGTTAACAATATTTGTATGTACAAACAAAACGATCTCAGTTATAAATAGTTCAGTGAATCCATCACACTTTTTTACTTTTGTTGATCTGTTTTACTTTATCTCAGCCTAAACGCTGACGAACACCAATGCCTTTTTTAGTACTGGACCTGGAAATGTCTGGCCCCGAGCCGGGCTATAACGAAATCATCCAACTGGGTGCTGTTCTGTTTGATGATAACTGGGTTGAGAAAGGGCAGTATTTGACCAACGTGTACCCGGAGAATGCAGAAGCGTTCACTGCCTCGGCCGAAAAAGTCCACAACCTCTCCCTGGCCGATCTCGACGACGCACCCATGATCTACGACGTTATCCCGGCGTTTGAGAACTGGATTTGCGAGAAACTGTCCATTCGTGTTCCACCCAATCAAATCGACAAAACGCCCTTTCTGCGGAATGTGACCATCTGCGGACAGAGCGTGATGCACGACATCAATTTCCTGAAGCAGGCTTACACTGACGAGAAGCTGAAATGGCCCTTCTCCCGTACGCTGGTCGATCTGCATACGCTCAGTTATTTTGTATTTCGGGTGTTGCAGAAGAATGGCAAACCCACGCCCAAAAGCCTGAGCCTGACCGCCATTGCCGCCCACTTCGGCTTCGAGCGGGAAGATTCATTCCACAACGCCTTGGAAGACGCCATCCTGACGGCGCAATGCCTGAAAACCATTTTCGCCCTCGGCGATGGATTCAAAATGGCATAAACTGGATGGGGGATATGGGATTGGGGATTTGTTGCTGACGCAAGAATAGGCGTGCGTCAGCAACAAATCCCCAATCCCATATCCCCCATCCAGTTTACATTTCCAGTAAAGCACGAAGCTCAGTGGCTTCCTGAGGTTTCATTCGACCGGCCAGCACAAGGCGCAGTTGCCGACGGCGGAGCGCGGATTCGTACCGGGCTTTTTCATCATCAGTTTCAGCAATCACGGGCGGCACTTCGATGGGGCGTCCGCTCTGGTCAACGGCCACAAAGGTGTAGTAGGCGCTGTTGGTACTAACCCGAACGCCCGCCGGAATATCTTCGGCCCACACTTCGATAAACACTTCCATCGATGAACTGAATGCCCGGGTCACCTGCGCTTTCATAGTCACAATGTTGCCCAGCTTAATGGGCTCCGCAAACGATACGTTGTCGACCGAAGCCGTCACCACAATCCGGTTTGAGTGCTTTTGGGCGGCAATGGCGGCGGCAATATCCATGAAGTGGAGCAGTCGTCCACCCATCAGGTTGTTGAGCGTATTGGTATCGTTGGGTAGCACCATCTCGGTCATGATGGTATGCGATTCACTGGCGCGTTTGGGTTGCGGCATTCAGAAGATGACGATAAACGTCGGCTGGTTGATTAAGTACTTGGGGAAGTTTTTTTGACAGGATTTACATGATTAACAGGCTTTTCTGTTTGTTTTAGTTACTCCGAAACAAACAGAAAAGCCTGTTAATCATGTAAATCCTGTCAAAAAAACTTCCTGCGAAAATAACAGACGAAACCCTGATTGCTACCGGATGGGAATCGTTATGCCCACGCCCATCGTCGAGCCCTGCGTTGAACAGCAGGGTCTGCTTCATCGAGTTGTGCTTTTGTACAGCCTCGCCCAGCGTTTCCGATTCAGGATGCTGCTTGCGTAAGCCCAACAGGCCTAGACCGGCAATCCCCAGATTGACGGCGTTCCAGTACAGGTTCATCTGGTGAATGTACTTGGTCTCACCCGACGATTGACCAATGGCAACCCCGCTCACGGCCAGATTAGCCAGCGCGTAGCCGCCCAACGTCAACCCCAATGTTCGGGTGTGATTGTATCGATCCTGGCTAAACTGCAGGCGCTCGGCTGCCGACGCAGCCAACGGTTGACCATGCGCAAGTTGACCAGCAAGGGAAGCGCCAACGGTATAAAGGATAGCGTGTAATCGGTTCATAAACAGTCTGGAAAATTCCTATTCGTTATACTAACCTGACATAAACGGATAAGTTTTCAACCAGCCGATTCGACGTTCCCGACTCATTTCGTGAACTGATACGCCCACCAGATAAGGAGCCCTTGAAGTGGTAACCGCCCCCACCGTAGCCAGGGCGACATTTGCTGGAATTTCTCGCCTACGGCCATGTAATAATTCGCTGGAAATACGGCGATCAGCAGGGCGATCAGGCCCCAGGCTGCCCACACGCGCGTGGCCGGAAACAGCAACCCAACGCCCACCAGCACCTCGGCCACGCCACTCCAGAACACCAGCGCCTGATGAGCGGGCAGGTAAGGCGGCATGATGTACAAGTAAAATTTCGGGCGAACAAAATGCCAGATCCCCGCCAGAATATAAATGGCAGACATGATATAAAGCGACATAACATCAGGGTTTAGAACCAACCCACAAGGTACGCAACACGGGCTATTCCCCTTCCAGCACCGCCCGCATGGCACTGGCTTTCAACAAACATTCGGCATACTCCTGCAATGGGTCAGCGTCGTAGGTAATGGCACTCCCCACACTGAAGCTGGCGTAGCAGTCGGCAGCGTTGTAGAGGATACTGCGAATGACCACGCTGAAATCGAAATCGCCATCGGGCGTGATGTAGCCAATCACTCCTGAATAAACGCCCCGCCGACTAGCTTCCAGTTCATCGATGCGCTCCATGGCCCGAATCTTTGGTGCGCCTGTCATGCTGCCCATCGGAAATGCATGGCCCAGCACTTCGGCCAGCGACGCATCGGAGCGCACCGTTGCCGACACCGTTGAAATCATCTGGTGCACCTGCTGAAAGGTATAAATACCAAACAACTCATCGACCCGCACCGACCCGGTTTCGGCCGACCGGGCCAGATCATTACGGACCAGGTCAACGATCATCAGGTTTTCGGCCTGTTCCTTCTCGCTACTCCGTAACTGCGCTTTCAAGGCCTCATCGTCAGCGCTGGTTTGGCCGCGTCGGATGGTGCCTTTTATGGGTTGCGACAGGAGTTTAGTGCCCGTTTTCTTCAGGAATCGCTCCGGCGACGCGCCCATAACGTACCTGTCGTGTTGTTTCAGGAAGACCGAAAACGGCATTGGTGATCGCTGGCAAAGCGCCCTGTAGGTATCGACGGGCACGAGTTGCAACTGTTCAGCGTAGAACTCCATGCAGTAGTTCAGCTCATACACGTCGCCCGCTTCAATCAACGCCCGGATGTGGTCAACGGCGGCAACGTACCTGGCCTCCGACACCCGCGCCTGTATGGTTGCACCTCCCTTCGCCACTCGCCGGGACGCAGGCAACGTACCTGGCGAAGTCAGCCAGTCAGACCACGGCCCGGCATCGGGTAAGTCGGTATGAATGACGATCGCGTCGGGCTCAAAATCAACCAGGTACGTTGGCTCGAAGAACCAGATAGCTGGAAATCCAAGCCGGTTGGGGTGGCGGCTTTGCAGGTTTTCCAACTGGTTTTTCACGTCGTAGCCAACGTACCCAACCAGATGGCACCGGTGTTGGGCATGAAAGTCGGCCAGCGTCTGCAAATCATGACTGGGTGATTTCTGGGGCGTAAACGAAACGACCCGTTTCGCACCGGCATAGAGTCGGTTGGGAAACGGGTCGTTAGGATAGGTCAGGTCATTGTTGTTCAGGAAAACAACCTGCCCGAATGTTGCTTCAGCAGCAGCTAACAAGGCCCAGCGCCAGTTTGGATAGCCAGCCGGAACTACGTCAGTAACTGCAAAGCGAAATTGGTTCATGGCTGGTATTCAACCACTTGCACATCAACGGCAATATCTTTGCCTTCGTTGTTCTTACCCAGCCTAAACGACACTTCATCATCGATCTGGAAGTCGTTGAAGTCGCCCGCTGTAACACTGGTGTAGTGGAAAAACAGGTTATTCGGCGGCCAGTTGATGAAGCCGTATCCGGTTTTCAGGCTGCGAACCGTGCTGATATGCCGCTCGTCTGAGTTCTCGAAATCGGGCTGCATATCGTCTTCGCCTTCGCTTTCACCAGGCAGCAACTGCACATTCTCGTCCGTGAAATTCGGGTTCTGGTACGTACCTGTTCCGTTTCCATTCCCGTTGATGGCTCCATTCTGGTAGAACTGACGGGGCGGCGCATCGGCACGGGGCTGTTGTTTCACAAATAAATCCCGAATCAGCGAATCGTTCTTTTTGAGGCGATTATCAATGATTTCATGCATCGGTACCGGGTACGACACCTCTTCGAGCAGGTCCTGCGAGGTGCGGGTCACCATTTTTTCCCCTTCGTCATTGAGGTATTCAAAATCCCAGCTCAATACCATTACCCGCGTACCCAGCGTGTTCAGTTTTCGAATCAGCGGCACGTAGTCACCGTCGGCCGTGATCAGCACTACCACGTCGAATTCTTTGTAGGTAGCCAGTTCGTAGGTCTCCAGCGCCAGCCATACATCGATTCCTTTTTCCTGCCGGTAACCCTGATACGTCTTCACAGGCAGGTAATGAGTCACTACACCTTCCGACATCAGGATATCGTCGAAAAGGCGATCGTAGAATAGCTGGTTGCCCCGTTGGCTGGCTTCGTGCGCATTTAGCCGCCCCCGGAAGTAATGCGCATCAACAATCTGGCAAAGGTGTTTATCGGTATCTTCAGCATCGGCTACCTGATTACGAATAAACCCGTGCAACCCCGATATGCTGATACGGCTGCGACGTTCGTGCGAATAATTGTAGTAGTTACTTACATGAAGAAAATAATTACCATCATAGAAAACCCCGATCCGGGTAAGTTTAGTACGTCTTGACTGCTGCATTTTTTGTACGAAAAACGATTATATATGGAAATCTGGTTATTAATTACAGGGTACGAAATTCTGGCTTATGGGGATTTGTCGATTGAAAACCGGGTAGGGAAATGAGCGACAGTTTGTTTACAAAACAATCTTCTTTGTTAATCCTATCGTTAGCAAATACCTATTTGAATGCCTTTACTTTTACTTCGTTGCACTAAGTATACGGAGGTAGCTATATGCCGACATTAGCGGCTATTTTACTCGATTTT
Source organism: uncultured Fibrella sp. (assembly GCF_964250085.1). Lineage (NCBI taxonomy): Bacteria > Pseudomonadati > Bacteroidota > Cytophagia > Cytophagales > Spirosomataceae > Fibrella > uncultured Fibrella sp. The sequence continues at coordinate 308,304 of NZ_CAXUEC010000003.1, read as the reverse complement.
TATGCCCAAATATAGCGCAAAAACTGGTTTCAACGCGATTATGGCCGATTCTTTCTCCCCGACCAATTAACTTGCGGCCATGCAACCCCTATTATTCATCGACCGCGACGGTACGCTCATTATCGAACCGCAGTCCGACTTTCAGATCGATTCGCTCGATAAACTCGAATTCGTCCCTAATGTGCTATCAGCCCTGCGGAAAATTGCCGAAGAAACGCCTTACCAACTGGTTATGGTAACTAACCAGGACGGACTGGGCACGGCGGCGTTTCCCGAAGAAACCTTCTGGCCCGCTCATAACAAGATGATGCGGACACTCGAAAACGAGAACATTCACTTCGCCGCCCAGCACATCGACCGCACTTTCCCCGCCGACAACGTACCTACACGCAAGCCCGGCACCGGCATGTTGACGAGTTACTTTTCTGATACCTATGATTTGCCCAACAGCTATGTCATCGGCGACCGCCTGACCGACGTGAAACTGGCCCTTAATCTTGGTGCGAAAGCGATTCTATTTATTCCGCCAAACATAAACCCGGATACCCAGGCAGCCGATACCGACGGGTTAACCGACGAGATGAAGCAGGCTATTGCCCTGACAACCAGCGACTGGAACGAAATTTATACGTTTCTTCGCCTGCCCGCCCGTACTGCCCGTGTGGAACGAAACACCAACGAAACAAAGATCAGGATTGAGCTGAATCTGGATGGAACGGGCCGGGCGGATATGCACACAGGTCTCGGCTTTTTCGACCACATGCTCGACCAGTTGGCGAAGCATTCCGGGGCAGACCTGAGCATTCACGTCGACGGTGACCTGCACATCGACGAGCACCACACGATTGAAGATACGGCGCTGGCTCTTGGTGAAGCCTATCGGCAGGCACTTGGCAACAAACGGGGTATTAGCCGATACGGTTTTTTGTTGCCGATGGACGAAGCCCTGGCGCAGGTAGCCATCGACTTTTCGGGTCGGCCCTGGCTGGTGTGGGATGCCGAATTCAAGCGGGAAAAAATCGGCGAAATGCCGACAGAAATGTTCTTCCACTTTTTCAAATCATTCGCCGACACCGCTCAGGCGAATGTAAATATCAAGGTCGACGGCGATAATGAACATCACAAGATCGAAGCGATCTTCAAGGCCTTTGCCAAAGCCATCAAAATGGCGGTGAAACGTGATATTAAAGCGCTAGACAGCCTGCCAAGCACGAAGGGTGTTCTATAAATTTCAGGTGCTTCGCTATTCAACGGGATAGTTGAGTGGCGAAGCACCTGAAACTTGAAACTTATTTCACCTTGATATCGCCGCGAATTTCGCCGGCTGGGTAGGCGCTTGTATGGAGATTGGCGTAGAAAAAGCCGTTTTTCATACTATCCACCTGCGACTGGCGGAGCGTGCTGGTTGTGCCGATGATGGGCGAGGTCAGCGAGGCGAACGGAATGGTTACCGGGCCAGTGCCATCGGCGGCAGTAACACGGTGCAGGTGACCGGCGATTGGCGTGATGCCAGAGTAAGTCACCGTGTAGCTCAATACCCGCGACGTTTGATCGATGCTGCCGACGAACGTACCTGTAGCAGCCGATGTGGTCGACGTTGGTTTTTCGCTGGCCCCATTCAGCGAAGCGGTCAATGCTATAGGCTGTAGCACTGGCGGAACAGAAATATAATTTGTTGAGAGCGAATTTTCATAGCAACTGCTCAGGCCAAATACAGTGCTGATAAGAAGGGCGGCGGCTAGTGTAATGCGTTTCCGGGTTGTAAACATGATCATGAAGATTTGGTTGATTACGGCTAAATAAGCACAAATCCGCGGCAATTGTTACAAATCAAGCTCCAGGTTCTTCTATACGGTAAGCTCAATCGATTGAACAGACCGGCTATCATGGTCAGATAACCAGACCAAAAGTAAGGGCCCGACTACCTCGGAAGCGGTAGTCAAGGCCCTTAATCAGCACTCGTTCATCATAGGAATTATTTGACGTCGCCGCGTATTTCACCCCCTGGAAAAACTGTTGTGTGTAGGTTCGCGTAGTAGAACCCATTAAATAAACTGTCTAGCCGTCCGTTGGTCGTCAACGTAGTTGTGCCAATAATTGGCGACACCAGGCTGGCAAACGGAATTTCGACGCCACCCGTGCCGTTGGCCGCCGTAATCCGGTGCAGGTGACCAGCCGTTGGTGCAAGACCAGAATACGTTACGGTATAGCTAAGCACCCGCGTTGCCGGATCAACAACGCCCGCGAACGTACCTGAAGCCGCTGAGGTGTTGGACGTCGGCTTTTCAGACGCTCCGTTCAGGGTAGCATTTAATTTGACCGGTCCACTCACGCGTACGTTCCCCCGGATTTCGCCGTTCGGATAGGCCGTAGTATGGAGGTTGGCGTAGTAAAAGCCATTGATCAGACTATCAACCTTTCCAACAGTACTGATTGTGGTTGTGCCAATGATCGGCGAGGCTAAACTGGCAAACGGAACATCAACGCCGCCTGTACCGTTGGCCGCCGTGACCCGGTGCAAATGCCCGGCTGTAGGCGTAAGGCCCGAATATGTCAGCGTATAGCTTAATACACGAGACGCCCGGTCGAGTTGCCCAACGAACGTACCTGTTGCGGCAGACGTAGCTGACGTGGGCTTTTCGCCAGCACCCGACAGCGTTGTTACGAGCAGGATGGGTGGATCAGGCGTAACAGCGGGGGTTGTATCCCCATTTTTGCAGGCAGTGAACAGAATGGCCAGTGCCGAAAAGGCAGCGAGCTTCACAATTGGAGAATTCAGGATCATATTGAAGGTGACTAGTAAGTGTACTGATTAACTTTACCATAACAGTGTACGTAGTAACTAGTAAAATGGATGCTTCACCTGCCATTTTCTACCACTTATTTTTACTTAGCTGTTCAGCGGCGGCCTACAAAGCAAGCGGGCGACGCCAACACAGACCGGTGAGTTTCCTATTTTTCATTCGTTGACAAGCGAGTTAGCCGACTAATAATCCACACTACAGACTAATCATACTATCTACTTTGCGGGTAAAGACGGTCTGTAAGGTAGTGTGCTGGTCAGAAGGCAACGTTGAGCAAACGGCCCCGCAAACTGGGCGGCAAGGTGGCTTGTACAGACTAGCGCAGAGAATATTTCCAAGACGAATGAGAATCACCTAATTTTGGCGCAACAATCGGAATTCATTCGGGCAAATCGGTGGTTATTCTGATGTATCCCCTTATTCAGTAATCGTTATCTCTTTTTTATTATGGCTTTTGACTTAGATATGATTCAGCACGTATACGCCCAACTGGGCGAGCGTGTCGAAGCAGCCCGGCAGGCAGTCGGCAAACCCCTGACGTTGTCGGAGAAAATTTTATACACGCACCTTTCGTCAGGTCCGGCTACCGAAGCCTTCGAGCGGGGGAAAGCCTACGTTGACTTCGCGCCCGACCGCGTTGCCATGCAGGATGCCACGGCCCAGATGGCCCTGTTGCAGTTCATGCAGGCTGGTCGGCCACAGGTTGCCGTTCCCTCAACGGTACACTGCGATCACCTGATCCAGGCCGAAGTAGGTGCTACCGCCGACTTAGCCACCGCCAACAGTAAAAACAAAGAGGTATACGATTTCCTGTCGTCGATTTCCAATAAATACGGCATTGGTTTCTGGAAGCCCGGTGCAGGTATCATTCACCAGGTGGTGATCGAAAACTACGCTTTCCCCGGCGGCATGATGATCGGTACCGATTCGCACACGCCAAACGCGGGTGGCCTTGGTATGATCGCCATCGGTGTTGGTGGCGCAGACGCCTGCGACGTAATGGCGGGCCTTGCCTGGGAACTGAAAATGCCCAAACTGATCGGTGTGAAGCTGACCGGCAAACTGTCGGGCTGGGCATCGGCCAAAGACGTTATCCTTCGTGTGGCGGGTATCCTGACCGTGAAAGGCGGTACGGGCTGCATCGTCGAATACTTTGGCGACGGTGCCGAAAGCCTGTCGGCCACGGGTAAAGGCACGATCTGTAACATGGGTGCTGAAATTGGCGCAACGACGTCGATCTTTACCTACGACGAGAAGATGGCCGATTACCTTCGCGCCACCAGCCGCGCCGATATTGCGGATGCTGCCGATGCCGTGAAGCAACACCTGCGTGCCGATGATGAAGTATACGCTGATCCCGCCTCGTACTACGATCAACTGATCGAAATAGACCTGAACACGTTGGAACCGCACATCAACGGTCCGTTTACACCTGACCTCGCCTGGCCCCTGTCGAACTTCGCCAAAGCGGTTCGTGAAAACAACTGGCCCGAGAAACTGGATGTGGGTCTGATCGGCTCGTGCACCAACTCAAGTTACGAAGACATGACCCGTGCGGCCTCGATTGCAGCACAGGCGGCGACAAAAAACCTGAAAACAAAATCAGAATATACGGTTACACCGGGTTCTGAACTGGTTCGGTTCACGGCCCAGCGCGACGGTCTGCTGACGACGTTTGAGAGCATTGGCGGCGTAGTATTGGCTAATGCCTGCGGTCCCTGCATCGGGCAGTGGGCGCGTCACATGGACGACCCTACCCGCAAGAATTCGATCATCACGTCGTTCAACCGGAACTTTGCCAAGCGGAACGACGGTAACGCCAGCACCCACGCATTCGTGGCCTCGCCCGAAATCGTAACGGCCCTGGCCATTGCTGGTGACCTGACGTTTAACCCAATGACCGACACGCTGACCAACGAAGCCGGTGAGCAGGTGATGCTCGACGAGCCACAAGGCATCGAGCAACCAGTAAACGGGTATGCCGTTGACGATGCGGGCTACCAGGCTCCTGCCGAAGATGGATCGACGGTTCAGATTGCCGTATCGCCAATATCAGATCGGCTGCAACTACTGGAGTCGTTCCCGGTCTGGGAAGGCACCGACCTGAGCGGTCTGAAACTGCTGATCAAAGCGAAAGGCAAGTGTACAACCGACCATATTTCGATGGCGGGCCCCTGGCTGAAATTCCGTGGTCACCTCGACAACATCTCGAACAACATGCTGATCGGCGCGGTGAACTTCTACACGGAGAAAACCAACGCTGTGAAGAATCAGTTGACTGGCGAATACGGCGAAGTACCAGCCGTACAGCGGGCGTACAAAGCAGCGGGCATTGGCTCGGTGGTTGTCGGTGACGAAAACTACGGTGAAGGTTCATCACGGGAGCACGCGGCCATGGAGCCTCGCTTCCTGGGTGTTCGCGCCATTCTGGTTCGTTCATTCGCCCGTATTCACGAAACCAACCTGAAAAAGCAGGGTATGCTGGCCTTAACATTCGCCAACCCCGCCGATTACGACAAAGTGCAGGAAGACGACAGTATCGACATCAACGGGCTGACCACGTTTGCTCCCGGCCAGCAATTGACGGTAGTACTTCATCACGCCGATGGGTCAACCGATGAGTTCCCGGTGAATCATACCTACAATCAGGGCCAGATCGAGTGGTTCAAAGCTGGTTCGGCGCTCAATCTGATCAAAATGCAGGTTCAGGCATAAGCAGTAATTAAACCTATAAGGTTTCCAAAGACCTTCTAGGTTTAGAAATAGATTAAGTACAAAAAAGGCCTCAGGTACGTACCTGAGGCCTTTTTTGATAAGAGTCAATTGGTTTAAATATCCGAATAATCGGTTGGGTGAAGCAGGTAAATGTCGGCGCGGAGGAAGTTATGTGCGTATTCGGGCAGCGAGTTCAGCGTTTTCCAGGCGGGGTCGGCACTGAACGCTTTCCAATGGGCATCGCGCTCGGTTTTGTTCTCGAACGAGGTCATGTACATCATGCTGGGCAGTTTGGCTCCCGCTTTCACCTGGCCGCAGAAAACGGTGTTGAACCCCAACCGGCTGAAGATATCCAGCTCACCGTTGTTGAACTGACTGATTTTATTTTCGTGCAGTTTTTCGGTGGCCGCTTCGTAGAGGCGCAGTTCATACACCCGCTGGGCTGCCGCGCCTGTCAGTTTCGGCTGAACCAGTTTGGGCATGCCGGCAAAGGCTTCCATTAGTACCGATTCAAACTTTTTGTACGTCGGCTTATTGAACTCAGCGTTCAGGTAATCCTGCCCCGCCGAAGCATACTCTTTGTCTTTAGCCAGCTTGTCAGACAAATCCATGAATTGGTCGACCGACTTGAACGGAATCAGCACGTACACCAGTGAATCGGCTTCTGCACCCGGCTTAAATACGCCTACTTTTTCGATGCCAGCGCGGTGAAGCGCGGGTAAATAAGCCTGTTTCAGGTACGTTTCCAGCCGCTCTTTCTGGTTATTATCGGCCAGGTGATACACTTTTAGCTGGTAGTATTCCCGCTTGGGCGCGAAGCCAACTGCCAGATTAGTAATGAAAATAAAAGCCACAAATAGGCCTGTAAACAGTGTTTTGCCAAATTTAATAGATCGTTGCATGTCGGAAGTTTATAGCATTTACTGAAGTTAGAAAGCACAAAACAGCCGGAATCTTACCCGGCTCTTCAGAAAAAAGTAACGAGGCCTTCAGTCCGTATTTTATCTCGTAAAAGCGGACTGGGCCTCCCCGATTGAAGTCCGCATTACACAGTAGCCAACTCATCGTTATATTTGGGCGAAAATAACGATAGCCTACTTAAACTAGCCAACTGGCCTCTGCTACTTTTGCTAACGCTCAACTCAATGAACCGAAAAATAGTACTGCTTTTTCTTAGTCTGGCTCTGCTCAGCACGAGCCATGCCCAAACCCTGACTGTTTCGGGTGCCGTTTCCAAACCATTGGTGCTCGAAGCCAGCGCCCTGAAAGCCATGACCCATGCTGATGTGCGGGGGAAAGACCACGATGGTAAGGAGCATCGGTACTCTGGCATTCCGCTGGTCGATCTGCTGAAACGGGCTGGTGCTCCAATGGGCAGTGAACTGCGCGGTAAGAACCTGACCAGGTACGTTGTTGTGAAAGCGGCCGACGGATACGAAGCTGTTTTTGCCCTGCCCGAACTTGATCCGGAGTTTGCTACCCGGACGATCATTCTGGCCGACAGCGTCGATGGCGCGGCACTGACTGCCACTACCGGCCCTTACCGGATTGTGGTTCCCGACGAGAAAAAACAGGCCCGCTGGGTTCGGGGCGTGACAGTCATCGACGTACGGATTGCCAACTAGATCGGCTACGCCTGATGAAAAAAATCTTCTTCCTGCTTTTGCTCTGGTCATCCGGTGTGCAGGCCCAGCCGTTGCGGGTAGCCGTGGCGGCCAATGCCCAGTTTGTGATGGAATCGCTGCGGGTGGCTTTCCAGAAACAGACCGGTATCAGCATCGAAACGGTCATCAGCTCATCGGGCAAGCTGACAACCCAGATTCAGCAGGGGGCACCCTACGATGTTTTTTTATCGGCCGACATGGACTACCCGCGTGCCCTTTACCAGCAGAAACTGACGGCGGGCGCACCCGTCGTGTACGCCTATGGGTCACTGGTGCTGTGGACGCTGGGTACGTTCCCCCTGACGGCCGATCTGAGCGTGCTGAAAAACCCGGCCGTGCGGCATATTGCCATTGCCAATCCGGCCACGGCTCCGTATGGCGAAGCGGCCGTTTCGCTGTTGACCCACCGCAAATTGCTCGGCGCGGTTCAGCCCAGACTGGTATACGGCGAAAGCATTTCGCAGGTTAACCAGTACATCTTATCGGGTGCGGCTGAGGTAGGCATTACGGCCAAATCGGTGGTACTCGATCCGGGTCTGGAACAACGAGGCCACTGGATCGACCTCCCTCCTCCCGGTTACGCGCCCATTGCGCAGGGCGTGGTAGTGTTGAAGCGAACGAGTCAGGCTAAGGCTGCCACGCAGTTTGTTCAGTTTTTACAGACTGCTGCCGCCCGCCGTATCTTGCAACAGTTTGGTTACTGATCATCCGCCTCCTGATTTGTTCTGTGTATGCCCATCGACTGGGAACCCATCTGGCTTACCCTTCGCCTGGCCAGCGTCACCACCTTATTGTTACTGCTTATCGGTGTTCCACTGGCGGGGTGGCTGGCGCTAAGTCAGTTTAGGCTCAAGCCGCTGGTCGAATCGCTGATTAGTCTGCCGCTGGTGTTGCCGCCTTCGGTGGTGGGGTTTTACCTGCTGCTGGCTTTCAGCCCATCGAGTACGTTTGGGGCCTGGCTACTCCGAACGCTCGACCTGCAACTGGTTTTCTCCTTCAGCGGGCTTGTCGTGGCTTCGTTGCTCTATAGCCTGCCGTTTATGGTGCATCCCATTCAGGCAGGGCTGGAAAACCTGCCCGTTTCCTGGCGCGAAGCGTCGTACACACTCGGCCAGTCGCCCACCCGGACGCTGTGGCGGGTGATGCTGCCAAACTGTAAACCGGCGTTGCTAACGGGTATTATCCTGACCTTTGCCCACACCATTGGCGAATTTGGCCTGGTGCTGATGATCGGTGGCAATTTACCGGGCCAAACCCGCGTAGCGTCGATTGCCATTTACAACGAAGTGGAGCTACTGCATTTCGATACGGCCCACGCCTACGCGGCTCTCTTGCTGGGGCTGTCGCTGGGAATTCTGCTGCTGGTATATAGTTTCAACAAACGGGTAACGGTATGATCGACCTTACCGTGACAGTACCCCGGTTGTTCACCGAAGGCCCAGGCAGTCTTCAACTGGCGATGCGCTTGCCGAGCGAAAGCCTGACCGCCATCATCGGGCCGTCGGGCTCGGGCAAAACGACGCTCCTTCGGCTACTGGCGGGACTCGAAACGCCCGATCAGGGCCGGATTGTGGTTGACGGAAGCGTCTGGTTCGATCAGCAGCAACGCATCAACCTGACACCTCAGCAACGTTCGATTGGGTACGTCTTTCAGGATACGGCCCTGTTTCCAAACCTGACAGTCCGCGACAATATTGCCTACGCCACGCAACGTACACAACGTACCCAGGTCGATGAACTGATCGAAGCGGCGGGGCTTACTTCGTTTGCCGACACCAAACCGACCCGCTTATCAGGCGGTCAGCGGCAGCGTGTGGCCCTGGCGCGCGCCCTTGTCCGCAAGCCTAAACTGCTATTGCTGGACGAACCTTTCTCGGCGCTGGATACCGACGCAACCGACCAACTTCGGCAGCTTTTACTGGCGCTTCATCGGGCCTGGGGCACAACCACGGTGCTGGTGAGCCACCACGAAGCTGACGTAAACGCGCTGGCTGACCGGGTCATCACGTTATCGCAGGGAAAGATCATTGCCGATCAGGACCGGCAACACGGCCCGGCAGTTCCTCCATCGAGCGGACAGATCAGGCGAGTTTGGTTTGACGAGCCACAGCAACAATGGGTGATTGAAACAGACACCGTTCAACTTCGCTCGACCGATACGCGCTGGGGAAAACTGGTCGTAGGTGCCCGAATCGACTTATCCTGGCATTGAAAGAATACAGGACAGTTTAGGTCGTAAACTGCCCGATAATGCACCGACTATGCCCCGCTCATCTACTAAAGTTAAAGGCTCCGGCGTTACCTTTGCTGAGTGACACGTCTGTCTAACTATCATGTTTAATTTAGCCGCCGTTCTTCGGCCACACATTGCCTCGCTGACGCCCTATTCATCCGCCCGTGACGAATACACGGGTACGGAAGGCGTATTTCTGGACGCCAACGAAAATGCGCTCGGGTCAACTACGCATTCGGGGCAGTATAACCGATACCCCGATCCGCATCAAACGGCCATAAAAGCCCGGCTAGCCCCGTTGAAAGGGGTTCAGACCAATCAGCTTTTTCTGGGTAATGGCTCCGACGAGCCCATTGATTTGCTGGTTCGGGCTACCTGTCGGCCGGGGGTAGACAACGTGCTGCTGCTGCCGCCTACCTACGGCATGTACGAAGTGTCGGCCCGCCTCAACGACGTAACGGTAAAAAAAGTCCCGCTCACGACGGATTACCAACTGGATTTACCGGCGGTGCTGGCGGCTATCGATGCCCAAACGAAGATCATCTGGATCTGCTCGCCCAATAACCCATCCGGTAATCTCATTGAGTCAGACGCTATCCGGCAGGTGATCGAAGCAGCCAACTCAGCGCTGGTGGTCGTCGACGAAGCGTACATCGACTTTGCCGGACCGGGCTATGCGTCCTGGACAACGTACCTGGACACGTACCCAAACCTGGTGGTGCTCCAAACCTTCTCAAAAGCGTGGGGACTGGCCGCGCTACGCCTCGGCATGTGCTTCGCCTCGGCTGAGCTGATCCGGGTGATGAACATTATCAAACCGCCCTACAATATTTCGGCTCCTTCGCAGGCACTGGCCCTGGACGCTCTGGACCACGTTGCCCAGAAAGAGGCAATGGTGCAGCAAACCTTAACCGAGCGCGACCGGCTGGCCCGGCAGTTAGGTACGTTGCCGAACGTGCAGCACGTGTTCCCTTCAGACGCGAACTTCCTGCTCGTCCGTTTCGACGAAGCTCATTCGGTTTTCGAGCAACTCATTGACAGTAAAGTCATTGTGCGCGACCGGTCGAGCGTAACGCGCTGTGAAGACTGTCTGCGAATCACCGTGGGTACCGAGGCCGAAAACGCCCGCCTGATGGACGTCCTCCATTCCATTGCCGTACCCATTTAGTTTATGTAACGCGGACTTCAGTCCGTTTTTTGTCTCGTAAAAGCGGACTGAAGTCCGCGTTACCAACCTTCTACTGTACCTTATCATGCGCCGTATCCTTTTACTTATCGCCATTCTCACCGCGTGCATGGCCACGCCCAAACAGGCGGTTGCTCAATACAACAACTGGGCCTTTGGCTTCCGAATCGGGGAACCGGCGGGCGTTAACATCCGAAAATATTTCGGCGAGAACCACGCGTTCGATCTGAACGTGGGTACGTATGGTGGCCTGTACGGCAACAACCGCGCCTACCGGAGTGGCTATTACAAAACGGTGGGTCTCAGCGTTCAGGGCCATTATCTCTGGCACGACCGGGTGTTGGGCAATGACAATATTCGTGGGTATTACGGTTTCGGTGGGCAGATCAACAGCCGCCGCTATTACCCCGATCGGTTTGCGGCCACGAATGATTACGAAAGTGCCATTGCGCTGGGTGGCTCGGCGGTAGCGGGTATTGAATACTTCGTACCCAACAAACAGTACTCCATCTTTGCCGAATTAGGCCTCTACGCCGAAGTGCTACCCTCCCCCCTCTTCCTGAGTATTAGCTCGGGCCTTGGGATACGGTTCAATCTTTGAAAACAGGGTCAAAGGTAATTGCCCAACGTTCAACGCCTAACATATAAAGTTGCTTCACCCGATAGCGTCTGGCGAAACGGCGGAGCAACTTTATACGTTAGACGTTGACCCTTGAACCTATTTTCTCAGTCATGTTCAACGTATACAGTGCTTCTGCCGGGTCGGGGAAAACGTACACCCTGACCAAAGAGTACCTGAAGCTTGCGCTGGGGGAAGGCCGGACGGTGACCGAGTCGGACACGTTTAAGGGCACGTATTTCCGAACTATTCTGGCCATCACGTTTACCAACGCTGCGGCTAATGAAATGAAAGAACGAATTCTGCGCGAAGTATCCGGCATCGCGCAGAACAACCCGGCATCAGAACGTTTTTTGAGCGAATTGACGGCAGAACTGACAAAAAAAGCACCTGATTCTCCCAGCTTTCCGGCCTTGACCGAACTCGTCCGGGGCCGCTGCCGCCGACTGTTTCAATCCATTCTGCACCGCTATTCCGATTTCTCGGTAACGACCATCGACTCGTTCACGCAGCGGCTCGTGATGGCTTTCACCGACGAGTTAGGACTCCCCTATTCGTTCGAAGTGGAAATGGACACTGACCGGGTGCTGGAAGTAGCCGTCGACAACCTGATCGAGCGCGTTGGCACCGAGGAAATGGCCGACATTACCCATATCCTGCACCAGATTTTCGAGGAAACTGCCCGCGAAGGCCGTAGCTGGAATCAGATCGCCGAGGCACTTCGGGATTTTGGTAACGTGCTCACCTCCGACCAGCATTACGAAGCCGTGGGTCGTATTGCCGACCTGACACCGGGCCAGATTCGGACCATCAGGCAGCAGTTACTCACCTTCGGTGCCGACGTGGCCGACCGGATTCAGAATCATGGAAAAACTGCCTGGGAACACATCACCAGTGCAGGTTTAACCGAACTCGATTTTAGTCGGAAAGACAGCGGTATCGGTGGCTTTTTCAAAGCGGTTGCCGCCGGAGAAACCGACAAAAAGACAAATAGCTATCATACTGCGGCTATACTGGAAGGCAACTGGTATACCAAAACAACCCCGGCCAGTACACGGGCCGCTATTGACAGCATCGCCAGTACCCTCTGCGATTGCTTTAATGCGATTCTTGACGAGCGCGAGGCCAACGAAAAACTACTGACGCTGTACCGGGCCATTGATCCGCATTTGCAGAAAATGGCCCTGCTGAAACAGATTCGCGACGAGTTTGTCGACCTGCTTCGGAAAGATAACCGGGTGCATATTTCGGAATTCAACAAGCGCATTAAAGCCATTGTCGAGACCGAACCCGTGCCGTTTCTGTTCGAGCGGCTGGGGAGTAAATACAACCATATCCTGATCGACGAATTTCAGGACACCTCCCAGCTTCAGTTCGCCAACCTGATGCCACTGATCGAAAATGCCCTCGGCAGCGGGTATTTCAACCTGGCGGTGGGCGATGGCAAACAGGCCATCTACCGGTTTCGGGGCGGCGACATGGATCAGATTGTGGCCCTGCACCGGGGCAACCTCAACAGCCTGCAACGCCTGCACGGCCCCCATACCTGGACGGCCGAACGCATCGACGCACTGAACGGACAGATCCAACCACAATTGCTTGACACCAACTGGCGGTCGGCCCGACCAATCGTGCAGTTCAACAATGACTTTTTCGACTTCGTTGCCCGCAAATACGCCCACACAAACCAACGCATCGACGAAGTGTACGATGCCCTGAAGAAATTCCAGCAAAAGCCGTCGCCAAAGGCTCCCGATACTGGTCATATCCAGATCGACTTTATCGGTGCTGATGACCTGGGTACAGGCGGTAAAGTGGCCAACGAAATGGTGAAGCAGACCATTGAACACGTTCGGCGGGCGCAGGCTGATGGGTATGCGTTTGGCGATATGGCAGTGCTGACCCGCAGCCGGAAAAGTGCCCAACTGGTGGCCAATGAGCTGAACCGGCTGGGCATTCCTCTCTCGTCGGCCGATTCGTTGTCGCTCCAATTTTCAGAACCGGTACGGTTACTAATCGCCATGCTGACCATGCTCAGTCGGCCGGGGCAGAAGCCGGTGCGGTATGAGATGCTTTACCTCTACCATAGCGTTGTACATAACCGGGTTCCCAACGACGCGCAAACGGAAGTGCTTCGCCTGGTAGCCGATGCGCCCGATGAAGCACCCGTATTTGATTACCTGGCGAAAGATGGCTACAACCTGGACCCGGCGGGGCTGGTACAACTGAACGTGTATGAACTGGCCGAGAAACTGGCGCACTGTTTTCACCTGTTCAACCGCCCCCACGACCAGCCGTTCCTCTTTCGCTTCCTCGACGAAATTCTTACGTTCTGCGGCCGGGAAAGCGGGCATCTGGCCGACTTCCTGACGCACTGGGAAACGGCTAAACTGAAGGTATCGGTGAGCGAAGGACTTACCTCCGACGCCGTTACGATTCAAACGATCCATAAAGCGAAGGGACTGGAATATCCCGTCGTGATTATTCCTTTCGCTGACTGGACGGTTGACCCGAACCCCAGAGACACCATCTGGGTAGATCTGAGCACGGTCGAAACCAATCCATTGGCGGTGACCATGCCCGACGGGAGCCTGAGCCGGTTGATGAACGCACAGGTAACCCTGACGCAACAGCTAGACGCCACGCCCGACGAGGTGAGAGAACAGTACAGCGACGAGAAAAGCCGCACGTTCATCGAAAACATGAACCTGCTCTACGTGGCATTTACCCGCCCCGTTGATCGACTGTACATCATTGCCGAACGCAAAGAGTTCAGCAATGCACGTGGCCAGGCCACAGCGGCGTATTGGCTACACAGTTTCCTGCGCGACAGCGAGGTAGCCAAACAGGCAGGTTGCTACTGGGAAGAAGGTCGCTGCCAGTACATACTCATCAACGGAGTTGGCCCGCGACTACTAAATGAGTCTACAGCCGCCGAAAACAGTACCGTCACGCTACCTATTGATTTACAGTCGATTAAAAGCGGATCGCGCGGACAGAATATGCAGTTACGCCGGATGGCCGAACGCGTTTTCGACACTCGGACGTTTGAGCAGAACCGCGAGCGTGACCGGAAACTATGCGCCGCCCTGAGCTTTATTAAAGGAGTCGATTGCGTTGATAAAACGCTCGGGCGGCTCGTGCGCGAAGGTGTTATTCGGTCGGTCGAAATCGCTGATCTGCGCGAAGGGCTGTCAATGATCGTTACCCACCCCGACCTGACAGACGTGTTTGGCTATGACCGGCGCATCGACACAGACCGGAGCATTCTGACCCAAAAACAGGCCAAAGGAGCACCGCACCGCGTTGTTCACCGCCCGGATGGCGGTATCATTCTCGTGCAGTACCAGAGCCTGGGCGACCAAACCGAATCGTATCTCGCTACCTTTATCGAGTTATACAAAGAAATGGGTTACTCTCCCGTTGAAGGCCGGATTGTCTGGCTTGGGAACGTACCCGGAATGGATATTCCCGGAATGGAGATTCCCGGCGTTGATCGTTTATGAAAAAATCGCTTTTAGGCTTATTCGTTTCCCTTTCTCTCACCGCCTACGCCCAGGTCGATACTGTATCGCGGAGTTCGCCACCCGTAAATCAGTCCCCTTATTCGTTAAAAACGGGCCGCGAGATTATACTGCTGAGCACAGGAGTGGCGTCGTATGGAGCAGCTTATGTGTTCAATAAAAGCCTGGACCCGCTGACCGTCGATGGCGTTGCACAACTGAATAAGACCGCTATCCCCGCGTACGACCGGTCGGCGACAAACCAGTATTCGCCCGATGCCGCCCACCTTAGCGACCTCACACTGGGTGCGGGTATCGGGCTGACAGGGCTGGTTATTCTGTCGGCCAAAGCACCGGCCAATGCCGTTCCCGGACGTACCCAGATGGTGCCGGGTGAGCCCAAACCAACCTTGACCTACTCCTTTTTCAAGAGCGAGCTATTTACCGTTGGCGTCATGTATGTAGAGACCATGCTGCTTACGAACGGGGTTAAAAGTGCGGTGAAAGATGCGGTGGAACGTACCCGGCCCTTCGCCTACAACGCCGCCGCTCCCCTCAGCGAGAAGCTCGACAAAGACACGCAACGGTCTTTTTATTCGGGACACGCGTCCAACGCTTTTGCCACGGCCGTATTTGCCGCCGAAGTTTTCCGCCACTACCACCCAGATTCCAGGGCTAAACCGTGGGTGTGGGTCGGCTCGCTGGGGCTGGCTACCGGAACAGCCTATCTCCGGTACGAAGCGGGCCAGCATTTCCCCAGCGACCTGCTGGTTGGCGCGGCGATGGGGTCGCTGGCGGGTTGGGGCATCCCGAAGCTCCACGAAACCCGGCGACGTGGCAACCAGCCAGCGGGCCGGGCCAACGTGTCAGTAAATCCGTGGAGTAGCGGCCTTGCCAGCGGAGTGTCGATTCGATGGAGCATTTCCAGTCCTAGTTTTGTTGCCGAATAGATTAACCTTCTTTAAAGGATACCCACCCAATGACCAAGATTACCGAACACATCCGCCGCGCCAATGGCAAGCCGATCTTTTCAATTGAAGTAATTCCCCCCATCAAGGGCGACAACCTAAAGAATCTGCTCGGCAACATTGAGCCGCTGATGGAGTTCAGGCCCCCGTTTATTGATGTTACCTATCACCGTGAAGAGTATATCGAGCAACCGCAGGCTGATGGCACCATTCGCAAGATCGTGACCCGCAAACGACCCGGTACAGTAGGCATCTGCTCGGCCATTATGCACCGCTTCGACGTCGACGCAGTGCCGCACGTGCTGTGTGGCGGCTTTTCGCGCGATGAGACCGAAGACTTCCTTATCGACTTGAATTACCTCGGCATCGATAACGTGCTGGTACTGCGTGGCGATCCGGCCAAGCCGTTTAAAACCTTTAAAGCCAAAGAAAATGGCTATTCGTATGCGAGCGAACTGGTTGAGCAGGTTGCCAATATGAATCGGGGGCAGTACCTGCACGAAGAAGACACGGCAATGACCCCCACCGACTTCTGCATTGGCGTTGCGGCCTACCCGGAGAAACACTTCGAAGCCGAAAACCACGACATCGACTTCGATTTTCTAAAGCAGAAAATCGCCAGGGGAGCCGATTACATCGTTACGCAGATGTTTTTCGACAACGCCCGCTACTTCGATTTTGTGAAACGGTGCCGGGAACACGACATTAATATCCCGATTATTCCGGGCCTGAAACCAATCAGTACCCGGAAGCAACTGGACATACTGCCTCGCCTGTTTCACCTTCACATGCCCGACGACCTGGTCAACGCCATTGCTGCCTGCGAGAATGACGCGCAAGCCCGGCAGGTAGGTATTGAGTGGAGCATCCAACAAGGCCGCGAACTGATTGCCGCCGGTGCGCCAGTACTCCATTTTTACACAATGGGCAAGGGAGATAACGTTCAGAAAATCGCGAAAGAGTTATTTTGACAAAACGGCCCCTGGTAACCACACTTGCTCGGTATATATCTGTTGCTGGCCATCCGCTACTCACGCTCCCTGGTTGTTCATTGGTAGCTCTGTTCCGCTATGAACCACTTGCCAATGCATCATTACTGGCGTTGCTGCTTGTGAGTGGTCTTTTTGTGCCTCTTGCAGTTAGCATGTATCGAAAACAGTTGAAGGGCGTTCATACCAACTTTGACGTTTCAGATCAGAAACAGCGCCAGACCTGGTATTATCTGGTTATAAGTCTGCTACTTGGTGTCACACTTGTGGTTTACCTGACAAACCAATCCTATATACTACGCCTCAGTTTCCTGATGGCAACTTTGCTCCTGGTCACATCGCAATTCGTCAATCAGTTCATCAAAAGCTCATTACACGTATCGCTGAATACATACCTGGCTTTCCTGTTACTGCTTTTAGACCTAAAGATCGGCGTATTATGTCTAGCCTTCATTCCACTGGTTGGCTGGTCTAGATTTCAGCTAAACAGGCACACGTTAGTCGAGCTTGTAACGGGAGGAGTAGTTGGAGCAATGTTCGGTGGGTTACTGTATTATCTCGCCCAGTAGCGTATCAATTACGTTAATTACCTGTTGCGTACGGGCTTCATAATCAGCACCCGAAACGACAACGTACCTGATGCCGCGCTCGGTTAACGCCTGTTCGAACAGGTTGTACATTTCGGCGCGGCGATGACCCAGATCGCGCAGGCCATCAGCCACCCAGGGCACATCCGGGTTTAGCAGAAAGTAAGCATCGAAGTTCTCCTGAGCCGCCAGTTCCGTTAATTCGGCGGGGTGCGGCACGCCGTAGATGGTAGCATATAATTGCGTGGTTATCAGGTCTGTATCGCAAATCAATACCCGGTTTGCCTGCGGAATAGCCTGCGCGACAGCGGCCGTCTGCGCCACAGCGATGCGGGCGTAATCATCGCTTGTCAAGTCGTTAGACGTGATCAGATCGCGTGCCACTTCAGGTACGTACACCGTCTGGTAATGGGCGGCCAGTTGCTGGGCCATCGTGGTTTTACCGACGCTTTCGGGGCCGTAAAGGCAAACGAGTAGTGGCTGCGCCATTCGTATGGAGTAGTTGAGTGATGTCCGATTCAGGGATGGCCCGTACATCAGCGGGTTGCATGCCTTCGGCAGTGAGATGCCCAATGGCCCAGCGTACCAGCCGGAGCGTTGGAAAGCCAACAGCGGCCGTCATCTTACGTACCTGACGATTTTTTCCTTCGGTGAGGGTCAAGGCGATCCATGACGTTGGAATTGCCGCCCGGTACCGAATGGGCGGATTACGGGGCGGCAAAGCCGGCTCGTCGATCCGTCGGGCAATAGCGGGAAGTGTAGCATGGGGTTTCCCATCAACGGTAATCGTCACACCGTCAGCCAGTTTAGTCAACGCGTCATCCGTCACAGTTCCATCTACCTGCACGTAATAGGTACGTTCGTGAGCAAAGCGTGGATCGAGCAGGCGGTGGTTGATCGATTTATCGTTGGTTAGCAGCAGTAACCCTTCGCTATCCGCATCGAGCCGCCCAACGGGATAAACGTCCCGCTCAATGGCGAAAGATAGATCAGCCAGCGTCTGCTTTTCCCCTTCCGCCGAGAACTGCGACAACATGCCGAAGGGTTTGTAAATAAGGTAATGCATAGGGTAAGTACCACGGACTTCAGTCCGCTTTTTTGTTAAAAACGGACTGAAGTCCGTGGTACAATTTCTGCCCAGACAGGACCGTGATCCGAGTGAACGGCTGACGGATGATGACCGGCGGCCAGCAGGCGGTCGCGCAGGGGTTCGGCCAGGGAAATATAATCGATTCGCCAGCCTTTGTTATTGGCTCGTGCCCCAGCCCGGTAGCTCCACCAGCTATATTCAACCGATTCGGGATTCTTTTCACGGAACGCATCAACGAACCCACTGGCAAACCACTTGGTCATCCAGGTACGTTCTTCCGGCAAAAAACCCGTCGTATACTTGTTCCGAACGGGATCATGAATATCGATTTCGGTATGGGCAATGTTATAATCACCCACCACGATCAGGTTCGGCCGCGACTGACGCAGGTTTTGGGCGTAGTCGAAAAACTCATCCAGAAACTGCATTTTGAAACCCTGACGCAATTCGCCCGACGTACCTGATGGGAAATAGCAGTTCAGGATGGTAAGATCGCCGAAATCCGTCCGTAGAATACGCCCCTCACAGTCGTAATGGGCTAGTCCGCAGCCCAGCACGGCATTATCGGCGGGCATTTTAGCGAATGTAGCCACGCCCGAATAGCCTTTCTTTTCGGCGGCATGCCAGTGGTAGGTAAACCCAAGTTCATCGAAGAGCGTCAGGTCAACTACATCGTGCGTCGCTTTCACTTCCTGAAGGCAAAGCACATCGACCGGATTCTCGCGCAGCCAGTCGATCAGGCCGTTTTTGATGGCCGCCCGGATGCCATTGACGTTATAGGTAACTAAGCGCATAGGCTGCAAAGATACAACGTGGCCTGCTACCGCGTGAATAACCCCAACTGCGCCAGCTTCGCTTTTATGGCAACAAGGCCCGTTTCTCCACCCTCCCGCATCAGAATGCGCCCTTCCGGCGAGATCAACATATATGTGGGATATGCCTGTACGCCAAGCCGCCGGGGAATACTGGCCTCGTTTTGTTTGCCCGAAAACTCAACTACCTGCTGCCAGCTAAGCTGTTTGTCAGCCTCAATCTTGCGGGCCTTCATCAGGCCCTCTTCATTGTATTCATAATCGACGCCAATAAACTGAATTTTATCGGCTTTTACCTGCCCGTGCAACGCTTTCAACGCAGGTATACTTGCAATGCACGGCCCGCACCAGGAACCCCAGAAATCAAGTAGCACATAGCCTCCTTTTTTCCACAACTCATTAATGGCCAAGTCTGCGTTATTGTCTGTTTTTCCAACAAGCAGCGGAGCCAAATTACGAACCCGCCCGCCTACTCGGTTGGGGTCGTACCGTTCGGCTACCAGCGTCAACTCGCCATCTTTCGTGCTCGACAGAATGGTAAACAGGTGGTTACCAGCTAGCATGTCTTTACCAACTGAAATACGGATCTCCTTATTTGCGTCGTAAAGCAAATCAGCTAGTTGTATTTTTAGGTCGGGTTTGGTGTAATCGTCCGTTTGCTCCCAGCTACCTGGTGACATACTCACTTTGTAGGCTTGACCATCCACCTCAAAACTACCTTCCCGATATACTTGGGTCTGAACATAAACGACTAACAGCCCTTCTATACCTCCTAATCCGTAATCCGAATCGTAAGGCAGAATACGCAGGTACGTATGCGCTGGCTGTACACCCTGTTTCGTGGCGTTTTCATACTGCACCCTAACCAACGGAGCAAGTTCAATGGTATCACCTTTGTAACTCCGCTCCATCGTCAGCGTATCGAATTCGTAGGCCGTATCATCCGAGAAATCGTGATTATTGTTGGCATCGACGATAATTACCTTTTTGGGTCCCTTCAATCCAGTAAATACAGATACATAGCTTTTAATCCGCCGGGGCACCAGTTGAGTGGTGTCGATAGAATACCGTTTCTGAAGTTCCAAGAATTGTGCAAGCGTACGTCGTTTCTCTTTATACGAGCTAAACAGTTGTTGGTTTATATTTAGGGTAACGACCGTAAAAGCCGCCGTATCACAATAAGGAAATCCTATATATTCACTGGTGTAGGGGGACGGTGCCGTAGGCGAGGTAGTGGTTGATATTCGGCTTTTCGGGTTGAACGACAGCTTCGTTTTCACCCGTAGCGTATCCGATGCAATTCCTTGACTAATCTGGCTGAAGCAGACAATGATGAGCAGAACGTACCTGATCGTTTTCATGGTAAAACGGTTAGTTGCTGACGTTTGGTTACATGAACAAAGAAAAGACTTTTTATTTGTAGAATCCGTTGTAACGAAAAGCTTCTCCCATCACTTTATGAAACTTCCGCTCTGCGGCCTTACGCTTCTTCTGCTTGCCTCCTGCGCAGCCCCTCGCCCGCTCACGGCCGAATTAAAACCCAACTCGCTCAAGGCCAACAACCTCGAAGAAACGCTCAGCCGCCGCGATGAGGTTATGCTGGCCTACTCGCTGGTGAGCTACGATGCCAATAACAAAGCCGTTGGCGTGGTCAATGGCGGCTGGGGCGTGCAGGCGATGGCTAAAGGCGCATCGGCCAATCTGGCCCAGGCTGTGCCCGTTCGATTACCGATGCCCAAAAACGGCCGAATTGTGGCCTCCATTGTCCTGATCGAAGTAGACGACTATAACAAGGCGGCCGAACTGGTCGGAAAAATCCAGAAGGTGAATACGGTTATCAGCGTACCAGCGGGCCTACTGCTGGCCGGGGCCGAAGCCCTCACGCCACTTAAATACGTAACGGCAGGACTGACGGCAGCGGGCATGGGCCTTCAGTTCGTCAATCAACTCGACGATGACGACGTCCTGGGCCAGAGCAGCGTTGAGCTGACCGATGCCGCCACCCGGAAGTCGGGAAAACGGATGATGCGGATCCCGGCCCGCTTTACAGGCCAACACCTGCGCGATTCGTTCGACTATGAATTGACGTACGATCTGACCCTAAAAAACGTTAAAATAGAGCCTTCTGGCCAATAAGTCCTATCTTTGTTGGTTCTCAGTCGGCACTATTCTACGGCGTTCGCCTGTTTTGAACATAGCAAATCGTACATGCGCTTACCTGGTTCAATTTCGTTGTTCTTGCGGCTCTCTCTCCCTCCCTTCGGCTCCCCAACAGCCCGTCGACTTACTGGCTCAGCCCTGCTTTTCTGGCTCGTTACGGCCTGTAAAACATCGGCGCCTGTCGCCACTACACCCCCTCAGACAGCACCGCCCAAACCGGTCGTGCTGATGCTAGGAGGCAATAAAGCATTCACCAGCGACGAATTTTTTGATTCCTTCACCAAGAATCAGCTATCTGCCGACTCATCGCAGCGGACCGACATTCGGAGCTACCTCGATCTGTATACCAACCTGAAACTGAAGGTACTCGCCGCCGAACGGTCGGGCCGCGATACAACCGAGGCTTTTCGCGAGGAAATGGCCACCTACCGCAAACAGCTCGCGCAAACGTACCTGACCGATAAAACGCTGGTTGAGCAACTAACCAGCGAAGCCTACCAGCGCATGCAGCAGGAAGTGCGCGCTTCGCACATTCTGATCCCGGTTACGGAAGAAGCCGCCCCCGCCGACACGCTTGCCGCCTATCAGCAGGCACTGGCTGCCCGCCAACGGATTCAGAATGGGGAGCCCTTTGCCACCGTGGCAAAAGCGGTATCGAAAGACCCTACCGTAGCCAGAAACGGTGGTGACCTGGGCTATTTCTCCGTTTTTCAGACGATCTACCCGTTCGAGAATGTGGCGTACCTGTCGCCTGTTGGCAGTTTATCGGCCCCGGTACGTACCCGGTTTGGTTACCACCTCATCCAGATAAACGACCGTCGTCCATCTCGCGGCAAGATTCAGGTGGCGCATATACTGGTTCGGCTATCACCAACGGCCGAGCCTACGGGCGTAGCCGCCGCCAAAGCCCGCATCGACGAAGTTTATGCCAGGCTCCAGGCAGGCGAATCGTTCGAGACGCTGGCCAAAACCTATTCCGACGATGTGAACAGCAAAAATGCGGGCGGTAAGCTCCCACCTTTTGCGACCGGTCAAAACGTACCTGCGCTGGAGGAAGCCGCTTTTGCGCTGACCACACCAGGCAGCTACAGCCCGCCCGTCAGAACCAACTACGGCTGGCATGTGCTGAAGCTCATCGAACGCAGACCGATTGAGCCGTTTGCTGAACTGGCTCCGGCTATTCGGCAAAAAGTGGTAACCGATAGCCGGTCCGAAGTGATTCGGCAAACTATGCTCCAGCGCCTCGGCCGCGAATACACCGTAACCGAAAATGAGCCGGTGAAGCAGGCCGCGCTGGCCAAAGCGGATTCAAGCCTGGTACAGGGCCGGTGGCGTATACCAGCCACGACCGATGAATCGACGCTATTGACGATTAACGGAGCAGGCGGGTTTACAATGAACGTACCTGTGTCGAAATTTTTCACATTCGTCCAACAGAAGCAACTACCACGGTCAGAAGCGGGTCTTACATCGCAACGGATCATGCAGCGGATGTACACGCGGTTTGTGGGCGATCAGTTGCTGGCCGCCGAAGAAGCTAATCTGGACAGGAAGTACCCCGAGTTTCGGAACCTGCTGACGGAAGTACGCGATGGCGTGTTGCTGTCGCAGATGATGGAAGAAAAAGTCTGGGAACGCTCCCTGACCGATTCTACAGGCCAAAAGGAGTTTTACGAGCGCAACAAGGCTAAATACACGTACCCAGCCAGAGCCGTGGCGACAATCATCGACGCAACCGACGACAAGCTGCTTGCCGAAGCGAAAGCCCGGTTAGCCGCCAGCCCTTATCCGCTGAAACGGTCGGCCGCCGACCTGCTTTTCGACCCTAACCAGACAGCCTTGTCGGCCGTTGGCCGCGACGCGCTGTTTGAGGTACTGGTGACGATGGTAAAAAACCCCGCCTATGTGCTCGACGTAGCCGCCTCGCATGATGCCAGCGAAAAAGACAGTACGTCGGCAGGTCGGTTACGGTCAGTCGTCACGTACCTGACCAGTAACGGCATTCAGTTGGCACGCATCAACGAAAAAGACCTACAGGGTGCCCGTACCAACGGCAATGCCGCCCGCCGCGTATCATTTACGTACCTGACAACGGCCAAACAGGATATTGCCCGCGTACTAAGTGGTACGGTTACCAACGCTGTAACGATTACAGAAGGCATCTTCGCCAAAGGGCAAAATGCTTACGTCGACGAATTACCGTGGCAAACAGGTGCCAACACGTTTGCCAAAAACAATCGGGTGGTGCAGGTCACGATCAGCCAGATTGAACAGCCCCGTCCCCGGACATTTGCCGAGGCCCGTGGTGCCGTGATTAACGATTACCAAACGTACCTGGAACAACGGTTTTTAGCCGATCTGCGCCAGAAATACCCCGTTCAGGTGAACGAGGATGAATTGAAACGACTCTTGAAATAGGTTACTGTTTGCTGTTTTCTGTTGCGCTGCCCTTCAGCGAAATCGCCCAAATAGCAACGCAACAGCAAACAGTAAACTCAGAAAATATGAACAAACTACAAACTGCATCGCTGAGTCTGCTGGGCGTTAC
This sequence comes from uncultured Fibrella sp., assembly GCF_964250085.1. Taxonomy (NCBI): domain Bacteria; kingdom Pseudomonadati; phylum Bacteroidota; class Cytophagia; order Cytophagales; family Spirosomataceae; genus Fibrella; species uncultured Fibrella sp. The sequence goes on along the minus strand of NZ_CAXUEC010000003.1, from coordinate 284,426 downwards.
CCTGACGTTAGCACAGGCGTTCAGCACGGGGGGATTTGCCGCCCGCACCACAGCGCTACCAAAACCCGTTCGGTCTACGGCTGCCCAACTGGCCGTTACACCGACCCGGTTGGCTGTAGCCGCTCCCGATACCGTTGGCGAAGAGACCGTGCTGCTGAACAAGATTATCGCCAAAGTCGATAATTACTATGTGCTTAAATCGGATCTGGAAGAAGCCCTTCAATCCTATGCGGCCAACGGTCAGCAGGCTCCGCAGAAATGTCAATTGCTCGAAAGTCTGGTTATTAACAAGATGATGCTGGCCAAAGCGGAAATTGACTCGGTCGTGGTTGAAGACAAGCAGATCGACAGCCAGTTGGATAGCCGGATGTCGTACATGGTTCAGCAATATGGCTCGGAGAAGAACATCATCGAGCAGTTTGGCAAGAGCCTGGAAATGCTGAAAGGCGAAGTGCGCGTTCAGGTACGCGACCAGATGCTGACCCGGAAAATGCAGGAAACCATCACGGCTAAAACCAAGGTTACGCCCCGCGATGTGCTCAAGTTCTTCAACACCATTCCCAAAGACAGCCTGCCCTACATGCCTGCCGAGGTAGAAGTTGGTCAGATTGTCCGGTATGCCGTGGTGACAAAAGCGCAGAAAGATGTGCTACGGCAGCGGTTACAGGCCTTGAAAGACAGCGTTTTGCATGGCGCTGATTTTGCCACGCTCGCCAAAGCCAACTCGGAAGATGTAGGATCGGGCGAAAAAGGTGGTGATCTGGGTTATGCCAAACGTGGTATGATGGTGGCCCCTTTCGAAGCCGCCGCGTTGAAGCTGAAACCCGGTGAACTGTCGGATGTTATCGAGTCTGACTTTGGTTTCCACCTGATCCAGCTCATCGAAACCCGGGGTGCTGAATACCACGCCCGCCACATTCTGCTTCGCCCTGAGTATAGCCGTCTTGATGTAACCGAGTCGACCCGGTTTCTGGACAGCCTGCGCACGATGATTCAGAAAGACAGCATTAAGTTTGAGAAAGCAGCCAAAAGTTTTTCGGAAGATAAAGCCACAGCCGACGCGGGTGGTCTTCTACGTGACCCTCAGTCTGGTAACTCACGAATGTCGATGGATGGTACGATGGATTATGCCATGTTTTCGATCCTCGACACGATGACTGTCGGTAAAATAACCCCTGTATTGCCTTACCGGTCAGACGACGGTAAAACTGGGGTACGGATTTTGTACTATAAAACCAAGATTGCCCCACACACGGCCGATTATAAACTTGACTTTGAAAAGCTGCAAAACATCGTCTTGCAGAACAAGAAGAACAAGGCTATCGACGAGTGGTTCCGCAAATCGGTCAGTGATGTGTATATCACCGTTGATCCTGAATACACCAGTTGCCGCATTTTTGGCACTACCCAGACCAACGGTGCTCAAGCTTCGAACTAATGCCCGCTAAAACAAGCGTGTAAACTAAAAAATGGCACGGCTAAGTACCAATTTGGTACCGAGCCGTGCCATTTTTTAGTTTACATTCTACATTTTGCATACTCAATTCATCATACCTAATTTATTATTCCCTAATGCCTTATACATCCGACGTGGAGGCTGCTGAAGCCCTGAAAGACGCTTACAAGAAACTAAGTACCGAAATCGGGAAGGTCATTATTGGTCAGGACGAAACCGTTCGGCTGCTGCTGACGGCTATTTTCTGCCAGGGCCACTGCCTGCTGGTGGGCGTACCGGGGTTAGCTAAAACGCTCTTGATTCAAACCATTGCGGGCGCGCTCGACCTTGATTTCAACCGAATTCAGTTCACGCCTGATCTTATGCCCTCGGATATTCTGGGCTCTGAAACGCTCGATCAGGACCGGAATTTCAAATTCATCAAAGGCCCTATTTTCGCCAATATCATCCTTGCCGATGAAATTAACCGGACACCACCCAAAACACAATCGGCTCTGCTGGAGGCCATGCAGGAGTATAAGGTGACCATTGCCGGCCAGAACTACGCGCTGGGCCGTCCGTTCTTCGTTTTGGCCACGCAGAACCCTATCGAGCAGGAAGGAACGTACCCACTCCCCGAAGCGCAGCTAGACCGGTTTATGTTCAACATTTATCTGGACTACCCGTCTTACCAATCGGAAGTAGCCATTGTAAAAAGCACCACCTCCGATCAGCGGTATCAGGTGCAGCGAGTAATTACCGGCGATCAGATTAGTGAATTTCAGCACCTTGTCCGTCGGGTGCCGGTGGCCGATAATGTAGTGGAGTATGCTGTAAAGCTGGTTCACAAGACCCGTCCAGACACAGAAATGGGGTCTACAGAAGCCAATCAGTACCTGGAATGGGGCGCTGGCCCCCGTGCCTCGCAGGCCTTGATTCTGGCGGCCAAATGTAATGCGCTGCTGGCTGGTAAATACTCCCCTGATATCGAAGACGTACGGGCAGTAGCCATGCCGATCCTGCGTCACCGGGTGGTTCGTAACTTCAAAGCCGAAGCCGAAGGCATCACCGTCGAGCAGTTGGTGAAGAAGATGATGTAGGTTGGGAAATTAAACGATTTGCGGTCTAAACTGTAGACGTTTAGACCGCAAATCGTTAGTAGCCCTAGCTTTCCAGCGCTTCCACCTGCGACCAGAAATCGAGGTCGATGGCGGCTGGTTCAAAACCGACTTCAGCGAGGTCGGTTTTGTGTTTTATGATCACCCATTTTGGGGCTTTGTCACCTGTTAATTCCGAAAGCGGTTCGGCATACTGACGCGTAAATAAAGCAGGCATATGCACCTGCTCGGCAAAACGAGTAGCCACTACCCCCTTCCCGGACTCCTGTTGCGTCGCTACGAGTTGCCCGAGCAGAGCGGGTGTCAGAAATGGCTGATCACAGGGCATTACGATAAACGTGTCGATGTCAGGCTGCATTAAGAACAGCCCGGCCAGGCCCATTTTCACCGACGAGGCTATTCCATCGTTGTAGGTCGGGTTATCGATCAGGGTAACGGCCAGTCCGTCCAGTTCAGGCGCTATCTGTTCACGACGATCGCCTAATACCACAACCACCGGGCCACCCAGGTTTGCTGCCAGCGCAGTTTCGGTAGCCTGACGAATCAGCGACGTGCCATTTACGGTCAACAACTGCTTGGCAATACCCCCAAAACGCTTCGACGATCCCGCTGCGAGTACAATGATGCCTGTCCTCATAAATAAATTGAACGAATTACCGGAAAAATGGAATCGTAACGGCCACGTAGGTTAGCCCCGAACGACTCCTGAACCGGTTATTATCATCGACTACATTTTTCACCGATGCCGTGTATTCAGTGATGAGCCACTGGTAACCAACCTTAACGCCAAAACGCTGTCCGAGCAATACTCGGGCATACACTTCGGTTGCTAATGTACCAATGGAGTTATCACCCAGTAATTGCAAATTGGCAATAGTTGGTGCGGCCGTCTGGCTAACGTGGCCTCCGGTGAAACGGGCTGTCGAGTCGGTACCGGCAGCAGACGTACCTACAACAAATGAACCCGTTGATGAGATGTACTGCCCTATGCGATTGCGGCCAATAGTTATTCCAAGCAGGTCGGCCGTAGCGCCAATGTCGACATATTTAAGGTGAATCTGAGCCCGTATGCCCAGGTTGAGTGACGTACCTGAGGCCGATGACATCCGCAGCGTATCCAGATTACCGGCTATCAACGGTGCGCCAAGTGCATAAAAACCGGTTTTGCCACCACGCGACAGGTTCGCCGGTGCGGTGATATAATCAACGTTACTGGCATAATTGGCCCTTAACGTGGCCGTCCACCCGAGTGATAGTAGTTTTTGTCTGGTTACGTTTAGTAGCTGATAGTAGGCGATGGATGGGCTTATTTGCTCCTGTCGAAACCCGGTTCCAATGTCGAGGCCCGAGCTAAGCCGGGTTGAAACTGGCCCCTGTGCGGCTGCCATAAGTGGCATAAAGCAGATTAATAGAATTTTTACTTTGTTCATAGTCAAAAAAAAGTCAGAGGCTGGGGCCGGGCAGGCCAACCTCTGACAATAGTGTAGTCACCGGCAAATATACGCTTCCTTTTCTGGCAAACAGGTGATTACCTTATACCAGTGGCTCGAAAGCCGACGCCTGTTTCAGCGTACGCTCGTTACCTGTTTCCGGGTCATTGTAGGTATAGTCTCCTACCTCGATGGAGATCTTTTTACCCAGCAACAGGCTCGTATCCAGTTCTTTCTTTGCCTCAGCTTTTACATCGGCAGCCTGGCATAGTTCCATTAGAATGGGCATTCCGGCGGGCGAAATATAAAACCGCTGCGTAACGAATCCCTCCTCGTTTTCAAAGCGACAGGCAATGAATGGAATGCCTTTATACTCACTCGTTCCTTCGTCGATATTGGTAATTTCGACTTCGTGTCGACCATCAGTAAGGAATGGCTTATCCAGTCCTTCTTCTACATTAATTTTCATCTCGCTGAGTGTTAGATTCGTACTTTAGTAACGGAAATACCCTACGCAGTGTTAATAGAATGTAGCGAAATACACGTCAACTTTTCATTTTACCAGAGAGCGGCTACATGTTATATACAAGGCCTTGCTGCCTGTCAATTTATCAACGTATGAATACAACCCGGCTACTTCTGTGGCTGTTAGGGTGGGTAGTCGGCCTGAGTGCGCCTGCATGGGGGCAGGCGTCTGTACGTACCTATCATTTTGTGGTTACAGAGCTTCCTGAAAATACACCTCATGATGCTCAGTTATTCCTTTCCGGTAATTTTGTGAAGTGGAACTCGGCCCATCCGGCTTATCAGTTCAAGCACATGCTCGATGGGTCTTATCAGCTTACCATTCAATCTGACTTACCCCGGCTTGAGTACAAGGTAACACGGGGTAGCTGGGAATCGGTTGAGGGTAGAGAAAGTGGCAACGCCCGCCCCAACCGTGTACTGTACCGTACCGATAGCAAGACTCCCATAGACGTTGATCTGGCCATTCTTAGCTGGGAAGATCTGTCAGGTACGTTCCACTTTTATTCTATATACGACCTGCTAATGCTCTTTTCGGCTTTTCAGGGTTTTCTGCTCTTAATTGCTATTCCCAGCATTCAAAATTATAACCGCCCGGCTAACCGATGGCTTGTCTTGCTGCTGGGCTTAACCTCTGTTCTGCTTTTCGTCAGAACGGTTGCCGCTTACCGTGATGTAGCTCAGGCCTACACCAAGTTATTACTGTTGCCCGATCTTATTTTATTTCTATACGCGCCCATATTCTACATCTACCTGCGTCGGCTACTTTTCAATACGAGTCGGCCTGCCTCAGACTGGTGGCGGCATTTTGTTCCGTCGCTGATTCAAATTGGGGTGTACATGCCCTACCTGTTGACCGACAACAAATTGCTTCAGCTTAAGATCGTCAATCGCGACCCCTGGCTTTCTGGTCTATTTCTGGTGGCAGGCCTCATTGGTTTGATCTATAATTTCAGCTACTGGTTGCTCTGTCGTCGGGCAGTACGAACGTACCAGGAGCACCACCAGATGAGCCATTCAACTGAGCCACAGGTACGGTATTTGAATACGGTGCTAACGATACAGGCCGTTTGCCTAAGTTTCTGGTGCTTTTTCTACGGTCTCGTCTCCGTTGGCCTGCTGTTTGAGGTTGAGGTACTCTCAATTGCTCAAAAAAATGTGGATGTGATCTGGCTGACTTTTTCGAGCATCATCTATCTATTGGGCTACTACGCCATTCATCAGCCAGAAATTTTCAAACTGCCTGATCCAGAGCCCGCTCTACTTCCAGATGTAAGTTTCACCGTCCATCAGCTTAATCCGGCGACGCCTGTACAAGACAAGCTGCCGCCTGTTTCGGTTGATCAGGTACTTCCAATCAAGCAAACAGAACTTCCGGAGAACGTTTCATCCTCCTCCTCAGAATCAACAGAATCAATACTCGCCCTTCGGGAACAGGTAGACACGTACATGAAACGTCAGAAGCCCTACACGAATCCCAACCTGACATTAGCAGAACTGGCCGTTCGCCTCCGAATTCCACCGCATGTATTATCTAAACTTCTCAACGAGGCGTATCAAAAGAATTTCTTCGACTTCATCAATTACCACCGGATCGAAGAGCTTAAACGGCGGCTGAACGATCCAAGGTTTCGGTCCTATACCGTGCTTAGTATGGCATACGAAGTGGGCTTTAATTCTAAAACCGCTTTCAACCGCTCCTTTAAGAAGCTAACCAATCAGACACCTAGTGAGTACCTCAATATGCACGCAACACGTGTTGAGCTCGTAGAATAACCCAACTTTTTCTGTCTTTACTTAGCTACTTGGCGTACCACTTTTCAAAAGTGGTACGCTTTTTCATATGCGTAATACCTCAAAAACAGCTAATTAAGGCTGATAAAACCTATATAACAATCATATACGTCACTTACCAGAAACTGGAACGACAGAGAGTAAGTATTATATTATTTTTGCAAGATAAAGTTGTCTCAGTCAGACTGAGATGTAATCTCTACTTAACAATTAATACGTTAACCTATGAATCACCTCTTTGTCAGAAGGTTTTTCCAAACGGCAGCGGCGATCTGTACTAGTTCGCTTAAAGCGTTTATGGTGCTGGTGCTACTGGGAACTCTTCCAGCACTCGCCCAAGACCAAACAATTACGGGGACCGTCACAGAAGTGGATGGGTCGCCTTTACCGGGTGTCACCGTCGCCCTGAAGGGCACTACGAAGGGAGCAAATACGGATGCAACTGGTTCGTTCCGCATTCAGGCTCCCTCAACGGGCGTACTTGTCTTCAGTTTTGTGGGTAAAATTCCGAAAGAAGTAGCCGTTGGCAACAAGACAACAGTGAATGTGACACTTGCTGATGATTCGAAATCACTACAGGAAGTGGTTGTAACGGGGTACGGTACACAACGCCGGAAAGACTTGACAGGCTCGATCGCCTCTATCTCATCGGAAGAATTTCAGAAGGGGAATATTGTATCACCTGAGCAACTCATCGCCGGTAAACTGGCGGGTGTGGCCATTACACCACCAAGTGGCCAGCCCGGTGGCGGCAGCACCATCCGTATTCGGGGTGGATCATCCCTCAACGCCAGCAATGATCCGCTGGTGGTGATCGACAACGTACCTGTTGATAATAATGGAATCTCGGGTGCGTCGAACCCACTGAGCCTGATCAACCCGAATGATATCGAGACCTTCACGGTATTGAAAGATGCCTCAGCCGCCGCTATCTATGGTGCCAGGGCCGCTAACGGTGTTATCCTGATCACGACCAAAAAGGGAGCAACGGGTGCGCCAAAAATCACGTTCTCGTCGCAACTGTCAATTTCACGCATTGCCAAAAAATTATCGGTGTTGAATGCGGACCAGTTCCGCTCGCTGATCAACGACGTAACGCCGGCTACAGGTTTTACTACCCCGGAGCAACGCTCGCTGACCAGCGGCACTACCAGCACCGACTGGCAGGACCAGATTTATCAGACGGGTATCAGCAGCGACAATAACCTGGCGGTATCGGGGGCGTACAAAAATATTCCTTACCGGATTTCGTACGGCTACACCACGCAGAATGGTATCCTGAAAACGTCGAACTTCCAGCGCCATTCCGTTTCTCTGAATCTATCGCCGAAGTTTCTTAACAATGACCTGCGGGTTGATGTCAGTGCCAAAGGATCGCTGATTTATAATCGCTTTGCCGATCAGGGTGCTATTGGTGCTGCCGCCAGTTTCGACCCAACCAAGCCTGTTTTAAGTGGCAATCAGAACTACAGTGGTTTCTATGAATGGCTCGACCCAACCACAGGCCGCCCCAATAACTTAGCCACGCGCAACCCACTTGGCCTGCTCTATAACCGCGACGACCGCAGCCAGGTAAATCGCCTGATCGGTAATGTTCAACTCGACTACCGGATGCCGTTCCTGCGTGAACTGCGCGCCAACCTGAACCTGGGTCTGGATGTGTCATCGTCTGACGGGAAGATTTTCGTACCAGCCTACGCAGCCGCAGGCTATGGTCGTGGGCAGGGCCGTCCGGGTATTACGGGCGACTACGCCGTGACGGGGGGTACCAATAACCAATACTCGCAGACACGGACCAACAAAACGCTGGAGTTCTACCTGAACTACACAAAAGATGTAAAAAGCATCAGGAGCCGTATCGACCTGACGGGTGGTTACTCCTACCAGGACTTCATCCGTGACCAGCCTAGCTACGGCGATAACATCGCCACTGGCCAGGAAATTAACCCACCGGGCAACCCATTCCGTACACAATATACACTGCTCGCGTTTTTCGGCCGGTTGAACTACACATTCAATGATAAGTATGTGGTTACTGCCACGATTCGTCGGGATGGTACCTCACGCTTCAGCCCACAGGCCCGCTGGGGCTGGTTCCCATCGGTGGGTGCTTCGTGGAGTGTGAAAGACGAGAACTTCCTGAAAGATTCGAAAACGGTTTCAGCGCTTAAACTGCGGGTTGGTTACGGTATCACGGGGCAACAGGATATTCCGGGTAGTGATTACGCCTACCTGCCAACGTACCTGATCTCAGACCCAACGGCCCAGTATCAGTTTGGCAACACCTTTTACCGTACGTTGCGGGCCGGTGGCTACGATGCCAACCTGAAGTGGGAAGAAACAGAGTCGATCAACGCGGCGGTAGACTATGCTTTATTCGATGGGCGTATTTCGGGTAGCGTCGACTTGTATGACAAGCGTACGAAAGACCTGCTGGCGGTTATTCCGGTGGCAGCAGGCTCAAACCTGACCAACCAGATTCTGACCAACGTGGGTAATCTGCAAAACCGGGGCGTCGAATTTCTGATCAATACAACGCCGATTGAGCGCGAAGGCCTGAAACTCGAAGTAGGGTTCAACTATACCTACAATCAGAACAAGATCACGAACCTGACCAAGGTGCCAACGCCGAACGATCCGGGTATTCAGGTAGGCGGTATTGCCGGCGGTACGGGCAACACGATTCAGATTCAGACAGTAGGCTACCCAACCAACACCTTCTATGTGAACCGGCAGGTGTATAACGCCAATGGGCAACCAATCGAAGGCGTGTATCAGGATGCCAACAACAGTGGCTCAATCACTGTTGATGACCGGTATCGGTACAAATCGGCTAACCCGGTACAACTGTTTGGTTTCACCTCAAACCTGACGCTCGGCAAGTTCAACGCCGGTTTCGTACTGCGTGGCACAGCGGGTAACTACGTGTACAACAACGTGCGCTCAAACACAGGCACCGCGCAAAGCCTGGTAAATTCGCTGAATTTCCTCTCGAACGGATCGACAAACATCCTGGATACGCGCTTCCGGACCCAGCAGTTCTTCTCTGATTATTACGTGGAGAATGCATCATTCCTGCGCCTCGATAACGTGAACTTCGGCTACAATTTCGGTCGGGTGTTGAGTTCGCGGGCTAACCTGCGCCTGAATGCAACCTTCCAGAACCTGTTCGTTATCACCAAATACTCAGGCCTCGACCCCGAGATTTCGGGTGGTATCGACAATAATTTTTACCCCCGTCCACGTGTCGGTTCTGTGGGACTGAATCTTGACTTCTAAACGACAAATCGAACCATGTTCAAATTCACAATAAAAGCAGGTATGCTGGTTGCCGCAATGGCGGTGGCTACCTCGTGTGTCAATGACCTCGACCGCGTACCCAAATATGAAGTAACGTCTGCTTCAGTATATAAAGATTTCGCTAATTACAAACCGGTGCTGGCTCGTTTATACGCCACACTAGCCGTAAGCGGACAGCAGGGACCTTCGGGTAAGCCTGATATTTCGGGTATCGATGAGGGCACCTCAAACTACATGCGCCTGCTCTGGAAATTGCAGGAGCTACCAACCGATGAGGCGAAGATTGCCTGGAACGACGGGACGATTCAGGATATTAACAAGATTACCTGGACATCGAGTGATGGCTTTATCACGGCGATGTACAACCGGATTTTTTACCTGATCTCACTGTCGAACGAGTTCATCCGGGAAACGTCTGATGCCAAACTGAGCGAGCGGGGAATCAGCGGCCAGAATGCGACGGATGCCAAAACGTACCGGGCCGAGGCTCGTTTTCTGCGGGCAATGGCCTATTTCCACGCCATCGACCTGTTTGGAACAGTGCCGTTTGTGACTGAAGCCGACGCGCCAGGTTCATTCCTCCCCCGTCAGGCCACTCGTCAGGAGCTGTTCACCTACGTAGAAACGGAGCTGAAAGCCATTGAAACAGAACTGGCTGCACCGGGTGCTGCCGAATATGGCCGCGCCGACCGTGCCGCCGCTCAGGCTATTCTGGCCCGGATGTACCTGAACGCAGAGGTGTATATTGGTCAGCCTAAGTATACTGAAGCAATCGCCTATACAAAGAAAGTGATTGATTCTGGTGTTTATAAACTGGAACCGACCTACCAGAACCTGTTTACGGCAGATAACAATATCTCGAAAGAGATCATTTTCCCGATCACGTTCGATGGTACACGTACCCAGACCTATGGCGGCATGACCTTCCTGGTACACGCGCAGGTTGGCGGCAGCATGTCGGCGGCGGCGTATGGCGTTGGTAGTGGTGGCTGGAGCGGAATCCGTTCGACCCAAAAACTGGTTGATGTGTTCCCCGACGTATCGGCTACGGCCGACAAGCGTGGCATGTTCTACACAGACGGCCAGAAACGTGAACTGGAAGACCTGGGTACGTTCACGGATGGCTTTGCCGTTCGGAAATACACGAACGTTAAGTCGACCGGGGGGCAGGCTTCAGACCAGCAATTTGTTGATACCGACTTCCCGCTGATTCGTCTGGCTGATATGTACCTGACCTACGCCGAAGCGGTATTGCGCGGCGGTACAGGTGGCGATCAGGCAACGGCTATCAGTTACGTAAACCTGCTCCGCACGCGTGCCAAAGCAGCTACCGTGACCACGATCAACACCGATTTTATCCTGGCCGAGCGTGCCCGCGAACTGTACTGGGAAGGCTACCGCCGAACCGACTTGATTCGGTATGGTCGGTTCACGACAGCTACGTACCTGTGGCCGTTCAAAGGTGGCATTAAAGAAGGTCGCGCTGTAGACGCCCGCTTTAATCTATACCCGATTCCGGCAACAGATCTGGTGGCAAACCCAACACTAAAGCAGAATAATTCAGGCTATTAAGAGAAACCCGGCCTTACTCCCCGCCCTAAAGGAAGCCTTGCTGGCGCTAGCGTACGTTCGTTAATGCGGAACTGAAATGCGTCAGCAAGGCTCCCTTTAGGGCGGGGTAAGGCCGAAAAATTCTAAACAATCAACTCTATTGATATGAAATCGTTACTAAAAAGCTTTCTGGTTGCAGCGTCGGCATTGCTGGCGTTTACAGCCTGTCAGAAAGAGGAAGAAAGACTCCTCCTCGATTTTTCGGCGGTGCCGGTCGTAAGCGTTTCGGCGCCGACGGTTGTGCTGACTAAAGACAATGCCGACAAAGATGCGTTGACTATAAGCTGGCCTAAGCCCAATTACGGCTACAATGCCGCCGCCAACTACACGATCATGATCGATAAGAAAGGTGGCGACTTCTCGAAAGCAGCTACCTTTCCCGTTGGAACGGGTTTATCGAAAACCTTCAAAGCATCTGAGTTGAACAGCCTGCTGCTAGGTTTGGGCCTTACGCCCGCTACAGCCGGTGATGTTGATGTAAAAGTAATGTCGGCTCTGGGTGGTCGCACAGTGCTATCGTCTGCACTCGCTTCTGTAAAAGCAACGCCTTACCTCGACCGACTCGACCTGAGCTCTCCCTGGGGTCTGGTTGGTAGTGCCACCGCCAACGGATGGGACGGTCCAGATCAGCCTTTCTACAAGACGGAAACTCCCAGCGTTTTTGTCGCCTACGTAAAGCTGGTTGATGGCGACGTGAAGATTCGGCAGGATAATAAATGGGATACTAACTACGGTGGGTCAGGCGGAAAACTGTCACTGAATGGCGATAACCTCAAAGTAACAGCGGGTACGTATAAAGTAACCTTCAATCCAACAGCGCTGACTTATGCCATCGAGAAGTTTTCCTGGGGCGTTGTTGGCGATGCCACCCTGAACGGATGGAACGGCCCGGATCAGAACTTGACTTACGATCCATCAACGGATCAGTGGTTTGCGCTCTTGCCCTTAAAGGTGGGTGATATCAAAATTCGTCAGAATAATGACTGGGCTGTCAATTACGGCGGAACAGCGGGTAAACTGGTTGCAGGCGGCGACAATGTAAAAATTGCAACGGCTGGCACGTACCTGGTTGTTGCCGACCTGAAGCCCACCGGACTAAAGTATACGGTAACTCCAGCAAAAGCCTGGGGTTTGGTAGGTGATGCAACACCAAACGGCTGGGACGGTCCAGATCAGGCGTTCCGCCCTGATTTAACCAAAGACGGTGTTTGGACGCTGACTGGCGTTAAATTAAAAGTTGGCGAAATGAAGGTGCGGGCTGATAATAAATGGGATACTAACTACGGCGACGACGGAGCTAACGGTTCACTCGAGTTGAACGGAGCCAATATTAAAGTTGCCGCAGCAGGTACGTATGATATCACGCTCGACTTCACCAATGCAAATGCCCCTAAAATCGCAATCGCGAAGAAGTAACCAGTACGTAAAAAGTACCGTTTGTAAAAACTCGCCAAGTCTAGTGATTTGGCGAGTTTTTTTGTGTCCAATCAAACCTATAATGTTTTGAAAACCTTATAGGTTTAGAACCAATGACCGCTTCTCATTTTGATCACCGAAGTACTTACCCATACGCCTGCGATCGGCACCACTAGCGTGGGGGCCACCGGCGTACACTACGAAATCTTTGTCCGTGCCTTTGCCGACAGCAACAACGATGACATCGGCGACCTGAATGGCGTGACCCAAAAGCTGGATTACCTGCACGATCTGGGCATTTCGGCCATCTGGCTCATGCCCATCAACCCCTCGCCCACTTACCACAAATACGACATCACCGATTATTACGGCATCGACCCGGAGTATGGCACGCTGGCCGATTTTCGTCGGCTTGTCGAGGAAGCACACAAGCGGAATATCGCCGTGTTGATGGACCTGGTTATTCACCACACCAGCATCAAACACCACTGGTTTCAGGAAGCAGCAAAAGGGCCTGACAACCCGTATCGGGCGTTCTATAAATGGATGCTGCCCGATGAGATTAAACGCCGGAATCTGGCTACCCGCGATATTACGGCCGATTCCAACGAGCGCAGCCCCTGGCACTACGCACCGGGTAGTAACCAGCGGGATCTACAGACGGAGAAATATTATGGTATGTTCTGGAGCGGTATGCCCGACCTGAATTTCGACCATCAGCCGCTACGCGAGGAAATTTACAAGATCGTTCGCTACTGGCTGACTGATGTTGGCGTCGATGGCTTTCGGCTCGATGCCGCCCGGCATCTGTACCGCGAGGCCGAGGAGCCCAAAAACCATCAGTTCTGGGAAGAATTCGGGCAGGTGGTTCAGGCGGCAAAACCAGGAGCCTATCTGGTTGGCGAAGTATGGACGCGGCCCAATAAAGTGGCTCCTTATTTTCGGGGATTGCAGGCCAACTTCAATTTCGATCTGGCCCTCGAACTCGAAGAGATAATTCGGCAGGGCGACGATGCCAACGATGTGATGGCCTTTCTGCACGAAACCCAGTCGGCCTACGGTGAAGTGAACGACCAGTTTATCGACGCCCTGATTCTGTCGAATCATGATCAAAACCGCATTGGCAGCTTACTTAAGGGTGATGTAAACAAACTGAAAATTGCCGCAAACCTGTTGCTCATGCTGCCCGGGAATCCGTACTTATACTATGGAGAAGAAATCGGAATGCTTGGTCTGAAACCCGACGAATACCTCCGCGAGCCGTTCATCTGGAATGTAGGGAAACAAGACCCAACCCGCGCCCGCTGGATGCACGCCCGCTACTCCACCAGCCGGACGATTCGGCCATTGGCCCAACAGCAGGCCGATCCCGATTCATTAGTTCAGCATTACAAGCACCTGATTGCCTTCCGAAATAGTCATCCGGTGCTGAATGACAACCGCAGTCGTCTCCGGCTAAGCGGTATTCGTCAGAAAGGGATCGTCTCGTTTGGGCGGCAAAATGCGCAGGGTATCGTTTGGGTAGTGCAGAACCTCACCAGATCGCCTATCAACGTAGGTTTATCGGCGGCGGAGCAGGCTGCTCGCAGCGTTCAACTGGCAACGCTGCCAGGTACGTTGCTGGCCGATGGTACGTTAACAGTACCAGGATTTGGGGTAGCCGTACTGAGTTGTTCGAAGTAATAGGTCCGGCTTTCGTTTTCAACATCGTCGTAGGTAAAGAGCTGCCGGTGCTGGTTTTTGCGCCAGAAGTTGATCAGGATAAAATCGCCCAGGCAGCCAAACGTGTGCAGGCCCAGCAGCGTGAGCCAGGTGATGGCAAATTGAGGCCAGACAAACCAGGCAACTGATAGTGCCGCCGTGATGAACACAAACGGCATAACCGCCACATAGGCAACCTCGCGCAGGTTCAGCACGTAATTCTGGGCATAGGCATAGGCCATCATCCCTTTCCACGACCAGCCGTAGCCCACGCGGGGTGCCCCAACCTGTTTGAAGAAAAGGCCGTGAATAAACTCATGCACCGTGATCAGCGGAACAAAAGCCAGCAATCCAGCCAGGAATTGCTGGCTGCCGATGGCCAGCGTACCTACGGATACCCAACTCGAGATACCCGCGCCGACAATCCAGCCCAGGCCCATCGACACAGCCATAACGAGCGCGATGCGGAGCCAGTTTTTGGGTTTCTGCGCCGATGTCGGCCCATTGGTTCCGGGGGTATCAGGGTTACCTGTTGAGTTGAAAGCCGGTGACAGCCCAAGCTCGCGGGCGAGAAACTGCGTCATCTCGTCGATTTTAAACGTTTCGACAAGGCGATACTGACCTGATTCGTGCAGGTCCTGGATAGTCGGTTTCATGAAGCATGAAGTCTGTTACTTGGCGGGGAGATTTACCCGGTAACAGCTTGAAAACACATTGGGTTTCGCCATCTTGTGTGGACGTTGGTTGCCGGCTAACCGTTGGCTATTTCATCAGCTCCTATCCAGCATCCAACGACCAATGTCCACCCTTCACTCCTACTCGATGCACACGTTCTGGCACATCGCCCGTTTTGAGTTGCGGTATCACATCAACCAACCCGTTTTCTATCTCTTTTATGGATTGATCGTCGCACAGGGATTTTTGTACGGCCAGCAGGCGGTCAACGAAGAAGCGGCGGGTTTGCTGTACTCGAATTCGCCGGGTCTGTTTTTCAGCGTTTTTTCGACGGTTGGCGTGCTGCTTACCGCCATAGCGGCGCTACTCGCCGGGCAGTCGCTACTGCGGGATCGCACCTACCGGGTGGGCGATTACCTGTATGCCCTTCCGCTGAATGAGCGGCTTTATTTTGCGGGCAAATTAACGGGGGTACTGGGTACGTGCCTGCTGCTATCGACGGGTGCTGTTGTGGGTGTACTGTTGTTGCCAGTCTGGGTTACCACACCAGCAGGCCCCTTTTCCGGCGCGGCCCTGCTCCTTTCATTCGTTCTGCTGTTACTGCCTAATCTGCTGATTGTCGTCTGTTTAGCCTACGCGCTAACGGCCTTTTTTCAGCGAATGGCGGGTGCTTATGTTGCCCTGCTGGTGCTGGTTGTGGGGCAGGTGCTGTTCCGGCTCGGCGAACACACGGTTCTGGATAATGACCTGCTGTTGCTACTCGACCCGTTCGGGCATGTGCTGATTCGCGAAGCCCTGAGCCAGCAAACACCGGCCGAGCAGTGGGCAGGTACGTTGCCGGTTCCTGATCTGCTGCTGATCAACCGGTTGCTGTGGCTTGGCCTGAGCGGTGGCCTCATTGTCAGGGCGGCCGACCGGCTGACGTTTCAGTACTGGGCGAGCCGCGAGACGAACCGGGCCGCGCACAGTTCGGTTGCTGGCACCAAACAGACCGGCACAGCGGCGACCAGCGGGCAGTATACCCTACCGACGCTTCACCGCCAATTTACCAACCGCGCCTGGTGGAAATTGATCTGCCAACTCGCCCGACGAGATTTTCTGTACGTGGTTCGCCAGCCGGCGTTTATGGTTGTGGCCTTGCTACTGGCATTCGCAATTCTGGGCTACGCCACCGGGCTTGGCAATCTGAACGAGACGGGTCAGCGGTTGCTACCGTTTACGTCCCGCATGACCTACGTTCGTCTGCCGCTTCTACTGTTTATTGGTTTATTCCTGACTGTTTTTTCGGGCGAATTACTCCACCGTGAACGCAGTTCGGGCATGTGGCCACTGGTTGATGCAACGCCACAACCGGGTTGGTTGCTCCTGCTGGCAAAATACGGGGCCATGCTGGGTGTGGCCGCACTACTCACAGGTACGTTGTTTCTAACTGGCTTATCCATACAACTCCTGAATGGCCAAACGCCTGTTGACTGGTCGTTATATGCAACGGATTTACTACTCGACGGGTGGCTGCGTTACGCCCAGCTTATAGCACTGGCCTTTCTGATCCAGACAGTTATACCGAACCGGATGCCTGGACAGCTAGCCTCGGCAACCGTGATGTTACTTCTGCTGGCAGTCGATCAGACTGGCCTCAACGGCGTATGGTTTTCACTCTATAGTAGCCTGCCAAATTCGTGGGAGTATTCTGAAGTAACCGGCTATGGCAATCTGGATTCAATACGCTGGGTGTATGCGGCCATGTGGTCGATGGTCGCCCTGTTGTTACTCCTGCTGGCAAGTGGCCTGGGGCAACGGGGCGTGGTGGTGTCTGTTCAGACGATTGGCCAACGGTGGCGCGCATCGTTGAAACCGGGTTATGTGGCCTGGCTAACGGCGGTTACGGTGGGGGTACTGGTTACTCAACTTTATCTGCGATTCCCTGTCAATCAGCCCCAACAAAGAGCAGTGGTGCCTGCACCCGTACCGATCGGCTATCGGCAGGCGACGCAGCGGGTTTTGGTAGCTAACCGGCCGGTTACTATTCGGTATCACTATGTTCATGATCAGAATCTCGGGCAGCTACAGGCTATCGTGGCCCGAACGCTGACGCTGGGAAACGCCTGGCTGGGTACGTTCCCCGAAGCAGAGTTGACCATTACCGAAGTGCCGTTCTACCAACCCACCCGTTCAGCGTCGCCAATGAGTATTGACTTAAGCGAGCGCGACGGCTGGCTGACCGACATACGCTCTCCCGATGATGCCGGACAGGTGGACATCACCATTGCCCGAACGCTATTACGCCACTGGGTTGGGCAACGAATCACCGGCGACACATTTATCACCCAAAGCTTACCCGATTATTTGGCCCTTCGGGTTATACAACGGCAACGTGGCGATGGGTGGCTCACCACCGAACTGACCCGCCTGCAACGTACCTGCCGCAAGCTGGAGAGCCGACAGACCGTATCCGGAGCCGACCTACTGACAGTACGTGGTCCGCTATCGCTGACCTGCGTGGGTGAAGTGTGGGGGCATGAACAGCTTTGCCAACAGATCGGGCAGTTTATTCGGGCGCACGAAAAAGCACAGCCTGCCTCTTTCGATCAGGACCTGGCGAAGGCACTGCCCGACTCGCTAACGTACCTGACAACGTATCTGAGCGAACAGCCAACCTTCGATTTCCGAATCGGCCAGCTAGGTACGTACCCCGACCGTATTTCGGTTCATGTTCGGGCGCACAAATTTAGCCATGAGCGGGCAGGCAGTTCCAGCGAACAGCTACTAAACGACTATGTACCAGTTGTGTTGCTAAACGCCCACGGCCGGGTACTTTATCGACAACTGATCCTGGCCAACACAGACGGCCGAACGGATAAAGTAGACTGGCTACCCGCACATCCCGACGCTGTAACGATCGTCATTGACCCGCTTGGGGCGTGGCCTGAACGCAACAAACGGGATAATCAGAAGCTATTGGCCAGGGTTTACTGAGGCCGCCGTTACTTCACAAACCGAAAAACCTGCTGCCCGGTCAAGGTTTGCAAACGCAGTACATAACTGCCGGTTGATAGGGTCGATACGGACAACTGGCTCAGTTCACCGGGCTCATCAACCGACTGAATCACCTTGCCCGACATATCGAGTAGCTCATACCGGGTGTAGGGTACAGCGGGCTCCAGTGTTAGCAGACCAGTAGTCGACGTGGGGTTCGGGTACAAAACCGGCATCGTATTCTCGCGACTCAGCGCAATGATCTTACTATAGGCCCTCGTCCCGTCCCGATCTTTCTGTTCCAGCCGGTAATAGTTAATTCCCGGAAGCGGTTGTGTATCGGTGAAGGTATAGGCCTGGGCAGTGGCCGTAGTGCCGTCTGGAGCCTGTGATGGCACTTGACCGATTGCCTCGAATCCAATGGCGTCGCGGCTCCGCTGGATAGTAAACCCAGCGGCGTTCATCTCCTGGGAAGTGGCCCAATTCAGTACCGCGCTACTCTCGACCATTCGGCCCCCAAAATAGCGTAGTGTGACGGGCAGGGGCGTTGTTGGCGAAAAAGCCAGCCCGGATAAGGTGTAGGAGCCCGTACCGGGAGGCGTAAAGAGTAAAGAGGCGGTTCCGCTTGTTCGGTCGACGGCATAAATTCTGGGTGTATTGGCCTGAATATTAGATACCAGAACACGATCGTTGGCATCGTCTATGGCTATATCACCCGGTGCGTTGACAAAGCCACTGGCCACCAGTTGGTCGCCTGTTCCGGTGAAGCCAATCCGGCGCAACTGATCTGCCGTTGAGCTAACCTGGCTATCGGTAAATACGTAATAGAGCTTGCTGTTGGTGGCATCAACCGCTATACCGTTCACTACACTCGTTGAACTAACCAACGTAGTCACCGCATTATTTGTCAGATTAACAGACAGGATTTTAGGCGCTGTAGCCCGTAAATCGACCGCAAACAAGCGGTTATTGGCCAAATCGAGTGCGAGTGGCCCCGGCGAGTTTTCGAAACCACTAGCCAGCAACACGTCGTTTGTTCCGTTCAGATTGATGCGCCGCAACTGATCGATATTCGTGGCAAACTGCGCATCAGACAACACGTAGTACAAATAATTATTGGTGGCATCAAGCGTTAACCCGGTAACTGTACTCGTAGATGTCAGAAATGTCGAGGTGGCTCCGGTGGTCAGGTTAACGGTATAAATCCTGGGTGAAACATTGGCCCGGGCTTCGGTAATAAAGGCCCGGTTGTTGGCTTTGTCGATGGCGATGTATCGGGGCGAATCGGCAAAATTGGTGGCAATCAATGCGTCGCCTGTTCCATCGGCATTTACTTTTCTAAACTGATCAGTTCTGGTTGTGGCATTATTATCATTCAGCAAATAGTATATCTGCGCTTTAACCGGCCCTAACCCAGCCAGACACACAAAGTATACGATAACCATCCGCCTGATTAACAACGCTCTACAACTCTGCCCACTGGTTATGTGTCGCCATGTCCCAACAAGCGAATTACGCGCGTAAGTAGTTTTCATGAATGAGAAGTCAACGATAGTTACCTTGACTGGTGTGTGGTGAAAATAAAAACAGCATTGCTCCTTGTACAAGGAGCAATGCCTTCACGCTAATACAGATCAGTTGCCGCTACCTACCCCCTGCTTGGGAAGATGCCAGTGAGGGCAATGCAATAGTTCATTACCAGATAAGGCTGCATGTTTTGATGCGACTGGCCACTGCCGGCCATCCCAATAGCCTGTGGATAAGCCGTACTGTTAGGCGTGGGGTTGTAGGCTTTGACAGACACATTGGTGCCATCCGTATCTACCGTACCTATAGGTGTCGCCACTACATTTCCCGTGGGACTAGCCTCTGTACCAATCTGCGCTGAAACCATCAGTAAGTGGTTATGCACGGGCATCTGGCTGGAGAGCAGCGTTACGTTTTCGGAACCCGACGATTCGCCCATCTGCCGGGGCGTCAGGCCTGGGCCGGAGCCAAAGTGCAGGGCAGCCCGGCCCCTGAGATCGGGCAATGCGAACGTGTTTACGCCATCGCCGCCATAGGTTGTTCCCAGCAGCGCGAAGAGCGCCGAATTCTGGGCGATAGACATCAATTGACCATTACAAAACGCCCAGTTTTTGGGTGCAAAATTGAAGCCGAACAGGCAGATTTGACCGATAAAAGGTTCCATAAGAAATATAGGGTTTAAGACTAGAAATACACCGCCTTTTGATTATCAGACAACTAACTACAGTAACTTATATTACCCTTAGTTTAGATTCTACAAACAAGTAAGTCACTTCATCCTGTTTCTTTAGCCACTACATAGGTAGCTTTACGAAGTTGTTAGATAACGACGTAGTAATCACTAGTTGTATTCAATTCAAATTAGCCAGGCTGATAATCGAGAACGAAGAAACATATTTATAATAGTCGCTATATATTATATCTACTATTCGGTAGATCCTTAGAACAAATTATGTATCAGCGCCCAGAATATATATACTTATTAGACTACGTATGCGAAACTAGTGCTAGTAGGCAGAGGCTGCCATTGAGCACTTACAGGGACTTATTTATTTGTCTGTGATTGATAGAAAGAATGGACAACGCTTCCAGTTGGCAGGTAGGGAATTGATCACAATTTCTTAATGAGGCTGGCTTGACTTCTACCGACCTACTACCTTAACTTTTCGGTAGATATGATAACGATAACCAATCGTATGTCTGGAGACGAAGCGGCCCTCTGGACCAAACTCAGCACCTTCGCCATCGATGGTGCCGATACCCGGCTCACCTTTGCGGCTCGACTGTCCCGCGAAAACGGCTGGACCACCGCCTATACGCAACGCGTGATGGAGGAGTACCGCAGATTCCTTTTCCTCTGCTGCGTCACGCCCACCGGTGTTACGCCCTCCGACCCCGTCGACCAGGCCTGGCACCTGCACTTGACCTACACCAAATCATACTGGATCGACCTTTGCCAGCACACGCTCGGGCGGGATATTCACCATAATCCGACCAAAGGCGGAGCCAGTGAAGGGCAGAAGTTCAACGGCATGTACAGCCATAGTCAGGCGTTATATAGCCACTATTTTGGCACGCCTCCCCCCGCCGACATCTGGCAGGATAACCAGCAACGTTTTTCGGATATCGACTTTAAGCGGGTCAACCGGCGCATGAACTGGATTATTCGAAAACCAGCCTGGGTACGTGCCAAAACAATCCCATTAGGCCTATGCCTGCTTGTTATCACCGGGCTTTTCATTCAGGCAGTGGGCAGTTCGTTGCTGGCCCTGGTCATTGGTGGCTCAGTAGTTGCGTTGCTCATCTACAGTCTAGCCTCAGAGTTTACATCCTATCGAAAAGGGTCTGACGCGGATGGAGGCGACGGAGTTTTCATCGACTCCACCGATTTGGGCGACGGGCATAGCCACGGCCACGGTGATGGCGGGCATGGCGATAGCGGGGGTGACTCCGGCTGTTCCGCCAGCGGGTGCGGTGGGGGTTGTGGTGGGGGCGACTAGGCCATAAAAAATCCGGCCAAGGCACGAAGCCTCAGCCGGCTCTTACTGACTTGACTAGTTACCTCAACTAGGCATTTCCACCGTTCACGTCCAGCAGGCTGCCAGTGATATACGACCCATCGCTCGATGCCAGCAGCACGTAGGCGGGCGCCAGTTCATCAGGCTGACCGGGACGTTGCAGAATAGTTTTACTGGCGGCTTCCGCAACGCCTTCTGGTCCCATACCGGCACCTGGCAGAAACGGGGTGTAAATCGGACCCGGCAGTACGGCGTTGACCCGGATCTTCTGTTCACCCAACTGCGTGGCCAACGACATGGTGAAGGCATGAATGGCCCCTTTCGTGGAGGCGTAATCGACGAGTTTGGGCTGACCCATTTTACCAACGATACTGCCCGTGTTAATAATCACATCGTTCTCGTGCAGATGCGGCAAAGCGGCCTGTACCATGAAGAAATAACCGAGGATATTGGTATCGAATGTACGGCGGAGCTGCTCTTCGGTGATGTCGGTAATTTTTTCAACAATGTGCTGGTAGGCCGCGTTGTTCACCAGAATATTCAGCTTACCAAACTCTTTTACCGTCTGATCAACAGCCTGTTGACATTTTTCTTTGCTCCGAACGTCTGACGGAATCAGCAGGCATTTCGTACCAAACTGTTCGGCTAACCGCTTCGTTTCTTCGGCGTCTTCCTGTTCTTCGGCCAGATAGACGATGGCCACGTTGGCTCCTTCTTTGGCGTAGGCAACCGCAACAGCCCGGCCAATTCCACTGTCGCCACCGGTGATGACAGCCACTTTACCGGCCAGTTTTCCGGCGGCGTTGTAGCTCGTCAACTCACTCTGCGGTTCGGGCGTCATTTTAGCCTGAATGGCGGGAAAATCCTGCACTTCACTTTTCAATTCGTCGCTTTCGGGACGTTTCACCTCTTGTTCCATAGATTTAAAGAATCTGTTGACAGTCTGTTAGCCCAGCCTATGCCGGTCTCTCACTTAAGAGAACCAAACGGGGTGTTTTGTTTCGCGAATAGGCCCCAACGGCCCGGCTATGGGGCATCCGCTGGAGAATGTTATCTTTACAAGTCTAAATCCGTTTCCGTGTCGCTTTCTTCTGATCATATTCGCCTGCTCTTTGGGCTGAAACTTCGTCAACTCCGCCAGGAAAGAGGTATCTCCGTGAGTGAACTGGCCCTGCGGTCGGGGATGGCGATCTCCTATATCTCAGAGATTGAAAAAGGGCGCAAATACCCCAAAGCCGATAAGATTTCGGGGCTGGCAAAGGCACTTGATGTTGACTACGACACCCTGGTTTCGCTAAAAGTCAACAAGAAGCTGGCCCCCATCGCCGACCTGCTCCGCTCAAAATTCCTGACCGAGATTCCGCTCGAACTGTTCGGCATCGACCCGTCTGATCTGCTCGATCTACTGGCCGGTGCACCCGACAAGGTAAGTGCCATGATCCGCACGTTCATGGACATTGCCCTGAGCTATAATATGAGTGTTGAACGACTGTACCTAACCATGTTACGCTCGTATCAGGAAATTAATGACAATCATTTTGAAGAGATTGAAACCGACGCCAGCCGCTTTCTTCAGGAGTTTGCGTCACCGGGGCAGCCCGCCGATTCAGCCTTACTCACCAACCTGCTCAAGACCCGCTACACCGTTACGCTGACGTTTTTCGACCCGGTTCAGCAGCCTGCGCTGGCATCGTTGCGGTCGGTTTACCGGCCCGAATCACGCACGTTACACCTGAATTCGACCCTCTCCGAACCGCAACGGGCGTATGTGCTGGCGCGCGAAGTCGGGTTTCATTACCTCAACCTGAAAGTCCGCCCGTACACCTATGCTTACGTTGAAGCGGAGTCGTTTGAGCAGATCCTGAACAATTACAAAGCCTCTTATTTTGCCGGTGCCGTTCTGATTCGCCGCGACACAATGGTGACCCGCCTGAACGAACTCTTCGCCCGCGAAACCTGGAGCAACGAAGCCTTACTGGCCATTATCGACGAGTTCAAGGCAACGCCTGAACGTTTTTTTTATCGCCTCAGCAACATTTTGCCGCGCGATTTTGGCATCGACCAACTCTTCTTCTACCGATTCAACCATACGCCCGGCCAGACCACATTTGCGCTCACCAAAGAGATGCACCTCTCGCGGCAGCAGGGGCCACGCGGTATGGTCGACGAGCATTTTTGCCGCCGGTGGGTCGCGCTGACGAGTTTACAGGAGCTAGGCTTTTTGCAGCATCATAAAGATTTCGACGGGTCACTTTGCCGGGCACAACTGTCTACTTATGCCGATACGGGTCAGACGTTCCTGATCGTGTCTGTTGCCCACCCGCATCGCTCCGATCGTTCGGATGGCAGCGCGGGGCAGAACATGAGCGTATCGATGTGTTTCGCCGTCAATGATACCCTGCGCAGTAAAATGCGGTTCCTGACCAACCCGGAGGCGGGCATTCCGCACCGTGTAGTCAACGAAGCCTGCGAACGCTGCGGTATTTTCGACTGCCGCGAACGAGTCGCTTCGCCAAAAGTTCTTCAGAAAAAACGCCAGTTAGAAGCTATGAAAGGCGCACTCGACACGCTGTAAACGTTGACGGTTATTGGCCGTTAGACATTGGACTTTACACTAACCTTGATTCCTATCAGCCCTTCTACCAAGACCGAAATTCTGGCGGGGATTTCGACCTTCATTGCCACGATGTACATCATTGTGGTCAACCCCGCCATTCTGAGCCAGAGTGGATTGCCTTTTTCGGGCGTTGTCACGGCTACGGTGCTGCTTTCGTTTTTTTGTAGCCTGATGATGGGCCTGTACGCCCGCAACCCGATTGTGGTAGCACCGGGCATGGGGCTAAATGCATTCTTCACGTTTTCGGCCGTAAAAGGCATGGGCATTGCACCGGAAGTGGCGCTGGGTGCCGTTTTCTGGGCGGGTGTTCTGTTTCTGCTGCTGACCGTTTTCAATGTTCGGACGGCGTTGGTCCATGCTATTCCAAAACCACTCAGGTACGCTATTTCGGTGGGTATCGGTCTGTTCATCACGCTCATCGGTTTCGAGAACGCCCATTTTATCATCGCCAGTCCTGTTACGCTGGTACAAATGGCCAGTTTCCGCGATCCGGTGATCATCACGTTCCTGGTTGGCCTGCTACTTACCGCCGCACTGGTAGCCCGCAGGGTGCCGGGAGCCATTATTCTGGGTATCGCCCTGACCACCGCGCTGGCCTGGCCCATTGGTCGCTGGTGGGGCGATGCATCGGCCGTCAATTTCGGGCAGGCCACGCTGGTTAGCTGGAAAGGTCTGTTTTCAGCCCCTGACTTCAGCCTGATCGGGAAACTCAATTTGCTGGGTTCGTTAAAGTGGTCACTCGGGCCGGTCATCTTCGCCTTTGCTTTCACTGATCTGTTCGACAGTATTTCCACCTTCGTTGGTGTTGCCGAAGCATCCGGGCTGCATGACGAGCAAGGCGAGCCGCAACACCTGAACCGGTCGCTGCTGACCGACGCCGTAGCGACAACGCTGGCGGGCGTGTTAGGCACCAGTCCAGGTACAGCCTATATCGAGTCGGCGGTGGGCATTTCGCAGGGCGGTCGAACGGGGCTGGTTGCCATTGTGGCGGGCTGTTTATTTCTGCCTTTTTTGTTTTTGTCGCCCCTGCTTTCGGTGATTCCCAGTCTGGCTACGGCCCCCGCGCTGGTGCTCGTAGGTACGTTCATGATCCAGCCCGTCACCCGCATTCGCTGGACCAACCTCGACGAGGCGATTCCGTGCTTCCTGGCCCTGGTCCTGATTCCATTCAGCTATTCCATTACACAGGGAATTATCTGGGGCTTTCTAAGCTGGACGGTGATTAAACTAGCCGTAGGCAAACGCGAGGAAATACCGGTTGGCCTTTGGGTGGTCGATGTATTCTGTCTGGCATCGTTGCTACTGTGAGGCGGACTTTAGTCCGCTTGTTAGAGTAAAAAAATGCGGACTGAAGTCCGCCTTACACAACTCAGGTACGTTGGTAGAAAGCCTGATCGCGTATCTTCGTAAAACGCCCGGAGCATACCATACGCTTATGTTTACTGACCTGTCTACCCTCATTCTTGAATCGGAACGGCTGCGCCTGCTGCCCATCACTGATGCGTATACCGATCTGATCTTTCGGGAATTCACGCCGGAAGTAGCCACGTACATGCACCCGCGTCCGGCTACAGAGCGATCAGAAACAGAGGCCTTTGTCGAGGCAGCTAGAGCAGGTAACCGGGAAGGGTACAGCCTGAGCATGGTGATCACCGACCGGCAGTCGGGCGATTTTCTGGGTTGTGTAGGCCTGCATAAACTGGCCGACAAGCGACCGGAATTTGGTATCTGGGTGAAGCAGTCGGCGCATATGCACGGCTACGGACGCGAGGCTATTCACACGCTGAAACGATGGGCCGACGACCATATTCCGTACGAATACCTGATTTACCCCGTCGATTCGCGCAACATGGCCAGCCGTAAAATTCCCGAATCGCTCGGTGCGGCCATCATTAGTCAGTATGACGATACCGGCGGTATGGGTCAGGAGCTGACGCTGATCAAATACCGGATCGACCGGGGAACCCCAACCCTATAAGGTCTCAAAAAGACCTTGTAGGTTTATAATGGCAAAGCCAAATGACATTCTCAGAACGGGCCATTCGTTTTTACTTCAGTCAACACGAACCAGACCGCTTGCCTACTGGTGTTTCGGCCATGAATCCGTACGCTGATCCGGTGGTTCAGGATATCGTCAGGCAGTTTTATACCAAATTCTACAGCGACAATCGGCCTCGGGTGTTCATCCTCGGCATCAATCCGGGTCGGTTTGGGGCGGGCGTTACGGGCCTGTCGTTCACGACGCCTCAGAATCTGGCCCGCTACTGCGGTATTCCGAACAACCTGCCGCCTACCCCCGAGTTATCGAGCCGGTTTATCTACAAAGTGATCGAGGCTTTTGGGGGCGTCGATGCGTTTTATGGGCGGTTCTTCCTATCGTCGCTGTATCCCCTGGCGCTGGTGAAGGATGGCAAAAACTACAATTTTTACGACGACAAAGCCACCACGCAGGCCCTATGGCCAGTGATGACCGACAGTTTGCATCAGCAACAAACCTTTGGCTGCGACCGACGGGTGGCGATTTGCCTGGGTCGCAAGAACGAAGGCTTTCTGAAAAAGCTGAACGATGAGCAGGGATTTTTCGACCGCATCGTTACCGTCGATCATCCGCGCTACATTCTGCAATATCGATCAAAGTACCTGGAGCAATACATCGACACGTACCTGCAAGTGCTAACCGACTGCCTGCCGGAATAAGTAGGTCTAAAGGTCAAGGATTAACGTTAAACCTTGAATTTTAGCCCTTTACTCCTTGCCATCCTAGCTTACAGTCGTTAAGTTGCGGGTAGGTCGCTACTAACCGCGCCAGTCGCTCACTTGCTGATTCTCTCCATCCTGTTTCTGAATGTCGTAGTCTGCGAATGGCTGGCCACAAAACCGTATTTCCGTCACCTTGGCACCGCCCTGCTCGTCATCATCCTCACCGCTATCGAGGCTAACCTGGGCGTTGTCCCCACCACGGAGACGCCGCTGTATGAAGGCATCTTTACGTACGTCGCTCCGTTTTCGCTTTTTCTGTTACTGCTTCAGGTGAACCTGAACGACCTGCGCCGGGCCGGGCTTCCCATGCTGACCATGTTTCTGATCGGATCGGCCGGTACGATAATCGGGGTAGTCACCAGTATGTGGCTGTTCGACGGCTCACAGACAATCGGGAAATTATATTACGCATTGGCAGGCATGTTTACGGGGACTTACATCGGTGGAAGCATTAATTTCCATGCGCTGGCCCTCCACTATGGTGTGTCGAAATCGGGTAACCTGTTCATTGCCGCCACCGCCGCCGACAATATCATGACCGCGCTTTGGATGGTAGCCACCTTAGCCATTCCACAAGCCCTACAACGCCTCAGGCCCAGGCGACTGATCAACCCAACCCATCAAGTTGATGATGCACTCACGAGTCATGATGAAGAAACCGTTTCGCCCAGGCACCTGGCCATACTATTGGCACTGGGAACCGGCGGTATTTTTATCTCGAAAGAACTATCGGCCCGTTGGCCAGTGATACCATTTGTACTCGTCCTGACGACCATTGCTCTCATTCTGGCCCAATTTCGGACGGTAAACCGCCTCCGCGGCAGCCGACTGCTTGGCCTGCTCGGCATTTATCTGTTCCTGGCGGTCATTGGCGCCTACTGCGACCTGGGCGCTCTACTCCATGATGGTAAACTAGCCATTGTGCTGTTCGGTATTATCTGTACGCTGGTGCTGATTCACGCCATTGTTGTTTTTGGGATCGGGGCGCTGTGCAACGTGGATTGGGATGTGCTCGGTATTGCGTCGCAGGCCAATATTGGCGGGGCCACCTCGGCCCTTGCCCTGGCACGCAGCCTGAACCGGCCCGACCTGCAACTACCCGGCG
Organism: uncultured Fibrella sp.; assembly: GCF_964250085.1. NCBI lineage: Bacteria > Pseudomonadati > Bacteroidota > Cytophagia > Cytophagales > Spirosomataceae > Fibrella > uncultured Fibrella sp. Next base: position 256,418 of record NZ_CAXUEC010000003.1, on the reverse strand, counting down.
TGCTGGTAGGCTCACTGGGCAATGCCATCGGAACGTACCTGGGCATACTGGTTGCCGAATTTCTACGATAGTAACGCCTGATTTTCTTTTCCAGGGTACATCTCCCTAAGCACACAATGACGCTTGTTTGTGTTGGCTATCAATCACTCGCCACAAAAACCAGGTCTGATTGAACTATGCCGACTAAATATTTCTTTTACCTTTGCACGACATCAACAAGACCCAAAACGCCACAATTGCTGTGGCGTTTTTCATAAAAGCACTAATCTATTAAGTCGATATAGTTAATACATTATGCAAATCGACAATCAGGCAGCGCCTGTTTCCGAGCCGATTTCTACCGATTCGTCCGCTCCATCAGTTGACCTGAATGGCCTGACTGTGCTGGTTCAGGGGAGTAAAGCCGCTCAACAGGCGGTGGCTCTTAAGCAGGCATTCCCGGGGGCAAAAATCACAACCGAACCACCTCAGCCTATCTGGCGTCGACGTACCCGCACCGAAATTGCGATCTACGTCACGGCTGCCTTGTCGCTGATGATCGTTGGGCATCTACTATTCAGCTATTTCACTCTCGACAGGCTTACGGTACTGGCCACGTCGGTGCGGGTAGAGCCCGAATTCTTCTATTTCCTGATGGCCGGTTTCGTGGCCCAGATGATCGACGGGGCACTCGGCATGGCGTACGGCGTAACCGCCACAACCTTTCTGATGAGCGTGGGGATCAGTCCGCTCCACGCCACCGCCAGCGTACACAGTTCCGAGATTTTCACATCGGGCGTGTCGGGTTATATGCACCTGAAGTTTGGCAACATCAATAGTAAGTTGTTCAAGGCTGTGCTTATTCCGGGTGTGATCGGTGCCGCGCTGGGAGCCTGGGTCATTTCAGAATTATCGTCGTTTGAGAGTTATGCCAAGGCTCTTCAGCCCATCATTTCGGTTTACACCGCGTTCCTGGGCATCCTGATTATCAGGAAGGCGCTGGTAAAACGGATCGAGAAGAAACCGATCAAAAAAATTGGCCTGCTGGCCTGGACGGGCGGCTTCCTGGATTCGATTGGCGGCGGCGGCTGGGGCCCTATCGTGAACTCAACGCTGATTGCCAGCGGTCGCCATCCGCGCTACACCATTGGCTCGGTGAATCTGGCCGAATTCTTTGTTTCTTTCGCCTCGTCAGTAGTCTTCGCCCTGTATGTCGGCCTTGGCAACTACGGGCTCGTTATTCTGGGTCTGATCCTGGGTGGCAGCATCGCCGCTCCTATCGCCGCTCATCTAGCCCAACGACTACCCGTTAAAACCATGATGGTCTTAGTCGGCATTGTTGTCATCATCGTAAGTTTGCGGAAAATAATTTTATTCTTTTAGCCATTAAGTGGTCATTACGCTTCGCAGTCATTAAGTCGTCATTTGTCGCAGAACAATTAATGACAACAAATGACGACTTAATGACTGCGAAGCGTAATGACATTTCATTTATGAAAAAGCAGACCAAAGCCATACGTACCCAGACGAAGAAGACCCAGTATCGGGAGCATTCAACTCCGCTGTTTCTAACGTCGAGCTTCACCTTCGAAAGCGCCGAACAAGGCAAAGAATTGTTTGAAGAAACGCTTGAAGGCAATATCTACAGCCGTTTCTCGAACCCCAACGTCACGGAATTTGTCGACAAGGTATGTATGCTGGAAGGTGCTGAAGAAGGCATTGCCACAGCAACAGGTATGGCCGCGGTTTTTGCATCGATGGCCGGCTTGCTGAAGTCGGGCGATCACCTGGTAGCCTGTCGGGCACTGTTTGGCTCGGCCCATCAGATCATCACGCAGATCCTCAGCAAGTGGGGCATTACCCATACCTACGTGGACGCTACAGCCACCGAAGCTGAGTGGGAAGCCGCCATGCAGCCAACCACAAAGATGGTGTATCTGGAAACACCGTCGAACCCCGGCCTGGAACTGGTCGACCTGGCAATGCTTGGTCGATTGAAAGCCAAATACGGCTTCATTCTCAACGTCGATAACTGCTTTGCTACGCCAATTCTGCAAACGCCCATCGACTTCGGTGCCGACCTGTCGGTGCATTCGGCTACTAAATTCATGGACGGCCAGGGACGGGTTCTGGGCGGTATCGTTGTTGGCCGCGCCGACCTGATTGCCCCCATCCGATTCTTTGCCCGCCATACCGGTCCGTCGCTCTCTCCGTTCAACGCCTGGACGCTGTCGAAAAGCCTCGAAACGCTTGATCTACGCATGGAGCGGCATTGCTCCAACGCACTGGCGCTGGCCGAAGCACTGGAAAATCATCCCGACGTGGCGATCGTGAAATACCCGTTCTTGCCTTCGCACCCGCAGTACGATCTGGCCAAATCGCAGATGAGCGCTGGTGGTGCCATCGTGACCATCGAACTGGAAGGCGGCTTCGAGCGCGTGCAGGCGTTTATGGAGGCGTTGCAAATTCCAACACTTTCGTCAAACCTGGGCGACTCACGCACGATCGTCACCAACCCCAATACAACGACTCATGCAAAACTGAAACCCGACGAAAAAGCCGCTTTGGGCATCACGCCGGGCCTTATTCGTATTTCAGTCGGCCTGGAACATGTCGATGACCTGATCGCCGATTTCGAGCAGGCCGTAACGGTTAGTGCCGACATGCTGAAGGAGCGCGTATAACGAACTGATTTTTAGGAATATTCCTAAAAATCTTACAGGTTTCGAAACCATATAAGGTTTCTATTCACTTGAACGTACCTGAACAAGTTTCTCCATGAAGTACGCGCTACTCCTGCTTAGCCTCATCTACGCGCAATTCGCTCAGGCGCAAACGACCCCCAAGCCCTTGCGGGTGGGCATTGCCGGTCTGACGCACGCCCACGTGCATCAGATTTTGGGGCGACTAAAACAGGGCGATCTGGTGCTGGTGGGGATTGCCGAAGCAAACCGCGATCTGGCAACCAGGCTGACGAAGCAGTATGGCATCGATATGGCGTTGGTGTATCCAACGCTCGATGAGATGCTGAGCAAGGGGAAACCGGAAGCCGTACTGGATTTTGGTTCCATTGCCGGGCATGTCAACACGGTAAAAACCTGTGCGCCAAAGGGAATTCATGTCATGGTTGAAAAGCCACTGGCCACGCGCTATTCAGATGCCGTTGAGATGGCCGCCCTGTCCCGGAAACACAACACGCAGTTGCTGACGAATTACGAAACGACCTGGTATGGCAGTAACCACCGTGCCTACGCCGTAGCAAATACGGACAAAGCCATCGGCGATATCCGTAAAATTGTGGTCCACGATGGGCACAAAGGGCCGAAAGAGATTGGTTGTAATCCCGAATTTCTGGCCTGGCTTACTGACCCGGTAGCCAACGGGGCCGGAGTCCTGTTCGATTTCGGCTGCTACGGTGCCAACCTGTCGACCTGGCTGATGCAGGGCCAACGACCAACGTCGGTGCGGGCCGTAACCCAGCAGATCAAGCCCGACATGTACCCGAACGTTGATGACGAAGCTACTGTTTTACTGACGTACCCAAAAGCGCAGGCCATCATACAGGCATCGTGGAACTGGCCATTCAGCCGGAAGGACATGGAAGTGTATGGCCAAACCGGGTACGTTACCACCCTTGATGGGACCCGAATGCGCATCCGGTTGAAAGCCGATAAAGCAGAGCGAACGATGGACGCACCGCAAACCGAAGCCGCCGCCAACGATCCGTTCACCTACATGGCCCGGCTGTTACGCGGTGAAACCAAACCCGACGCACTGACATCGCTCGAGAATAACCTGATTGTTGTAGAAATTTTAGACGCTGCCCGCCAGTCAGCCAAAACTGGAAAGGCAATAGAATTGAAATAGTCATTGTGTGGTCATTGGTAGTCATTTACAGTCATTGGGTGGTCATTCGTTGTAAGACAATAAATGACTACCAATGACCACATAATGACCACAAATGACCACACAATGACTGCTTCTTACTGACAGTTCAATCATGAGTACCGAACCTACTACACACACTTTCGACTCGCTAACGGCCCAATTAGAAGGCCTGAACGAGATCGACGCCATTCGTAAACTGACCGATCTGTTTCCGGGTCAGGTTGTTTTTTCAACCAGTCTGGGCTACGAAGATCAGGTCATCACCGATCTGATTGCAACCAACCAACTTCCCGTTCGCCTCTTCACGCTCGACACGGGCCGGATGTTTGGCGAGACCTATTCCGTTTGGAACAAGACGTTGAGTCGCTACGGCCTGCCTATCGAAACAATGTATCCGAAGCAGGAAGCCGTGGAGCAACTGATGACCGCCAAAGGGCCGTACAGCATGTACGAGAGCGTGGAGAACCGCAAAGAATGCTGCTTCATTCGGAAGGTAGAACCACTAAATCGGGCACTGGCAGGTCAGAAAGTCTGGATCACCGGCATCCGCGCTGAGCAGTCGGCTAACCGCCACGATATGACGCAGTTGGAGTGGGACGAAGCCCATCAACTGGTGAAATTTCACCCGCTGATGAACTGGACGTTCGATGACGTGAAGGCGTATGTGAAAGAGCACAACGTGCCCTATAACCCACTGCACGATAAAGGATTTGTCAGCATCGGTTGCCAGCCCTGTACCCGCGCCATTCAACCGGGCGAGGATTTCCGCGCCGGTCGCTGGTGGTGGGAAGACAATTCGAAAAAAGAATGTGGACTACACGTGCACGAAGAAGTATTCAAGCCTTAGGAATGGCATTAGGTAGTCATTGATTGTCGTTAAGTAGTCATTTGTTGTAGAACAAGTAAGACCAGAAACTGACCATTAATGACAGCGAAGCGTAATGACCACCTAATGACAATCAATGACCATGGATTATTTAGATCAACTCGAATCGGAAGCGATTCACATCATGCGGGAAGTGGCCGGGCAATTTGAGCGGCCTGCGTTGCTGTTTTCGGGCGGTAAAGACTCGATCACGCTCGTGCACCTGGCCCGTAAAGCCTTTCGTCCCGGCAAATTTCCGTTCCCGCTCGTGCATATCGATACGGGACATAACTTTCAGGAAGCACTCGATTTTCGCGACTGGCTGGCCGACAGCCTCGGTGAGCGGCTGATCGTCAGGTACGTTGAAGATACCATACGTACCCGGAAGCTGAAGGAGCCAACCGGCCGCAACGCCACCCGGAATGGTCTGCAAACGTTTACGCTGCTGGATACAATCGAAGAGTTCGAATTTGATGCCTGCATTGGTGGTGCCCGCCGCGATGAAGAAAAAGCGCGCGCTAAAGAACGTGTCTTCTCGGTACGCGACGAATTCGGTTCGTGGGATCCCAAAAGGCAGCGTCCTGAGCTTTGGAACATGTACAACGGCCGTATTCACAAAGGCGAAAATGTGCGTGTGTTCCCGATCTCCAACTGGACCGAACTCGATGTCTGGAATTATATCCGCCGCGAGAATATTGCCCTGCCAAGCCTCTACTTTGCGCATGACCGCGAATTGCTGCTGCGTGATGGTAAACTGATGGCCACTGCCGGTAACGTCATTCAGCCCGAGGCGGATGATGAGCGGGTGACGCGCCGGGTACGTTTCCGCACCGTTGGCGATATCTCCTGCACGGCCGCCTCTGAATCAGGAGCCGACACATTGGACGACGTAATCGCCGAGATTCAGGCAACGCGCGTGTCTGAACGGGGCGAAACCCGCATGGACGATCAGCTTTCGGAAGCCGCGATGGAAGACCGCAAGAAAGGCGGCTATTTCTAAAGAATGCAACGGAGAGAGTGAACGCGTGGCCAGCACTGCTGGCACTTCCTCTCCCCTTTCATTCATTCACACTTTCACTCTTTGTTACCTTGGATTTACTACGTTTTATAACCTGCGGTAGCGTTGACGACGGGAAAAGTACCCTGATCGGTCGCCTGCTGTACGATTCAAAGTCGATTCTGGCCGACCAGCTCGAAGCCATTGAGAAAGCCAGCAAAAGCCGCGACAATGGCGAAGTGGACCTGGCCCTGCTCACCGACGGGCTCCGTTCGGAACGCGAACAGGGAATTACCATCGACGTGGCCTACCGCTATTTCCAGACAACGGCCCGCAAGTTTATCATCGTCGACGCGCCGGGGCATATTCAGTACACCCGCAACATGGTGACGGGCGCTTCGAACTGCCAGTTGGCCATCGTCCTGATCGACGCCCGGCATGGCGTGGTGGAGCAAACACGGCGACATTCGCTTATCGCCAGCATGCTGGGCATCCGGCATGTGGTGGTGGCCGTGAATAAAATGGACCTTGTCGATTTTTCGCAGGATGTATTTTCCAACATCTGTATTCAATACGCCGAGTTAGCCCAGAAACTGTCGATTCCCGACATTACATACATCCCGCTGAGTGCGCTCAACGGCGATAATGTAGTTGACAAATCAGCGGCGATGCCCTGGTACGAAGGCACCACATTGCTGAATCACCTGGAAACGATCGAGATCAGTCAGGATGATGATCAGACGTTGGGTCGCTTGCCGGTTCAGTTGGTGATTCGCCCTCAAACCGCCGAATTACCCGACTATCGGGGCTACGCGGGTAAAATTACCAGCGGTTCCTTCCGCGTGGGCGAGCCGGTGACAGTACTGCCCTCTGGCGAAAGCTCGACTATTTCACGCATCGAAACCAACGAGCAGGACGTACCTGAAGCGCATGTCAATCAGTCGGTTATTCTGCATCTGGCCGACAATATCGACGTCAGCCGGGGCGACCTGATCGTACCTTCAGCCAATCAGCCGGTGCTGAGCCAGAATGTAGACGCCATGCTTTGCTGGATGGATACCAAAACACTGGCAGTAGGCAGCAAATACGTATTGCAGGTAGGTACATCGCGAACGCGCTGTTCGGTACGCGCGATTCCGTATCAACTCAACATCGAAACCTACGAGCAGATCGAAGGCGTAGATACGTTGAAATTAAACGACTTGGCGCGCGTTGTTCTTCGCACAGCCCAACCGGTCGCTTTTGATCCGTATGGCTACAACCGGGCCAACGGCGGCGCTATCCTGATCGACGAAACCAGCAACGTCACTGTTGGAGCGCTCATGCTTCAGGGGGAGGCCTGATAAACAATGTTCAAAGTTTAACGTTCAAAGGTCTAAAGTTGCTCTGCTAGGTTATAGTCAGCAGAGCAACTTTAGACCTTTGAACGTTAAACTTTGAACCATAAAATGACCATCGGCACCATCATTCTGGCCGCAGGCGAATCATCACGTCTGGGGCAGCCCAAACAATTATTGGAAAAGAACGGACAACCGCTTGTTCGACACATGGCGCAGCTTGCGCATGACCTCAATGCCGGGCCGGTGGTGGTGGTGGTGGGCGCCAATGCGGACCCCATTACCGAGGCACTTCACGACATTCAGGTACGTGTTGTGACCAATCCAGATTGGAAAAGCGGTATGGCCAGCTCGCTCAGAATCGGCGTTGAAACCCTGGAGCGGGCACTTCCTGATGCTATTCTGGTGCTGTTGACCGACCAGCCCTACGTGAATCGGGCCTTGGTCGAGCAACTCATCGAAACCGCCACATCGACGCACAAAGCCATTGTTGCCAGTGAATACGGCGATACACTTGGTGTGCCTGTACTGTTCCGACCTGAGTTTTATGAAGCGTTGAAATCGCTGGAGGGTGATACTGGCGCCAGAAAGCTGGTACAAAAACACCCCGACGATGTAGCCGGGGTGCCGTTTGAACAGGGAAATATTGATCTGGATACGCCCGAAGACGTAGCCAGGTGGCAGGAGAGCCTATAAGATATAGTTGAACCTACAAGGTCTTTTTGAGACCTTATAGGTTTGCCCGAGTTAATACAACACCCGATCCAGTGTAATTGGCAGGTCGTAGATGCGTTTGCCGGTAGCGTGGAAAACGGCGTTGGCAACGGCGGCGGGCATGCCCACAATGCCGATCTCGCCCAGTCCTTTTGCGCCCAATGGATTCACGATCTCGTCATGCTCTTCCACAAAGAGCACGTCGAGGTCCTGAATGTCGGCAGCCACAGGTACGTGGTATTCGGCCAGATTATGGTTCATGAAGCGGCCGTAGCGGTGATCCATTTTGCTGTCTTCCTGCAACGCGCTGCTGATGCCCCATACCATGCCGCCGATGATCTGACTACGAGCCGTGCGCGGATTCAGGATACGGCCACCCGCTACCGCCGTCACCGCACGTGTTACTTTCACCGTGCCCAGGTCCTCGTCCACTTCCACCTCCACAAAAGCAGCCGCGTGCGTATGCCGCGAATACTTTTTCAGTTGCAGCGGATTAGGCATCGAAGTAGCTGTTTCGCTGATTGCCCGTCCGCCGTTCAGGGCCACAATATCAACTAATGACATAGCTACCGAGAGGTCATTTTTCAGTCGTACATGTCCTTCGGCAAAAACGACGTCATTCCAGGTAGCGTCGTAGAAAGGCGATTGCGCATCCTTGGCAGCCAGCTTCAGGAGCTTTTTACCTAAATCTTCACAAACCTGCTTCACTGCTGATCCAACCGTTGATGCTGTCCACGAACCGCCCTGAATGGGTGCCAACGGCATGTCGGTATCACCTAGCCTGAAGATTACATCCTCAATAGGCATGCCGAGTGTGTCGGCGGCAATCTGGGTCATGATCGTGTAGGTACCAGTACCAATATCGGCGGTGGCACTGCTGACGCGGAGTTTACCGTTGACGGTCAGTACGGCTTCGGCGCGTGCGGGCATCCGGCTGGCATCCCAGATGCCAGTGGCCATTCCCCAGCCCACCAGGTTGTGCCCCCGCTTCATAGACCGTGGTTCAGGGTTTCGCTCTTTCCAGCCGAAGCGTTCGGCACCCTGGTAAAAACAAGCACGGAGTTCTTTGCTCGAAAACGGCTTGTCACTTTCTGTCCAGTCTTTTTCCGAATAGTTTTTCAACCGCAGTTCAATCGGGTCCATGCCCAGTTCATGAGCCAACGCGTCCATCGCCGTTTCAATGGCATGGTCGCCGGTTACGCCGCCGGGAGCGCGCATATCGAGCGGCGTGTAAATATCCAGCGACTTTAGTTTGTAGGTCAGCGTCGTATCAGGTACGTCGTAGAGAATACCGGTCCAGTTTACTACCACCTCGGTATAGTCCTCGAACTGCGAAGTTGCCGCTTTCGCATCATGCTTGATTGCGGTAATCGTTCCGTTGGCCGAGGCGCCTAATTTTACTTCCTGTACGGTATTGGGGCGGTGCCCAAAAGAGAACATCTGCTGTCGGGTCAGCGTAACCCGCACCGATCGTTTTAATGCTTTAGCGGCCATAACGGCCAGAAATAACTGATATTGAGGACGTAACCCAGAGCCAAAGCCACCACCCACATAAGGTGAGATAACCCGGACATGACTGAACGGCAAGTCGAAGATCTGGGCCACGTACATCTGACTGTTTGGCGCTCCCTGGGTCTTGTCGTAAATGGTCAGGTGTGGTTTCCCATTGGCATCTTCCTTTCCGTACTCGACTGTGGTACCAAACATTTCCATTGGGTTGTGGTGCTGGGCACCATGTACATGACGAGCCTGAATAGAGACGGTTGCTTCCGCCATCGCTTTGTCTGCATCACCCCGGGGTTTAGGTGGCAATGGTTTCAGGAATTGAGAAACACCCGGCTCAGGGTCACGCGCCTCTGACAGATGCGCTTCCAGATCCGTTTCGTGGGGCTCGGTCTCATACGTCACCTTGATCAGCGAAGCGGCGTAGCGGGCCATCTCGAACGTTTCGGCCACAACCAGGGCAATGGGCTGGGCGCTGTACTTGATCTTATTATCCTGCAACGGCCGAAATGGCGACCCTGGCGGCGCATCCTGGTCTTTATAATTCATGTCGAACCAGGCGGTATTCGGCCGGTTCTCGTGGGTAAACACTTGCAATACGCCGGGCAAGGCCAGGGCCTCTGCCGTATCGATGCTGGTGATTGTTCCTTTAACAATGTCGCTGGAGCGTACGAAGCCGTAGGTCAGGCCGGGTACGTTAAATTCGGCGGCGTATTTTGCCTTGCCGGTCACTTTATCTATGCCGTCGACACGTTTGACGGGTTGTCCGATGTATGTCATGGATGTTGAGTCTGTTGAACAATTATCAGTCATCAATGGCGCTGTTAAATCAACACCTCGATGACTTCGTAACGTCACTGTTCATTGATCACTGTTGTTTTGCTTTTTGCATCGTCACCGCTTCGGTCAGCGCACGCACGATGGCGCGTTTGGCCAGATCGATCTTGAACGTGTTGTGGCCGTATCCCTTCGCCCCTTCCAGCAGCAGTTCAGCCACTGGCCGAAAGCTGTCGGCAGTGGCTTCCTTACCCACAAGGTGCTGTTCCGCTTCGGGTTTCCGCCAGGGTTTGTGGGCTACGCCCCCCAACGCAATTCGAGCGTTGGTAATGGTATTTCCTTCCAGTTCCAGACCAACAGCGACAGAGACGAGCGCAAACGCGTAGGATGCCCGATCGCGGAGTTTCAGGTAATCGTAGTGTTGCGCAAACCCCAGGGCAGGCAGATCGATGGCCGTAACAATCTCGCCGGGTTGGAGTGTATTATCGTATTGAGGCTGATCACCTGGAAGCCGGTGAAAATCAGCGAAGTCGATAGTTCGCTCGCCGTTTGGTCCATCGACCCGCACAACCGCCTCAAGCGCGGCCAAAGCAACGCACATATCCGACGGATGCGTGGCAATACAGGCGGTTGGTGAATCTGTAGTCAGCGGGCTGGACGATTCGGTGCCAAGTATCGCATGGATGCGGTTGTAGCCACCGATGGCCCCGCATCCACTGCCCGGCTCCCGCTTGTTGCAGGGCATGGCCTTGTCGTAGAAATAATAGCAACGGGTACGTTGAAACAGGTTTCCGCCGTTGGTAGCCATGTTGCGCAATTGCGGCGAAGCACCAGCCAGAATCGTCTGCGACAGTAGCGGGTACCGTTCTTTCACCAACGGGTTATAGGCGGTGTCGGCGTTGGTGACCAGCGCACCCAGGCGTAGGCCACCATCTGGTAGTTCAACAATATCAGTAAGTGGCAACCGATTGATATCGATCAGGCGCGATGGCTTTTCGATATTTTCCTTCATCAGGTCGATGAGGTTGGTGCCGCCGCCAATGAATTTAGCGGCCGGTTCCGTCTTCAGCTCGTCAATGGCCGAGTCAACTGTGTTGGGCCGGGAATAGGTAAATGGGTTCATAACGTTGGCAGAGTTAGGCGTTAGGCGCTGTTCGACTAGTCATGACCTCCATCACCGCGTCGATGATGTGTGGGTAAGCACCACACCGGCAGATATTGCCGCTCATCAGTTCGCGCACGTCGGCCTCGGTTTTCGCCTGCCCTTCGTTTAGCAGGCCCACCGCCGAACAAATCTGGCCGGGGGTGCAATAGCCGCACTGGAAGGCGTCGTGATCGACAAAGGCAGTCTGGAGCGGATGCAGTTGAGGCGCTGCCCCTGCATGGCCGGGCGTGGCCAGTCCTTCGATGGTCGTGATCTCATGGTCGTCATGCATCACGGCCAGCGTGAGGCACGAGTTGATTCGTTTGCCATTGACAAGGACCGTGCAGGCACCACACTGGCCATGATCACAGCCTTTTTTAGTGCCGGTAAGGTTCATGTATTCACGCAGGGCGTCCAGAAGCGATGTCCAGGGAGCAATCTGTAGCGTTCTGGCTACCCCATTGACGGTAAGCCGAACGGTTCCGGGCGTTGATAGGGTGGCTGAGTCCTGCACATCGGGCGAAGGTGGTGACAGAGTCGTTTGCATAATGGATCACATAGTCGAGTATGTCACTAGAACAACCAACCTTACCCTGTGTTCAAAAAAGCCGGTTAAAGGCGATGGAACCCAGATGTTGCCAATTACCCGGCTTTTTTTACGAACTTGCTCCTGATTCAACGTATACCAAACCCCTGCATCCATGAACAAGCGCATTCTATTGACCCTCAGCCTATTTCTAGGTATCACCGTGGTAGCTGCGGCCCAAACCACAGCCCCTGCCACCACAACGACCAGCCAGTCATCTGCCCCTTCGGCCGACGCCCTGCGTGCGTATGCAGGTACGTATACGTTTGCTGGCGGCAGTCCGCTGAGTACGTATACGATCACCGTGAAAGACGGCGATCTGTATGGCGATGCGGGCATGGGAGAAGCCTACAAGCTGGTGAAACAGGACAAGGCTGATCAGTTTAAGTCGACCAGTTCGTATGGGTCGATGATCACCTTCCAGCGAGATGCCGCCACAAAAGCTATTACGGGATTGACGCTGGCGGCGCAGGGCCAGGAATTAGCCGCGACTAAAGCAAAATAAGGCGTTCTGAACTGACTGAGAGCCACTAAAATCGACCGTTTCGGAACGATTTTAGTGGCTTTCAAATTTACTGGGTACGTACACTTCAGCACGACTAAGCCGGACTCCACCTCCGGCCTTTGTTTTAATTAGTCAGTATATAAACTCTATAGAGTAATAGTAAATATGTCTATTACCTTTTCTCCCACCGTAAGCCGGGCGGCTCAACGCGACATCAACGACCTCAAGCAAAAAGTCGATGCCTTCACCAATGGGCAGATGACCGACGAGCAGTTCCGTAAATTCCGTCTCGCACGGGGCGTTTACGGGCAGCGTCAGGCCGGTGTTCAGATGATCCGCATCAAGCTTCCCTACGGACGCATTACGGCCGATCAGCTTGTTCGTATCGCCGATGTGTCGGACCGGTACGCCACTGGAAATCTTCACGCCACCACCCGTCAGGACATTCAGCTTCACTTTGTTAAACTGGCCGATTCACCGCAGCTTTGGGCTGAACTCGAAGACGTTGGCATCACCCTGAAAGAAGCTTGCGGCAATACCGTTCGGAACGTGACCGGCTCGGCGCGGGCCGGTATCGACCCGGAAGAACCATTCGATGTGTCGCCTTACGCTCACGCTATTTACGCCTACTTCCTGCGTAATCCGATTTGCCAGGATATGGGTCGTAAGTTCAAGATTGCCTTATCGTCGTCGGAACGGGATTCGGCTTATGGCTACATGCACGACATTGGCCTGATTCCGCGTGTTCAAAACGGCAAACGGGGCTTTAAAGTGTTGTTGGCGGGTGGACTTGGCGCTCAGCCATTTGCCGCTCAGACAGCAACCGAATTCATCGGGGAAGATCAGATCATCCCATTCATAGAGGCGGTTATCCGCGTATTCGACCGGTATGGTGAACGCACCAAACGGCACAAAGCCCGGATGAAATACCTGCTCAACGATATTGGGCTGGACGAATTTCTGAACCGGGTTCAGCTCGAATGGACGGCTCTCCGGACAAAAGAGTTAGCCGTTGGCAGTTTACCATTTACCGTTGTCTCGGAAGAGCCTCGGCCCGAGGCATCAGGCTATCAGCCAGGTAGCGAAGATACTGCGTTCAACACCTGGTTTACCACCAATGTTTTTGAGCAGAAACAGGCGGGCTGGTACGCAGTGCAATTGCGGGTATTACTGGGCGACATGTCGTCGGATACGGCACGGGCGCTGGCACAAGTCGTGAAGCAATACGCGGGTGACGACATTCGGGTGACGGTAAATCAGGGCTACCTGCTCAGGTACGTTCGGCCCGAAAACTTAGTAGCGCTGCACCAGGCTCTCGATGCCCTGGGCCTCGCCGAACCGGGTTTCGACACCACGGCCGATATTACTACCTGCCCCGGAACGGATACCTGTAACCTGGCCATTACCAGCAGTTACGGCATCACCCGTGCGCTGGAAGAGATGATGAAGGACGAGTTTCCCGACATCGTTTACAACACCGATATCAAGATCAAAATCAGCGGCTGTATGAATGGCTGTGGTCAGCATTCGGTGGCGAACATTGGTTTTCACGGCTCGTCGATCAAAAACGGCGCGTATGTGTTACCAGCCCTACAGGTGCTACTGGGGGGCGGTTTCAATGCCGAAGGCGTTGGGCAAATGGGTGATAAAGTCATCAAATTGCCGACCAAACGTGGTCCTGCGGCGTTGCGTACGCTGTTCAACGACTACGAAGCCAACGCCTTCGACGGCGAGTATTACAACAACTACTACGGTCGGCAGGGGAAAAACTATTTCTACACGCTGTTGAAACCACTCGCCGACCTGAAAACAGTGCAGGACAGCGATTATGTAGACTGGGATCATACCGAGCAATACGCCACCGAAGTAGGGGTTGGCGAGTGCGCCGGGGTGATGCTTGACCTCGTGGCAACCACGCTTGATGAAGCCACCGACAAGCTTGGCTGGGCAACAGAAGCGCAGGAAGACGGCCGGTGGGCCGATGCTATCTACCACGCCTACAACGTGTTCGTCACCGGTGCAAAAGCCGCCCTGATGAGCCGTGACGTCCCTACGAATACACAGCATGGCATCGTATCCGATTTCGACCGTGAGTTTGCAGGGGCCGCCGGTTTTCACACCGACGAATCGGCGTTTAAATCACTGGTCTTCAGTATCAACAGAAACGAACCAACGGAAGCGTTCGCAGGTACGTTCATCAGCGAAGCCACTCAGTTTCTAGCGGCCGTGCGGGCTTATCGCACCCGGCAAATCCAGTTGGAAGGCATGCCCGAATTGAAAGAACTCGTTCAGGCACAGGACAGCTAAACTGAATTACGGGTTATGATGTACGCTTTGCGCTGCTGTTTCATCACAGGTTTACGTAAGCAGCGTACATCGTAACTCGCACATTGTATCATGAAGGTAACCCTCATTGGCGCGGGTCCTGGCGACCCTGACCTGATTACAGTAAAAGGAATAAAGGCATTGAAATCGGCCGACGTGGTGATGTATGACGCCCTCGTTGCCGAAGAACTGCTTGATTACTGCCGCCCCGATGCGCTGAAAGTGTATGTGGGCAAACGGCGCGGGGCCTACTCGTGCATGCAGGAAGATATAAACCCGCTGATTGTCCATTACGCGCAGCATTACGGGCATGTGGTTCGGCTGAAAGGGGGCGATCCGTTTGTGTTTGGACGGGGTCACGAAGAGCTCGACTATGCCCGTCAGCATGGTCTGTCGGTCGAGGTTATTCCCGGCATTTCGAGTAGTTACGCGGTGCCGGCGGCGGCGGGTGTTCCCCTTACGTCGCGTGGGCTGTCTGAAAGTTTCTGGGTGGTTACGGGCACAACCAAGGCCGGTAAGCTGTCGAAAGATCTTCAGTTGGCTGCGCAGTCATCGGCCACGGTGGTTGTGTTGATGGGTATGCACAAACTATCCGAAATTGCGAACCTCTTCAGTGGTGTAGGAAAGAGCGAAACCCCCATCGCCATTATTCAGAACGGCACCACGACGCAACAGCGGGTAGTGGCAGGCACGATTGGTAGCATTGTAGACGATGTAGCGAAGTCAGGCATCGACAACCCCGCCGTGATTGTTATTGGTGCGGTAGCCGCGCTGGCAACGAATCCCGAAAACGCCCGTTTTTTCGTAAATTTGCAGGCTGATCGGGCTTAACAGTTGCCCAGCAGATGCTATGAAACCATACCGCGTACTTCTTTATTACTTCTATACGCCAATTGCTGACCCTGAGCAGCTTCGGGAAGAACAGCACCGGCTGTGTCTTGATCTGAATTTGCTGGGCCGGATTATCGTGGCTCCTGAAGGGCTGAATGGCACCGTTTCGGGTCTGCCTGCCGATTGTGATGCTTACATGGCCGCCGTTCGGTCGGACCCACGTTTTTCAGGCATTGAGTTTAAAGTCGAAGCGCATGACGAGCACGCTTTCCAGAAGCTCCATGTCCGGGTAAAGCCCGAAATTGTCCATTCCGACCTGCCCGTCGACCCGTTAAAGCAAACAGGCATTCATCTGGAACCGGCCGAATTCAAGGCGATGAAAGATGATCCTGATGTGGTGCTCGTTGATATGCGGTCGAACTACGAGCATAGCGTCGGCAAGTTTAGCGGGGCGATAACCTTCGATATGGAGAACCTGCGCGAACTGCCTGACCATGTGAGCGAAATTGCGCATCTCAAAGACAAAAAGATCATTACGTACTGTACGGGCGGGATCAAATGCGAAAAGGCATCGGCTTATCTCCTGTCACAGGGTTTCGAGAACGTGTACCAGCTCCACGGTGGCATTATCAAGTACGGTCTGGAAGCTGAGGGAGATGGGTTCGATGGCCAGTGCTACGTGTTTGATAATCGGCTTGCCGTTGACGTGAATCACGTTAACCCAACTATCATCTCGACCTGTTACCGCTGCGGCACCACCACCAGCCGGATGATCAACTGCGCCAGTCCGGCCTGCAACAACCACGTTCCGCTCTGCGAAGCGTGCGGCGACACTCATGCAGGTACGTGTACTGACAACTGCAAGCATGACCCGTTGCTTCGAGCATATGATGGAACTGGTTATTACAGCAAAAAATCGATGGGTTATACGCCGGAGCAAGGCTATAAGAGCCGCCAGCGAAGCCAGTTGGAAGCATAAGCAGCAGGCTTTCCTACCGCTTAATTGATTTGGCAGAAAACGCCCAGAAAGGCAGCGCTGAGATTATACCGGCATTAAAACTATACACGTTTACCAAACCGGAAGGGCTACACCTCTTCCGGTTTTTTTGTGCCTGTTCAGTGCAACGAATGTAACTTTTAATGAATCCTTACACCACTGGAAAGGCAATGAATACTCGAGATGTACCCGCAGACATGGAACGGTGAATGTCAGTCGAGGCAACGCAGACCTGTCTCTCAACTTTTACATGTTGCTTACAATATTTTACTCTTTTTTGACATGTGCATACACGTTTAACCGCTACTTGCGTCCCATTCCGTACAAGTTAATGTTGACGTTGCCCTTATGCAATCTCGATGGGTAATGCATCTACTCCCAGACCACTCGTGGTTCAGAATTACCGTTCAACTAAATTTATAGTTAATTTTTCTTAACCAGTGTCGTTCAACTGGCTACGTGCCTACATTTGTCCGTATTGAATCGCTATCACTCTCCTGCGTATGAAAAACCGATTACTTCTGCTTCTTTTCTGGTGCCTGCTGTCAGCCTCGGCAGTTGCCCAGACTCCCCCCTCCCGCTTTGCGCTTCAGGCCACCGTTACCGATACGCTCGGTGCCAAACTGAACGGCGTCACGGTCATGCTCCAGACGGCAAAAGATTCAGTTCTCACCAATTACGGACGTACCGACGAGTCGGGTAAATTCTCTCTGAAGGGCGTTCGTCGGGGTACGTACATTCTAAAAATAACGTACGTGGGCATGATGCCCCTTAACCAGACGATCAATCTGGACGCTGAACCAACCGTTGATCTCGGCACCATCAAGCTCAAACCGATCGCCAAAGAATTGTATGAAGTGGTGGTCAAAGCGGCCCGCGCCCCACTCACCATCCGGGGCGATACGGTCGAATATGACACCCGGGCGTTTAAAGTACCACCCGGATCGTCGGTCGAGGATCTACTGCGCAAATTACCCGGTGTCATTGTCGACCGGGAAGGTAACATCAGGGCGCAGGGCCAGGAAGTGAAGCGAGTAACGGTGGATGGCAAGCAGTTTTTCAGCGATGACCCGAAGACGGCTACCAAAAACTTACAGGCCGAGGCCATCTCGAAAGTACAGGTATTCAGCGACCAGACCGAAAAGGCCAAACTGACGGGCGTTGACGACGGGACGAAGGAGAAAACCATGAACCTGGAGTTAAAAGAAGAGTTCAAAAAAGGCGGTTTTGGCAAAATTACCGGCGGTGCCGGACCGGCCAGCAACCTGCCAGCCCGAGCCGAAGTACGTGGCAGCTATAATAAGTTCGACAAGAAACAGCAGCTTTCCTTGATTGGTCTGGCCAACAATACCAACCAGACTGGCCTATCCTGGGCTGATTATCAGGACTTTAGGGGCAGTAATTCGTTTAACTGGAATGACAATGCCGATTTCGGTTTCAGCAGCGGCGGGAACTACATCATTTTCGGGGGCGACGATGAAAGCCTGTCGATCCCTATTAGCGGCGGTAGCCGGGGCAATGGCCTGTCAGACAATGTAGCGGGCGGAGCCAACTACAACTACGACACCAAGAAAACGAAGATCAGCAGCAGCTACTACTTCAGCCAGACGAAACTCCGCTCGGAAACACAGAGCGAAGTGACTAACTTTATTCCAACCGGCGACCTGAATACCACGACCAGTACGAATCAGACCAATCGGAACAGCAGTCACCGCGTTAGCTTCCGACTGGAAAAAGAACTCGATACACTTAATTCACTGGTGTTCGTCAATAACAGCCGGTACAACACGAGTAATGCCCTGCTATTGAGCAACCGCGACATTCGCCGCATTCTGAATACGTCTGCCACGCCAACCACTTCGAATCTAACGAACAATACGAGCAACGGAAACTCGTTTGGTACGAATAACTCGCTGATTTACAAGCATAAGTTCATGAAGAAAGGGCGCAGCTTTGCCGCCAGCGTTGGGTATCAGCTAACGGCCAGCGACGCTACCCTGGATCTGGAAGCCCGTAACCAGTTCTTCGAGGCAACTAACATCAACGATCAGCTTCGCATTATCAGCCAGTTACAAAGTACCAACAGCAACGTTTCGCAGTACAAAGCCAGTTTGCTGTATGTGGAGCCGCTGTCGAAGAAATTCTTCTGGGAATCGTTCTATAACTTCAGCCTGCGCTACGACGAAGTTGACCGGAATGTACTGAATACGCAGACGGACGTACCTACCCGCAACGATTCGCTGAGCCGGTACTATACCAATACGTACCTGTACAACCGCCTGGGTACCAGTTTCCGGTACACCAATAAAGGGCTGAACGTAGGCGTAGGCGGTGCCGTGCAGCAATTCAAGCTGAATGGCCAGTATGCATCTGATCAAACCCTGCCAATCCTGGGCCGGATCGACCGCACCTTCACCACGTTCGTGCCGAACATGTCGGTCAACTTCGACCTTAAAAATAACAAATACCTGTACGGAGGCTATAACCTGAGTGTGCAGATGCCCACCTCGCGGCAGCTACAACCGATCATCGACAACAGTAATCCGCTGTTTATTACGCAGGGTAATCCAGACTTGTTGCCCGCTCTCACGCACCGGGCCAACCTGGGTTTCAACTACTTTAACCCCGGCTCGTTCACAAACTTTTATGGTGGCTTCAATTACGGCTACAACGTAAACCAGATCGTATACGCCCAAACCATCGACCCGCGCACGCTCATTACCAGTACCAAGCCGCAGAACATCACGGGCGGCTACAACATCGGTTATTATAACTACGTCAGTTTCCCTTTGAAGAAGACGAAGGCAACCCTTGATGTCGGTGGTGATCTAAACATTGGCCAGTTAATTACGCCTATCAACGGCGTTGATAACCAGACCAATACAACGAATTACAGTGTAAATACACGGCTGAGCCTGACGCCCGCTGACTGGATAACATTCTACGGAAGCGCGGCCATGAGTATCGGCAACGCCCGCTACTCGATCAATACGGCACAAAATGCCCAGACGATCAACAACAGCTACAGTGCCGATGCGAATGTGAAACTACCGGGCGATATTTATGTGAGCAGTTCATTTAATTACCAGCTTTACCGAAATGAGCGTTTTGGCTTTAACCAGGGCGTTCCGATCTGGAATTCCGCTATTTACCGGCTGATTGGAAAGGCCAAGAAAATGGAAGTTCGTCTCTCGGCTTATGACATGCTAAACCGGAACATCAACGTGAGCCAGTATGCTGGTCAAAACTCGGTTTCGTCGTCGACAACCCGTACGCTGGCCCGTTATTTCATGTTCAGTATGACCTACAACATGCGCGGTTTGAAAGCCAGCGTACGTAAAGAAAACGGTTGGGATTAACCCTGTAGCGCCGAAGCTCCAGCTTCGGTAGAGCCTACACCGGCATATATGACCAGACTACCTGCTGAAGCTGGAGCTTCGGCGCTACCAGAACCGAAACACGCTATGAAAAAGCATCTTACCCCCATTTTCGCTGCCCTTCTCCTGCTGACAACCCTGATCGCTCAGGCGCAAACCAATCAGAGTGAGGGCGTGGTGATTTATACCCGCCGGACTTTCTGGCCAAAAATCATTGCCCGAATGACGTACCTGAGTCAGGAGCAGAAAGACCGGGCGGCCAATACCTGGAAAAATGAGGAAGGCAGCAAAGAGAAGATGAAACTCGCGTTTACGCCCACAACCAGCCTCTACACCTACGAAAGCGAATCGGGTTCAACGGAAGACGGACGATATACCTGGCGTAACAAAGAACTGGCCTTTTTCCGCGATTTCGAGAAAGAGCGCCAGATCGACACGGAAGAAATGCTGGGTAAAGTCTATGTCGTAGAGGATTCACTGCGCCTTCCTTCCTGGAAAATCGGCAATCAGGTTCGGGAAATTGCCGGGCATATGTGTATTAACGCCACAATGACTGATCCCGTTAAAGAGCAGGCACTTACGGCCTGGTTTGCGCAGGACATTCCCGTTTCGGCCGGTCCCGAACGGATCTGCGGCTTGCCGGGACTCATTCTGGAGTTAGACATCAACAATGGCGATGTCATCATTGAAACGGCCAGTATCACCTTCAAACCGGTCGCCGCTGATATGAAAGTGCCCAAGATCAAAAAGCCCAAAAAGGTTGACGAAAAAGCGTACGAAAGCCTGCTCAAAACATACATCGCCGAGCAGATGAAGGAGCATCAGAATCCGTTTTGGGAGATTCGGTATTAGAGTTAGTAACAGTCGGCGGCGCACCTAGGCACTGCTTATGACCAAGCCTGGTGCGCGCTTTGGTAATAGGCTGAGGAACAAAAAGCATTTTTACATCAGGCAAATTAGGGGCATCGCCTGTTGCATGTGAACCATCACGTGCAACAGGCGATGCCCCTAATTTGCCGCGTTTCGTATCTTCTGAAACTATTTATTATTCCGTATCTAACGCATTCTCCTTGTTGTAGTCGTACGTACAGGTAGCTATTATGTTAGTCTTGAGCAGGGGCTAATTTGAATAGATAAAGTTTTTTACGAGTAGGGTATTGCTGTTATTCCCAACTCCGTCTGTTTCAAAGATTGTTTGTTGTTTTACCCGATTTTGGTCATCAAACTCGTAGGCGTAACGGGTTTTAACCGTACTGTAACTGGTATAAGGGGGAAAAGACCAGACAGAAAGCGTTTGAGTATTTACAGAAGTTAATAGATTCCGGCTCCCCTTCCCTTCTCTGAATAAGGCCAGCGGGTCTGGTAAAGCTGGCCGGGTGACATCATACACATAGTCGGTAGTTTCAGTACTCGACATAGTAGCACCAGATTGAACCACCTGTTTGATCACATTCTCGTTATCAACTGTTCGTAGAGTGATCTCATAAGGTGACTGTCGGCGCAGTAGATACCCATTTTCATCATAGGTGTAGGTGGTCATAATCCTTACGCTATGAGTAGGAATAGCATAGCCCAATCTGTTAAGTGTCAGTGTATCACCATTATCTCCCGATACTATGGACCGCTTTTGAATCACTGTGTTGCCCACGTAGTGATACCAGTTTGATTCATTGCCCTGATAGGGACCATCAGGATCATCCAAATTCGTTTGTTTCACAAGTATAAGTCGGCTTTGCGTGTCATACTGATAGGCTTGTTCAAACTGAGAAACATAATAATAAGGAATACCATCCACTATAAGCGGCGCATGGGACGAAGCAAGGATGGGCTTTTGACCGGCAATGTATCGGGTTGTAATCTCCTTAGTCAGCAAGGGTTGCTGAGAAACAGGCGGTGCCTGCTCTGTTTGACAGGCACTTAACAAGCCAACTACCATTACTGAAAGCGAAAAGCTTCTATATAGTACCGAAGATAACAGCATGACCACTTACGTTGTTGATTAATAGAGCGTTGTCTTTATTTATGGTTAAATAAAGACCTTAAAGAATACCAATCGTTCGGCGGCAAACTAAAATTAGTCAATGGCCTTTTAATAGATCGACCTGCTACCCGATCAGAGTACTTTACGCCGTTAGCCTAAATAGTTTGTAAGGCATCGTCAACTGTAGGGCCTACTTTTGCGGTATGGCTTCCGACAAATTTATCATTTACCAACTGCTACCCCGGCTGTTTGGCAATACGAATACAACAAATCGCCCGTGGGGAACACTGGCAGACAATGGCTCAGGTACATTCGCCGATATTAACAACGCAGCCCTCGACAGTATAAAAACACTTGGCGCCACGCATGTCTGGTACACGGGCGTGCCCGAACACGCCAGCATGACCGATTATTCGGCGCAGGGCATCAGGGCCGATGACCCCGCTGTGGTGAAAGGGCGGGCCGGCTCGCCCTACGCCATCAAGGATTATTACGACGTGGTGCCTGATTTTGCCCAGTCGGTGCCGGACCGGATGGCGGAGTTTGAGGCGTTGGTGGCACGTACCCACGCCCACGGCCTGAAGGTTATCATCGACATTGTGCCCAACCATGTTGCCCGTCAGTACGGCTCCGATGCCAAGCCAGCCGGTGTCATCGACCTGGGCGAAGACGACGATGTCAGGCAGGCCTTTTCAACGAGAAATAACTTCTATTACCTGCCCGACACCACGTTTGTGGCTCCGTTTGTACCCGGCAGCATTGACGCGGACCCGCCGCTCATGAACTCGGCCACGCCCATTCATGAATCGCCCGCCAAAGTGACCGGGTCGGGGTCGATCAATGAAGCGCCGCATATCAACGACTGGTACGAAACGATCAAGCTCAATTACGGCTACAACGTCTTCGATGGATCGCTACATACCGATCCCGTGCCCGACACCTGGCATAAGTTGCTGGATATCATGCTCTTTTGGGCCGAAAAAGGCGTTGATGGTTTCCGTTGCGACATGGCCCATCTGGTACCGGTGCCGTTCTGGAAATGGGTTACAAGGCAGGTGCGGGCAACGTACCCAGCCCACATTTTCATTGCCGAAATTTATGATCCGGGACTCTACCGGTCGTTTATCTTCGAGGGTGGCTTCGATTACCTGTACGATAAAGTTGGCCTGTATGACTCGTTGCGGCGGCTCATCGAAGGGCATGGCAGTTGTTACGACCTCACGCGGGTATGGCAGCAGGAGTCGGGCGATTTTTCGGAGCACATGCTCCGTTTCCTGGAAACGCATGACGAGCAGCGGATTGCGTCTTCCTTTTTCGCCACCGAGCCAACCCGGGCAATACCGGCAATGGTTATTACCGCAACGATGCACACCGGGCCCTACCTGCTCTATTTCGGACAGGAAGTAGGCGTCCGCGGCGAAGATACCGAAGGATTTAGCGGGCACGACGGTCGAACGACCATCTTTGATTATTGGGGATTGACCGACTGGCAGGGCTACCTGAACGGCCATACGTATGATGGTGCGGGCCTTACCGAAGACCAACAGCACCTGCGGGCTTTCTACAAAAAGCTGGGTACGTTCGTAAACGGATCGGCGGCCGTTCGTGAGGGTGCGTTTTACGATCTTCAGTGGGCCAACCAGTTTACCGCAGGATATGATCAACATCAGGTTTACAGCTATCTGCGTTATACAGACAGCCAAAAGTTACTAATCGTATGTAACTTTGATCAGTCGACGACGCTTTCGACGACGCTTAACATACCAGAACATGCCCTGTCACTGATGCAGTTATCGGTAGAAGGCGACCTTCGTTTGACCGATCAGTTGCTGACAAATGAGGTGATAACGGGCAATGGCACAACGGGTTTTCCGATCAGTATGCCACCAGTCAGCGTCAGAATTTTTGCACTCAACACCCTGTAAACGCGATACTTCCTGGAAGAAGCACGTCTAACGTACATGAAATTCCGACTACTCTGGCTAGGACTATTGGCCTCACCCCTGCTGGCATTGGCCCAGACCGCCGACGAGTTACGTCAGATTACCATTGTACCGGGACGGACGGTTGCCGAAACGGCCGTGCAAACAGCCGGCACGTTGCTCGGAAAACCGTATGTGTACCATACGCTCGAAGGTAATGAACACGAGCAACTGGTGGTAAACCTCCATGAGTTCGATTGTTCGACGTTTATCGAGACCACCCTGGCCCTCGCCCTGGCCGAGCAGGAATTGCCCGCCAAATACACGCCCGCTCAGTTGGAAACCACCTTCTGCCGATACCTGACGAAATTACGTTATCGAAACGGCCAGATCGATGGCTACGCCAGTCGCCTGCATTACCTCTCCGACTGGCTGCGCGACAACGAGCGTAAGGGGCTGTTGCAGGATGTAACACACGACATTGGTGGTATACAGGTGCAGAAAGCGGTTAATTACATGACTGCCGCCGTTCACAAATACCCGCATCTGGCCGACCCTGCGGTGTATAAGCAGATGGTTCAGGTGCAGTCAGACATTAGTCAACAGCCGTTTTACTTCATTCCAACAAAGCTGTTCAAGTCGCTGGAAAGTAAGTTTCGCGAAGGAGATATCGTGATGCTCACCGCCGCCAGACCCGGTTTAGACATGCGCCATGTTGGGTATGCTACCTGGCGAAATGGACGGCTCCATTTGCTCCACGCCTCATCGGACTATAAGAAAGTGGTGCTCACGCCACAGCCACTCGCCGAGTATCTGCTGGCCAACAAACGACTGTCGGGGGTCCGTGTGGCCCGAATAAAGTCAACGGCTGTACGGATGGCGATGCAACCGGAATCTCCTCAAGAAACCGTGAGTGCCCGTAGGTAAAGTGGCATATCCGATTAGACACATTCGTACTCATAGTCAGTAATATATACCGTTTGGAAAGGTAAACCGTCTGGAAGTTCGACACGCCATTCCAAACAAATCCGGCGACTTACACGGCCCTGAACATCAAATTGATAGCGATATTCATAATGCCATGGTCCGCAACAACTTGTGCCTGAACTGGAGCTGATCAGCAGCAAATTCCTGCTCATTCGGCCTTCGTACTGCCTCGGATTTGGCAGGCTGAAATGCGTAAGATCGTAGGTGTAGTTCAGGGTGGTTAGCCGGAAACCACCATCTATCACCTGCTGAAGAGGGTTTCCATTTTCCCGTTTTTCTGAAAGAACGTATGATAGGCGACCTTGTATCCCTTCTTCATCATAGGTATATCTGGCATCGTATCCCCGCTCGTTTAAGGCAACTGAGTATGGATAAACCTGTATAAGCAGGTTATTGGCGTTATAACTTGTAAACACCACCGACACTTTGGAGGCGCTATAGGTAAACTCACTGGTGCTGTGGCCACCTACTCCAGTTCTGAACTGGTTACTGATTCGCCGCTGACCATCGTAGCGATACATAACCGAATCGTCGAAGTAAACAGCCACGTTTTTACCATCTATCATCACCTGTTCCTTCTCCCCTTTGGGCACAGATGTGTAGGCGTTGGACTTATGGATTTCTTTGACGATCAGACAAACTGGCACTGGTGATGCCGCTGGAATGTTTGTGTAGCAACCCTCCAGGAAGACCATTGGAACAATGGCCATGAGACAGGCCAAAAATAAAAAGCGCATACTCGATCAGGTGTGTCAGTAGAAGAAACGTGCCGCCTTCCCAACCAACGTACCTATTTGTTTGTAGAGACAGGTAAATATACTTGTCTACACACTATCATTCTCTAATAGCCTACTTACTCTAGAAAAAAGAGACAGATTTAGTACTCCTTAGCTGGCATAAGCCTATATAGATCAAGATATTTATGAACAATTTGTTACTAGTATATCAGTATCATTTATATTAGCGTCTTAACCTACCTGAAAAGATGCCTAATCATAATCAAAACGTTGGTTTTATCGACCGGCTTGTGCGTGGCTTATTGGCGATCGACTTGCTGGCCCTTTGCCTAACCTCCTTTATCAGCGGACTATCCGTTATTTTATCCCTGTTCCTGGTCGTGTACCTGGCCTATAGCGGCGCAACTGGATTTTGCGCAATTTACGCCGCACTCGGTCGGCATAGCCGCCAGCGAACGGAACCTTAGCCGGAACCGTCCGACTGCAAAAATGCCCCGTTTTTAGCCAGAAACGGGGCATTTTTGCGTTCAGACACTGTATCTTTGGCTATATGTCGCATAAAGCGTTTTACCAGACCTTCTTTCAAACCGAGCAACTCTTCCGTCGAAGCGACGACGCGTTGACGTTTCCTGCGCTGGAGAACGTCGTCGCGAACCGACACGAGCCTGCGTCGACCAGTACGCCAGGTAGGTTACCCAAAGAGGAATCAGTAGCCGCCCCTTCCGTGCAAATTAGTGATCCCGTTGTGCCACCTCCGGTTGAGGCTACGCCCGTACTGATTGAGGAGATTGTGGCTACGGTTGCTATTATTGAGCCAACGAGCACGGCTGACGAAACGCCTAAACCCACGCCCGAGCCTGTAATTGTAGCTCCTGTTCAGCCGCCACAGATTCCTACGGCCGTTAAACCAGCCACGCCATTGATCAGCCAGAAAGTGCTGATCCTGGTTGATGAAGACCTGCTGCCGAGCGACCTGCTCTTCCTGGAAAAAATTCTTAAAGCCGTTCACCTCGACGTAGACGGGGTTGACCTGCTGAACGTCCACGGCACAAAAAATGTCGATTTCGCCGAATTGCTGACGGGCAAATACATCCACCACTTTTTCACCTTCGGTGTCCCCTTCAGCCGGCTGAATCTCGACATAATGATGGATCGCTACCACCCCGTGCGCTTCGAGGGCATCACGTTCCTGATGGCCGATCCGTTGCCTGCTATCGAAGCCGACGTAGCGTTGAAGAAAAAACTCTGGGAGTCGTTAAAGAAGGTATTTCTATGGCGCTAAACGAAGCTACCGGTAGCCCGAACCGAACGCTGCTTCGCGTGCTCACCACGCCACAACTCTGGGGAATTGCCGTTGGCCTGGTCATTTCGGGCGAATATTTTGGCTGGAATTATGGCTGGGCAGTGGCAGGTACGTTAGGATTCATCGTTGCAACAGGAATCGTCACCCTCTTCTATATTGCCTTCATTTTTAGCTATACCGAGCTTACCACGGCCATTCCCGACGCAGGTGGTCCGTTTGCTTACGCCTACCGCGCCTTTGGGCCAATGGGCGGTTTCCTGGCGGGCTTTGCCACCCTCGTCGACTTTCTGCTGGCTCCTCCGGCCATTGCGGCGGCGCTGGGTGCTTACGCCCATTTTCTAAATCCCGGGTTATCGGCTATCTGGATCGGCGTATTGGCTTACGTTGTCTTCGTTGGCATCAATATGCTGGGAATCAGGGAATCGGCTAATTTTTCCCTGTTCATCACCATTCTTTCGGTAGCCGAACTGCTGGTGTTCATGGTGCTTGTGTGGCCAGCTTTCAGGGTCGAAAACGTGGTGGCGCATACTGAATCGTTTGGCTGGCAGGGCGTATTCGCCGCGTTGCCCTTTGCCATCTGGTTCTACCTGGCCATTGAAGGGGCAGCCATGATGGCCGAAGAAGTAAAGGACCCGCGCCGCACCATTCCCCGAGCCTACCTGCTCAGTATCGGCACGCTGGTGTTTCTGGCGCTGGGCACCATGCTCCTCTGCGCAGGCGCAGGCGACTGGCGGACTTTATCCGGCATCGACTATCCATTACCCGAAACACTGGCGATGGTGCTGGGTCGGGGCAATCTCTGGACGCGTTTCTTCGCCAGTCTGGGGCTGTTTGGCCTGATTGCGTCGTTTCACTGCAACACCCTGGGCTACTCCCGACAAATTTATGTGCTGGCCCGAAATGGCTACCTGCCTGCTTTTCTGTCGCAGATAAACGAACGGTTCCGAACGCCACACTGGGCTTTGCTGGCTGGCGGACTGGTGGGTTTAGTGGCGCTTTTCCTGGGTAGCACCGACCAGATCATCATCTTTTCGGTGCTGGGAGCGATGATGATGTATGCCATCAGTCTGGTGAGCCTAATCGCCCTCCGCAGGCAGGAACCCAACCTGGAACGGCCTTTCCGAACGCCTTTTTACCCATTCCTGCCCCTGTTGGCGCTCGTTCTGTCGGTAATTTGCTTACTTGCCATCGTCTATTTCAACCCCAAACTCAGCGCGCTGTTTGCGCTTATCGGCGGACTGTCGCTGGGGCTCTTCCGGCTGGTCGGTCGACGACAGGTAGCGGTTCAACTCCACGTGCTGGACGAACGACCCTCAACTACCGAGGCAAAATAGACCGCAACGTTATCCTACTGATGTATCCTGTTTATACACTACCCGTCTGGCTCACCGATGAGCAACAGCTTCGCGATGAAGCCGTGCTATTCGGTTTATCGGAAGCCCGGCCCGACGAAAAAATTGCGACAATCCGGTTAGCCTTTGCCGCCCTGACGGCTCCGCTTGAAAAACAGATCGAGCAACACCACGAAGCCGTTGGGACGCTGAACTCCCTGATAGATTCTCTTGACAGCCAGCTTATTAACCAAACGACAAGCAGTCAGAAAACGGTAGCTGGTCATTGGCCGGTGGCTGAACTGGCTGTTGGGCTAATTGCGTCATTGCTGCTCTGCGCAGGAACGTACCTGGGTACGTTATCGCTCGTCAATGCGCAACTGGCGATTCTCCTGGCTGGGTTAACGGGTATAAGCGGGTGTGTGCTGACGTTGTTTATTGGTTTCTCCGCATATCGCGATCGGGTGAAAAATGAAGGGCTGCTTCGACACCGACTGGACGAGGAACGAAAACAGCAGTTGGCCATGCTGGCAGGCTGGCGCAACCAGAAACAGGCTGAAATAGAGCAACTCTACAAAGCGGAGGCGACCCTAAACCAGCAAAATGCCCACCGCGATTTGCTGATTCGTCTGTTCGAGAGCGAGTTCGATCTGGCCCGAAGCTTACGTCATCGGGTACGTGACCGATTCGTCGATCTGTAAGGCTGCGCTCACTATTTGCTACGATGTGCCTCTTACTTTATTAACCCCAACTCTGGTATGCAATCCGATTTTCAACACGGCTACGACAGCGGACACGACCAGGCGCAACGCGACCATTTTGAGAGCTACGTATCCAGTCAGGAAAATGAAACGTTCCTGGCCAGTCAGCTTGCCCGGTACCAACGTGACCTTGATCGCCTCGACGCCACCATAGCCACCACCGAACAGCAGCGTCAAACACTAGATCAGCAGCGCAATACGCACCTGATCGCCATTAGCTCGTTGTCGGGAAAAGTAACCAGGCTACGTGAGCAACTCACCCAGATCCACGACGAACAGACCGATCTGCGTGTAAGGCGTAAAGCCGTAACGCCGGAGTATTCGCTGGTCGGCGGGCTGTTTTTTCTGGTAGCGGGGCTTTCATTCGTTTTCGGCGACCTGATCATCTCGCACGAAATTGTTGCGTATGCGCTCAACATTCGCGATAACATGGAAGCCTGGGCTTTTGCACTGGGGCTCGCAATGGTCACCGTTCTATTAAAACCAGCCTACGACCGCCTCCTCGAACGCCCTTACCAGACAGATCCGGCGCGGCATCAGGTACGTTATGAACGGTTCAAGCTGTCGTTGGCCGTGTTTGCGCTGTTGACACTGGCCGTACTCGGCTGGTTCCGGTACGAAGCGTACCGCACCGATCAGCTAAAGGCCGCGATCAACCGTAGTATCCGCCAATTGCAACAGCAGGCCACCCCACTCGACGGCTCGACGGCCCCGGTCGACGCG
Organism: uncultured Fibrella sp.; assembly: GCF_964250085.1. Lineage (NCBI taxonomy): Bacteria > Pseudomonadati > Bacteroidota > Cytophagia > Cytophagales > Spirosomataceae > Fibrella > uncultured Fibrella sp. The sequence goes on along the minus strand of NZ_CAXUEC010000003.1, from coordinate 226,848 downwards.
GCGGTGCTGGCAAAGATTGAGCAGCAACTCCAGCAGTCGGGCGAGTTGAACGTGGCGTTGGTCAGCAGTCCGTGGGCGATGTTATCATTTGTGCTGAGTGGCCTGCTGTTTGCGCTGGCGGGCGCGGTCTGCCTCGGCATCGGGCTTCCGGTGCTCTCGGCCTTCTGGTTCAGATGGTTGCAGGCCGACCGGCGGCTTTGGGTGTTGCGTCGACGCGAAAAGAAATTGCTGACCGACCTGGACCCCGCCGATCAAACACTGAACCAGGAGGCGATGCAACAACAGTTGCTGGACGCCCAACTCGATAAGCTACCCACCGCCGAATTGCTTCAAGCGCAACGTACCCAGCTTCTGACCGACATGAACCAGATTGGCAACGAACATCGCCTCTCCCTCACCGACCGGCGAATTGCCCAGTATAACGACGGGTATATAAACGGAACCGCTGACCGGCAAGCTAAGGATAAACCGCTAAATCGGTCGGCGCAATTACGTCCCCACCAGGCGATTCGCGAGCTTTTGCGGGATGGGTTCGACTCTAATTCGTAATAAATTATTCTTTTCTATAGATTTAATATAAATTATCTAAAAACTAACAGTGTAGTAACACGTAGGTAATAGGTACCGCTTAAGTTTGTGAACAAGCTTCATTATTCAACAACTTATCCAGCTATTGCGTATGCGTCAACCGCTACAGTTTCTTTGGCTCCTTTTGGCAGGAGCCTTCTTTTTTTGTGTGTCCGCTGCAAATGCACAGGTATCGATTACATCAACAGCATCACCATACACACAGGATTTCAATACCTTATCACAAACGGGTACCACAAACACCTGGACAGACAACAGCACAATTCCTGGCTGGTACAGTACCCGGACCGTTTACCTGGCAGGAACCGGCACCGCCACTAACGGTGGCCTATATAGTTTCGGGCCTGCCAGTAACGCTGACCGGGCTTTGGGCTCAATGGCCTCAGGCACCGTTACGCCCATTCGTTATGGTGTAATCTTCAAAAATAGTACTGGTGTACCCATAACGGCCATTCAGGTAAGCTACGTCGGTGAACAGTGGCGAAATGGGGGGAGTACTGCCGTTAATTCGCTGACATTTGCGTATGCCACCGGGGCAACCGTAACCTTAACCGGTGCCGCAACGGAGGTGAGTGCGCTCAACTTTAACAGTCCGATTACCGGCACCACATCCGCTGCATTAGATGGAAATGCAGCCGCGAACCGTACGACTTTCCCATCAACGACAATCACCTTCTCGACGCCCGTGGCTAATGATGAGCAGATATTACTGCGATGGACAGATATTGACGATCCGGGATCAGACCACGGAATAGCTGTTGATGACCTGTCGGTCACGTTCACTACATCAACTCCGTCAACAACGCCCACGCTCACGGCCAACCCTACCACACTGTCAAACTTTTTCACCTCGCAAGGCACCGCATCATCATCAAAAACATACACCTTGACCGGGAGTAACCTGGGCACAGATAACGTAGTGGTCACAGCACCAACCGGTTATCAAATCGCTACTTCCGGCGGTGGAACATTTGGCACTTCACTGACGCTCACGCCATCTTCCGGGGCAATTAATCAGTCAATTGATGTTAGGCTCACGGGAGCAGGCTCTGGAAATGTAAGTGGTACAATTACGCATACGACCGGAACCACAGCCGTAGCATCAGTTAGTGTGAGCGGACTGGTCGATACAGGGGGAGGGCAGGTTGGACCCTGCGGCACAAGCCAATCTATTTTATCCGCACGTCAGTTAGGAACTGGTCAAACGGTCACTATTTCAGGTCGCCTGACGGTGTCGGGGCAGTTCGCCAATGGTCGTAACTACTATATCCAGGACGAAACGGGCGGAATGGCCATTTTCGACTCACCCGACAACCGGGCCATTGATTACAGTATTGGCGACCTGATTCAGGTAACGGGTACAACGGCTGCTTTTAACCTCGACAAACAGGTGCAGACGCTGACCTGCTTTAGCCGGGTAGGCACCGATAATGTGCTGCCCGTGCCGACACCAATTGCCGTAGCTGACCTCTGTAATTACCAGGGACAACTCGTGTCAATCGCCGATGTTACGCTTACAGGGACTGGGACAAGCTTTCAGGGTAGCACCAACTACAGCATTACCGGCCAGGCGGGCCAGGTACGTATCTACAACACCACCAACCTGGTGGGTGCCCTTCGCCCCACCGGCACAACCAGCGTTACCGGCGTTGTGGGCGTGTTCAACTCGACCTGTCAGATTTTTCCGCGCTTTGTCGATGACGTGGCTGGTGCGGTGGCCAACTCAGGAGCGGTCTGCGGTGTGCCAACCATCACGCCGGATGCCAACGCCCTCGACGTGGTAATCTGGAATGTGGAGTGGCTGGGTAACCCCGCCAATGGCCCCAGCCAGAGCGGCACAGGCGACGCTACTCAGATTGCCAACGTAACCACCGTGTTGAAAAACCTGAATGCCGATGTGTTCATGCTCGAAGAGGTTTGCCAGTACAACGCCGCTAACCCTACCGACAACACAACGGCTTTCGGGCAACTGATCAATGGCCTCAATGCCCAGTATGGCGCAGGTACGTATACCGGTGAATGTTCATCGGCCGTGTCGAACAGCGTACCCGACGCCAATCCGCAACGGGTGTGTATCATTTATAAACCGTCGGTGGTGACGAAGGTGAGCAGCAGACCGTTGCTGACCGGTGCCACCGTAACGGGTTATCCGACCGGCAACGCGTCTCAGTTCTACGCATCGGGTCGTCTGCCGTTTATGTTCACGGGAATGGTAAACACCAGTGGCACCAGCAAACTGGTTCGTTTCATTGGTATTCACGCCAAGTCAGGTTCCGACGTTACCTCCTACAACCGCCGGGTGTATGACGTAAAAGCCCTGTACGATACCCTGACGGCTCAATATCCGAATGATCTGATCATCTACGCCGGCGATATTAACGATGACGTAGACAAGTCGATTTACCTGACCGACCCCACCAACAACGTCGCAGCCATCAGTAGTTACAAGCCATTCCTGTACGCCAATCCGGCCGAAACGGATATCAACGGCGTGCGGCCAAATGCCAACTTCGTTGCGCTGACCAAGGAGTTGAGCGATGCCGGTTGTGCCTCGACGGTGAGCTACGCTGATATTATTGACCACATCATTGTTTCTAATGAAATGGCCCCTGCCTATGTGGCCAATTCGGTGACGCGGATCACGCCGGGCATCAGCAACTACGGCAATACTACGACCGACCACTACCCAATTTATGCCAAGTTCAATATGGCGAGTGCCTTACCCGTACAGCTCATCAACTTCCAGGCAACTGTAGCGGGCGACCGGGTATCACTGGCATGGGAAACAACCGCTGAGCGCAACGCGTCGTACTTCGTGGTGGAACGCAGCAGCGATGCCCGCGAATTTAGCGCCGTTGGCCAGGTAGCCGCCACGGGCAACTCAGAGTCCCGCAAAGCTTACGGCCTGCTGGACACCCGGCCACTGACGGGAACCAACTACTACCGCCTGCGGACGGTGGACCGTGACGGCAGCAGCGAAACCAGCAAGATCATTGCCGTTACGCTCGACGACGTTACGCCTGCGATGGCACTCATGGGCAACCCGGTTGCCGACAACCAGATTCAACTGGCGGTGCGGAATATGGCGGGGGCTACTTACCAGTTGCGTACGCTAACAGGACAGGCCATTCGGACGCAACTACTTCAGCAGACCGACCGGATTGTGAAACTCAAGGTCGACCAGTCGGTATCGACGGGCGTTTACCTGCTCGAAGGCAGCACGTCGACCAGCCGCAACGTGGTAAAAGTGGTGATCGAGTAAATTTAGTGCCGACTCTAACCCAGAAGAGGCAATCCAGACCGGATTGCCTCTTTTTTTATGCTGTGATCAGGCAGTTTACGGTTAATAAAAAGAGGCTCGTTCACTCAAACGGGGATATCTACGTGGGGTTTGCGTCAATTACCCAATTTTATAAATCGGTTACTTTTACGCTAAAACAGGTGGCGTCCATCGAGCACCTTTGTCAGGCTTTTCCGGCTCAGTTTACGCACTGACCGAGCGGCTATATCCTGACAAAACCCCTTACCAATCATGGTTCACCAAGCAATTCAACCGGGCAATCAAACCCTGTTGACCCTCGATACGGCGGGCGTCGTACGAGACATGAATCACAGCGCAGAGCCTGTGCAACTTACCGGAAATTCGGCGCGTGAAGTGGCCGATGCTTACCTGCAACAGCAAACCGACCAGCTAATGGTGCAGCCCGCCTCACTGACAAACCTGTCAAGGGCGATGGCCAAAGCACCCGAGGAAGAAGCCGCCGGTTTTCGGTTCACCACTGAGAAAAGTCAGTTTGATATTACGACGGTAGGCTATCAGCAAACGTACTTTGGCTTGCCCGTCTGGAATTCGGGCGTAGCTGTTCAGGTGAAAGATGGCCCTTACCGGGTCGTAAGTTCCCAGAATTCATCGGTGATGGATATCATGCCTGGTAAGCCGTCTGATGAGGCGGTGCGTCACATGAACGCGTTGAAGGCACCGGAACTGGCCGAGTTGCTGGGTACGTCCTACACCAAATTGACCATCAATGCCCGGACGATGTATGTGTTCCGGTATGAAAAAGCGAAACGCACCGCCGACCATAAGGGGCATAAATACGATGGTTTCGCCCATGCCGACCTGACCCTTCCGCTGCCCAAAGTGCCTTCACCAATTAAAGACGGCCAGTTTTATGTGGCAGAAGAATTCCTGTTCACCATGCCCCTGCCCGAGATGGGCGACGTGAACTGGCGGGCGTTTGTAGAAGTAGAAACCGGCGCTGTGCTCTACCTGCGTGCCCTGATCGACAATGTAAACGGGCTCGTTTTCGAGGTCGACCCGATTACCCGAACGGGCAACGCCGCCAACGGGCCAACGGCAACGGGAGCTACCTTGGATACGCTGCGGCAGGTGGTGCCCCTTCCCCTCAATGCGCCCGTCGGCGGTGTTCAGTCGCTGACAGGCCCCTTTGTGCGGCTGACCGATTTTGAAACGCCTACCATTGCACCGCCCACAGCACCGGCCGCCACCGACTTTAACTTCAACGCCCGCACCAACGGCTTTGCGGCCGTAAATGCCTACTACAATAACGACCGCTTTTTCCGACTAGTCCAGAGCCTGGGCTTCAACCTGGGCTCTTACTTCGATCATACGTCGTTTCCGGTTCCGGTCGACCACCGGGGGCATATCACCACGGCCAATGGCAACGAGATCAACGCCTATTGTGGCGGCAACGGAACCGGTAACGGCATTGGGCGGCTCGGCTATATGCTCGCCAACACGGCCGACGTGGCCAACCCGATCAGCATTGCCGCCGACTGGCGGGTAGTGTTGCACGAATTGGGCGGGCACGGCATTTTGTGGGACCATGTCAACTCGCCCAATTTCGGCTTTGCCCATAGCGCGGGCGACTCGTTTGCGGCCATTCTCAACGACCCGGAAACACACGCTACCGACCGGTTCGAAACGTTTCCGTGGACATTCTCTTCCTTACCAGCCGGTTCACGGCGGCGACATGACCGGGCGGTAGCCGCTGGCTGGGGCTGGGGTGGCACCAACGATACCAACGGTTATAGCAGCGAGCAAATCGTGTCGACCACGCTCTTCCGCCTTTACCGGTCGATGGGCGGCGACTCGCCCGACCTGGGTCGTCGGCAGTTTGCAGCCCGATTTGCCGCTTACCTCATCCTGCGGGCGGTGGGTACGTTGACACCCGCCACCAATCCACCCGCCGGGTTGATGGGGCCAACCGCGCTGGCTTCGGCGCTGATGACGGCCGATCTGGGCGACTGGACATCGGAAGGGCACGCTGGCGGTGCTTACAGCAAAGTCATTCGCTGGGCGTTCGAGAAGCAGGGGCTGTATCGTACACCCGGTACACCAGCCACGTCGGAAGGGGCACCACCGCTGGTCGACGTCTATATTGAAGATGGCCGGGGTGGGCAATACCAGTACCTGCATAATCACTGGAGCAACCAGAGCATCTGGAACCGCCGACTAGCCGACGGCGGCACCACCCACCAGGAACCCATTGTTGGCCAGCCCAATTTCGCGTATGTGAAGGTAAAAAACCGGGGCACGCAAACCGCAACCGGCGTTGTGGTGAAAGGCTATCACTGCACACCAGGCACTGGCCTCACCTGGCCCGTTGACTGGGTTCCGATGACAACACCACAACTGGCGGGCACCAACATTGCCCCCAATAGCGCGTCTGAAATTGTGGTAGGCCCGTTCGAGTGGACACCCAGCCAGGTTGGCCACGAGTGTATGCTGATGATTGCCTCGGCCAATGGCGATGCCAGTAACGTGGTCAACTTTTCGGCGGGCGACACCATTCCCGAATGGCGGCTGGTGCCCCACGACAACAACATCGGTCAGCGCAACGTAGCCCCGGTGGCGGGCAGTCTGAAAGGGTTGCTACGTGCGTTTGAGGGTCGTCAGTTCCTGATTCGGAATCCCATGCGCGAGGCGGGTAAATTGCAGATCAAGGTAACGATGCCGCCGTTCCTTGAGAGATTAGGCTGGAAACTCCACTTCGCCAACGAACAGGAGCTACGAAAAATAGACGGCCGTGGCAAAGTTGTGGCAACGATGAAACTCGAGCCCGGCGAGAAATTCACCACCACCGATCTCCGTAAACAGAAGAATCTGGCGTTTGTAGTCGAAACCTACATCGACGGTATGCTTACGGGCGGCATGACGTACCTGATCGACCCCAAGCTAAAAGAGAATGAACTGAACGGACCGCTAGTATTGTAAGTACCAGCCACATCAGTCATATGTAAAACCCTATAAGGTCTCGTAAAGACCTTATAGGGTTAATTTTCAATGCGTTGTCGTGGGGTGAAATGACTGCCACGAATGCCAAAACTCCTGGTAGGCTTGAACTGGCGCTAGCTGCTGCCCTACTAACGTACCTGACACTGCCAGCCCGGTTTTAGTCCAGACAGTTCCCGTTTCCTTATCCACCAGTTCCCCATTGGCTGCAGGCTTAAACGTAAGTAACCTACTGTTCACCAACCGGTTGAACGTCCGAAACGTCTGTTGGTCGGGTGCGAGAGCAACGGCAACAGGCTGCCGGCCAACCACCGTGTTGACGACTCGTTTGTTAACCAGTTCATTCCAGTCGACGGCTTTGGCAGCTTTGCCATCCAGCAGGCCAACCACCCACGATTTAGGTTTCCAGGAGGCCGAGTCGCGCCGGGTGAGCTTCCCCCGCCGAACCCCGGTATCGTAGGTAGCCAGGCTATCGATTTCTTCCCGAAAAGCCGGATCGGGCTGCATCACCAGCGTGGTTGGGTGCTCAGCGACCCATTCAGCCAGCGTCATCTGCCGGGCGGTGAGCTCGGTTAATGCGGTGCCCCGAAGCGGACCCATAATGGCCTCACCTGTTGCCTGTCGCCACCAGCTTCCCGTACTATCGTCTTCAAACATGGCGTTGAAGTGATCCATCCCTACTAATCTGAATGTGACCGGCTTTCCGTTCACAACCGGATCGAACACCCGCCCTGTCCGGCAAACGGTGCAGTAGGTAACTAGTATGGGCTTGCCGCCCACCGTGTCACGTACCTGATGATGATAACCGATCAGTTGCAGCGGGTAAGCCCGAGCTTCCCCATTTTCCAGTATGCCCAGCACCAGTTTGTTTGACGGAATTTTGTTCTGGCTCATCGGCACCAGCCGTTTAGTTACAGGCTGCAAGAACATGTGATCGGCCATCATTTTCTGATTCACCATGTAGAATACAATTGCATATACACCAATCAGTCCGGTAATCAGCCAGCGGCTTCCGCGCTTAAGGGGTTTTGTATAGGCATTGAACACAGGGGTGATCAACAGCAGGAGCAGCATGGCCCGTACCCAGGGTCCATATTGGTGGAGCCAGTACGCGACCCCTACCCGACTTAGATCGGCTGCCGTATCGAGCTGGCTGCCGGGCATCGGCATGATAAGATAAACCCGCGCCAGTTCGAGCAGGATGAGCAGTAACAGGCCCACCAATGGCCAGCGGAGCGGATTTCGATTCATTGAGCGACTATTTGCTTCGTAATCTGGTTAAAATCAACCACCGAAAAGCCTTCTGCTATTTTCCCATCCCGAACTGTGAATCGGGCAAACCCCGGCACGGTAAATGGTTTGTTGGTCGCCGCCGGAGCCAGAAAAGCAGAGCTGTGTGTGCCTGAAAAAGTAGCCTTCAGAAATACAGCGTCTCCTTCGGCAATGACTTCGGTGATTTCAATTCGAAAGCCGGCAAACGTATTGTCCATCTTGCCCATCATCGCCGTTAGCCCGTCGATGCCGTTGACTGTGACACCCAGCGAGTTCCGAAACGCCACATCGGGCGTAACAATGGTCTTCAGAAACGCGACATCACGGGCATTGAGCAGCGCATTGAAGAAAGCAACTGCCGTTTTTGCATTTGGCGACTTCACCGCCAGCGCGTTGTTCTTCTGAATAATGGCCTCATTTTTCTGCGCCACGCCCGTGTTCATCGAGGTGTATTGAGCAGACGCAAATTGTGGAGCGGCGAGCAGCAGCCCTACGGCTACCAGGAGTTGTTTGTGTACAGTCATTTGTAGTGAATTTATTGTAGTCATGTGTTAATTAGAATCAGAAGCCGCATACCCATTCTGGACCACGAGCGCAGCCCGGTTGCGGTAAAAATCAGGCTCATCAACGGGGGCCAGCGTACCCAGGCCATCGACGTACCGGTTGAACATACAGAAGGCAGCCGCAATCAGCACCGTGTCATGAATGTCCCGGTCAGTAGCCCCTTCAGAGCGGGCCGCCTCGATCTGTTCCGACGTCACGTGCTTCCCTCCCTGCTGTACACTCCCTGCTACCGTAAGCAGGGCTTTGAGTTTTTCAGAGATGGGAGCCTGTACATAATCTCCCTTCACAGACCGTACCAAACTCCAGTCAGCGTCGCCCAGATGATGGCTGGCAACGGCTCCGTGGATAGTTTGGCAAAAGAAACAGTCATTTTGTGCCGATACGTAGGTGGCTATCAGTTCGCGTTCCCCTTCGCTCAGGGTCGATTCCGGGTGCCGGGCGTTGGTGCGGAGTAATAAATTGGCGAGTTCATTCAACGGACGCGCCGTTTCCGGACTATAAGCCATTGGCCCACGAATACCGGGAATATCATCAGGAAGTGGAATATGGGGCATAAAACAGATGACTAACTGTAGTTGATATACCCTCAGCCAATTGCTGACTGAGGGATATGAACTACTAACCTATGATAAAAAGTTGAACTGGTTTTTTGTGTTAACGTACCTGGGCAGGCCCTGGCAATATGTAGCCCAGCGTACCCATCCGCTCGCCCATCGCCGTATAAGCGGCGGGGTCTGTGGGTGTCAGGGTAGCAAGCCCATCAACGTAGCGGTTGAACATGCAGAAGGCAGCGGCGATCAGCACCGTGTCATGGATGTCGCCATCGGTAGCACCCATCGTCCGGGCCGATTCGACAAGCCCGGTGCTCACCGTCCGGGCATCGGCCTGAACGTGGTCGGCAATGGCGAGCAGTGCCCGAAGCTTCTCTGAGATCGACGCCGCATTGTATGAGTCAAGCACCTGATCGACAATAGTTTGCTGATCGCCGTACAGAAAACGGGAAGCCGCCGCATGACTATTCATACAGAAATCGGTACAGTTCCGGCTCGATACAAAAGCGGCAATGAGTTCGCGCTCGGCATCGGTGAGCGTGCTATCGGGCGAACCGGCGCGCAGGAGTGCCTGCGCCAGGGCATACAGTTGCTGACCAGTATCGGGCCGGTAGAGGGCAAGGCTCCGAATGCCGGGCGCATCGTTGTTGAGTTGAATATGAGGCATTGTGATATGGGGAGTTAGCCGTGAACAGGATCAATCAGGCGTCGAGTCAAGTGGTTTATAACGTACCCAGACTGTAATCAGGGCGATCAGGAAAGCAACCGAAAAAACGAGCAGCGCACGGCCAAAGCCGCCCAGGCCCGCCACCATCGTTCCGACAAAAAATACGGCAGTAGCCGTGAAAAACCGACCAATGTTGAAGCTGATACCTGCCGCAGTGGCGCGAATGTGAACCGGAAACAGCGCCGGAATAATGCTGGACAACACGCCCTGACTGATGCCAAAAAACAGGGCCAGAAAAGCCGTTTCGGCATAAATGATCGGCGAGAAATGGCTGTTTGTCAGGAAGAGCAGACTACAACCACCTGCACAACCGGCAAAGGTCATCAACAGGGTCAGGCGCGACCCGAACCGGTTGAGTAAAAGACCCGAAAACAGACCGCCGATAATACCGCCCATTCCGAGCAACATCATGGTGAGGCCACGCTCATGCTCGCCCGTTTGGCCCGCTGGCAACAGGGTCTGCACCCAGGTGGGAATCCAGGAGAACGTACCCCAAAGGCCAACCAGCACGGCCCCAAACACCAGGACACCCGTGAGCAGATTCGTCCGGTTCAAGGCTGTCCAGGCGGGGTGGCCCCGTTGGTTCCGGGTCTGTCGTTCCCGCTGCCAACTCGCTGACTCAGGCAATAGAACCACCATTAACAAGGCTACCAGCACGGGAACCAGCCCCAGCCCAAATGCCTGCCGCCAGGCCACTTGACCAACATTCAAGCCACCCGTTGCCACAATGCCCACCGGGAACATAACGGCCAGGACGCCCAGCACCACGGCACGATTTCGCACCGGCCAGATCTCGGACAGGTAAACCGTTGTCAGCAGCAGCACGCCCCCCACACCCGCTCCCGTCAGGAAGCGACACAGGAGCAATAACGGCCAGTTGGGCACCACCGTAGTCAGCAGCATGGATACTCCGTATAGCCCTGTGGCAAAGGCAATTGCCCTTGAACGCCCCAACCGGTCGCTGATAAAGCCAAAGGTCAGCCCGCCCGTCATCCAGCCGTACAGGAAGGCCGCACTGATGTAGGCCCCTACATCGCCCATCTGCGCGGCAGTGACCGACGTACCCAGCAAGTCGGGCACTACTACGGGCAAGACCGTGGCCATCAGCGTAGATGCCGTTCCGCCCAGCGCATACGAGGCTGCGCACAGGCCAAACGCCAGCCAGTTGGCCGTCAGTGTATCAGGTTTTGTTTGAATTACGTTCATCGTTGTTCGTTTTTTTAGCACCTGCTGCCCGTTGAAAGCAGCAGGTACGTTGCAGGTACGTTCCCTATTTCAGCCCTTGATCGAACGTAATCGAGATGTAATACAGCCCGCCAACAGCCGGGGAGCCATACGCCTGTACCACATACTGATTCGTGAGGTTCGATGCGCCGAGTTTGAACATCGTTTTCAGCGAAGGCACCCGATAGTTAACCTGCGCGTCGAGCAGGTGATAGGCCGGTACGGGTCCAGGAATCAGGGCATTGAACGAGCCTACCCAATCAAACCCTTCCTGCCAGTGCCAGGCCACATTGAAGCCCAGGTTAGGCGCTACATTCCGGTGGCCGAGCGTTACATTGGTTTTAAGCCGGGGGGTGTTGAAAGCCGCCACATTGTTCGGGTCGGCGTTCCGGATATCGAACGATGACCAGGTACCGTTGCCGCTCAGTTGGTAACCGCCCGGCGTCCGGTAATTCAGGCCAAGCGTTGCGCCCTGTGCCGATACGTTGTCGGGGGCATTGGTGTATAGCTGAAACGCCTGCACGCGGCCATTCAGAATATCCTGTGCGGCGGCCGGGTTGGGTTTACCGTCGCTGCCCAGCACCGGGCTGTCGGGACGAAGCACCACGGTGTTGAGAATGAAGTTGGTATACACCCCATAGTAATAATTGGCATCGACCGATAAGTTGCTGGTGAGTAGCCCACGGTAACCCACTTCAACACTGTTGACCCGTTCAGGAGCAATGTATGGTACGTTCGATTTCTGCAGTTTGTCTTTATTGTTCAGCACCGCCTGTTGCGGACCGACCTTGTTCACATCGGCCCCAAAACCAGCCCCAAACTGGTTGACACTACTGGCCGTAAATGAATTTTCATACACATTCATGCCTGCACTGTTGCTCGGCGCTCCGCCCAGAATCGTGATCGGCCCAACGTTTAGTTTGATGAATTGGTCGGAAGGCGTGGGATTGCGGAAGCCGGTTTGGTAGCTGGCCCGGAAGTGATGCCGGTCTGTGGCCGAGAAAACCGCCGACGCACGCGGCGTGAAGTAGCCCGCGAAGTTCTGGTTCTTGTCGAACCGACCCGATACGGTCAATTTCAGCCGGTCGGCGAGCAGGGTTTTACTCACCTGCATGAACGCGCCGAATTCACTGTACAGAATCCGCCCGCCCTTATCGTCGAATAACGTTCCGTTCGTGAACAGGCTGTACTGCCGGTAATTACCACCAACCAGCACCTCGGCCGCATTTTTCAGTACCGATGTGAGGTTATACTGTCCGTCGGTGTGCCACATACTGGTCTGGCTCAGAATACCGGCCCCCGCCAGCCCCTGAACACCAGTCAACCGGTTTTTCTGGGCTTCATATTCCGACGTACCTGGCAATAACCGCCCCTGATCGGCAAAGGCACGCGCCGCCGCCTGACTATTGGCACTCACAGACGGAATGGTTCCGGCGAAAGCGGCAGCGTACCGGTCGAACCATGTCTGATCGGCTTTATCGGGCGTTACAACATTGCCGGCCAAGTCACGTACCCACGTGCGATTGATCTGCTGACCCAGCGAACGCGTATTATACGAATCGTGCGAGTCTTCGGCGTTGCTGTACCAGCGTACGAAGAAGTTACTGCCCCGCAACTCAATCCGGTGCTGAGTCAGCGAGAACCCGTTGACAGAGAACCGGTTAGAACCCGTGTAGTTAGCCGTTCCCCTGGCGAAATTATACGCATAAATCGCTTCCAGTTTGGGCGTTATCCGGTAGTGAAGCGCCCCGTTCAGTTTCAGACTATACACGTTATAGTCGGTCAGGTCTTTTTCGGCATAACCCGTCCGCGATACCTGACCGATGCCCGGCAATGTCCGAACCACTTCATCACCGTAGACATTCAGCGCATTGCGGGCCGGGTTGCTGGCCCCGCGCAGTTCGGGCGATGTTGTCTGGTTTACGTCGGAGTAAACGGTGGCGAACCAGTCTAACCCGGCCATGTACGATGCATTTAGTTTGAAGGCGAACCGCGAACCAACGGCTTTGGCATACCGAATGGCATGGTCGGTATATAGGGCCGCGCCCGCATTGGCGTCGCCCAGGTGATTGACACCCACCTTCGATTGCACACTAAGTCCCTGATTGCGGAACGGATCTTTACTGGTCATCAGCAACACACCGTTGAACGCCGCCGGGCCATACAGTGCAGAAGCAGCACCCGGCACCAGTTCCACACTCTCGGCATCCAGGTCGCTCAGCCCGAACATGTTTCCTACCGAAAACCCAAACCCGGCGGGCTGGTTGTCTATTCCGTCAATAAGTTGCAGAAACCGGCTGTTGCCCGTGCTGGCAAATCCACGGGTATTGATCTGCCGGTAGGTCAGTCCGCTGGTGACCATATCCACCCCCTTGAGGTTATTGATCCCTTCATAAAACGACGCCGATGGTGTTTCGCGAATGGCCCGAACGTCCATTTTCTCAACGGTGACCGGTGCCCGCAACAAGCGTTCTTCCACACGCGAGGCGCCCACGACAACCTCCTGTAGCTGACTCGTCGTTGCCACCAGACGTACCTCGATTGGTTGATCAACCCTAGTAACTGTCAGCTCCTGCCGTTCATGACCAACCATCGAAATAGTCAGCCGTATCGGACCTTGCTGACTGGCGTTCAGCGAAAATCGCCCGTCGCCGTCGGCTGTCGCGCCAGCCAGTTGTCCCTTGATAGTGACCGATGCACCCGGCAACGGTTGCCCCTGACCATCGCGAATTATGCCCGTCAGGCGACGTACCTGGGCCAGTGTGGGCAGAGAAATAGCAAGCATCATCGCAAACGCGATGACAGTATATATGAATTTCATGAGTAGTAGTGTAAAAGGTAGTTTCCCTGCTTTCAGGGTTCATTTACTTCGCTTGCGTTGGGTAACCGCCCGGCGGACGGACGTACCCCCTCCCTGTGATTCGCTCGCCCAGCATCTGGTAATACGCCGGATCAGCAGGTGTCACCGTTTCCAGTCCATCCACATACTTATTGTACAGGCAAAAGAGGGCGGCAATCAATACGGTATCGTGAATTTCACGATCCGTTGCACCGGCTGTTCGCGCCCGCGAAACCGCTTCAGGCGATACAGCACGTCCAGATTGTTGCGTGAGGGCAGCAATCTGGAGCAGCGCTTTCATTTTCTCACTCACAGGAGCCGTTTCAATGTCGTGCTTTACCGCGCGTGCTGTTTCAGAGTCGCCCAGCAATAGATCGGCGGCTTTGGTATGAGCCGCATTGCAGAAGTTGGTGCAGTTCCGCGCTGACACCAGCGCCGCAATCAGTTCGCGCTCGCCTTCACTCAGCGTAGACTCGCCCTCAGGGGAATTTCCCCGCAAGAGCAACTGGGTCAGGTTACGAATAGGCTCAGCCGTATCCAGCCGGTATTCGAGCAGGCCGGTAATACCCGGCAAGTGATCGGGAAGTGGAATGTGTGGCATATGCTCAGATCAGTTTAGTGATTTCTGTCATTTTCATGGCCACACAAAACCCGGCCAGCAACACAATTGCCGTTCGTAAAAAGTCTAAATAAGTCATGTGAGAACGTTTGTCTTTGGGAACAGAGTCAGCGCTGATGCCGCCTTGCATGTGCCACTGTTGGCGACTGGCGCATCCAGGTTACTGATACACTGTACCCGGTTTGGTTATTGGAGATTCCGTTGTAATAGTCAACTTTTTGAAGCGTGACCGATAGGCGATCTTTTGTATACAGCAGCCCCACAAGCTCGCTGGACTGAGGCTGCTTATCTACTGAAAAACCCAGTGAAATCAGTTGGCTCTGCCAAGCTTTATAATCTGCAACCGACTTAGTCTGTTGAATAAGCACCGTAGCATGCTGGCCGAAAACGTATTGCATTACGTCTGATGCTAATGCTGGCTGATTCATGTAGGCAGGCCGCTGGTCCATAAACAGGCAGCTCCAGGTCGTGAGCGACTTTTTCTGCTGATAACAGGTGTACCCTTTTGCTACCATTTCCTGCTCAAACGCAGCGGGCGCGCTGGCAACCAGCCGAAGCAAATCGGCCATTTTGAGCGACTGCCCAGTTAGGGAGCTCGTTGTCATTAACCAGAAAATACCCGCTAAAAATTGAATCCGCATAGTAGGTATAGGGCTAAATTTTGATACCAACTGATAAAACGGCGTTGCGCCCATCCGACGGCCAGACACCGGGGCCGGGGTAAAATAAGGGCCGCTTCGTGAAATACTGGCTGTTCAACAAGTTGTTGACGCTCCCCCTGACGTGTAGCCAACTGGTAGCCCGCCACGTAGCGTTCAGATCCCACACACCATACGCTGGCACTGGCCCTTTTGCCCCATTAGCCGACGCAACGGGCGTGTTCAGCGCATCCGAGTAGGTCATTCCTACGTAGCTGTACTGCGCCGTGAGGCTGGCCGTGCGGTAGCGAAAGGTCAGCCCGTTGCGCGAGGTGAAGCGTGGGGCAGATTCGACCTGATTGCCCGTCACATTCCTGTTTTCTGTTCCCGCCGAGACATTGGCGTTCAGATACCGGGCATCCATGAGCGCCGTGGAGGTGAATCCACTGACAAGCCAGCGGCCCGAACTCATCAGTTGCCCTTCAACCAGCAGTTCAACGCCCTGGCTCCGGCTGTCGCCAATCGTTGTCCGAAAAGTATAGGGTTGACCGGTGGCGGTGGTTTGCACCAATGTTCCCATCCGGTTTCGGTAGAGGACATCGAAAAGGCTCATGTTTACGTGTAGTCCTTTCCAGCGTCCTTCCATACCCAACTCGGCGTTGTACCCGCTGGCATCGCGCAGATTCTTGTCGACCTGTTCGTAGGTCGAGGCCGGAATAATATCCTTGAAAATCACCGGCCGGTACGCCTGCGACCACCCGCCATACAGCCGAACGGCCTCGTTGACCCTGTATTGTCCACTCACGCCCAACAGCGTAAACTGGTGACTGATGTCATTGGGTACGTTGCCGGGATCATAACTTGTGATCTCCCCACGCATCCGGGTCAGGCCACGTTCAATCCGAACACCGGGCGAAAGGGTCAGCTTTCGAGTCAGTTGAAGCTGTACTTCGGCAAAAACGGCCCCGTTTCGGGTGTAATACCACAAATCGCGACCGAATGGTGCAGTCAGCGACATGTCGTAATCGGAGCCGGTTGTCCCTTTCCCCAGTTGCTGCCGATGCAGATCATTGTGCATCAACTGCGCTCCGACAACGGCTGTCGAGGTCAGGCCGACCACCTGAAACCGGTGCAAAAGCCTGACTTCTGACGTGTAGCTATTGAAGTGATCTGCGTCTACCTGCCGTTGGCGGTACTGGTTCGTTACTGGATCGGGCTGGTCGCTAACCGTAGCAAAGGCGTCGATCAGCACGCTGTTTCGTACCCCCAGCACCGCCGAAGTGATCCATTGCAAACGGGTACGCTGGGTCAACTGCCAGTCGGCCCGCACCGAAGGCACCCAGATATCGGGACTGAAATAGTTCCGGTTACGGGTTGCCTGGCGCGGGTCGGCCCGAAACATGGAATCGGTCAGCGGTCCCGGAATCTGGTACAGGTACGTTGATCGCGCCACTTCGACCGATAGGCTTAATCGGGACGAAGCCTGGTAACGTAAACTGGCAAACAGTGCCTGCGCATCAGACCGGCTGTTTTGCCGATACCCGTCGGAATGCCGCCAGTAGGCATAACCATAGTAGGTAAGTTTCCCAACGCGCCCACCCACGGCATTATAAGTGCTTCGTAACCCGTATGAACCTACCGAACCAATACTTTCAAACCCGAACCGGCGGGTTGTGTCGGCCTGTTTCGACACCATGTTGAGCATGCCGCCAAACTGGGCACCATATTGCAGTGACGCGGTTCCCCGCACCAGTTCGATCCGTTCCAGGCTTTCGCCGGGTGGCGAGAAATGGCTGGCCGGGTAGCCATACATATCTGAATTGGTCAGCACGCCGTTGTAGCGCATGTTCATCTCCCAGGAACGGTGGGCGTCTAACCCCCGCGTAGCCACATTGATCTGATTACCAGAACCGTCCATGTCATACACAAACACACCCGGCACACGCGCCAATAGTTGACGCGGGTTTTTCTGGGCTACATCCGCATCCGTATCGGCTAGTCGGATCACCTCAGTCCGTCGGCCCGCCATCAGGTACGTTCCCTGCTGATCGGGTAACGAACGGGCTTCACCAAATCGGGCGCTCCGTACTTCTACCGTTCGTAGCTGCTGGGTACGCAGCGTGTCGGAGGATTGGGCAAAGCTATCGCTGGCCAATAGCAAAACCGCTATTGATATAGACCCTAAGATCTTCATAATGAGTGAGTAAGAGGAAAGTATACCTAAGCGATGACCACAGGTGCCAATAATGAGGAGACGCCCATTAATGGACCAGCTTTCCCCTCATCATGTAGTCGCTTACTTATCTACAAACCTGACCCGTCTGCTTTACCCCTGGTTACGGCGTAGGAACCAATATTTTTTCCACACGCTAAACCTGCCGTACAGTCTGACCGGAAGTGGATCATGCCATAAACACGCGACACCGAAGCTTCCTGTGCACGCGCCCAGAATTCGTCGGCCCGGTCGGGGAAAATGCTGCCAAGTACGGTAGCCGCCGCCGCCGAAAACGTTGAATGACCTGAGGTGTAGCTTGGGAAGTTGGGCAGTCCCACCGACGTTTTCACGCCATATTGCTGAGGCCGGGGCGTGTAGTAATAAAACTTAGTTTCCCAGCAGCACACACCGGCATCCTGCAAGGTTGTGCCAACGAGTGCCAGCGTCCGGGCCATCCGTACTTCGCTGTATTTGGCTTCGTGGGCGGCATCGGCCGCCGAGCGCATCCAGTGGCCGGGCGGCGTGTAACTGCCAGCGCCATCGGCCCAGTAGTTGGCAATCCGCGCCTGCTCACGCGTCTGGTTTTTGTTGATCTCCTGCAATTCAGCCAATTCCGTATTGAACTGGTCTGACCCTGGCAATGGTGCTGGTCCAGGCCGCAGTTTCACGAGGGTGGCCCGGTCGAAATTCCAGGTCGAAACGGCTCCGTAGTTGGGCAGCATCGGCGGGCGGGCAGGTGACTCCTGACTCGTCCAGACTTCGGTTTGTCCGCGCCCTTTCGCCGACTCGATCATGCCGGCCGTCAGCGTCTGGTTATTGGCTCCGCTCATGCCATCTGTTTTAGCACGGGCCATTACTTTAGCCGCCACCTGTGTACCCAGATCAGCACCCGCGGCGAGTTCGCTGGTTACGTTCATACCTGCCCATTGGCGCGAATCGCGGTGCTCGGCTACTTTGGCGTCGATGAAGGCCACTTCGCCGGGAAACATCGCTTTCAAAATCACCGCCGAAGCCGCCGCCACCACCGCATCTTCGGATGGGTACGTTGGCAACGCCGACACGGGCAACGCCGCCGGAACGGTGGCATCTACTTTTGACGGAGCTGTCCGCTTAAACTTGTATTTATAGCTCCAGGCCGCTACCAGGGCATCATACTGGGCTACGCTCAGGTTGGCCAGTGCCCGCGCCGTATAAGGCGGATTGGCGAATGGAAACTTCGGATCGGCCAGGGGGTTGGCCGCATCTGGCACCGGGTATTTGCCATCGGCAGTCGATGCGGGCGGTACGTTGTAACGGGCGGCTAGTTCACGGGCAATCTCGTTCCATCGATAGGCCGCACCAGCCCCCCAGTACACCACAGCCTGTTGCTGCGCCAGGGATAAGTTGGCCGCTTTTGATTTCAGATCGGTCAATTCAGCCTGATAGTCGGCCGACGAAGTGGATGACGGCGTAGCAATCGTTACGTCGGTCGGGCTGGTCAATACGTATGTTTTCCACGTACCTGCCTTGTCGTCGACGCTCACCGGCGTATAGCCCACGCGCTGTGGTTCTTCGATGGTTTTATCGCAGGAAATTACAGTTACAGCAAGCGCAACAAAGCTGACAATGAGCCCCTTATTTATATGTTTCATGTTGATTCAATTGATCTGGCCTACAGGTTTTCGATGTCTTGCAGGTACGTTATTTCAGGTTGATTTGATAGAGTAGGCCCAGCATGAAGCTCGTGCTCTGCCCCATGTTCAGGCCGTTGGTCACGTACCCGGCCCGCGCGTTGAACCCAATATTATGCGGTTGGTATTTTCCGTACCAGCCCACGGTGGTTGCCTGCATGTTGTTGGTCGGAAACGGCATATCGTTCCGGCGGATATTATCGCCCGATGTACAGGCGAACTGTTCGGCAAACACTTCTGTCTGGAACGTACGGCGAAGAATTCCCAGCCGAACGGCGGCGTCGGTCGCGTTTGGCACGGCCACTTCGTTGGTATTATACACGCGTCCATCAGCCTGGTACGAGTCCTGGTCGATGCGAATGGTGCTGCGCCAGATGTACGAGCCGTGAGCGGTCAGGTACAGGCCGGTTTTAGGGTGCTTGTAATTCAGCAGCACCCGTCCGGCTACTGACCGGGCTCCCATGCCAATCGACATGGGCTGGAAGCTGGGTACGTAACTACTCAGGGGAGTCGACACGCCGGCAATGCCGTGTACCGAAAAACCTTTGTACTCAAATGCGTTGACTTTCAGCCAACCCGAAATATCCTGAAAACCCTTCTGTCCCATCAGGTTACCCGCACTGGTGCTTGTCCAGATGTAGGGCACGTTTACGATCAGGTTTACCCGGTCGCTCAAGCCAACGGCGGCCATTAGCGAGGCACTTTGCGTGGAATGGGTGCCGATGTTAAAATTTTCGCGTTTCAGCGTATTTTCCCAATACCAGTTCCAGTTGCTGCGGCCATACATGGCGGCGGCACAAATGGTCTTTTTAGGCATGTAAATAGCATCATGGGCCATCTGTGCCCAGCTTGTGGCTGCGCTCGTCAACAGGAGCGCAGCCGTAAGGAGTTGTTTTTTCATGAGAAGGTAGTGGCTGTTTTTACAGGATGCAGGGCGTTCCAAACGCTGTTCGGAAAGCTCCTGATCCTATAAAAAGTCAGACGTCTTGCGCCAAAGAGTGAAGTGGGCGATCTAGAAAGACCGGCTTACGTTGAACGAGATCAGGTAATCGGCGAAAGCGGCATCACCATGTTTCAGGCCAAGCGGATCGAGTTGATCGGCGTAGCTCCTGGTCCGGTTACGGTACACGGCCACCGGTACGGTCAGGGCAGCCGAGTAGCCATGCTTCATATAGGAGAAGCCCGGCTCAACAGACACGATATAACCCGGCCGACGGAAACCCAGACTACCACCGAAGGCATCTTTGGCCGGCACGCCTTCTACCCGTCCGCCCAGCATCACGGCCAGGCCCGGCACAAAACCAATCGACTGGCTAAGGCCCAACCGGGCCGCAAACTGATCGGCCACCGAAAACTCACCTGTGACCAGGTCGATGGTTGTGGCCGTTGGGTTGCGCTTAACACCGTTCGTTTCGCGGGGGTTAAACAGGTAAAACCCGTTGGCATAGGCCGTCAGACCATTGGTGAGCTGCGAATATCCCTGAAGTTCCAGACTCGCCCCAACGCCGCCATCGCCCAACTGAATCGACTGGTCGACGGGGAGTGTAACCGTATAATCGGCCCCTTCTTTTGTCTTTTTGTGAAACTGATCGGTAACCGCATAATCACCTGTAGGGAGTTTCACCCCAACACCCACAGCCAGATTGGTTTTAGGTAGTTTGGCCGGGTTGATCAGCCAGTAGCTGGTTGAAATGCGCAGGTCGCCGATGCCTTTCGACTTCGTATGAAAACGGTTA
This sequence comes from uncultured Fibrella sp., assembly GCF_964250085.1. Classification (NCBI taxonomy): domain Bacteria; kingdom Pseudomonadati; phylum Bacteroidota; class Cytophagia; order Cytophagales; family Spirosomataceae; genus Fibrella; species uncultured Fibrella sp. The sequence goes on along the minus strand of NZ_CAXUEC010000003.1, from coordinate 205,949 downwards.
GCGTCGGGGTTGATACCACTACCTGCTGCCGGATTGCCGTAATGCTCATACAGCGACGAACGGTCGTTGATTTGAATCGGCAGGTTGACCGATACCGACCACCGAAGAGACGGCATGTAGGTAATACCCAGGTCAAGCGCGTGGGCGGTGTTGATCACCTGCGTCCCCTGTTCAACGCGCTGTTTCTGTTCAACATCGCCGACAAAATGCTTGTACGACTCATAAAACCGGTAGCCCGCCGACACCTGCCAGTGGCCGGTACGCTGTTTAAAGAACGCCGACGACGAACCCGCGGGGGCCGCGCAACTCATGTGACGTACGGCCACACATCCTTGTGCAGTAGCCAGTTGGGTACTCAGTATCAGGCCTAGCGATGCCAGCCCGGTGTATTTTAGAAATGAGATCATGGACGAAAAAAGTCCGTTCCGCTCCAGGTACGTTCGCAACCGTTCTGTCAGCGACTATCCGCGTATACACGTTGAGCAAGCACCGCCAGCCTTCGCCCAGATGCAGATCGTCCATGCAATATGAACATCCACGGGAAAGACAAAGCAGTTTACCTACCAGTGTAACAAAATAGCCTGTTTAACAGCGTATTAAGCGGCGTTTACCGCGTACCGTAAAGCAGAGTTGGACCGATTAATTGAGTAACTGATTGATACACAGTCCTGCGTAGCCTATGTCGGCATCAGGTACGTACCTGACCAACCGCCATTTGCTGAGGACAACAAAACAGTACGACTCAATTAGCCGCGCGGAGGCGGAGACAATACCGCCAGATAGCGGGTGAGCATGGCCATTGGTGCGTCGGCAATGCGAACGTCGACCAGCCACGATAAGAGAGAGGGAATGAGAACTAACCGATCGGTTAGCTGGTATTCTTTAAGCAATAATTTCAGCCAGTGCCCCGCCTTACGATGCGTATCGTCGCCAGAAGCCGTATTGATCGTCTTTTTAACAAATGCCAGCAGGTCCTGCTGCCAGAAACGGGCTGCTTTATTCTCCATACCCGAAATACGAAGCGTATCACCCCTCAGGTCCAGGCTGATCACATCGTAAAACCGGCCATGATACGCAAAACCATCTTCCGACGTCTGTTCAACCAATTTCTGCGCTTGCCCTGCTCCTAACACAACCTGAAACTCGACCATGCTATCCACTGAGGAATAAACGGTTAGTCGTTCTGTTAAGTCGTGCTGATCCTGCCACCAGACACCAACCGCCACCCACACCGTTGCCAGCGTATGGTAGAGCAGTAGGGCCAATAAGCTAAGACTTAGCAGGCGTTTCATGGTAGACGGACAGGTGTATAGCGCGCGATTTCCGGCTTTTTAGGAAAAAGAATAGAACAAATATAGCGAAATGCAGTTTGAGGGTACTCTTCGCAACCAAAAAATAGCAATTATTAAGCCAAAGAATTAGAAAGGCGGTGTTAATAACCAGGTTGCCAGCCCATCGAGGCTAAAGTTGGTAGCCCACTGAATCTGTAGCAAATGTAGGTTTCTGTGATCCTGAGCCGGGTTACGAACCAGGTCCTGGTATTGATACCCGAGTTCGATCTTGCCCCAGTGGCCCGTATTGTAGCCAACCCCGGCATAGCTCCAGTTTTCGCCGTAAAACGCATTCTTGGAACTGATCGGACTATTTTTTGCGCCCGAGAAGCAAAAGAATGCTTCGTTGGATAAGGCAGCGTACCAGCCGGTTTTCTGTTGTTTTGGATCGAAGAACGGGATGGTTGCCGCCACATGGTAACGCCCTAGTTGTGCCAGCGACCATTTATCCGTAGAGAGGCGCAGCGGGTATCGTTCTTCGTAGCGAAGTCGATGACTCATCCTGATCCGGCTGTTGGTGATGCCATGCGTCAGCAGAGTTTGCGCCCATAACCGATTCTCGTTCACCCGAATGCCAAACAGGTTGTGCCGTACATACGCGTAGCCCAGTCCTACCTGAATATTCTCGGTGACTTTATACGTCAGGCTCGGCTGGGCATAGTACTGTAGTGCCAGCATAGCTATTCCCGGCGACTCAGCGGCCTGTGAGGTGGCATGGCTCGTAGCCGACAGAAACACGTTGTAACTGAGACGCTTGGTGATGGGTCCCGTCTGAGAATACTGCGGGTATACGCCAAAGAACGTCCAGGTTTGGGCGGCGAGGGGAAACGTTAAACAAAGAAATAGAAGGCAGGAAACGGCGGTTGGTAGCCAGTTCTTCATAGTGGGCCGGGTGGCTTTCTTGTCCACCCGACCACGCCTCTACAATATGTATGCCAGCAGTTTCTTAGCTGTTTACACTCAAGCCGTACCTGTAAATAATACGACTATGTCTTTAAAAAATAAAATTTGTACTCAAGAAGACGGACTTGTGATCGCTCACGATCTCATTCAGAATTTCTTTATTCGCTGCCGTGTCTTTGGTTGCCACCGCCGAACGGATTGAGAAAGACCGGATCGCATCCTCGACCGACAGAGTGCCTTCGGCCGAATCTTTACGCCCCGTGAATGGAAACGTATCGGGACCACGCTGGCATTGCGCATTGATATTCACCCGGCTAACCAGGTTAACCAGTGGATCGATCAGGGCCGAAATGGCCGTTGTATCGGTCCCGAAAATGCTCGCCTGCATGCCGTGGTCGTCCGTAATCAGGTAATCGATGAACTCGTTTACCTCATCGTAGGCAACGACCGGCACCACCGGACCGAACTGCTCATCCCGGTAGAGTTTCATGCCTTCTTTCACCGGATAAACCACCGCCGGGCGGAACAGCGACGCTTCTGTTTGGCCCCCGCCTTCGTTCACGACGGCGGCTCCCTGCGCTACGGCGTCCTGGATGCAGTTGGTGAGGTAATCGATTTTGCCGGGTTCGGGCAACGGCGTTATCTGTACGCCGTCGGCCCAGGGCATGCCTGGTTTCAGGCTGCTCACTGCCGGACCGAATTTTGCCAGAAACTGATCGGCAATACTCCGGTGCGCCCAAATGATTTTGATGGCCGTACACCGCTGCCCATTGAACGACAGCGAGCCAAGGATGCACTCCTGAACGGCAACATCCAGATCGGCATCGGGCAGGATGATCGCCGCATTCTTGGCGTCCAGGCTCATCACCGACCGGAGCCGGTTTAGCTTGGGGTGCTGCCGCTGAAGTTCATCTGCCACCCGGCTCGACCCGATCAGTGTCAGTACGTTTACCTTACCCGACTGCATGACGGGCGGAATAACGTCGGCTCCACGGCCATACAGCGAATTGACGACGCCTTTCGGGAAACTCGTCCGAAACGCCTCCAGCAGCGGGTAATGGAGCAGTGAACCGTGCTTCGGCGTTTTAAACAGGATGGTATTACCCATCAGAATAGCCGGAATCAGCGTCGTATAGGTTTCGTTGAGCGGGTAATTGAACGGCCCCATCGACAGGACAACGCCCATCGGCGACCGGCGAATCTGCCCGATGATACCTTCCTCGATCCGAAACCGCGACGAGTTGCGGTCCATCGTTTTCAGCGCATCGATGGTATCGTAAATATACTTCACTGTCCGGTCGAATTCTTTGGTAGAATCGGCCAGGTTCTTGCCAATTTCCCACATGATGAGGTTAATCACCAGCGAGCGTTGGGCCAGCATTTTCCCGACAAAGGTTTCCATACAGGCAATCCGCCCCGCTACCGACATCTGAGGCCATTCTCCCCGCCCATTATCGTAGGCGGCCACGGCGGCGTCGAGGGCGGCCATTGCTTCGGCTGGTCCGGCTACCGGAAACGAACCGACTAGCTGCCGTTGCAACGTACCCAGAGTGTATGCGTCTGATGAAATGGGTAGGCAAACAGGCGAATACACGTCGGATACTTTGCCCGTCCAGGGTATCATTTCGCCGTTGAGCAGGTACTCGCGCTGGTGAATGGGTTCAATGCGATACTGCGCCGGAATTTGAGACAGATCGGTGGGGAAGAGGGTAGTCAGATCAGTGGAAGTCATCTTTCGTTGACATTTGTTCAGCCGCAAGTTTGCGTATTATCCTGACAATGACAGACCGGGCAGTAACAGACGTCAAAAAACAGCACTGATCAGCAAATCCAGGCGATGTACATTATTGATTTGTCACGTACCTGAAATCAAGGCATTACTACTGCCCAGCCACTCACCTGTACCTGATCAACAATCCACTCAGTATATATGTAAAGACAAACATTCACCGGACTAGCTCTATAGGCTACCTTTATCTTTCTTCATATGTTATTTTATTCGTTTTAAGTAGTGTCAGTCAGTTTCACTGCTCACAAGCGTAGTCCTTCTACTTGCAGACCCCTGGCTGATCTATCGGCTCCATAAGCCGAATTTACAAAATGCCGCACCTCAGTTTACATGTTCAGGCTATTCCCTCCCTTACTAAACGCGTGCTTCACGCCTCAGTCCGGCGGGTATCTGACCTGGTCCATTCCTTCCGGCAGCCCCAAAAATCGTTGCTCTTTCTGTATGATGGCCCTGCCAAACATTGGCCAGGAATGGGGCGGGTATTGTATGAGAAGGAGCCTGTCTTTCGCGCAACGACACAGGCATGCTGCCAATTTTTTCTGGACGCCACCGGCTACGACCTCCTGCCTGCTTTTGCAGGGCCACTTAGCGCGGATTTTTTTGCGGACGGAAAACAGGTCACCTTCACGAGCCTGACCATTCAACTAGCCCTGACTGATCTATGGGCAGAAAAAGGACTACTCCCCGACGCAACAGTTGGGTTGAGCCTGGGTGAGTTTGCCGCAGCGTACGCAGCGGGCGGGTTGACTCGCCAGGATGCCATGCGCCTGTGTGCAGCCTGGGAACTAGCCAGCCATGAAGAAGATAAAGACTACATCACGTTATCGATTGGCGTGTCTCTAGATCAGGCACAGCCACTTTGCCGAGCCTGCCCGGTTGGGTTATGGCCTACTCATGAAACTAGTGCAGACAGCGTAATCGTCATCTGCCGATCAGCCGATAAAGACCAGGCCACGGCTTTCCTGAATGAGAACACGATTGACTGGCACCAACCAGTTCCAGACCCGATTCGCCCGCTTCACACGGCGCTCCTTAGAAAGCACCATCAGCGCATCCGGGAACAGCTCAATCAGGTTACACCGCTCCCCTTGAGACGCGATTTTTATTCAGCAACAGCAGGCAAGCTAATTCCAAAACAGACTCTGATCGACACCAGTGTCTGGTACGAACTGATGTGTTTGCCCATTCTGACATACAGAACCATACAGGCTGCGTTACAGGGTCGTCAACTGGTGATAACCCATATTGGACTGCCTCTTCTGTTGACTGCTAACGCCCATAAGTCGGTTTTTAGCTGGCCAAATAACATTCAGCCAGTCGATTCAATAGATATCGGATCGGTTGAATTACATCAATTCCAAACCACTACCCGGCAATTGAAACGGCTACTTCGCAGGCGAAAACAACCCCGGTTGATCAGGGCACATAGAGCGATCAATATCTTGCCACGGCTACACCTGCTCGATTCGAACACGGTAAACAATGCACCAGCGGTATTTGCTTACCTGCGTCGGCAGCATCGTATCTGTTTTTTACCGCAGCATAAAGCGTGGCTCCTTCTTCATAACGAGGATGTGAACTACGTACGTCAACGGCCCGACCTGTTTTCTGACGTACCTGACCAGCTAGTTGCTCCGACTTTATGGAATACTAAACTACCCGACTATCCACAGGTACGTGCCCTGTTACAGCCTATGTTTACACCGCAGGCAATGGCCGATCTGGGAGAGTATATCACGAATGAAGTCAATCACCGGCTGGATGCATTGGTGGTCCGGTCATCGTTTGATTTTGTTGATGAACTGGCAATTCCTCTGGTTCAGTCGGTGATGGGCCATTTTTTGGGCCTAAGGCCAATGGAATCGGAATCGTTGCAGGCCACATTGACCGGCCATTTATACGACATGGGGTATCTCGCTGATCTGGAGCGCTATTTTCAATTTTATTTAAAGCAATTACCGGCACGCACTAGCAACCAGATGAGTGATCTACTCCTGGAACAGGTAAAAACTGGTCAGTTGTCATTCGATACGGCGGTGAGTCTGATGCAACTGATCTGGACCGCAGGTACGTCTATGGCTAGCATAATCCTGGTCAATCTGGTCAATGCACTGGTACGCCAGCCTCATCTTGCCGATCAGTTAAGGGCTAATGACGCGTTGATTCCTAACTTCGTGGAAGAAGGCCTTCGGCTTGATCCGCCCCAACCGATACGCTGGCGAACGGTGAGCCAGGATACAACCCTGGCCGGGCAACCCCTATCCAAAGGGAGCCGTATTATGAGTAGCCTGTTATCGGCCAACAGAGACCCACAGGTTTTTGTCGATCCAGACGAGTGGAACCTGAACCGTTCAGCAAAACAGAACATGGATTTTGGTGGTAGCCTCCATCATGGCATCGGTGCCAGTATTGCCCGGCTGGAAGCCCAGGTAGCTCTGAAAGTTATTTTGAATAGACTACCGAACATGCGCGTCGTTGACGAGCCACCCATCTACTTCGCCTCTGCCAGTCTGCGTGGTCTGGCCAAACTACCTATTGACCCCTCGTAACTGGTTGTACAGAGTACATTGGTTTGTGTTGTGACCCAGCGTTGACCGCTAGCGTAAACGCTCAGATGCCTGCCCGCTTGTCCCAGTAGCTAAAAAATGTCTACATATTCTATAGATTTTTGTTATTATTCCATTTTGGTAAGTGACCGACCGGTATTATGGCATACATTCAGGACAAAGATACAGTCAGAGCTAATTTCAAAGGTGCCCGCATTTTAGTAGTTGAGGACAATGATGACTACTGGCTATTAATTCGGCAGGCCATTGCCCAGGTTCTGCCCGAGGTATCGCCTATACGGGCCACCAGCTATGAGGAAACGCACGACCTGCTGGTTGAATGGGCACGGGATGAGTGGGAGATGCCCAAGCTTGTGTTGCTGGATTTGTACCTTCCCGAACGCAGCCAGGGTTGGAAGGTACTGGCTCACATCAGAGAGATGGACCCGCCGTTCAATCAACTTCCCGTTGTGCTGCTGAGCAGTTCCAGCGAGAACGCTGATATTACAGAGGCGTATAACAGAGGGGGTTCCGCCTATCTGGTGAAGCCCACCGTCTTTCCCGACTGGATCGAATATTTCAAGCAACTGCGCAGCTACTGGTGGGAAACGGTTACTCTGCCAACGATGCGGCCCTCTTTTTAACGTACCTGGCCGTTGCCAGTCTGTGCCATCCAGGTACGTTAGCAAGGAGCGTCTACAGTAACGCGTACTTCTCAACAGTATGTTAATTCGATAACTATGGTTATCAGTGAAATTCGGACTGATATTGAGACCGTTGAAAAAAACATTTCGCTCTGGAAGGAAATAAATTTTGCGAGCCGGATAGCCGCCCTGGATTTCCTTGAGTTTCACGTCATCGATCGCCTTGACGGGCTATGCCAACAGGCCAACCCACCAGCCGAATTGCTTGCTCTACAGCAGGCTGCGGAGCAGTTGAAGAACCAACTGGAAGCCATCGATATCGCCCTTTTCCGGCGATTGCGCGAAGCAATTCGACAGGGGCGTTGTTCGGGTGCAGCGCTACTACATCTGATTGATACGTACGTCGGGCGTTGCTCTGGTGGTCGGCAGGCGCAGCAGCAAATCGGCTACGATAACCTCGATCTCTTTACCAATAGCCTTTTTGATGGCCAAACCCTTCCGCAGGAAACCATTGAACGGGAGCCGCAGATGGTGCACTACCAAAAAACACCCGCCCGGGTCATTCTTGACCTGATCGAGCGAGCCCAGTTCACGGAAAAAGATGTTTTCTATGATTTGGGTTCTGGCTTGGGGCAAGTTTCACTGTTGGTCCATCTTCTCAGTGGAGTTACCGCCAACGGTGTAGAAGTAGAACCCGCTTATTGCGCGTACGCAAACGCATGTGCGGCCGATTTAAACGTACCCAACGTTTCATTCATTCAGGCAGACGCTCGAACCGCCAACTATGCCACCGGCACTGTCTTCTTCCTGTATACCCCCTTCGAGGGCCAACTCCTGCAAGACGTACTAAACAGATTACGGGCAGAATCGCAACGTAGACATATCAGGATTTTCACTTATGGACCGTGTACACGTCCCGTATCCCGGCAGAGTTGGCTGACAGCTATAGGTCAGACTGGTGTTGGTAATGAGCTATATAAGCTGGCTCACTTCGTGAGCGCTCCAGTCGTGGTAGGGTCTTGACGGTCCTTTTCAAACCAGAATCTGTAGCCGATTCCGTAAAACCTGCCTCTACTTAAAACAGGGGCGCAAGACGACCATGAGCGGCACTTTTCAGCACCGCTCATGGTCGTCTTGCATTATTTACAAAAATCGTTTTCATCTGATGTGACCAATAGCTTCACTTGACTAATCACACTTAAGTACATAAATATATTTACTTAGTACTTGCTTCCCTCAAGACGGCACTTGATCTTTGTCAGCAACAGGTAATGCTACCCTGTTTATAAAACAGTAACGCTCCTCCTAAATATGGGATCATCATTTTACCGTAAACTACTGGCGAGTTTATTGATCCTTTTTCTCAGCAGCCTATATGTAGTCAGCTTTATGCCATCATTGGTGAAAGCCTTTGTTATGGCTCGGGATAAATTTCCATCCAACCATCCATTTGCTTCTGATAAACTCCGGTTTGGCGATTTGTATGGCATTTCGTTCATCCCTACGTTTCGGATGCCATACCAGACCCATTCTCAAACGCTCGATTTGGCGGGCATTCAGCCAGGGAAGCCTTATAATCTATGTATTCTGGGAGATTCCTACAAAGGTGCTGCGCTGCTACAATCCTCAGCATTTACCCATGTTAACGAGCTTACATTGGGCGAAGTTGAGGGTATTCTGACCAACCAATTAACTGTACCAGATGCGCAGTATCAATCTGTACTTGTGCTTGAAACGGCAGAACGCTACGTCCGGGCTCGCTTAGGGTCAACGACAATAGACACTGCCCGACCCGTACCCGTAAGCCTTAACTCTTTGAGTTGGCTACAGCAGCAAAGCATGCGGCTTATTCGCGCTTTTTGCCGAGACTCCTCCACCGATCTGGAATACTTTGTTTTTGATTACGGTTGCCTAAGGCCACTCAAAGAGGCAAGGGCGGCTCTGGCTTTTCGTTACTTTGACCGGGTTCCAGATGGAGTTGGCATTTCGGCCAACAAACAGCACCTCTATCTTAAAGAAACGTTATTAGGCGAAAAAACCAGTTCATTCGCCGCCCTCGATTCGGTTGAGGTCGATAGCATTGTCGCCAATCTGAATCGGCTCAATCGGCGTGCCCTACAAAAAGGCTACAAGGCCGTTTATCTGTCTATCATTCCTAATCCCGTTTCAGTCATCGAGCCTACCAGGTCGGCCTACAATCATCTTATTGAACGAGTTGAACAACACCCCGCTCTTGAGATGGGTGTAATTAGTCTGTATGAGCGGTTTAGCAAGAATGGAGGTTATTACTATCATCCTTCTGATTCCCACTGGAACCAGGCTGGCATTGATGTTTGGGTAAGGAGCATGAACCACATAATTGACCCTAATCTCCCAATCAGTGCTCTTTAATTCGCTCCAGTTTCTGCTGTTTTTTACGATTGTCACTCTTGGCTATTACCAGTTAGGGTGGCAGGGGCGCTGGCGGTTATTACTGCTAGCGAGTTTGTATTTTTACATGGTTTTCAAGCCCGCCTACATCTTAATACTGGGCCTAACCATTGTCATTGATTACATCGCTGGTATCTGGATTGAGCGTACCTCAGGGTCCGCCCGGCGACGGCTACTGATTATCTCGCTAATTTCTAATCTGGGTATTCTTGCCTTTTTCAAATATCTCGGATTTTTTACTGAGAATATTGCTGGCTTGTTCGACCTCCTGAAGTTACCGCATCTGGCCGATCTACTAACCACTCTATCCAATCAGCTATTCATCAAGGTGCTTGTCGCCTTCGGTCAGAGCGATATAACAGCGTTTAAGGATAGCGTTATCAATATTTTGCCCATTGGCTTGTCGTTTCATACGTTTCAGGCTATGAGCTATACCATCGAGGTATACCGGGGTAATCAGAAAGCCGAACGCCATTTTGGGCTGTATGCCCTTTATGTTATGTTCTACCCGCAATTAGTTGCTGGTCCTATCGAACGGCCGCAGAACGTTTTACCGCAGTTTCACCAGTATTTTAACTATGATTTTGAGAATGTAAAGGCCGGACTTATGCAGATGGCCTTTGGTTTCTTTAAAAAACTGGTCATTGCCGACCGACTGGCTATGGTTGTCAGTAATGCATATAGTCACCCCGAGCAACACAACGGCCTGACACTGTTAGTGGCTACTTTCTTCTTTACGTTTCAAATTTATTGCGATTTCTCCGGCTACTCAGACATTGCCATCGGAGCCGCCCGCGTGATGGGATTCAACCTGATGGAGAACTTTCGCGCGCCTTATTTTGCTCAATCTATTTCGGAGTTCTGGCGACGCTGGCATATGTCACTTTCTACCTGGTTTCGGGATTACCTATACATCCCGCTGGGTGGCAGTCGTAGGGGAGAGGAACGGCAATACCTGAATCTATTTATTGTTTTTTTGGCGAGTGGTCTGTGGCACGGTGCAAACTGGACCTACATAATCTGGGGCGGCCTAAATGGTAGCTACCAGATTATGGCTGTACTGCGGGATAAAGGGTTAGCTCGTTTAGGATATATATCAGAAAACAGTCAATCGACTACAGCAGTCCGGGTCTTCACGAACCGGTTAACAACCTTCGTACTTATTATGCTCACGTGGGTATTTTTTCGGGCTATTACCGTGCACGATGCCTTCCTGATTTTATACCGAATTGCTACCTTATCCTTTTCCGACCCTGTCGTTACCTCGTTAAACAATATTGAAATGTGGTTTAGTGTTGGACTGATTGGTCTGCTATTGGTAAAAGAATATTACTACCAGACCATTCCAACCCGGCATTCTATCCGGTTTTACCTGTTAATGCTTTTGTTACTTGTAACGATCTATTTCTTCGGCGTCTTTACCTCAAATCAATTTATCTACTTTCAATTTTAATGAAGCTTGGCCCAACCCGGTCTATGCTTCCATATCTTATCTAATCAGGTTGCTACATTATTGATGTTAAAGCCTTTAAGAATAAACGACCACCCAATATTTTATCATGAGTGCATACTTATGCTAAAATATTGAGTGGTCGTTTATTTACACATAGCAGTCACCGCGACCAAAATCAGCTCATCACTCACGTGCCCGCTCTTCTTCCCGTCGTGCCCAATGACTTACCAGCGGTAGCCTCAATGTGGTCATAAAAAACATGCCTGGCCAAAAAGTGGTTACTCTTTATAATTATGGAACAGCCAAAAAGCAATATCATTCTGTTGGTCGACGATGATGAAGATGATCAGTTATTCTTCCGCGAACAACTCTATAAGCACGCTCCAACTTATCAAGTAATTTGCTTGTCAAATGGAGAAGAATTATTAGACGATTTGGCGCAATGCCGGGAGTTGCCGGAGTTGATTTTACTTGACGTAAATATGCCCCTCCTGGATGGGTTTGAAGCCTTGAGCCAAATACGAGCTGACGAGGCATATAAGCACATCTATATCGTCATGATAACGACTGCGGGCCGGGAGTTAGAAAGAAACAAAGCACTGTTTCTGGGGGCTAATCAGTTTATGGTCAAGCCAACGTCTATCAAGGAGTCTGACGAGCTTATGCAACGCTTATTGCAGCGGTGGAGAGACAGAGTTCAGGAAACAGAAACTTTCTTTTAGAAACTACGCTCGTGTGAGCCACCCCCATTTTCCGGCCCACTCAGAAGCTGAAAATCGGGCGGTCTGAAGCCTACATGGATTGAGCCACGCACTGACGACTAAAATTATCCACTATAGTTAAGGCTTAGGGAAGTTGGCAGGATGCAGAATACCCCTACTTACGCTGTTCTGCCTATTACTGATTGTCAGTGGATAAACCCCTCAGCACATTTGGCGAAGTGAGCGAAATACTAGATCAACGGTAAGGAGGTATCTGATTATAGGTCCCCACTGTATGCAGACGAGCAAAGCACTCATTGCAAGCTTTTACCTTATTCACTTCAGTAGGAATAAAAAAACCTCTGCAATTCGGTGATTAACAACGAATTACAGAGGTGTATTGTACCGGGTGCCGGACTCGAACCGGCATGTCCTTGCGAACAATGGTGTTTGAGACCATCGCGTCTACCGGTTCCGCCAACCCGGCAGGGTTAAACTCAGTAGTGTTCAGTTGAACGTGGGGCAAAAGTAGTGTTTACAGTCAGCAAAAGCAACATCTGCCTTTGAATTCAGTAGCAATAGGTGTGATCTGTCCATCTACGAAGTGGGCATATGGCCGTATCTTGCCACCATGACCAAGCTCTACTCAGACCTGGCGTATCTGTATGATGCGCTCTATCAGACGTTTATCGATTATGACGCCGAGTTTAGTCTCTACCAGCACTGTTTTAATTCAGACACGACAAATACTGTACTTGAAATTGGTTGTGGTAGTGGGCACCTGGCAAATCGGTTTGTAGCTGCCGGGTACGAGTATGTAGGCGTCGACATCAGTTCTCAAATGCTCAACCTTGCCCGGCAGCGATGCCCGACAGCCCATTTCGAGCAGGCCGATATGCGGACGCTTCAACTCGGCCGAACGTTCGACGCCGTACTCATTACCGCCCGGAGCCTGAGCTACATCCTGACAAATGCTGATGTGCTGGGTACGTTCCGGCAGTTGGCCGAGCACCTTACTCCCACAGGTACGTTGCATTTTGATTTCATCGACGCGGGTTCGTTCATGAAAACCCTGAATCCGGATGCGGTGGTCGAACATCGGGCAGTATATAATGGACAGACGTACCTGAGGCAGAGCCGGTATGCACTCCAACTCGCTACTGGCTTTACCTGGAACTGGCATTCCGAATTTTACATCGAACAACCCGGACAGCCGTTACAAGCAGTTGCTGATGACGATGCTACCCTGCGCGCTTTTCTGCCCGACGAAATCCGGCTGCTTCTGCAACTGGCGGGTATATCGATTTTAAATGAGCAACGACAGCCAACGTATGCATTTGATACGTGGGTGTTTTCGGCCAGGAAATGAGGTTTAACGTTCAAGGTCTAAAGGCCAGCGTGCTCCGCCCGTCGACGACTTGTCTATGAGCGGAGCACGCTGGCCTTTAGACCTTGAACGTTAAACGTCAAACCTTAAAACTTGATATTCAGGTTCGCATTGAACGTTGTGCCCAACTGGCTAAACTGCGAGCCGTTGTAGCCAAGAATATCATACCGGCCGCTGAAGCCCAAATCACCACGCAGGCGAGCTTTGGCAGCCGCATCGTTCGTTACTTTAGCGCCCTCAGCATCCATCGCAATCAGGTCCCACTGGGGAAGCACGTTAAAGATATTGTTGACGTTGATGGTTCCCGTCACACTTTTGCTGAACGTATAGCCAACGCTCAGGTCAGTAACGGCAGCAGGAACAAACGTAGCCTTGATATGCTCCATAACCGACCCACCATTGTCCAGATCCTGGAATGAGGTTGAGCCAAACAGGGTGCTGTTCAGGTTGAAATTGAATTTTCCAATGCCGTAGTCGCCACCGAAGATTACTTTATAGCGGGGCCGGCTCTCAGTCAGCAGAGATTTGATCTGCGTGTTCAGAATTGTTGCCCCAGCGGCTTTGATCGGCGCGGGATCAATCGGTGTTCCTACGATCTCGTTCTGTAACGTGAAGTTACCGGCCACATTCAGCCCCAGTTTACCGCCACCCAGTATGATGTTCCGGTATGAAACCACCGCATCAAGCCCCGAATTGGTGGTCTCGATCCCGTTGATGAAGAACTGAATGCTGGTTACCCCATACTGGTTCAAAATCTGGCCAAGCGCACTCGCTTTATCCGACGAACTGATTGACGAGCTGTATACAATCCGGTCTTTCACGTTGATCCGGTAGTAGTCAAGTGTGATGCTGAAATCTTTCGTTGGGTTCAGCGCAACGCCCAGCGTGAGGTTGGTCGACTTTTCTGGCCGCAGTTGCGGAATACCTAACTGACGGGCCTGCGAGCTACGGTTATTGAAAAGTCCTGATGACTGAATCAGACCACCGGCAAAAGATGCCTGAATCGACTGTGCGTAGATCTGATGCAGCGTTGGTGCCCGAAAACCCGTTGAATACGAAGCCCTCAGCACGATTTTATCGTCGGCCAGTTTATAGCGGGTAGAGAACTTGTAGACGTTTGCACTACCGAAATCGCTGTAGCTTTCGGTACGAAACGTACCGTTGAGCAGGAAGTCTTTCGTCACATCATAGCTCACATCGGCGTAAGCACCAATGTTGAAACGCTGATTGGTGCCCGCACTTAGCGGGTTGATACCCGGAAACGAGTTTGACCCTTCGCCTGTATAGGATGCTTCATCGCCGGCGATGATCGTGTATTTCTCCTGGCGTGCTTCCATCCCGAAGGCAATACCCAGTTGATCGCTCACCTGCTTCGACACGTCGACGTTGCCTACGATGTGACCAAACTCATAACCACCGGGTTTAAAACGCGTTGGACTTGCTTTGCCTAATGACCGGTTCACGGTGTTGTCGACGGTGTAGGACTGTGCATTATAGCCTGTTGTCAGGCTCACATCATGTTTCCATCCGTTTGTTTCCCCTTTAATGCCCAATGTTGCATTGTTGTCGACCATGTCGCCCTCGAATGTAGGTACGTAGCCAATGTAGCCTCTGTAGAGGTCAACATTATCTTCGGTCGGGAACGCCAGTGTGGCCTGAGTCAGGTAATTTTTACCCCCATTGTCGGTGACGCTATGTAAGAGGCCGCGATCCTGACGCCAGTAGGCCGGCCGGTAATTGGCGAAGCTCGATACCCGCTTCACAACCATCGCTGCATTGCCGTAAAGATCAAGTTTAGGGCCAATGGATAGGCCGCCGTTGATGAGGAATCGAGCCGCCGCCGTTTCACCGGTACCGTTGATGTTATTGGCTGTTGGATAATCTCTCAGGTACGTTGTGATCAACGCATTCTGCGCGGCACTACCGCCGAAAGCAGCGATTTCAGAAGGTGCATAAATTGTACCTGACCGAACCGCACTGTTCTGCTGCTGTAAATCGAGCGTGTAGTTCACGAATCCTTTACCAGCCAGGTTCGAGCCACCGTTGAAGGCAACTTTATACATGCCGCCATCACCTTTCGAGGTAAGCCCCGCGTTGATATCCAGACTGGAGTAGTCGAATTTGTCTTTCAGGATGATGTTGATAACACCCGCGATAGCATCAGAACCATACTGGGCCGACGCGCCATCGCGCAGGATTTCGACCCGTTTGATCGCCTGCGTTGGAATAGCCGAAATGTCGACACCCGTTTCACCACGACCTGGCGAAAACTGTACGTAAAGCAGTGAGCTAAGGTTTTTACGCTTTCCGTTGATTAGAATCAAGGTCCGGCTTGGCCCCATGTTCCGAAGCTCCCAGGGGTCAAGCAGGGTGGTGGCGTCGTTTACGGGGGTGTTCACCGTGTTGAACGAGGGCACCCGGTACTGCATCGACTTATCGAACGTGGGTTGACCGGTTGTCTTTAAGTCGGCGGCCGAGAGAATATCGACCGGCACAGGGGAGTCAATGATGGAACGCTGTGAGGCCCGACTGCCTACTACAACCACTTCCGAGAGGATGGCCGCCGATGGCTCCAACTGCACATCGAGCATGATTTCACTACCGGCTACGGTCACCGATTTGGTGGTTGTATTGAAGCCAATGAATGAATAGCTGATCTTGTACGATCCGTCAGCTACTTTTAATGAGTAATTTCCGCTAGCGTCGGTAGAAACACCGGTGTTTGTGCCAGCAATTACAACCGAAACGCCGACTAAAGGCTCCTGTTTATCGTCTTTAACAGTGCCTTTGATGAATTGCTGGGCTAAAAGGCTTCCAGCAGTGCTGACTAAGAGCAGTACGGTAGACAGTAGAAAACTACTGATTTTGTAACTTTTCAACATAGATTATTTGGGTAAATTGTAAAACTGAAAAACAGTTAACTACCCCTAAATAAGTTTACGAAATCCGCTTAACCTATACCCATGTTGTTTTTATCGCTTTAATATACGTTTAATGACAAAGGTTATAATTATAATACAAATACTTAACCGATAACTAAGTATTTATACTAAAATATAACCTTTCTTGCCTACAATCAGTACGAACCAGGTGTCGCTTTTTTATCCATACCGCAAGGCATCGATTGGATCGAGTTTGCAGGCACGAATAGCCAGATATATTCCAGAAAACCGGGTGCCTCAGGGTACAACGATGCGAAACTGCGCGGGGCCATTGGCACCCTCCACTACCAGCACATATACCCCACTGTTGAGGCCACCCACCGAGAGCTGCCTCAACAGCCCCGGCTGTTCCTGACTGGCTGCTACCCGCCCCTGCACGTCCACGAGGCGGTAACGCTGGTAGGCAATGGCCGGTTCGATCTGCATCAGCCCATTGGCACCAGCGGGGTTGGGAAACAGCACCATCGGCTGGTTTTCCCGGCTCAGGGCAATGATTTTGTGGAGGGTGCGGGTGCCGTTGTAATCGGTCTGGGTGAGGCGGTAGTAGTTGATGCCGGGCAGGGGCTGGGTATCGGTGAAGCTGTAGGTGAGCAACGTACCTGAGTTGCCACCGGGGGCCTGGCTGGGTACGTTGCCAATGACCTCGAAGCTGAGGTCCGGGCCGACGTTCCGGTCATGGCTGCGCTCGATGCTGAAGCGGGCGTTATCTTTTTCGGTGGCCGTGGCCCAGTTCAGCAACGCCCCCGCCGCAGTCATGCGCCCGTCGAAGTAGCGTAGACTCACGGGCAGGGCCGCGTCGTAGGGTGAGGTCATTACCCGGTTGCCTGTGCCATTAATCGCCACGGCCACAAACAACCCGTTACCGTAGGTGACCGAATACCAGAAATTATTTACGGCAGCGGAGTGGGCGATCCAGGTGATGCCATCGCGCGAGGTCATCACCCGGTTTGCGCCCCCATCAGCCACGGCTACAAATAGCCCATTGCCGTAGGTAAGCGAATTCCAGGAGCTATTTACGGCAGCGGTGCGGGCGGTCCAGGTGATACCATCGGGCGAGGTCATCACCCGGTTTGCGCCATTAACAGCCACGGCCACAAACAACCCGTTAGCGTAGATGACGGAATACCAGCTACTATCAGCAGCCGAGGTACGGGAAGTCCAGGTGATACCATCGGGCGAGGTCATTACCCGGTTGCCTGTGCCACTGGAAGCCACAGCCACAAACAACCCGTTACCGTAGGTGACCGAATACCAGAAATTATCAGCGGCCGAGGCGCGGGCGGTCCAGGTGATGCCATCGGGCGAGGTCATCACCCGGTTGCCCGTACCACTGGAAGCCACAGCCACAAACAACCCGTTACCGTAGGTGACCGAATACCACAAATTATCAGCGGCCGAGGTGCGGGAAGTCCAGGTGATACCATCGGGCGAGGTCATTACCCGGTTGCCTGTGCCACTGGAAGCCACAGCCACAAACAACCCGTTACCGTAGGTGACCGAATACCAGTTATTATCAGCAGCCGAGGTGCGGGCGGTCCAGACAGACTGGGCGGTAGCGGCGGGCGGGGTGGCCAACCACAGCAGCAGTAGCAGGGCCGTCTGGCAGGTGGCCCGGTGCAGTAATTGAATGGCAGCCAATGCCGCCAGAGGTAAAAATAGTAGTTGTTTTTTCACACGATGAAAATTGTGGGGCAGTAACTGACAGAAACAGATGCAACAACCGTTCTTGGCTTATCGGTTGGCCGCACCGGCACCGAGAGCGGTACGCAGCACATAGATACATATGAACAGGGATATTAAAAAATGGCAGCCGTTGTTCAGTGAACAAAACACACTGACGATCAATCCGTTGACCTCCCCCGCTCCTGCTGATGCACCCACTATCCGGCCCTACTCATACCGCAAGGCATCAATCGGGTCGAGTTTGGAGGCGCGAATGGCCGGATAGATTCCCGAAAAAAGGCCCACCGCAATGCAGACCACCAGCCCAAGGCCCATCCAGAGCCAGGGCACAACAAATTTCCCGGAGCCACTACTCACGCCCATCGCGATTAGATTACCAATAGCCAGGCTCATCAGAATACCACCTAGTCCGCCAAGAATACAGATAACGATGGCTTCGATCAAAAACTGCTGCCGGATGCGCATCGGCGTAGCACCCAGCGATTTACGAATGCCAATTTCCCGGGTACGTTCCGTCACTGATACCAGCATAATGTTCATCAGCGCAATAGCGGCCCCAAGTAGCGTAATGGCCCCGATGCCAAATCCACCCCAGCGGAGGTAGTCTGTCGTTTCGGCAATGTCATTGACCAGCGCATCGGCCTTCTGCACTTCAAACGAGTCGGGTTGCCCCAATCGGTCCTGCCGAATCTGACGCATGAGTCCGGTGGCTTCACCAACTGCCATATCCTGATCGCCGATCTCCGTCACCGACGCCGTAATCTCAAACGTCAGTTGGCGTTCGCCAGCCAGTTGACGGGCGTTTTCGAGCGGGATCAACAGCACCCGGTCATCGCCTCCGCCAGTGAGTGACCCTTTTTTGGCCAATACCCCCACAACCCGGAACTGGCCACCCAACACGCGCACAACCTGATTGACCGGATTAATTTTTCCTTTAAATAAGGTACTGGCCAACTCACTCCCGATCAGTGCAACGTTTAGTGAGTTAGTGAGGTCATTCGCGTTGATAGCCCGCCCCGACGAGACTTTGTAGTTTTTTACCGTCAGGTACGCATCGTCGATGCCAATAACCTGCACGTTGGGGTTTGTTTTTGTTGAGCCATATTTTACCTGCCCGGCCCCGGTAACAGCCGCCGAAAGTGCGATTGTGGCCCCGTATTTGTAGCGACGACGGAAGGTGAGTGCGTCATGGTAGTCGATGGGTTTGTCTTTCTGAACAACCCGTCCGCCAAATCGACGTGCATCCTGCCGGGCCACCACACTGAACGTGTTGGCGCCCAGCCCTTCAAAGCTGCTATTGAGCGACGCCTGAATGCCGTCAATGGCGGTGAGGGTTCCCACCAGCGAGGTGATGCCGATAGCAATGATGAGGGCAGTTAGAATGGTACGGAGGCGATTACTCAGAATTGAGCGAATACCTTCCCGAATATTTTCCAGTATGTTCATATTAGACTGATTGACTTAGTGAATGGGTAGATGAGCGAACGGCGGAATTGATAAACAGATACAGTTCACATTCGCCCAGTCACCCCTTTCACTAATTATCTACGTATCTTCGTTACAAAGCTACAACCTGACGCTCTCGACAAACCGCCAATGAAACGCCTGCTGTTACCGCTTATCCTATTTCTGCTGACCCTGCCGGGTGTAGTTTCGTCGGCCCTGGCGTCGAAGATTCTGGTGCCTATGGATGAGGCGCAGAAAAACCACCTGAAGGCCTATGGTATTGCCTATTGGGTATTGAAAACACACGATACCGAAATTGACTGGCTGCTCAATTATCGGGGCGGTGCCTTTCTGCTGCCTCAGTCGGCTGCTTTTACCAACGAACTGCTGATTCGGGGGGTGACGTATGAAGTCATTTCAGATGCCGACGCAGCGAATATTCTGGCTGAGATCGCTTCACCCAACGCCAACATGGATGCGGTAAAATTGCAGAAAGCACCCAAGGTGGCCGTTTACTCGCCCAAGACGAAACAGCCCTGGGACGATGCTGTAACCATGGTCATGGCCTACGCCGAGATTCCGTATGACGTTGTTTTCGACGAGGAAGTGCTCAACGGGAAATTACCCGAATATGACTGGCTTCACCTTCATCATGAAGATTTTACGGGGCAGTTTGGCAAGTTTTTCCATATGAAAGATCAGCCCTGGTACATTGCGCAACGCCGCGAAGCAGAAATTATCTCGCAGAAATTTGGCTACAGCAAGGTGCCTCAGATGAAGCTGGCCGTGGTGAAAAAAATCCGTGATTTTGCGCTGGGTGGCGGCTATATGTTTGCCATGTGCAACGCAACGGATACCTACGACATTGCCCTGGCGGCCCAGAACACCGACATTGTCGATGCCTTCTACGATGGCGACTCCTTTGACCCGCAGTGTAATAGTAAGCTGGATTTCAGCCAGACGATGGCCTTCAAAGACTTTCAGGTGTATACGAACCCGTATATGATCGAGTTTTCGAATATCGACAATCAACCGGAAGAGCGCGGCCTGAGCGAGCATAACGACTATTTTACGCTCTTTCAGTTTTCGGCCAAATGGAACCCGATCCCGACCATGCTCACTCAGAATCACCAGGGGACGATTAAGGGATTTATGGGCCAGACCACGGCGTTTAAAAAGGCGTATATCAAACCCCAGGTCGATATTTTGGCCGAGAACCGGTCGGTGGGTGAAGCGCGGTATATTCATGCGCCCTACGGCAAAGGCTTCTTTACGTTCTATGGTGGTCACGATCCCGAAGATTATCGCCACGAAATTGGCGAAGAACCAACCGACCTGAACCTGCATCCGAATTCAGCGGGTTACCGGCTCATTCTAAATAATATCCTCTTCCCCGCTGCCAAGAAGAAGAAACAGAAAACCTAGGCCAGATATGTTGGCTGTAGGACGAGTTTATTTTTTGACAGGATTTACAGGATAAACAGGATTTGTTTTCGCTTTGGAGAAACTAGAGCAAAAACAAATCCTGTTTATCCTGTAAATCCTGTCAAAAAATGAACTCGTCCTACAATCCTACACGTAGGTACGTTCGTAAAGTCGGTCGATTCAGGCATTTTTAGCAATTTGCCAGCTTATTCAAGGTAAACATGATGAACCCGAAATTCACAGCCTGGATTAAACGTATGGGCTGGGCTGGTTTCTTTTTTTTTCTGATTAAGGGCTTACTCTGGTTGTTGATTCCCTTCCTGATTGCCAAAGGATGCTGGTCAAAGTAAGCCAAGCTGATATCCGCTGGTAATCAGGCAGCGGAAGCTGTTCACTGTTTTCGCTGCTTTAGTAATCCCTATTGACCATTTACCGTATTTTAGAAAAATATGGTAAACTTTTTTTGCATATTTAGGCCCTTTGCCCGTAGCAACCTAACGTATGCAATCAGCACTATCCTCCTCTACCTATCCGCTCTCTCACTCGCCGTCCACAACTGACTGGCGACTCGGTCTGCCAACCTACGCCTACGCGGTCGTTTTTGCCTCGTTCTGCATCATCATGGGCCTGCTTTGGGACATCATGTGGCACATGAGTATCGGGCGCGACGGTTTGTTCTCGGCCCCTCACGTGGTCATGTATACCGGCGCGCTGGTATCCGGTCTGTTTTCGGGCTATCAGATCCTCTCGCTTACCTTTCGTAAAAGCCATCCCGACCGCGCTAAGTCGGTCAAGTTCTGGGGCATTTTCCACGGCTCACTCGGGGCCATGTATTGTGCCTGGGGTGCGCTGGCCATGCTGACGTCAGCCCCCTTCGATGACTGGTGGCACAACACCTACGGCCTCGACGTTCAGATTCTGACCCCGCCCCACACCATTCTGCTGGTTGGCATGATGATGGTGCAATTTGGGGCTATTGTGGCGGTGTTATCGTTGCAAAATCAGCCGTCGGCGCAGGCAAATCCAGCGCAACTGGCCCGAATCCGGCTCCTGTTTATCTTATCCGGTGCATTTTTCCTGAGCGTTCTGTTCGTTTTGCTTTCAGAAGACATGGGACCTAATGCGTCGCACAACGCATCGTTCTACGTGACGGCGGCCATTGCCTTTCCTTTTCTGTTGCTGGCCATTGGCCGCGCGGGCGAACGTAGTACGGCTACCAATTATCCAATCACGGCAGTTACGGCGGTTTATATGCTGGCGATTGCCGCGCCCAGTTGGATACTTCCCCTTTTTCCAGCCGTTCCCAAGCTGGGTCCGGTAGCCAATCCGATCACACATTACCAGGCCTTTAATTTTCCGCTCCTGCTCGTCGTCCCCGGATTTGTGCTCGATCTGATCCTGAATAAATTCTCGGCAATCCGTGGCAATAAACCACTGAACGACTGGTTACTGGCTGCGCTGGCAGGTACGTTGTTCATGGTGGCTTTTCTGGTCGTTCAGTGGCCATTTGGCGGCTTTTTGCAGGAATCAGTCTACGCCCGTAACTGGTTTTTCATGAGCGATGCGTGGCCATACGGAGCCGATCCAACCTGGCAATATCGTTTCAAGTTCGCCCCGTGGTCTATTCAGCCGCCTCTCACTTTTGCGCTGGGCTTTGGCAAGGCAATACTCTTTGCTATGTTATCGGCCCGAATTGGCTTACTCTGGGGCAGTTGGATGCGCCGTGTAGTTCGATAAATCAACCGGGCGGCGAGTCTCCGTCGCCGATTTGCTTCCTCCTCCAGCCAATTCATGAAACGCCTCCCCTACTTTTTACTAGTCTTTGTATTTCTCACCCGTTCGTTCGTTGCAACGGCCCATATTGGCAGTGCCGGGGTGATTGTTCAGAAACAGGTTGGCAAGTACCAACTTCTGGTCAGCGTGCAACCGCCTGATGTTGTACCCGGTACGGCGAAAGTCACGGTTTTCGTTGAAAAAGGAAACCCCACCAGTATCCAGGGACGGACGGTCTACTTCTTTGCCGGTGATGAAGGCGCTCCCGAAGCCGACCCGCTAACACCAGTTGGCGCCAATCAATTTGAGGGAGCTATCTGGCTTATGGAATCCGGGTCGACCAGTATCCAATTGACCATCAACGGGCCGGATGGGCCGGTCAACGTCGTTGTTCCGCTGCTGGCTACGTCAACCGCCACCCGTGAAATGCCCGCTGGCACTGGTGCGGGACTGGCGGTGATGGGCCTTTTACTGCTGGTGATGATGATCACGATTATCGGGGCCAGTAATGCCGATGGCGTTCTTGCCCCGAACGTACCCGGCGGGAAAACAACGCAACGCCGTCGGCTGATTGGCATGGGCGTAGGTGGCGTATTCCTGATCCTGGTGCTTACGGGTGGCCGAATGTGGTGGAACAGTTGGGCCGATAATTACCGGACTTATCAGTTGTACAAAGCCCCGCCTCTGATCAGCTCTGCCAAACCCGAGAATGGACAAGTGCTGCTTACTATGCAGCCCGATACCACCGGATTTGCGGGCAATCGGCGGCGGCGGCGAGATTTTAACCTGATGGTGCTGGACCACGGAAAGCTGATGCATACGTTTATGGTCAGACTGCCGGGCCTGGACGCTTTTGCGCACCTGCACCCTACCCGGCGCGACTCACTCCATTTTGAGACCCGCTTACCCAACCTGCCCGGTGGCAAGTACCTGCTTTTCACTGACGTTGTATACCGCTCCGGCTACGCCGAAACCCTGACCGACACCGTCGATATACCTTCATTGAAAGTATCGGCACAACAAGCAGCCCTTCGCACGATCGACCCCGACGACAGCTATCTGCTTACTGAGCCAATGGGTAGCAAACAGGAATCAGCCGGTCCGTTGACGCTTGACAGCGATATGGCCGCTTGTGGTAAACCGGGGGCCAGCACGCGCCTCGCCGACGGATCGACGATGATCTGGACCGATAAACCGTCACCTGTTCTCGACGCCGGGCAGTTGTACACGCTGAAATTTGCGGTGGCTGACCCAGCCGGTAAAGCAACAAAGCTGGAGCCCTACCTCGGCATGAGCGGACACGCAGCCATTCTGCGCTCCGACGGATCGGTTTATATTCATCTCCACCCGGTAGGTACGTATTCAATGGCGTCGGAAGCCATGCTGGTCAAGCGTATTGCGGATACCGCCCGAACGGTTCCCCAACTAAATGGCGCTCGCTTCCGGGATAGTATCGATACGTACCTGGCTCGCCTGAAAACGCAGCCCGCCTCCGAACTGTATGCCGCCCTTACGCCCGAAATGACCGGCATGAACCATACGCAAACGACCAACAACATGGTCACGTTTCCGTATGCATTCCCCAAAGCAGGTAATTACCGCATCTGGGTGCAGGTAAAACGCAACGGCAAAGTGCTAACCGGCGCTTTCGATACGCAGGTACGTTGACAATGACCGATGATCAATTAACAATTATCTGTGCTGCCAATGCAGATAATTGTTAATTGATCATCGGTCATTGTCACAACGCCAGGATAGAAAATTCGACGCGGCGGTTTACTTTGCGATCTTCGTCGGTGCCTTTCGTTATAATCGGCCGTGTATCCCCATAACCGATCGTTTCAATTCGGTCGACGTCGATTTGCTTTTTGACGAGATAGCTCTGGCAGGCCAGTACCCGATCGCGGGAGAGCTGCAGATTAGCGGCCTTGTCGCCCACAATATCGGTATGCCCTTCCAGCCTGATCCGCATCTGGGGGTTATCCTGCATCATTGTCACCAGTCGATCCAGTTCAGAGAAGGACGCAGGCAACAAATCTGATTTCGACATGGCGAAGTAGATATTCTGAAGCGTGATTTTAGTGCCTACGGTCAGTGGTTTCAGCGCAATATTCCGGGTGATCTTCTGATTAGCCGACGACTTTGTCAGGTCAAGCACCCCACTAACTGGCAGATACCCTTTTGCCGACGCCACATAGGTATAAACCTGACCGCGATTGAGATACATACGATACAGCCCATCAGAGGCAAAGCTCTGCACCGAATCAACGGAGGTCGATTTATTAGAAATCTGATAATCTATCGTAGCTGTAACTGGCTTATTAGTCAACGAGTTACTAACAACACCGGAAATAAATACCATCTGCACGACCGGTGGTTCCACGGGCTTTGGCTTGGCTGGAACGGGCGTTGGTAGTGGTGTCTCGCCTGGTAGCCGGTTCGGGTTACCTGGCATCGGTTGCGTATCTACCGGGGGCGGAATAATCGGATCGGCCGGGTTTCTTATGTATAAATTGTAAATGTTCCAACAGACAAGGTGGTCGTAGTCATTACATTCAAACAGATCGAAAGCCTCCAATCCTTTGTCGAGCCGCTCAAAATAGACCGTAAACGAATAGGACCGCCCCCCATAAGTTGGTCTGTTTTTGGGATGAAGGGGAATACTATCAGCTTTGATAAACCTGAATTCCCGCGCTCCATTGGCGGCAATTAGTCGCCCCTGCGGTTGAAAAGCGATTGTATTAGTTGGCACTTCCCTACCCATCTGATCATACTTCGGCCTGTTCGGGTCGGTAAACGTCAGATATAGAATGGTGTAGTCCTTCGTCAGTCGGATATTATCTACTGTCACGCCGCGTTCAGCAGATTGAGGCGGTCCTGTTGGTGATGACCGCCCGTAGGTATCGTCACCGGTTCCATTGGTGCCACGACCATCGGTGCTGCCCCCCGAAGAGCCACCGCCCCCCGTGCGCGGGAAGGGGTCCATACAGCTTGTCAGTAAAAACGGAAGACAGCAGAAAAAGAATAAACGAGTCACCATAGAAAGCAGTAGGTTACGGTAAATTAAGCCGGAAAGTACGACTTTCCCTTGTTTTTCAGAGATACCTAATCAGTAATGCTCCGAATAATATACTCAACTACCTCAAATGACCCAGGCTTGCTTTGCGCTGTTTACCTTGCTCACTTATGCTTGACAACCGGTTGGCCAGCCTTTTGCCAACCGGTAAGCCCGCCGTTCAGATGACGTACCTGCGTGAAACCAAGGCTATCCATGACGGCTACTGCTTTCCGGCTGCGGCCACCAACGGCACAGTGGACAACGTATTTTTTCGACCTGTCGAGACGAGCCATCTTCCTGGTAAAGTCAGCGTCGTGTAGATTAAGGTTCATTGCCTTATCGATATGCGCTGCGGCAAATTCGTCGGGGGTGCGTACATCGAGTACAATCACCTCCGGGTTGGCCTGAATGAACTGCCATGCCTGTTTAGCATCCAGGTCTTTACCGGTTGTGTCGGTCAGACGGCTTACGTTGAGCTGTGAAACAATGGGCGCACAAGTAGCGTCTGAAGATGCACAGGCCAACATAAACAGGCCCATAACGGCCAGTTGGCGGAGATTGATTAACATGATCGGACAGTGGTGATTGACGGCGAACGAACGGACTATGCTTAAATCAGTCAAATTGGCGATGGTCGTAAACATTTTCGCAGGGAATATAGTCATTCTACCGACGAATCATTCACGCTTCCCCGCTTTTATGGATACTGCCGAACCAACCGTTACGCTCAACCAGGCGCACCATCGTTTCGAACTACTCACTGATGGCAAACTATCGCTGGTGGCCTTTTTCCAACCCGACGATCACACGCTAGCCCTCACGCACACCGAAGTTGATCCAGCCCTCGAGGGCAAGGGCGTAGGATCAAGCCTGGTGCGGCAGGTGCTCGAATACATCGACCAGCACGGGCAAAAGATTGTCCCACTTTGCCCGTTCGTAGCGGCCTATATCAAGCGGCACCCCGACTGGCAGCGGGTAGTGTCGACGGAATACGACGTGGCCGATTTTTAGGTTCGCCTCACCACGCTGGTCAGGGCATTTTCCAGCCGGTCAATGGCCGATTCCGTTCGCCATTTTTCGGCTACCCAGGTACGTCCCTGTTCCGACAGGCGCCGTTGAAGTGCCGGATCGGTAAGCAGCCGTTGTACAGCAGCGGCGAGCTGAACCGGGTCGCGGGGAGCCAGCAGGCCGTTCTGCTCATGAATAACCGTTTCGCGAATACCTCCTTCAGCCACCGCTACCGTGGGTAATCCACAGGCGTTGGCCTCTAACGGTGCGAAGCCAAACGGCTCCAGCTCAGAGGTATACAGCAGGCAGGTAGCCGTATTGAGCAGGTCTACCAGTTCGGACTGGGCTACCCGCTCGCGGGGCTGAAAATCAACGCCAAGGTCAAGAGCCAGTTGCTTCATATCGGCCACGAATAGCTGATTTCCCATGTTTCCTACCCATACCAACGGCGGGCGCTGACTGGCTGGTAGCTGCGCCAGGGTACGAATCGCCGTATCGGGCCGTTTGTGCGTGAAAAAGGCACCCAGGCCCATGACGAAGGGCTTTCTGGGTACGTTCAAGTACGGAAACAAGTCGGTATCGATGCCGAGGTAACAGACTTCTCCCCCGCCGCCATACGCTTTTACCACGCTCTCGTTGCTGAAATATGAGTTGAGTAGCACTTTATCATACGAGTGATAGTTGGCGATTTCCTCGCGTACCCGCACCCGCGCCTGCCGTTGCTCGAAGATATCGCGCCAGAAGGCTTTCCGGTACGCGGCCTCACGCCACCGACCCGCCGCCGACGGCAACGCCGCCCAGCGCTGGGTCGGAAATGCTTCGAACAACGATCGATTGGGTTCGCCCAGATACAGCACTTTAGGCAAGTCGACAAAGCGGCCAATGTAGGGCATCATGAAATGCTGGCACGAATTGGCAAACAACACATCGTGCCCCCCCGCCCGAATCTGCTCCGCTGATTGCTGGCAGGCTTCCAGCATCCACTCGATCTGCGTATCGGGCAGTAGCGCCAGCGAACGTACCTGATCGCGGTATTCGTGGCGGATGCGCCGGGTCATCTGAAGCGGCACCACCCTGGGCGCACCGGCATACTGGTCTACGTCCAGGTACGTGCTGTCGGCCAGTGAGGTAGTATAGACCGTGAGTGAATGCCCCCGTTCGGCAAGGCCCTTTATGTGTTGGTGGAGGGCGCGGCTGGCTCCGCCGCTGGGAAGATTGTGCCAAACGGCAATGTTCATGCGTAACTGCTATCAGAAGGAAACTGCAAAGAAACAGCCTTTCAGTCAGAACTTACGCAAGTCTGGTTTGCCTATTCAGCCAATAGGCATTTCTATTGAATTTTGAAAAGGGCTGGAGTCGTTGATCGATCAGACCGGAACTCAGAGAACCAGTTAACCAATTACTAATCAACTTCGCTACGTGGGCAGGTAAACGCTGAACGTAGCGCCACGGCCAGGCTCTCCGGTGGCGGTAATGGCCCCACCATGATTAAAAACCACTTTTTCGCAGATAGCCAGACCAATTCCAGTACCTGCATACTGGTTCTTCCCATGCAACCGCTGAAAGACCTGGAAAATGCGTTCTGTATATTTTTGCTCGAAGCCGATGCCATTATCCGACACGTCGATCCGGTGATAGACGTTGGCCAGGCGGGCTGGTTTTACTGAACCAGGCAGTTGGGAAGCCGTAATCAAGAAGGCCCGGACAGTAATCTCCGGCACTACATCCGGGCGTTTGAATTTGAGGGCATTGCTCAGCAGATTCTGAAACAACTGTCCCAGTTGCGAATAATCACCCAGAACAAGCGGTAGTCGATCAACCCGAACAACGGCACTGGTCTCCTGAATCGCAATTTCCAGATCAGTCAATACCAGCCCAACTACCTCATCCAGCGACACTTCGCTTCTTGAGTCCTGCCAGGTAGAGATGCGCGAGAAAGCCAATAAATCCCGGATAAGGGTCGACATTCGACCGGCCGCTACCTGCATGCGCTGGAGGTAGTCGACGCCCTCGCCCAACGCGTCGGCATACTGGTTCTGTAGCAAGCTCCCGAACTGCTGAATCTTGCGCAGGGGCTCCTGTAGATCATGACTGGCGATGTAGGCAAACCGTTGCAGGTTCTCGTTCGACCGGATTAGCAGCTCGGTCGATTCCGTTAACTCGTCGTTCGACGCTAGCAGTTCTTCATTGGTGGCCGCCAGTTCTTCATTGCTTGTTTCCAACTCCTGCGTACGCAGATCGACCTGCTTTTCGAGTTCGGCCGAGAGATGGCGGTAGCGCGCTTCACTGTCAGACAGGTGTTGCCGAGCCAGGATCTCAGGCGTTACATCAACTGCAATGTCCAGAATCGCATATACCTTTCCCTCCCTATCCAGCAGCGGCGTGTAGGTGATATTGTAGAAATTGTGGGTCATTATCCCGTGTCGGGCAATATCAACTTGCGAACCGAAACTCTGGAACATCTGGCCCGATGTAAAGACATCATCCAGTATCTGCAAAAACGGTTGATTACCGGTTATCAGTTCGGGCATTGCCTCCCGAAGTGGTTTACCTTCAATGTCCGGGCCTTTTCCAATGATGTCGATAAACGTCTGGTTGGGCATCTCTATAATCAGATCCCGACCCACAAACAAACCAATGCCGGCCGGAGCACTGGCAATGATGGAGCGTAATTTCGCCTCACTTTCTTCAATTTTACGCCGGGCCAGCACCTGTTGGGTTACGTCGGTAGCGACAATCAGCACCCCGGTCACCCGTTCCTGCGTGCCACGCATCGGCTGGCAAGTGAGATCCACGTAAATGGTCTCCAGTTTCCCCGAGCGGGTCAGATTAACGGCGGTTTCCTGGGCGATGTAGGGAACACCAGTGGCCATTACTTGCCTGAGTACGCTATCGAACCGCTGACCCGCCAATTCAGGCAACGCGTCCAGCAATGATTTACCAACGAGTTCATCGGCTTGTCGGCCGGCCAACTGGCTGAAAAAGAGATTGGATCGCCTGAACGTCAGGTTCGGTTCGGTGATAATGGCGATGGCAACCGTAGACTGTTCAAACGAATCAAGCAGTTGCCGTTGCACAATATCGACCTGCTCCTTTGCCAGCACTGCCGGCGTAACATCCTGAATAATACCACTGAAGCGTATGATCTGGCCCTGCCCGTTTCGGGTTGTTTTTCCTTTCGCCTCAACCCAGCGGATGGTCCCTGCCTGGTTTAGCGTGCGAAAAACAATGTTATGATGTCCATTGCCAGCAGGGTCAAGTGCTTCCCTATTGGCTTTATCCACACGCAGCCGATCGTCGGGGTGAACCTGTTCCAGCAGAATTCCTGACGTAACGTCGGCATCGGGCGAGAGGCCAAATAGTTCTTTGCAGATACCAGACCACTCCGCTTGCCCTGTTTGCAGGTCGTAGTCCCAGGTGCCCACTCCAGCCGCCTGGAGCGCAAAAATCAACCGCTCATTCTGGGCATGGGCAGTGGAGTCCTGATCAGAAGCCGTTTGTCCGCCAGTCATGAATTATGACACTACTATACGGGTAATGACCCGATAAATGAAACGGAGAGATACCAGGGCACCTGCCAGAATGAGTACCCCAAAAACAGGAATTCAAGTCAGGCTACAGTGCTCTGGATCAAATATACAACTTAGCTCTCTTTCTCTACCTTGAAAGAAGACTAATCGAGGATATGGGTATTTTCGCCTGATCGCAGACATACATAGCCGGTCGCAGGCGGACTTCCTCCTGTCTATAGCAAGCCTGTCAACACTTCCCGATCAACCACGTGTTTGCCCGGGAAGGGAACAAGCGTTAGCTGAGGCACGTCTGTCTTGAGGCGGTTCAAATACCGGTCAACATCAGGAAGTTGGCTGATGTATTCATCTTCGTGCCCATAAATGTAAGAGACCGGCAGACCGGCAATCGTCTCCGGGCTTAGCACATCGCTCAGACCATTCGGAAAGTAGCCCGCCCAAAGCAACAGCCGGTCAGCCCGAATATGGCTACTCTTATCGAGCCACCGACAAGCCGTCGATGCGCCTTGCGAAAAGCCGAACAGCGTAACATCAAGCCCATCGAGCGAGCGATCTCCCAGCACCAGAGCCAGCACCTGATCCAGATAGGCCACGTAGTCAGTCACCTCGTTGTCGCGGTCTTCGCGGGTTATCCAGGAGGCACCAACTTTTCCCGCTTGCTGATCCGTATACAGCCGCGACAGACCTTCAGGCGCAATAATTAACGTTTCGTCGGTGGCGACCACATCAAACCGGCGGATGAAATACTGAGCCAACTGGCCGTAGCCGTGGAGCACGAACCAGATTCGACGTGTCTTCTCCGACAACGTACCTGAGCCCAGGGTATAGTACCTGGCCGTTCGCTGCACCGTTACGTGATGTTCTTCGATCATGCTTTCCGGTCGAACCGCGACGACTGGCGGTCCTGTTTCTTCTGTTCGTAATGTGTTTTGTCGGCCACGTAAATGGTCCGTTCGATCTGGGCATGCACCACACCCGCCGCATCAACCCAATCAAGCAGCAACACTTCTTCGGTCTGTCCATTTGCAGCTACCTCGGCCCGGATACGGTCAATCACTTCGTCGGTCAGCACGTACCGGGCGTAGAGCGTGGTGCGGCCCGGCTTCCGAAAACGAATGCTGGCGGCTTTATCCCACACCACAAACTCGCGGCCGAGTATGTGGTACAGCATAAGCATATAGAATGGGTCGGAAGCAGAAAACAGACTACCCCCAAAAATCGTCCCGACGTAATTGTAGGTCCAGATGTTTCGACGGAGGCGCAGGTGCACCTCCCGCCAGTCGCCCGACCAGAACAGAATTTTTCCACCCGTACCGAAATACATCGGATACCAGTTCATGAAGGTGCGAAACCGCCAGGATTTGCCGGATTCTGTTCTGGTTGTTTGAAGGAAGGCTGGTTTCATATAGTTGGCAAGTAGTCCATTGGTCCATTACGCTGTCATTGCGTGGCACCAGTTGGCTCATATACTTTTCCTTTTTTAATGGCCTGGGCAATCTGGCCGCAGTGATACGAGTTGTGATGCATCAGGAATTGCAGTACGCCCATTCGCGGCACCTCACCGAACGACGTTGGAATTATTTCTGTCCACTGCTCATCCGTAGTTGCTTTAATGTGCTCAGCGATCAGCGAGAACCCACGCTCGAGCGTTTGACGCACCATATCCAGATCAAGTACCCGCCCATCATCAGAAATACCGCCCATTGCCTGCGCGGCCAGTTCGGCATCGTAGTTAAACAACATTTTGGCAAACCGGTGCATGGCTTCGCCCGTATGCAGCGCAATGAAACCCGCCGAAGCCGTGTCGGGTGTAAGCCGATAACGTGCCGTCTCTTCAGTCATTTTATTGATCGGCCCCATGATTGTGAGTTGATTGACGCCCCACTGACGGGCCATGATATCTTGAATGGTCATATAAAAAGAATTTAGGATTTACCGGGTAATTGCTGAATGGCGTCTGACAAGGCAGATAGCCCGGTCAGGGCCTCCGGGCCAAGTTGCTCACGTACCTGAGTGTTCAGCGTTTTCCAGATTTTATGGCACCGCTTCGCCAATAGGCGGCCTTCTTCAGTGAGGTACAGCCCCTGCCGAATGTTATCGGTTAGCCAGCCATTTCGTTGCAACAACTGCACATCCCGACTCAGCGCCGATTTTTCGATCTGCAACTGCTGCGACAATGTAGTCTGCCGCACGCCGGGCTGCGCAAACATGTACATGAGCAGGCTTGCCTGCGCAAACGTGACTCCCTCCCCCACAAATGCGTCGTTGTAGAGGCTGGTCACCACCCGGGCCATCCGGCGCATCTGCCCTGCTACACAAGCGTTTATGTCAGTCATGGCGTAAAAGTAAATGACAGAGTTGTATATGCAACTTATTTTACAAAAATAATTTCTTTGTCAGTGTAACACGGACTTCAGTCCGTTTTTGGCAGAGAAAAACGGACTGAAGTCCGTGTTACATTAACCGACTACCGGGAAAGAGCCATGGCAGCGCAGGCCGTACATATGATTTTCAGGGTACCAACCGCGCGTATACTTCAAGGCAGGCGCGGGCGTTGTGGTACGGGCATTTCCAGAAGCCGATCTTATCGTCGGAAGCCATCGGCCGGTAATCGTCGAAGACGCCCCACCGCCACTCGCCGCCCTGCTTATCCAGCAGATATTGCTGAATAAATTGCCAGCTTCGTACCGACTGCGTGTAGAACGTATCGTCGCCGGTGAGTTGCCAGGCGTTTAGGAAGCCAACCATCGCCTCGGCACTGACCCACCATTCGCGGTGAGTATCGTAGTGATTGGCGTCACGGTCCAGTTCGTGATACAGGCTACCATCGGTTTGCAGGCCCGCGCCAGTCGCTTTTGCCATCGCCACAGCAAGGCCACGAAACTCAGCGATCAGAGTCTCGTCGTGCAGTACGTCGGCGGCTTCGAGCAACAGCCAGGCGGCTTCAATATCGTGCCCAAACGAAACCAGGTTAGCGGTGGGGTGCCAGTCGGCGGTGAAGAACAGCCGCATCTGGCTTGTTTCCGCGTCGAGAATATGGGTTCGGAACGTACCCAGCAACGCCCGTATCTGCGCGGCCAGTCCTTCGTCGGGCCAGATTCGATACAAGTTGGCGTATCCCTCCAGAATATGGAGGTGCGTATTCATCGTCTTTGGGTCGTTGCGGTCTTTTTCGCTCAACCGCAGGTCTTCCAGCAACGTACCTGCGCGGTCGAACGCTTCAAAATAACCACCGTGCTCTGCATCGAAACTATGCGTTTCAATCCACCGGTACAGGTTCTGAGCAAGGGTAAGCGCGGTTGATTCGCCCGTGAGCTGGTAGTACTCGCTGAGGCCATAAATGGCAAACGCCAGCGCGTAAATCTGTTTTCGGGTGCTCAGCGGCTTCCCTTCCGGCGTCACCGACCAGTAGACGCCACCGTATTCCTCATCAACAAAATGCTGCGTAACATAGCGAAATGCCTCATCGGCCACCGCCCGGTAATCGGCCCGGCCCGTGTGGCGGGCAGCGGCCGAAAACGTCCAGAGAATGCGGGCGTTCAGGACGGCACCTTTCGGCGCGGTCTCGTCTACCTGTCCGTCGCCGGTAAGCCGCCCAATGAAGCCCCCCCTTTCTGAATCGGGGCTATGCTGCATCCAGAATGAAAGGATGTTGGCCAGTTCTTCCCCAACTTCCTCCTTGTATTGAGTGGGGTTTAAGAGGGTCATAATAGATCGTATGGAAACCAGTTCAGTGGGTACGTTACGTTCGCGAATTACTACCGGGTTATACTCCCTTCAGCGGCTACGCCTTCTGTGGCGCGGTAGGCCATATTCCTGTCGATCAGCGCGTTCAGCCGGTCGACGGAAGCGGCAGAGCGGAACCCATCGGCGGGGGTATTCACCACGTAGTCGAGCAGTTGATCAAGGGTCGACGTGGCTACGTGCATGCGGGTATCCGACGAGGCGTAGTAGATGAAAACCGTACCATCATCGTCCAGAATCCAGCCATTGGCGAAGGTTACGTTCGATACATCGCCAACCCGTTCGTCGCCTTCCGGCGCGATGAAATAACCGGCCGGTTTATGAGTCACCTTGGTCAGGTCGGTCAGATCGGTCAGGAACATATACAGTACGTACCGCAAACCGGCGGCCGTGTTTCGCACGCCATGCGCCAGATGCAGCCAGCCTTTGTCGGTCTTGATGGGGGCCGGTCCCTGGCCGTTCTTCACTTCGTACACCGTATGATAGTGCTTCTCGTCGACGATGAATTCCTTCCCAATCACGGCGTTTTCCATCGAATCGGCAAAGCCGAAGCCAATGCCGCCACCCGTTCCGGCTTCGATGAACCCATCTTGCGGGCGGGTGTAGAACGCATATTTTCCGTTGACGAATTCGGGATGAAGCACCACATTACGCTGTTGGGGCGACGGCGTTTTCAGATCGGGCAGTCGTTCCCAGGTGATCATGTCGTGGGTCCGGGCCAAACCGCACTGCGCCAGGGCCGACGATTCATCGCCCGGTTTCGCATTGGGGTCTTTGCGTTCAGTACAAAATAGCCCATACAGCCAGCCATCCTCGTGTTGCACCACGCGCATGTCATACACATTACCATCAGGTACGTCGGTTTCGGGCATGGTAATGGGCCGATCCCAGAACTGAAAATTATCGACCCCGTTGGGACTTTCAGCCACGGCAAAAAACGATTTCCGGTCCACCCCTTCTACCCGCACCACGAGCAGGTATTTACCATCCAGTTTAATCGCCCCGGCGTTGAAAGCCGCATTGATACCAAATCGCTCCATCAGGTACGGATTAGTATCGGGGTTGAGGTCGTACCGCCAGAACAACGGGGCATGCTCGGCGGTCAGAACTGGGTACGTATAGCGATCGAAGATGCCATTGCCAAGGGGCCGCTTGCTGTTACCACGGCTAATCAGATCGAAATGAGCCTCTTCCAGTAGGGCAAGGCGTTTCTGAAATACAGAATTCATAGGTTGTTGACCTCACCCCCAACCCCTCTCCGTCAGAGAGGGGAGCCGTACTACCCAAAAGCGTTGCCGGTTGGCGGAGCTATTCGGAAGCGGCTCCCCTCTCTGACGGAGAGGGGCTGGGGGTGAGGTAGTTTAATGCGTTAACACTACTTTTTTAAGTACCTCCGGGGCATCGGTCGGGAGGTTGTTCCACCAGGTACGTTTCAGGATGACGATGCATACCGCCAGAATACCCAGTGTGACCGACAGTTCGGTGTACATCTTCACGATCAGGTACATTGGCAACATGGTCAGGCAGCATTGGGCAACAACCCCGACAACCACGTTGAACATGTCGAGCCGGAAGTTTTTATTGGCTTCGAACGATGGATCTTCGGCCACCACTTTATCGTGAATCGGCCCCCAGAAACCCCAGGGACGAATGGTTTTGTAGAACGATTTAAGCGTGGCTTCGTTCGTGGCCGGGGTCAGCAGCGAACCCGCCATGCAACCCGCCAGCGACAGGCCGAACAGCACCGGAAAGTAATATAGCTCCAGGGTTTCCTTGAAGATCGACGGCAGAATCAGCGCGGGCACGATACCAGCCAGCATACCCCAGAAGAAGCCACTGGCATTGAACCGCCACCAGTGCCATTTCAGCACGTTGGCGGCAACGTACCCACCATACAGTGCCGACACGATCCATTGCAGAATGCTGTTCACGTCTTTGGCAAAAAAGCCCATCAGAATGCCAACACCGGCCACCAGTAGTCCCGAGCCATAATTCATCGTGGCAATGCGGCTGTTGGAGGCTTGTGGTTCAACATATTTCAGGTAAATGTCATTGACGATGTAGGCCTGCGCGGCGTTGAGCGTACCGGCAAACGTACCCATGAAGGCCGCCAGCAAACCCGCGAGTAACAGGCCCATCAGGCCGGCCGGTACAAACTGGAGAATGGCCGAAGGCAGGATTTTCTCGAAATCGATACCCGTTGCCGAGCGAAGATCGAGCTGATCGTAGTGGAGCAGGGCCAGCACGGTAAAGCCCATGATCATGGCGTAGCGCACCGGCAGCAGCACGATCGATACGAAACCGCTCATCTTGGCGGCGTCCTGCGGCGACTTGGTCGACAGCACTTTCTGCATGTCGTAGTTGGGCGCAGGCCCCGCCAGACTGGCCAGAATGCCTTTGAAAGTCATCATCATGAAGAAAATTCCGAACAGCGAATAACCGTCCGATTTGATCTTGGCATTCACTTCGTCGATCATACCGGTCCAGTTGAGGTCGTTCAGTTCCCAGCTAAAGAAAGGCGTATACCAGCCGCCGGGTACGTTCAATTGCTTGGTGCTGAGATTATTCATGGCAATCCAGGCGATGACCACGGCGGCAATGCTCATGATAATGTATTTGAGTACGTCGCCGATCACGATGCTGGTCATGCCACCCAGGATGGCGTAGAAAACGGCCACGGCGGTGAAGATGATCCCGTAGAAATGAGGTACGTATTCGGCCGAAACGGCGAAGGGAACGTAGGCCGAAATACTGCTGAAAGGAATGAAAATCTCCACGAATTTGCCCAGCCCAACAAAGCCATAGGCCAGAAAGCCGAGGCAACTCAGCAGCGCAAAAACGACCACGATCGTGTGCGACGCCATCACGCCTTTCCCGCTCGTCCCGAATCGCGTACCGATCCACTCGGCCCCCGTCGTTACGTTTGATCGACGCAGCCAGACCGACAGGTACATCATCATGAAAATCTGGTTGAACACCGGCCAGAGCCAGGGAATCCACAGGCTTTTCATGCCGTAAACGAACGCCAGCGACACCATCCACATGGTGCCCGAAATGTCGAACATATCGGAGGCGTTCGACAGGCCAAGCATGTACCAGGGCAGGGTTTTTCCACCAAGCATGTAAGCCTCTTTATCTTTTGACGCCCGTTTCTTGAGCACCAGCCCCAGCACGATCACGGCAATCAGGTAAGCGACAATAATGCTGATATCGAGGGCTGAAAGTTTCATAGTTACTTGGTAGTTAATGAGTTACCATACCTGATCCAGGTACGTTAGTTGGCCACAACGGGTTTGTACAGCGTGGCGGCCTGCGCTTTTTTCTGGAGTAGAATCTGCGGGTCGGCCGTAAACGCTTTAAAATTTTCGGCGCTGACCTGCCCCGGATAAGGCGCGTAATAATGATTGGGCCGGCCGTTGCGCCAGACCAGCACGTACGATAAACCGGCGTCTTTCACGATGGGCAGCAAGGTGTTGGTCCACCAGTTGGCCGACGGAATGAGTTCGAGTCCGGTTTCAGTGATTGCCCAGACTTTGCCCCGCTCCTGCCCGATGCTCCGTAGCGTCTCTACCATCGTCCGGGTCTCGATCACGAACCGGTTGGTGGTGTCTTTCGGCGACGGGCGGTGGTAGATATCAAAGCCAACAAGGTCAACATAATCGTCGCCCGGATAGCGTTCCATGTAGTCGTCGCGCGAACTGAACTTGTCGGTCGAGTAAGCGTAGATCAGGTTGTGTACCTTTTTCTTCCGAAAATAATCGACGGTAAAGCGCCACAGCTTAACGTACTCGGCGGGCGAACAATGGCCGCGCCCCCACCAGAACCAGGAACCGGTATGTTCATGGAACGGGCGGACTATCAGGGGAATAGCTTCGCCATTCGGGCCTTTCATGCTTTTCAGGTACGTTGCCGCCTTCTTCAGCCACGACTTGTAACGGCGCATCGCCTTCCGGTCATCAAACAGGTGACGGATGGTTGAGTCCTGTTTATCCCAGCTTGTTTTCAGAGGATCGACCGGGTTGTTCAAATGCCAGCTAAACGTGTTCACGCCACCCTGCGCGTAGACCTGCTGCACATACTGCCGCTGCTTCTCGAACGGAACGCCGTCGATCTGGTTGAGGCTATCAAATTCAATCCGGGCCATATCCCAGCCAAACACCGCCGGGTATTCGCCAACTACATCCCGCACATCTGACCGACCGGGTTCGTATTTCCAGTTTACCCCGTAGGCAAGGTCATCCTGATGGCCAAACATCACCCCCTGTTTCGACACTCGTTTCAGGTTGGCGTACAGTGCTTTGGTTTCCGCTGTGGCTTTGGTATCAATTTGAGCGTTGGCAGTCAGGTAACTTGTCAAGCCAGTGAGCCAGACAACCAGCATCATGAAAGCACGCCTCGCCAGGTGCCTGAGTAGTGTTGACATGGAAGAATAAAAGGAGGTTTTCATATCGTTGCGGCCACCCAGGCGTTGCTTCCTTACCCGTTGGCCTGTAGAATCACTGGTAAGATTAGTTTAAACAAAACTATAGCAAATAGGCCTCCTATATATAGTACTTTTTTATCCTGGTTTCGACCCAAAACGATGATAATTTAAAATAATTAGAAGATTATTAGCGACAAATCCAATATTTACGGTACTTTTCTGTGCTCCAATACCAAGTATTCCGTTTAAACTACCTTACTTGGTCGTATGCTGGTATAGTACTTTTTTAGCCCCCGTCAGCGCCTATATTTACTCTTTATTGATTACGAACGAACGTAAATTCCCAGACAGATGAGTACTATTTATCGTGAAATAACTCCGCTTACGCAAAGCGACTGTTTTACACTGTTCCATCGCACAGATAAGGTGTTCGACTTTCCATTGCATAATCATGATGAATATGAGCTTAATTTTTTAGCCAATACGAAGGGCGCAAAACGGATCATGGGCGATCACACGGCCCTCACCGACGACCTTGATCTGGTACTGGTGGGCAGTAACCTTCCCCACGGCTGGTTTGACCCAAACAGAAGCTGCCAGCACGTTCGGGAAGTAACCATTCAGTTTCACCGAACGCTATTCGATGAGAAACTACTTCAGCGAAATCAGCTAAGTTTTATTCGGGCGCTGTTGGAGCGTTCGGCCAAAGGCATTCTGTTTTCGCAGGAAACAGCCGCCGCCATCCGGCCCCGCCTCGAAGCATTGACCCAGAAAAATGGCTTCGATTCCGTGCTC
Organism: uncultured Fibrella sp.; assembly: GCF_964250085.1. NCBI lineage: Bacteria > Pseudomonadati > Bacteroidota > Cytophagia > Cytophagales > Spirosomataceae > Fibrella > uncultured Fibrella sp. The sequence continues at coordinate 166,938 of NZ_CAXUEC010000003.1, read as the reverse complement.
GAGCTGATGTCGATTCTGCATGACCTGTCTACTTCACGGAATATGCGGACGCTCTCGAATACGGCCTTCACCAATGAGCAGATCAACTATAATAGCCGCCGGATCGAGAAAGCGTTTGCCTTCATGCACGAAAGTTTTGATAAGGAAATTTCGCTGGCCGACGTAGCTAAGCTGGTGAATATGAGCGAAGTGTCGTTTAGCCGGTTCATCAAGAAACGAACGGGCAAGACGTTCATCGAAAGTCTGAACGAGATTCGGCTTGGGCAGGCATCACGCCTGTTGATCGATACTACGCACACCATTACCGAAGTGGCGTATAAATGCGGCTTCAATAATATATCGTATTTCAACCGTGTGTTTCGGAGTAAGAATGGCTGTACGCCCCGCGAATTCCGCCAGAATTATTCGGGCACGAGGGTGTTTATCTAACGCCACTCACAGGAAGTTAACCGTCTCATCCCAGATTCGACACTAGCAGCGCAATGAAAAAATGGCAACAACGTCTACTGCTTCTTATAAGCCTGGGGCTGTTCCTATTAGTGCTCGTCACTCAAGGACGTAAAGAAACTCCATTTTCGCGGCGTATTTACCAGCAATACAAGAAGCCTTTCATCGATGCAGAGCTAAACGGTGTAATTATCGACGTTAGGTCTAAAGCCTCAGATCTGGAGAACATAGTTTATTGGCGAAATGCGAAGGAAATCATTTACCGAGATTTACAAACAGCTGGTGAAAGTCGCTATGAAGTAGACTGGAATGAGCCAGTGCATGTAGGCGATACCATTCGGAAAGAAAAGGGACAAAACGGGTTTTCATTGTTTAGGTTAAATGGACGAGTCTACCAATCAGATCGGTAGAAGGCAGCTCTCCCCTGATTCACCTTTTTTCAAAATGTGACAGCCTAACACCGTATTCGCTAGCTAAATAAATCCGCTAGCGAATACGATGCAGACTGCAAATTAGACCTACACCAGCTTGGCTTTCAGGAATTTAGTCGTCCGTTCCCAGGCTAGTTTGGCGGCAGCTTCATTGTAGCGGGTTGGTGCCGTGTCGTTATTGAAAGCATGCTGGGCACCTTCGTACACGTAGAGTTCGTAGGGTACGCCAGCGGCTTTCAGAGCCGCTTCATAGGCCGGAATGCCGGCGTTGACGCGCTCATCGAGGCCACCATAATGGAGTTGCACGGCCGCTTTGATCCTGGGTACGTCGGCGGCTTCGGGTTGGCGACCGTAGAACGGAACGGCGGCTTTCAGGTCCGGTACGTGAACGGCGAGTTGATTCGCCATAGCCCCGCCCCAGCAGAAGCCAACGCAGCCTACCTTCCCGGTACTTTCCGGGTACGTCTTCAGGTAATCCACCGCCTTCACGAAGTTGTTGCGCGTTGTGGTGGCATCGAGTTTCCCGAACAGTTCACGCATCTGCGTCTCGTCGGTTGGTGTACCACCTGCTCCCGAAAGTGCGTCGGGAGCCATAGCCACGAATCCGGCCAGGGCCATGCGCCGGGTGATATCTTCAATATGCGGGTTGAGCCCCCGGTTCTCGTGAATGACAACAACGGCGGGGTATTTGCCAGCCGCCGCCGGACGGGCCAGGTACCCTTTCATGGTTATGCCATCGCCCGGGTACGTGATCGACTCCGTTTTTATCCGGTCATCGTTGTGGGGAACGGTGGCGGCCTGCGCGTAATTCACCTCCAGCAAGGGCAACACCGACAGAGCAGCGGCCATACTGCCCGTTAATTTGGCCAGGCGTTTGAGAAAGTCGTCGCGTTTAAGCGGTTTGTGGGTGTACTCGTCGAACAGATTAATAATGCGCTGATCCATAATTGGTTTTTTAGACTGATTGACTTGATAAGTTGACTAGTCGGGTACGTCTGTCGTGAGCCAGACTACTTTTTGTTCCGATTCATGCGGCTGGCTGATTACGTTGGCGTATAGGTCGGGGCGACGGGCATTCCGATAGCGAGTCCCGCCCGCGAGTTTGAGTTTTTCGGGCGTACAGGTAGCCGTAACGACTTCGTTACCCAACTGGCGGCATTCGGTCAGAACATCGCCGAACGGATCCAGAATCATCGAGCAGCCGTTTTTAAGCTGGTCTTCGTCCATACCGATCGGGTTCGAGAACACCACGTAAATGCCATTATCGTAGGCGCGGGCGGGAAGCCACTTCATGAGCCAGGCGCGGCCTTTCAACCCGTCGAATTCCAGCCGGAGCGACGTGGGATCATTCTCCCGATTGGCCCACAACGCCGGGTCGGCAAACCCCGCGCCGGGCCGGGTTGAGGGCGTCATCATGGTGACGTGCGGCATGAAAATAATGTCGGCCCCCAGCAACGCTGTAGCCCGCACGTTCTCGACGATGTTGTTGTCGTAACAGATCAGAATACCGCATTTCCAGCCAAACAGGTCGAACACGACATACTCATTGCCGGGCCGGATGTGCGGATTGATGAACGGATGCAGCTTACGAAATTTAGCCACCAGTCCGTCTTTATCGACGCATACGTAGGCCTTAAAAAGCTGGTTGTCCCGGTCTTTTTCAAACAGACCAGCCAGCACAACGATGTCATGCTCGTGGGCAATCTGCCGGAGTGCTTCTATGCTTTCTCCTTCAGGAATGTATTCGGCAATGGCCAGCATCTGCTCTTTAGTGAGGTGCCGCGCAAAGGTGTAGCCTGTAACTGAACACTCATGAAAGGCCACCACCTGCGCGCCCTGCCGGGCAGCCTCACCAGCCAGTTGCCGAATGATAGCCAGATTGGCCGCTTTGTTGCCACTGGCATTCTCAAACTGGGCGGTAGCGATTTTCAGATTTTGCATAAGACCAGACAACGTACCTGGAGTAGATCGAGATCAAAAGGAGGAAACAAACACAGGCTACCGTGCAAGACGACAAAAAAGCATCGATGCCAATCCGTTTCGCTTATTTTTGGCCAAAGTAATCAACCGAAACGATGCGTAAATTCCTCCTTTTCTTCATCAGCCTTCCCTTTTTCGCCAACGCCCAGCATTCGTTGAAAGGCGATCCGTTTGCCCATACGTTTTCCATTGTTGCCCGCGACGAAAAAACGGGCGATCTGGCCGTTGGCGTTCAAAGTCACTGGTTTTCGGTAGGTACGTCGGTATCGTGGGGCGAAGCGGGCGTGGGCGTTGTAGCCACCCAGTCGTTCACCAACAAATCGTTTGGTATCCGGGGTTTGCAACTGCTCAAGGAAGGCAAAACAGCTCAGGAAGCACTTGATGAATTATTGCGTACCGATGAAGGCCGCGAAGTTCGGCAGGTAGCCATTGCTGATGCGAAGGGAAACGTGGCGGTACATACAGGCAGTAAATGCATCGACTTTGCGGGTCACAAAAAAGGCGCGACTTATTCGGTGCAAGCCAATATGATGCTCAACAACACCGTACCCGATGCGATGGCGGCCGCTTACGAAACGAACAAGGCCCTGCCCCTGCCTGAGCGGGTACTCAGTGCGCTCAATGCAGCGCAGGCGGCCGGTGGCGACATTCGCGGCCGACAATCAGCGGTGTTACTGGTGGTGAAAGGTAAAGCAACCGATGCCCCCTGGGACGATAACCACCTGATTGACCTGCGCATAGATGATGCCGAACAGCCGCTTCCTGAAATGGCACGCCTGCTACGTACCCACCGCGCTTATGAATTCATGAACAACGGCGATCTGGCCACGGAAAAGAACGATATGAAAGCGGCGATGGAATCATATGGCGCGGCGATGAAGCTGTTTCCGAAGAACCTGGAGATGCAGTATTGGACGGCCATCGCCCTGGCCAACACCAAACAGGTCCCCAAAGCCGCCGGGATGCTACGCGGTATTTACGCTCAGGACGCCAACTGGCGCGAACTCACCCGCCGCCTGCCCAAAGTTGGGCTCTTGACGGTATCGCAAGCCGAGCTGGCGCAGTTGGTGAAGTAACCCGGACTTCAGTCCGTTTTTTTTATAATCAAAAAAACGGACTGAAGTCCGGGCTACATTAACGCCCCATCCAGCCACCGTCGACAGTGAGGATGGTGCCGTGAACGTAGCTGGCCGCTTCTGATGCCAGAAAAACGACCGGCCCTTTGAAATCATCGGATTCGCCCCAGCGGGCAGCAGGAATGCGGGACAGGATTGACTGGCTGCGGTCGGGGTCGGCGCGCAGGGCTTCAGTGTTGTCAGTTGAAATATAGCCGGGCGCAATGGCATTGACGTTGACGCCTTTCGAGGCCCATTCGTTGGCGAATGCTTTTACCATACTGCCAATTGCGCCTTTGCTGGCGGCATAGCCAGGTACGTTGATGCCGCCCTGGAATGTGAGCAGCGAGGCCGTAAAAATAACCTTGCCACTCCCCCGCTCCAGCATTCGTTTACCAATTTCACGCGTCAGAATAAAGGGCGCATGCTGATTAACGGCGATTACTTCGTCCCAATATGCGTCTGAATGTTCAGCGGCTGGCTGGCGTAAGATCGTACCGGCGTTGTTCACCAGAATATCAATCACCGGGTGGTCGGCCTTGACCTGTTCCAGAAACGCATAGAGTGAATCGCGTTGCCCGAAATTGGCCTGGTACGCGTAAAAACGGCGACCCAGCGCTTCAACAGCCTGACCGACGGCGCTTCCTTCGGCTGGCAAATTGGCCGAAACGCCAATGATATCAGCCCCCGCTTCGGCCAGCCCTTCGGCCATTGCCTTCCCGATACCCCGATTACAACCCGTTACCAGAGCGACTTTACCGGCTAATGAAAATGATTGACTTATGTTGGTCATTACAAAGAAAGAGAAAATTAAAGAGTGTGATTTCTTGTGAGAATCAACGTACCTACTTAGGCCATTGCGACAATGGCAAAACGGGTGTTGCAGGGATATTTCCCGCTTTTTCAGGAATTAGCAGAACGGTTAGAGCTGCTTTTGAGTTGGCAGGCACCACTACCTCAAAACCAACCAGGCTAATGCCAGTGTTGGGGTTCTCGTAGCTGCGCGACGGAGTAGTCGGCCAGGTTTTCATCGTCACGCTGGCTGGCTCCTGCACCTGTAAGACGAGCTTTTTGCCATTCCTGGTCAGCTCAACCCGGTTAGTGCCAAGTATATTCACCAACGCCGGTGTGGCCAGTGTCCAACGTACTGTTGTTTCGTTGGGCAGCGTTTCCAGCTCATCACGAACCACAACGTATGACTTGTTCATGATGGCAACACCCCGATTGGCTTTGGCGACCTGTCCGCTATAAACAGGCGTAAGGTCGGTTGTGGCATTCATAAACTGGGGGCTGGCCGATGACGAGGTGATCGACGAATAGCCGTTCACCTGCTGTAATTGCCCGTTGATTGTCAAGGTGTTGTGCGCCTGGTTATTGTAGCGAAAAACAGTCCAGCGTTCTGAGTTTTGCGTCATGCCCCACAGTTTAACGCCGTTAACTTCCAGTGCGTTGTACTCTTCCATGCCCATGTCCATTGCCCAGCGAACGCCGTCGGCATCCATCACAAACGAGCCTACATCCATATGGCCGTGGTTCACGCCGGGCGAGCCCGTTTTGACACCCACATAAATAGCGTCCGGATCAGTCCAGGATGAGCGCAGCATGGCAACCGGATTTTTACCGCCGCCCACCCAAACCGTAGAAGCAGGCGCTTTGATCTTGTCGAGGCTGAGGCCCGCGCTCCAGATCATGACGGCCGGAATCAGGCGATTTTTGACATGCCTTGAGGCTGGCGCACTCGTCAGGCGGCGACGTTCTTCAACCAGCAGCGACGGGTCGTTCAGTTTATTGGCAAACCAGAACATGGCGGGTTGTAATTCGCCGAACCCGCCCGAATCAGAAAAGTTGAACGGAACGCCAGTCGGACCGGTCATATTCTCCATGAAACCCGCCGTTTTCATAAACCCAGTGGACTTCGTGAGGCCAAAATCACTGCCAAACGCTTTCTCGAGGGCGCTGATCATCATAACGTTGAAGCCGGTTCCGTAGCCCCAGTAGCCGTAGCCTTCCTGATAGGCGCCGTCGGGTTTATAATCATCCATCGGTAGTTTCACCGTCGTTATGGCGCGGTTAATCAGGGTGCGGGCCAGTTCTGGCTGATCTTCGTAAATAGCCATTGCCCCGTAGGCAATCCCTGCATTACAGACCTGATTCCAGTTATGGGTAGCCGTTAACCAGCCGTTATTTTTCGGATCGAGCGAAGGGTTGAGTCCTTTCTTCAGGATGGCTTCGCGGATGGTCGCCCGCGATGTCGTCGGCAGGCCATCGTACAACCAATCATACCCAATGGCGACGGCCATGGTCATTTCGGCCACGTCCAGAAAGTGCGACGGATTCCAGTCGGTGAAGGCGGAAACGGCCAGCAATTCCTGTTCGGCCCGCTTCAGGTACGTTGGCTGTTGGGTGAGTCGCCAGGCATAGGACAGCGTAAAAATGCGGCGCAGCGCTTCGCGTGAAATGGACAGCAAACGTCGCCCGGTCATTTCCCGTTCAAGCAAGGGCGTCTTGCTGATCAGGTTAGCCTCATCCAGAATCGCCTGGTGCATGCTGGCCCAGGTGGAGTCGCCTTTGATCGTCTTCCGAATAGCTTGTTCCTCCCCCTTTAGCAGTAAAATACGGGGATGTCCCGGCAGCTTTGTATTGGCTGTCAATGGGTTGGTCTGGCCAATTGCAGACAAGCTACACGTCACTACGATTAGAAGCAACAACAGGCGATTCAGGTTCATAACGAAGGTAATGAGGTGGCAGAGTTAGCTTCTCTTTTTGCGCAGGGCTTCGTAGCGCAGAAGGGCTTCGAGGTAATAGTAGTCAGCGTAGACCAGCGGTACGTCAACCTCGCTTTTGGCGGGTTTATGTCCCACGCAGTGCTTGATAATGAAGTGGTTGTTCTCGCCCACAGCAGCCCGGTACGTTGGGCTCGACAGGCTTTGCAACATTTGTTCAGCCGCCTTCACGTACGTCTTCGCCGCAGGGACGCCATACGTACTCAGTTCGAGGAGAGCCGATGCGGTGATGGCGGCCGCCGATGCGTCGCGCTCTTCGTTCGGAATCTGGGGCGCGTTGAAATCCCAGTATGGAATCTTGTCGGCGGGCAGGTTCGGATGATTCAGGTAAAAATCGGCGATGCGCTGGGCCTGAACCAGGTACTTCTTGTCTTTCGTTTCGCGGTACATGACCGTGTACCCATACAGGCCCCAGGCTTGTCCCCGTGCCCAGGCCGATGCGTCGGCGTATCCCTGCGCCGTTTTTTTGGCGGCAACCGTGCCATCGGGGTTGTAGCAAATCACGTGGAAGCTGCTGCCGTCGGGCCGGTAATGGTTTTTCAGCGTATTGTCGGCATGGATAATGGCGATGTCTCTCAGCCGTTTGTCTCCCCCATTTTTAGCCGCCCAAAACAGCAGTTCCAGGTTCATCATGTTGTCGATGATCACCGGGTAGTCATAGGTCTGAAACTTATTCCACGACTTGATAAGGCCTACTTTCGGATCAAATCGGGTGGCCAGTGACTTGGCGGCGGTGAGCATGATGGGCTTATAAGCCTCGTTTTTGGTGAGGCGGTAGCCGTTGCCAAATGGGCAGTAGATCATGAAACCCAGATCGTGCGTGCCCGTATTGTACTGCTCTTTCGCCACGGCCATTGTCCATTGCTGAGCGGCCTGTTTCCAGCGCGCACTGCTGGTTTCTTCAAACAGATACCAGAGCGAGCCGCCAAAAAAACCGCTGCACCACCAGCCCGAATTCATATCGCGGGGGCTGCCGTCGGGGTTGGTTGACTGCGGAAATTTAGTGGTGTCGGGATGTGCTTTCAACATGCCTTCATACTGCTGGGTAGCCAGCGCAAAAGCACCTTTTACATCAATGGGTGACTGTGACTGGGCCGGCGCCAGCCGGGCCAGCAACAACAGGGCAAGTAGGGTAGTGTAACGGATCATTATCGAAGCGAAGAAATTGGTGCAAAATCCATGTCGGCAAAGTCGAGATTTTCACCGGCCATGCCCCAGATGAATGAATACGAAGCGGTGCCGCAGCCTGAATGAATAGACCAGGGCGGCGACAGAATGGCCTGGTGATTGGCCACAATCAGGTGGCGCGTTTCGTCGGGCGGCCCCATCAGGTGAATCACGCGGTGTTCGGCAGGTACGTCGAAATATAGGTACGTCTCCATGCGGCGGTCGTGTACGTGGGCAGGCATCGTGTTCCAGACGCTACCTGATTCAAGAACAGTCAGGCCCATCACCAACTGACAACTGGCCAGACCATTAGCGTGAATATATTTGTAGATGGTGCGTTCATTGGCAGTTTCTGGTGCGCCGAGTTTCGTCGGGTTAGCGTCCTCTTTAGCCAGCTTTGCCGTTGGGTAAACGGCGTGAGCGGGGGCCGACATCAGAAAAAAGCGCGCCGGATTGGCCGCCTCATCGCTTTGAAAAGAGACGTCGCGGCAGCCCTTCCCAATATAGAGGCCGTTGAGTTTAGTAAGCGGATAAGCCGTGCCATCTACTGTTACCGACCCGGCGCCGCCAACGTTGATTATTCCCAGTTCGCGTCGTTCGAGGAAGTAAGCCGACTTGAGGTTATCATACGTGGGCAGCGCGACCGGCACCTGAACCGGCAATACGCCGCCTACAATCACGCGGTCGTAGTGCGTGTAGACAGCCTGTACCTGATCGGGCTCAAATATGGAGTCGATCAGGAAGTTAGCGCGTAAGCCTTCGGTGGTAGCCCGTTGCATGTCTGGCAGACCAACAGCGTGTCGAATGGGTAATGAATGAGGTGTTACAGTCATGAATACGTGTAGGGCTTTTCTTGGAAAAGTTAAATTTTGATTATGCAATAGCGACCGCTTTATGAAGTAGTGCCAGTGGTAAGCAGGCCGCCTTTCGCTTACTTTATTGATAAATTAGGGGAAAGTCGCTGATGCGACCAAGTCAAAATGGAGACTTACGGCAATTAACTACCTGCAAACGTTTGCGGAAACCTTTGCATTTAACGTATTTTCACGAAATAGTTGACTTTTTCAGTTGTTATGCTGCTTTCACGACAGTTCTCCCGACCAAGTCAATTAGTTAGTGAATTAATGCCGTCAGCTCAGAAAAGTACTACTTGACTAACTAGCTTATGAGAAGCGCGCCTGTTACTATAAAAGATATTGCCCGGGCATTAAACATCTCGATCTCTACCGTTTCGCGGGCGCTTCGGGGAATGCCTGAGATTCACGCCGATACCAGGGCGGCGGTGATGCGATTGGCTGAAGAACTGGATTATCAACCCAATCAATTGGCGAAAAATCTGCTCAAGAGCCGAACCCGGACTATTGGCGTCATCGTGCCGAACCTGAGCTACTACTACTTTTCGGCCATGCTTAACAGCATCGAAGAAGCCGCCATGCAGGCTGGTTATAGCGTGCTGGTCTGCCAGTCCAACGAGTCGTATCTGCGCGAAGCAACCCACATCCAGAACTTGCTCCGCAGTCAGGTGGAAGGGTTTATTATTTCGTTGTCGCGCGATACGGATAATTGTGAACACGTCGAACGTCTGGTTCGGAAGGGCGTACCGGTGGTGCTCTTCGACCGGTATTCCGATACGATTGCCGCCGACAAAGTGATTGTAAACAACCATGATGCGGCCTTCAACGCCACCATGCACCTGCTCAATAACGGGTGTCAGCGCTTGGCTGTCCTGGCTGGCCCACCCCAATTGCTGATCAGCAACGAACGGCTGGCCGGTTATCGGGCCGCATTGGCGAGCGCGGGCATTGCCGAAAATAAAGCCTACGTGCTGCATTGCGATTTCACGCCCGAACGTACCCGTCTGCAAACGACGGCGCTGATGAAGCTACCTGAACCACCCGATGGCCTTCTGACAATCAGCGACCGGATCGCATTTACAGCCCTGTTTGCGCTGAAAGAACGGGGCGTACGCGTTCCCGACGACCTATTGGTGGTGAGTTTCAACAACGAACCCCTCTGCGATTTCCTGAGCCCTTCACTCAGCAGCGTAAGCCAGCCCATTCAGGAGATGGGTATGGAAACCGTTCGGCTATTGCTCCGGCAAATTGAAGCGACCGATACGGACACCTACGTACCTGAAACGAAAGTGATGGGTACCGAGCTGGTCATTCGGGAATCATCACAAAAGCGGTGACAGGGAGCTACGCCCGGTGAATGAATGTCGCTATTCAGCCTATGAACCTACTGTTGTTTAAAAGGTAAACCACTATAAATCAGACGACGAAGCATTGCAGACGCATCTTTTAGCGCTTATGGTTGGTAACTTTGGGGCAGTCTTGTCTCTATCAACGATAAGTTTGTCTACGCAAATGAGTAAAGAACATAGAATTGGCCCATTGCTTTTTCTGGCTTATCTGTGTTTGCCCAATAGCCCATTTGGCCAGGCTGGTCTGCCAGTGGTCACGTCAACGTATGAAAAACACACTACTTCTTTTATTGATCTGTTCAAGTATTTATACTTATGGTCAGACGCCCGATTCTGTCAAAACGCCCCATCCATCCGACTCTCTGAAAGCTGGCTCGATTGACTCGTCAGCAACGTACCTGACTGTTCCTAAATCGATTTCGGCCACCCGGTCGGCAACCAACGCGAGTGGCCGGATCAGCGGCGCGCTGCGCGAAGGGGACTTGAATAAACCCGTGGAGTTTGCCACTGTTGCCCTTTATAATCCGCTGACGAACAAGCCTATTGGTGGTACCACAACCGATGATCAGGGCAAGTTCACCATCAGTAATGTGGCACCAGGTACGTATCGGATTACGGCCAGTTTCATGGGCTTCGAAACAAAAACCATTGATAACGTGATCGTTACTCCTAACGCACTCCCTATTCTGCTGGGCGTTATCACGATGCGAACGGATAGCCGGACCCTCAATGAAGTGGTTGTCACGAGCGAAAAAGCCCTGATTGAAGATAAAGATGACCGGCTGGTTTACAATGCCGAAAAAGACCTCACCAACGTGGGCAGCACCGCTATCGACGTGTTGAAAAAAGTACCGCTGCTCACCGTCGACCCCGACGGAACGGTACAGTTGAAAGGCAGCAGCAGCATTAAGGTGCTGATCAACGGAAAACCGTCGAGTATCATGGCACGGAGCATTAGTGAAGCCCTTCAGATGATTCCGGGTGAACTGATCAAATCGGTTGAAGTAATCACGGCACCCTCAGCCAAATATGACTCAGAAGGCACGGCCGGGGTGATTAACATCATCACCAAGAGCAAGTTGCAGGGCATGACCGGCGGGCTTACCGGAACGGCCGGTAACCGGCGAAACAACCTGGGTGGTAACTTCAACATGAAACGCGATAAGCTCAGTGTCACCGCTTTCGGTGGCCAAAACTGGACCAACTCCTTTGGCAGTTCGGAAAACGTGCGCCGTAACCTGCGGAATGGCGAGGTCTCGAGCGTGATTGCGCAAACCAACTCGTTTCAGAATCAGGGACAGTCGTTATTCAGCTCATTCAGTGTGGATTACGACCTTGACTCAACTAATCGGGTTGGCGTCGATGCTAATTTCGGGGGTGATAATCGGACGACCAATTCCATCCGGGATACCCGGCAGACCGTCGACACGACCAAAGCGTTTCGGCGTTATACCGACAGCAAAAGTAAGAACAGCAACATGGACATGAACTTCAACTACACGAAGCTGTTCAAACGCAGTTCCGACCAGGAATTTAATTTTCTGGCTCAGTATAACCAGAACGACGGGCTGAGCGGCTACACGCTAAACCAGTATCCGCTGCCCGAAAACGGAGTGGTCAACTACCGGGAGCAGAACCGCAACGAGAGCAGCCAGAATGAGTTGACCCTGCAAACGGACTACTCACATCCCTTTTCAACCACCAAGCAACGCCTGCTCGAAGTAGGCTCGAAGTACATCAGGCGCGATGTAAGCAGTGATTTTCGGCTGGAAAACTCGCCCGATGGCGCACTTGAGTTTCGGGAAGATCCTCGCCGGGCCAACATCTTCAGTTACCAGCAGGCCGTCTGGTCGTCCTACGCTTCGTTCCGCCTGCGCACCACCAACCGATGGAGTTTCAACCTGGGAGGACGCTACGAGAAGACCATGATCGATGCCGATTTCAAATCGACCAACACGGCATTCAGCGATAACTACACCAATTTTCTGCCAAACGTGAGCGTATCGAAACGGTTTGGCAAAGACCAGCGGGTACGTTTAAACTACAGCCAACGCATTCAGCGTCCGTCGATTACGTTCCTGAACCCGTATGTCAATTCGATTGACCCGAAGAACCTGCAATCGGGCAACCCCTTCCTTGACCCTGAACTGGCGCATTCGGTGGAAGGGTCGTATAGTACGTTTTTGACGGGAGGCACCACGATCAATCTAATGGTTTTTGGTCGCCAGACAAACAACGCCATCGAGCGGATCACGACGGTCGATTCCACGGGCATATCGACCAGCACGTACCGCAACATTGCCAGCAACGCTACCTACGGCACCAACCTGTTTGGCTCGACCAAACCCACCAAAGGCTGGAACCTGAGTGGATCTATTGCCCTGAACTACAACATATTGAACAGTACAGCCCTGCGTATCAGTAACCGGAACTGGAGTTATCAACTGAACCTGAATACGTCGTACCAACTCCCCAAAAACGCCAGTCTTCAGGCCAACGCCTCGTATACATCGCGCCGCATACAATTGCAGGGTCAATCGACAGGCTATTTTTACTACAGTTTATCGGCCCGTAAAGAGATCAAACCGCAAAATATTACGCTGACCGCTACCTGCGAAAACCCGTTCAGGCTCTATAATATTGTAGAAAGCCAGTTGCGTACGGCCACCTTTACATCGGACGGCACCAACTACACGGTCATCCGAAACATCCGCCTGACGGTAAACTGGCGGTTTGGCAAAATGAGTGCATCCCCAAAGCGGGAAAAGAAGAAGGTGTCCAACGATGATAAAAAGTCGGAATAGCTGATCGATTCTTCAGGTACGTTGTCTGGCCTGCTGGCTTTCTGTTGGTTACGCCATTTCTCCGAGATATGACCTAACTGCCATAAAGCCAGCAGACTCTTTCTTCCAGTCTACTCGCTCAAGCCATAGCCCTGCTGAATCATCGTAAAAAACTCTTCATTGCTGATGGCCTTCCACTGGGCATACAGGCGTTTGGCATCATCGCCGGCAACGTACCTGAGTTGATCCAACCCATCAGTAGCAGCCGTATAAATGACTTCGGCGATCTGTTCGCCCGTCGAATAATTACCGCCCCGTTTGCCAAAGGCGGCAAATACCTTCTGGAGGTACTCATCATACACGCTGGCTCCCTCCATCGTCTGTTTTAGCGAACGCGTAGCAAAATCCGTAACGACCCCACCCGGAGCCACCACTTTGACCCGGATATTGAAGGGGCTCAGTTCAAACTTCAACGATTCTGACAACCCATCGAGGCCAAATTTAGTGGCGTGGTAGATCGAGTTGAACGGCAGCCCAACCAGCCCGCCAATCGACGTCACGTTGATGATGGTACCGCCGCCCGTTTCCCGGAAGTGGGGCGTCAGTGCCTTGATTGTCCTCATCGCTCCAAAGAGATTAGTCTGGAACTGCTCCATAATCTTTTCTTCAGAAGCTGTTTCAAGCGGACCAACCAGCCCGTAGCCGGCATTGTTGAGGAGCACGTCAACACGCGGCCAATCCTGCAACACCTGCAAAACAGCCTGATCAACGCTGGCAGATTGCGTAACGTCCAGCGTATACAGTTTGATGGTCGGATACTGAGTGAGTTCTGTTTCTTTCTCTGGATGCCGCATGGTGGCGGCCACGTTCCAGCCCCGCTGGGCGAATAAAATTGCGGCAGCTTTACCAATCCCGGACGAGGCACCGGTAATAAAAATGACTTTGCTCATAGTGTTTTTTCAGCACTTGCTTTAGCTCACAACCCCGGAAGTACGCCTTCTGTTTGCCCAGCCAAAACTAGTACGAATAGCCTGCATGCGGCCGGTCGGCTCAATGCGATTTATACTTAGATAATTTAACCAGACCAGTAGCCTGTCCAGCTCAAAAAAGTGGACGTTTCCCTGCTTACTCACTTTTAATAACGCTCATATCCCTGAAAACGGAAAATTTACGAAAACGATGTAGTTGCAGTATTAAGCGGATAAATTGGGAATTATAGGGATTACCCTAGTCTTGAGCAAGTAGATTCTGGTAAAAGGTAAACTTTTGCCACGAATAGTGAATAAATCCTAATCGCAAGTTCATCTCGATTTAACTCTATGTTAAAACATTACCCTTCCAATCTATGATCTCGAACAACTCTTATGCGCCGAAGTATCGGCGGCTATTAGCCTGGACCTGCTTATGGTTATGCAGTCTGTGTGCCCTTCCTGCCCTTGCGCAGGATCGTTTTGTATCCGGTCGTGTTAGCGACGAACAAATCTCTTTACCAGGTGTAACTGTTACCGTAAAAGGAAGTACACGTGGTACAACTACTGATGCTGAAGGGGCCTACCGCATCAATGTTCCCAATGACAAGGCAGTTCTGGTTTTCTCTTCGGTGGGCTTTACCTCGCAGGAGCTTGTTGTGGGCAATCGCAGCACTATCAACGTAACGCTGGCCAACGATGAGCGGGCACTGAATGAAGTAGTGGTGGTTGGTTATGGTACCTTGAAAAAGAGCCAGACAACGGGTGCCATCTCATCAATTACACCCAAGCAAATCACGGAGCAGCCCATCACCAACATTGGTCAGGCCATGCAGGGTCGGGTAGCGGGTGTAGACGTAGCGCAGTCGGGTAGTCGGCCAGGGTCCGTACCAACGATCCGGATTAGGGGCCGCCGCTCGTTCAATGCTGGAAATGACCCGCTGTATGTAGTGGATGGTATTCCACTATCGGCTGGTTACGAAGACATCAACCCAAATGATGTTGGTTCGATGGAGATTTTGAAAGATGCCACGGCAACAGCCATTTATGGGGCCAGAGGTGCCAATGGTGTTGTACTGGTTACCACGAAACGCGGTAGTCAGAATGGCAAAACAACGATCAGCTACGATAACTACGCGGGTGTTACCGATGCACTGGATAAAGTGCACCTTTTCAGTGGGCCTGAATTTACCGAATATGTGCGGGAAGCCTACCGAACAACGAACAACTACAAAGATGCCGCCGGAAACCCAGTTCCTACGGGCGTAACCGATGCCTATGCCGATTCGAAAGTGGCGGTATTAGGTGGTGATCCAAACGTTGCCGCGGGTCTTGCCGCCAACCGCAATACAGACTGGCAGTCATTGATTCTGAAGCAGGGTTTTCAGCAGAACCACTCACTGGGTATCCAGGGCGGTACGGATAAAACCCAGTTCTACATTTCGGCAGGTTACTTTAAAGATGAGGGGATCATGCCTGGTCTGGACTTTACCCGCTACTCGCTCCGGGCCAATGTTGACCATCAGGTTAATAAGGCCCTCCGTGTTGGTATCTCTACGTACATGATGTACAATGTCCGCAATGGAGAAGGCCTGAATCCGTACAACTTCACCCTTCAGCAAAATCCACTTGGCCGGCCCTACGACGATAACGGAAACCTGATTTTCTCACCAACCAACGATGCGTTGTTAACCAATCCGCTGGCTGAAGTTGTACCGGGTGCACAGATTGAAGAACGGAAAAAATACCGGATATTCAACAGCATCTATGCCGAAGTAAAAATCCTTGATGGCCTGAAATATCGGGTCAACTTCGGTCCTGACTTTACCATTAACCGGTATGGTCGCTTTATTGGCGCCCAGACCAACGCACGTAAAGGAGGTGATCCCCAGGCACAAACAGCCAGCGCATTCGGCTTTAACTACACGCTGGAAAACGTAGTGACCTACAATAAGAAAATTGGCGATCATAATTTTGGCGTTACGGGTCTATGGTCGGTTCAGCGCGATAATTTTGAGCAGAATAACATCTCCGTTCAGGGTGTTCCGGCCGAATCGCAGCAGTTCTACAATGAAGGCAACGCCAGTTCAGTACTGGGTGTGGGCAGTGGGCTGACGCAGTGGACGATCAACTCGTATATGGGTCGTATCAACTACGACTATAAGGACAAATACCTGGTAACAGCCACGATTCGTCGCGATGGATCGAGCCGGTTCGGTGTCAATACCAAGTACGGTAACTTCCCGGGCATTGCCCTGGGCTGGAATATCAGCAACGAAGATTTCATGAAAGGCTCTACCTGGGTTGACCTGCTGAAATTACGGGCTAGCCGGGGATCGGTTGGTAACCAGGGGGTTGCTCCGTACCAAACGCAGGGATTGCTTGACCGGACGGTCTATGCCTGGGGCAATAACCCAGCCTATGGCTACCGCCCCAACACGATCGGTAACCCTGATCTGAAATGGGAAACGTCGACCACCACCAACATTGGGTTGGATTTCAGCCTGTGGCGTGGCCGCGTAACGGGTGCCATCGAAGCGTACCTGACCAATACAACCGACCTGCTGCTGTCTGACCTGCTGCCAACCTCGATTGGTTTCAACGCGGTAACCCGGAATATCGGCGAAACGCAAAATAAAGGTATTGAACTGAGCGTGTCGACAGTGAACGTAAACAAGGGCGGTTTCAAATGGAGTTCTGACTTCGTTTTCTCGAAAAACACAGAAGCCATTATCTCGCTCTTCAACGGACCGGTCGACGATGTAGGCAACAAACGCTTCATCGGCTACCCACTCACCGAGTTCTATGACTACAAGAAAGCGGGTATCTGGCAGACCAGCGAAGCCGACGCTGCCAAGTCATATCAGAGTGCCGTTGGTCAGATTAAAGTACAAGACAACAATGGGCGCGACGATAAAGGCAACCTGACGGGTATGCCCGATGGTAAAATCACGGCCGATGACCGGGTTTTCCTGGGCTCTGATATTCCTACCTGGAGCGGTGGTGTGACAAACCGGTTCAACTACAAAGGTTTTGATTTGAGCTTCTTTATTTACGCTCGTATTGGTCAGACTATTCTGAGCGGTTTCCACCGGGACAACAACCAGTTGGCCGGTCGTTACCAGCAGATCAAGGTTGATTACTGGACACCAAACAACCCAACGAACGAATTCCCGCGGCCAAACTCCAGCCAGGAATTTCCGGTCTACAACTCAGCTATCATCTATTTCGATGGTTCGTTTGTGAAGGTGCGGAACATCAACTTCGGGTACACCTTCCCAACCAGCATCACCTCGAAGCTCCGCATTCAGTCGCTGCGTCTGTTCAGCAGCATTCAGCAGCCGTTCATCTTCTCGTCATATCGATCGAAATACAACGGTGTCGATCCGGAAACAAGCGATGGAACGGTCAGCAATGGCGTAACGCCGGCAACCCGGGTGATGACCTTCGGTTTAAACGTCAAATTCTAAACTCGGCTGTATTGCCTGATGTGTTTATAAACAGCTTAAGTTTCAAAAACCATGAAATCAACATTTTCACATAAATCACTCCGGGTCCTTGCCCTTGCCGCACTGATGCTTAGCGGTCAGGCCTGTAAGGATATTCTGGATGAAAAAGTAGTCTCTGCCATTGGCAACGATTATATCAATACGCCAAAAGGGTTTGAAGATGCCAGCAAAGCAGCCTACTCCTCGCTGAGGAACTTCTACGGATCAGAGCGCGGCCTGACCCTGACCGAGTACGGTACGGACATTTACACAACCGGGGCAGATGGCAGCTACAAAGGGTTTCACTTCTATGATACCCAGATGAATAGCTTTGTTGATATCCTTCAGCAGACTTGGGAGGAGTTATACAAGGGTATCAACACCTGCAATGCGGTTATTAGCCGGGCGCCCGCTGCTACAGTCTCAGACGCGATCAAGAAATCACGCGTGGCTGAAATGAAATTTTTGCGGGCGCATTACTACTTCATTCTCGTGCAGCAATGGGGTGGTGTTGATCTGCGGCTAACTGAAACGCTGGGGCCAACAAAATCAACAAAACGGGCATCAGAAACGGATATCTACAAGCAGATCACGGCCGACCTGGAATCGGCTCTGCCCGACCTGGATACAAAAATCAGAGCAACTGACTACGGCCGGGCTACCAAAGGCGCAGCGGAGCATTTGCTGGCTCGTGTATATCTGACAAAAGCCACCTCTACGGCTAAGGCTACTGATGATTATGCCAAGGCAGCCACCTACGCACAAAGCGTGATTGCCAACTACGGCTATAAATTGCTGCCTGATTTTGCCAGTGTATTTGTTCAGGGGGCAGGCGAAATCAGCGATGAGGTTATCTTTTCTGTTCAGTATACGTCAGATCCATTGACCAACATCAACTCGGCCAATACAAACAACGGCGACGGTAATAAGCTCCACCTGTACTTCGGGATGCAGTATGATGTACAGCCTGGCATGAAACGGGATATCGCCGGCGACCGGCCGTTCAAGCGGCTACGTCCAACAACGTATCTACTTGAAACCGTTTTCAAAGAACGGGTCAATGACTCTCGCTACAAAAAGACGTATAAAGACACGTGGTTGAGTAACAACCCCGGCGCAAACCTGAATACTTCTTTTGACAACAGTAAGGATAAGATAACCCTAAAAGCGGGAGACACAGCCATTTATATTCCAGGCGTTGAATGGACAAAGGCACAACGGGCGGCAAAGCCGTATCAGGTACTGGTACCCAGCGCATATACCGCTGCGTTGTTCCCAACGCTCCAGAAATTCCTTGACCCACTTCGCCCAGATTTAACCTACGAGCAGGGTAGCCGGGATTACCTGGCGTTCCGTCTGGCTGAAACGTACCTGATTCTGGCTGAAGCTCAGTTCAAGCAGGGCAAAACAACTGAAGCCGTAGCCGCTATCAACGCAGTACGTCGCCGGGCTGCCTATCCTGGAAAAGAGTCAGCTATGGAAATCACAGCGGCTCAGTTAGACATGGAAATGATTATGCAGGAACGTGCGCGTGAGCTGGCTGGCGAACAAACGCGCTGGATGGATCTGAAACGCTGGGGCAATCTGGTGGAGCGGGTTAAACTGTACAACCCCGATGCTGCAGCCAACGTGAAAGACATTCACAACCTGCGCCCGATTCCACAAACCCAGATCGACCGGACCGAGAAAGCCGCTGATGGCAGCCCTGGTTTCGCGCAAAATCCAGGATTTTAAGTTGGTTACTGGTTGATTAGATACTGGTTATTAGTGGCTTCGCTCAGGTACGTTAGGCAGCAGAGCCACTAATAACCAGTAACCAATCAACCAATAACCAATCTCCTTCCCGTCGCCCTGTCATGAAAAAGCTCGTCACCCTGAAAGACCTGTCGCAGGAACTAGGCGTATCGGTGTCGACCGTATCGAAGGCACTGAATAACAACCCAACCATCGGGCATTATACCCGCGAACGGGTTGAGCGCCTGGCCAGAGCCCGGCAATACATTCCGAACCAGGTAGCCCGTAACTTTCAGCGACGGCGCAGCCTCACCATCGGTCTTATTGTTCCCAACGTGCTCGATCAGTTTTTTGTGCAGGCCATCAACGGGGTAGATCAGGTTGCCAGCGACCGTCAGTATAGCGTGTTGGTGAGCCAGACACTGGATGATGAAGGACGGTCGAACGCCATTTTAGACCTGATGCGCCTCGATGGTGTTGATGGGCTGATCGCAACGATTACGCCCACAACCACCGACCTGACCCCCTACCGACGATTGGAAGCGGCGGGTATTCCGGTGGTGTACATCACGCGAAGCCCCAACGATCCCGATTGCGCCCAGGTTATCACACTGAATACAGAGTCGGCCAGGGTAGCGACCGATTTTTTGCTCAGTCGCGGTCATCGGCAACTCGCTTACCTGAATGGGCCGCCCAATATCAACGCGAGTAAGCAGCGAAAGGCGGGCTTTGAACAGGCGTTACGGGCGCAGGTGGGAACGGCCGTGGGCAGCGTGTACCAACCCGATGGCCTTTCTCCGGCCGATACCGAGGCCATCATGACCACCATTATGGCACGGCCAGCTTATCCAACCGGTATTCTGACCTTCAAAACGTACATGGCCCTGGATGCGATCACGTACCTGAAGCGGGCGTATCCAGAGCGGTTGAACCAGGTCGAGTTTATTGGTTTTGGAAATTTACCTTTGCTGAAACACCTGACCTACAAACCCGTGGCGTCCATTGAAGAGAACCCCGCCCTTATGGGTCAGGAAGCTATGCGGTTACTGATGCAATTGATGACCGACACCCCCGTTGATTCCACGCATATTGAAATTCCGGGTGAGCTGGTCATTCATTAAGTAGCTAATAAACAGTCAGATGACACGGAATCTTCACCTGACGCTCAACCAGGTCAGTTGCATTGCCCATCCGTTGATGAAGTAAGGCAAATGCGGCGGCTCCCAGATCGATTGGATCAGCGTCGATGGCCGCCAGCGGGCGGTAGTCGATATGTTTCAGCAAAGGTAAATTTCCAAAACCAATGAAATCGAGTGGTCGGGCTCTGGTTGGGTACTCCCGTTGCAGAAAGGAGATGGCGTCCAGCGTCAGGTAGTTTTTATACGTGAAAATGGCCGTGGGTGGCTCGTTGAGTTGTATGAGTTCACACATGGCCCGATCGGTGGGGTCGGGTCCCGATTCGGGCAATTTGATCAGCTCCGGGTCAACAGGAAGCTGGTGGTCGCGCAGGCCCTGTAAGTAGCCTTCGTAACGTACCTGACTTAGCGTCATGGCGGTGGGTCCTCTGAGGTGCGCAATCCGACGGTGACCCTTCTGAACCAGGTACATTATGGCCTCACGACTTCCTTCAAATGAATCGGCGGTAACGTCATAGCTCACCCGGTCATGGGGCGTGCGAACAAAGAATACCACCGGAATACCGGCGGCCTCCAGTTGGTCAACGAAATCGGTGCGGTCTGTTTTTGCGGTAATCGAGATCAGCAGCCCGTCGATCCGGTTACGGAGCATCGTGTCGATCAGCGCCCGTTCCCGGTCGGGCTGTTCGTGCGTCTGGGTGAACACAACGGAGTATTGATGCCGGGCGGCGGTGTCTTCAATACCTCGAAGCACCAGGGCGTAGAACTGATCGAACAGATCGGGAATGATGACACCGATTTTAAAATTGCGTTTCTGTTTTAGATGAATAGCCGCCAGATTAGGCACGTAATTTCTACCCTCAGCCAGTTGCCGGACCCGGACAGTGGTAGAGGGGCCAATACTGGGGTCGTTACGAAGTGCTTTTGACACAGCAGACACAGACAGGCCCAGTTCTTTTGCCAGGTCTTTGAGGGTGACACCTCGTCTCATAATCGGCTATTGATTCACAGGGACACACGTACCCAACTGACATACAAAACGCTGAATGTAGGCAATCAGCCTATGGTGCGCAAATTTACTGACTAACGAGGCCCAACAAGTTTCCCGCCAGCCCATCGAACATAAACCGCAACCCAGGTACGTATGGAATCGCGGTTTCGATGCGTGGACTATCCGGTTTTACACCCAGGTAATTGATCTGTAGCCAGCAGAACGACCGATTGACGAGTAGGAACGAACAAGGAATATGCTGTAATGAATAAGGAAAATAAGTGGTAGCCGATTGGTATGTGAGTAGGATATACCCCTACTCTTACATTGTAGAAAAAACATTACCATTTCTTTACTGCTTAACGACAAGCTGAATGAATCTTCTTCAAGCATGGCGCTGGTTTGGACCAGGCGATCCGGTAACGCTCGCCGACGTACGCCAGACAGGAGCCAGCGGTATTGTTACTGCCCTTCACCAGATTCCACACGGAGACGTCTGGCCAATCGACGCCATCCGGACCAGACAGGCCGAAATAAAGGCGGCAGCCCCCGGCGCCTCCCCACTACACTGGGCCGTGGTCGAAAGTCTGACCGTTTCTGAACGTATAAAAACCCGGTCAGACGATTACCGGCAACATATCGAGGACTACAAACAGAGCCTGCGTAATCTGGCGGCCTGTGGCCTACAGGTGGTTACCTATAATTTCATGCCAGTCAATGACTGGACGCGGACCAATCTGAATTACCCCATGTCCGACGGCTCTAAGGCTCTGTACTTCAACTGGTTCGATCTGGCCGTTTTCGATATTCATCTCCTCAAGCGCCCCAACGCCGCCGACGACTACACCCCGGCAATTGTGGCCGAAGCCGAGCGCCGATTTGCGCAGTATACCACTGATGAATGCGAACACCTGGCTGATATTGTGATGTTTGGCATTCCGGGCGAAGCCAGGCAAACACTCGCCGGAATGCGGACTAAACTGGCAACGTACAGCGACATTGACGCCAATGCGCTCCGATCAAACCTGACCGATTTTCTGGCCGAAGTGGCTCCGGTGGCCGACGAACTGGGCATTAAGCTGGCCATTCACCCCGACGATCCGCCCTTCCCCATTTTCGGCTTGCCGCGCATTATGTCGCAAGCCGCCGATTATGAATACATGCTGACAAAAGTGCCCAATCCGAGCAACGGCGTCTGTTTTTGTACTGGCTCACTGGGCGCTAATCCGGCTAATGATCTGCCCGCCATGGCCCGGCAGATCGGCGAAAAAATTCATTTCGTTCACCTGCGCAACGTCCGAAAAGACGAACATGGCAATTTCTACGAAGCCGACCATCTGGATGGCGACGTGGACATGTATGCCGTCATGCGCGAAATTCTGGCTATTCAGCAGCGGGTGGCCGAACCCATTCCTTTCCGACCCGATCACGGCCACCAGATGCTCGACGATCTGCACAAGACCACCAATCCCGGCTATTCATGCATTGGTCGCCTGCGGGGCCTGGCTGAACTGCGGGGGCTCGAACTAGGCATAACGCGGGCCGAAGGCTGGTAACCATATCCCTAAACGACATTGTATTCTTATGCTTCCTGATCCATTGCTGAACACGGCTACCGAGCCATTTATTTCGGACAATTTCGTGCTGGAAAACGAACCGGCCCGTGCCCTGTATTTCGACTACGTGCGCGACCTGCCCATTGTCGACTACCACAATCATTTGCCGCCCGATGAGATTGCGGGCGATAAGCGGTATGCCAACATGACCGAAATCTGGCTCAAAGGCGACCATTATAAATGGCGGGCCATGCGGGCAAACGGCGTTCCTGAATCCCTGATCACCGGCGATAGCGATGACTGGGATAAATTTCTGGCCTGGTCGAAGACGGTGCCGTATACCATGCGCAACCCGCTTCAGCACTGGACGCAAATGGAGCTGAAAAACCCTTTCGGCATCGACGACCTGCTCACGGGCGACAACGCCAGGTACGTATACGACACCTGCAACGAGCAGTTGCAAAGCCACCTTACGGCCCGCACGCTCCTGAACGGGTACAACGTGCAGGTCGTTTGTACCACCGACGACCCAACCGATGACCTTCGCTACCACCGCCAATACGCGGCCGAGGGGCAGGCTCTGACGATGTATCCGACGTTTCGGCCCGATACATTGCTCCCCGCCCACACCGATGCCTGGCGGCAGCAGGTGGCCAAACTAACGGCTATTACGGGCATTGCGGTTACGGACCTCGATACACTCCTCGAAGCACTGGTCAGCCGGATCGACGCGTTTCATGAACTGGGTTGCCGGGCATCAGACCACGGTCTGGAGCGAATTCCTCCCATTTCGGAACGTACCCAGGCGCTGGAACGTACCTGCGTACAGCTCCTGACCCAAGCCGGATCACCCGATGCGCACACGGTGGATCTGTTGCAGGGGTACGTGCTGGTTGAGCTAAGCCGCCAGTACGCCAAACGCGGCTGGATTCAGCAGTTTCACCTCGGTGCCCTACGGAATGTGAATACCCGGTTGCGCAACCGGTTAGGTGTAAACGTTGGTGTCGACTCGATGGGCGACTGGAGCCAGATCGAGCGGCTGGGTACGTTCCTGGACACCCTCGACCGCGACGAGCAACTGGCCAAGACAGTACTGTATAACCTCAACCCGGCCGACAACGAGACGTTTGCCACCATGGTCGGCAACTTCCAGTCGGGGTATGCGCAGGCGGGTAGTAGTCCGGGAAAAATTCAGTGGGGGTCGGGCTGGTGGTTTCTCGACCAGAAAGACGGCATGGAAAAACAGTTGAACACACTGTCGAACATGGGGCTGATGAGCCGTTTCATCGGCATGGTGACCGATTCGCGCAGTTTTCTCTCCTTCTCCCGCCACGACTATTTCCGCCGTATTCTCTGTAATCTCATCGGTCAGGACATTCAGCGGGGGCTCCTGCCAAACGACCTGCCCTGGCTGGGGCAAATGGCGGCCAATATATCGTATCATAATACAGTAGATTATTTCGGCTGGACCATTAAATAGGCATTATCTCTGTTCTTATGCTAAACACCGCTCCCAACACCCCTTTAGTGGAAACGACCCAGAGCCAAACCAATTACCGATGGGTGATTGCCGGTTTGCTCTTCTTCGCCACCACGATCAATTACCTCGACCGGGTAGTGATCAGCTTGTTGAAACCTACCCTCGAAAAAGACTTCAACTGGACCGAAACGGATTATTCCAACCTGGTTATTGTCTTTCAGGCTGCTTACGCCCTGGGTATGCTGGGAATTGGCAGTATCATTGATAAGGTAGGTACCCGAATCGGATACGCCCTGTCAATCACGGCCTGGAGTGTAGTAGGCATTGCTACAGCCTTCGCCAAAACAACGTTTGGGTTTGGGGTGGCTCGTGCGGGACTTGGCTTAAGCGAAGCGGGCAATTTTCCGGCTGCCATCAAGACCGTTGCCGAATGGTTTCCCAAGAAAGAACGGGCACTGGCTACTGGTATCTTCAACTCAGGTACCAACATCGGGGCCATTGTTGCTCCGCTCACCGTTCCTTTTATCACCGCCAACTACGGCTGGGAGTGGGCGTTTATCATCACGGGGCTAACCGGATTTATCTGGCTCGTACTCTGGCTGACGATCTATAAAAAGCCAGCCGAGCACCAGAAAGTATCGGCGTCTGAACTGGCCTATATCAACAGTGATGTCGATGAGCGGGCCGAAGAACTTACAGCCAGCGGTGCGTTGAAGATATCCTGGTTCAAGTTGCTGACCTACCGGCAGACCTGGGCCTTCTTTTGCGGCAAGCTGCTAACCGACCCGATCTGGTGGTTCTATCTGTTCTGGTTGCCCGCCTTCCTGAAAGCACAATATGGCCTTCAGGGCACCGATCTGGCTATTCCGGTGGCCTCCGTATACACTATTGCCAGCGTTGGCAGCGTGTTTGGTGGCTGGTTGCCGCTCAATCTTACCAAGAAAGGGATGTCGATTTTCCGGGCCAGAAAAACAGCCATGCTCATCTACGCACTCTGCGCGTTACCGGTGGTATTTGCTCAGTGGCTCGGTAGCATGAATATCTGGCTGGCCGTGTTTATCATTGGCTTTGCCGCTTCGGCCCACCAGGCGTGGAGTGCCAACATTTTCACGACGGTATCTGACATGTTCCCCCGCCGGGCGGTGGCTTCTGTCACCGGCATTGGCGGTATGGCCGGTGCTGTTGGCGGCATCCTGATTGCCAAACTGGCCGGTCGCCTGTTCGATCATTACAAAGCGCTTGGTCATATCGAAACCGGCTATTACATCATGTTCATTATCTGCGGTTTCGCCTACCTGACGGCCTGGGGCGTCATGCACTTACTGGTGCCCAAGTTCAAAACCATCAACCTGTCCGGGCAAACTGCCTAACCGGTCTGTAACCAGCTAATCGTCAACCGAATCAGTTTTTCTCTCTACCGATCATGACTCCTAAATCGCTTTCCCGTCGCTCGTTCCTTGACCTGTCGGCCAAAGCAACGGCCGTTGCCGTTGGCTTTCCGACCATCGTACCGGCTTCGGTATTTGGCAAGAACGCGCCCAGCAATCGCATCAACGTCGCGGCTATTGGCACGGGGCGTATCTCGCGGGGACATGACATGCCCGGCGTTTGGCAGTACGACAACGCGCTGATCATGGCCGTGTGCGACTTAGACAGCAACCGTGCTAACGAGGCTAAAAAACTGGTCAATGGCTATTATGCGAAGAAGACCGGTAAAGACTACGACGGCGTTCGCGTGTATACCGACTACCGCGACTTGCTGACCAACAAAGACATCGACGCCGTGATCGTTAGCACACCCGACCACTGGCACGCGCCGATCGTGATTCATGCGGTGGAGGCGGGGAAAGACGTCTACATGCAAAAGCCCGCGTCGCTCACGATCTCGGAAGGGCGCATGATGGCCGACGCCGTGAAACGATCTGGCCGGATTGTGCAGGTGGGGAGTCAGCAGCGGTCGTCGAAGCAGTTCCGGTACGCCGCTGAACTGGTGCGCAATGGTCGGATCGGTGACCTGAAAACGGTGTATGTCGGTCTGCCCGGCGACCCCGGTGGCGACGAAGAACCGCCAATGCCTGTTCCGAAAAACCTGAACTACGATATGTGGCTCGGCACAACACCGGAGGTGTATTACACCGAGAAGCGGGTGCACCCACAGGTCGGCTTCGACCGGCCGGGCTGGCTGCGTTGCGAGCAGTTTGGGGCCGGTATGATTACAGGTTGGGGCGCACACCACATCGACTGTGCCCACTGGGCCATGAACACAGAGCACACCGGCCCCGTCGAGATTTGGGGGAAAGCCGATTTTCCCAAAAGCGGCTTATGGAACGTGCACGGTATTTTTCAGACCGAAGCCCTGTACAAGAATGGTGTGAAGATGGTGGTGAGCAACGAGATACCGAACGGCATTAAGTTCGAAGGCACCAAGGGCTGGATCTTCGTGTCGCGGGGCGACGCGGCGGTTACGGCGAGCGATCCGATTGCCAAGCAGAATGCGGCGAAAGCACTCGACGCCAGCGATCCCGCGATTATCACGTCAGTCATTGGCCCGAACGAAATAAACCTGCCCGTCAGCAAAGAGCACCACGGCAACTGGCTCGACAGCATTGTAAGCCGGAAGGAGCCTATTGCGCCGGTAGAAATAGGCCACCGCTCGTGCTCGGCCTGCCTGCTCCATCACGCCGCCATGAAGCTGAACCGCAAGCTGTACTGGAATCCCGACAAAGAGCAGTTTGTCAACGATCCCGAAGCCGATAAACTCCTGTCTCGTCCACAGCGTAAGGAGTACGCGATTGTGGCATCGGGCGTTAAAAAGACGGCTAAAAAAGCATAAGTGCTGGCTAGCGTATACGTACCTGCGCTTCTGAATAGGTACGTAGCACCGAAGCTCCAGCTTCGGTAGAGTCACTTCATTACTACTGAAGCTGGAGCTTCGGTGCTACTGAACTATGAAAATTGCCGTTTCAATTTCGCTTACGCTTGTTGCTGCCGTAGTGGTGTCTTTCCGAATGCATACGCCAACTGCCGACGGTCCTATTCGCCTGATCACGCTTGATCCGGGCCACTTCCACGCGGCGCTGGTCCAGAAGTCGATGTATGCCGATGTTGACCCGACCGTACATGTGTATGCACCCGAAGGCCCCGATGTACAGATGCACCTCGACCGGATACGTACCTACAACACCCGCGCCGACAACCCGACAACCTGGAAAGAAGACGTCTATCGCGGCCCTGATTTTATGGCGAAGATGCTGGCCGACCGCGCGGGTAATGTGGTGGTGATGGCGGGCAATAACCGGCTGAAAACCGATTATATTCACCAGGCTGTCGACGCCGGGTTCAACGTGCTGGCGGATAAACCGATGGTTATCAACGGGGCTGAGTTCAGTAAACTTCAGGAGTCGTTCGCTACTGCGGCGAAGAAGAAGGTGATGCTCTACGACATCATGACGGAACGCTACGAGATCACGACGATGCTACAACGGGCTTTCTCGCGCCAGACGGCGTTGTTCGGAACACTCGAAAAAGGTACCCCCGAAAACCCGGCCGTAACTAAAGAAAGCGTGCACCATTTCTACAAAAATGTGTCGGGCAGTATTCTTACCCGGCCAGCCTGGTTTATGGACGTAGCTCAGCAGGGCGAAGGCATCGTCGACGTAACCACGCACCTGGTCGACCTGGTGCAGTGGGAATGTTTTCCCGAACAAACCCTTGATTACAAGAAAGATGTGCGCCTCACGTCGGCCCGCCGCTGGACAACGGACATGCGGCTGAGCCAGTTCAAAGCCATCACGAAACTACCCGCTTTTCCCGATTATCTAAAAAAAGATGTGGTGCAGGATAGCGTTCTGCGCGTGTACAGCAACGGCGAAATCAACTACCAGCTCAAGGGCATCCACGCGAAGGTGTCGGTGATCTGGGCCTATGCGGCACCAGCCGGGGGCGGCGACACGCACTACTCGATCATGCGCGGCACCAAGGCCAATTTGATCATCCGGCAGGGCGCCGTTCAGAACTACAAGCCTACCCTCTACATCGAGCCGGTAATGGGCAACAACACGCTGGGTACATCGTTGAAAGCCATTCTACCCGCCATTCAGCGCGAATTTCCGGGAGTCGATGTGAAGCAAATGGGAAATAGCTTTACCGTAACAGTACCCGAACATTACAACGAAGGGCACGAAGCGCACTTCGGCCGGGTGATGCAGAATTACCTGACGTACCTGAAAGCGGGTAAACTACCAGCCTGGGAAGTGCCGAACATGATCACTAAATATTACACAACCACACAGGCGTTGACGCTGGCCAAGAAAAGCCAGGTACGTTAAGGGTTGCATTCCTAAACATCATTTCCTATGACCTCTCTATCAGCATCAAACCGGCGTACGTTTCTGAAGCAGACGACTGGTATTGCCGCCCTGTCGGCGCTTGCTCCCAGTTTGCAAGCCAGCCCTACCTTTGCTCCACGGATCAAGTTCTCGGTGGTTGGTATTAACCACGGCCATATTTATAGTCAGGTTGAATCAACCATTCGTGGTGGCGGCGAGCTAGTCTCGGTTTACGCCAAAGAACCTGAATTACTGGCAGCTTTCACAAAACGGTATCCGCAGGTAAAAGTGGCGCGTTCGGAAGATGAAGTGCTGAGTGACAAGAGCACGCAGCTCATTCTGACCTCTGGTATTCCCGACGAACGTGCCGGGCTGGGTATCCGGGTGATGAAGGCGGGTAAGGATTTCATGACCGACAAACCCGGCATTACGACCCTCGAGCAGTTGGCGCAGGTACGTAAGGTGCAGCAGGAAACGAAGCGCATTTACTCGATCATGTTCAGCGAACGGTTCGAGAACAAGGCCACCGTGAAAGCAGGTGAACTGGTGAAAGCCGGGGCCATCGGGCAGGTTATCCAGACAATTGGCCTGGGGCCGCACCGGATCAGCCTGACGTCGCGACCAGAGTGGTTTTTCGATAAAAAACGGTTTGGCGGCATCATTTGCGACATCGCCTCCCACCAGGTCGATCAGTTTTTGTTCTTCACGGGGTCTACCAAAGGGGAAGTCTTATCGTCGCAAACGGGCAACGTGCATTATCCACAGTACCCGAATTTTGAGGATTTCGGCGATTTGACACTACGCGGCGATAAAGGTGCCGGCTATATCCGGGTCGACTGGTTTACGCCCGATGGTCTCAACACCTGGGGCGATGGCCGACTCACGATTTTGGGAACGGAAGGCTACATCGAAATCCGTAAAAACGTGGATATCGCCGGACGAACCGGTGGCAGCCATCTGTTTATGGTCGACAAGAAAGAAACGCGCTATATTGACTGCAGCAAGCAGGACCTGCCCTACGGCACGCAACTGGTCGACGACATTCTGAACCGGACCGAAACTGCCATGACCCAGGCACACTGTTTTCTGGCAACCGAACTGGCCCTGAAAGCCCAGAAGCACGCCCAAAAGCTCACGATCGCTTAATGGCCTGCCCCTATGAAATCGAGCTGGATGCTCCTTCTGCTGCTTGTGTGTAGCCTGTCTGTACGCGGTCAGGCTATTCCCTATGGAAACAACGCTGCCGCTGGCAAGTACCAACTGGTCAACGGTGTTCGACTGTATTACGAAACATATGGCAAGGGAAAACCGCTGTTGCTGATTCATGGCAATGGCGGCAGCATCGGTTCGTTCGGCAAAACCATTCCGTACTTTGCCCTTCAGTATCAGGTGATTGCGGTGGATAGCCGCGCACACGGCAAGTCGGTGGACACCGGCGATTCACTCAGTTTCGAGCTGATGGCCGATGATTTTGCCGCCCTGCTGACGACGCTTAAGATCGATTCGGCGTACGTAATCGGATGGAGCGACGGCGGCATCAACGCCCTGCTACTGGCGATGCGGCATCCTGATAAAGTAAAGAAACTGGTATCTACCGGTGCCAATCTCTGGCCAGATTCTACCGCGCTGGTGCCTTCACTCTGGAATCAGATGCAGAAAGAATACATCGAGAAGAAAGACAAGCCGCGCACCAGCCCGAAAGAGAAAAACGACTGGAAGGTTTTCGTGCTCGACGTTCTTCAACCCAACATCCCACTTACTGCGCTGCGTTCGATCAAAGCGCCATCCCTGATTGTGGCCGGCGATCGCGACTTGATCGTGACGGACCATACGGTAGCCATTGCCAGCCACATTCCCAACTCGTGGCTCTGGATCATACCCAATTGCGGCCATGCCACCCTGATCGATCGCGCCGACGAATTCAACGCGAAAGTGACAGAGTTCTTCCGCTTCAAGTAACGCTGGTTTTCAACTGGATGAAGCTGGATAAAAACATTGCTTCGTGCCTGTATGTATGGCTGACGTGCGTTAGCCATACGAGAACCTTTCATCATCCAGCATTTGCGTCAATCGATTAGTCAACCACGGTCTACTCGCTTCCATGTATAAGGTTAACCTGCTCACACTGTTGCTTTTCTTAACGATCTGTTCCGCAATCAACGCCCAGACAGACCGGGTCAACTGGAAGCGGGTGAAGGTGCTGGTGTATACCAGAAATGGCAAGGGGTACGTCCACGACAATATTCCGTTTGCGGTGGCGTGCATCCAGAAACTAGGGCAGAAACATGGTTTTAAAGTCGATACATCATCTCGCCCGGATGCGTTCAGCGAGGCGAACCTCGGGCAGTACACGGCGCTGATCTTTGCCAGTACCAACAACGACGTGTTCGATACGGATACACAGCGGCTGGCGTTCCGGCGCTACATCGAGGCGGGCGGTGGCTTTGTTGGCATCCATTCGGTGGTTGGCACCGAACGTAACTGGCTCTGGTTCAAACGAATGATTGGGGGCACCTTCCTTTGGCATCCCCGTTTTCAACCGTACCGGCTGCGTGTATTGGCGGCGCAACATGCCTCCATGACGAACGTACCCACGGTTTGGTCAAAAGCAGATGAATGCTATTTCATGAAAGAGCTGTCGCCCGGTCCAACGGCGGTGCTGGCTCATGAACTTAGCTCGCTCAACACCGACGAGGCCGACAAGATCAAAACGTCGGCAGGGTCGTACGGTGATCTGTATCCCGCCGCCTGGTACTACGAGTTCGACGGTGGGTACACCTGGTGTACAGCCCTTGGTCATGATAAAAAAGACTACGAAGAGCCAACCTTTGTTAATCACCTGTTTCAAGGGCTCAGGTACGTTGTGGGCCAGGTAAAGACGGTCGATCCGGCTAGAGCATACGCCCAAACGGCTACCGAAGCGATCCGGTAAAGCTGGCAACCAGGTGAAACAGGCACGCCGTCGGTTGCCCTATTTACTCACCAACAGCGTAATTGTCAGGAACAACCAAAGGAATTTTTACAATAAACTCGGTAAAGAGACCAGGTTCGGTTTGTACGTCCAGTTGGCCATTGTGGCTTTTCGTGATGATGTCGTAACTCAGCGAAAGGCCCAGGCCAATTCCCTGGCCAGTGGGTTTCGTTGTGAAAAACGGCTGGTAAATTTTACTGAGCAGATCACGCGGAATGCCTATTCCATTGTCTTTCACCCGTATTTCAACCAGGCCGTTATCGAGCCGGGTGCTCACCGACACCTGCGGTTGATACTCGCTCAACTGCGTCGCACTCAGATGGGTAGCCTTTTCGTGGGTGGCATAAAACGCATTGTTATACAGGTTCAACAACACCCGCGCAATTTCCTGCGGTGTCAGGTCAACGAGGCCGAGTTTACTGTCGAAGTTGGTGATCAACTGCGCGTTGAACGTTTTATCTTTGGCGCGCAATCCCTGGTATGATAGGTGCAGATACTCGCTCACCAGGGCGTTGATATCCGTTGGCTGGCGCGTACCGGCCGTACTGCGTGAATGCTGAAGCATACTGCGCACAATGCCATCGGCGCGTTTTCCATGATGCCGGATTTTTTCGAGGTTCGGAATCAGATCGTCGGCCAGTTGGAGTGCCTCCTGCCGGTGGTTTGCCTCAACTTCCTCTTTCAGCTCACCGAGCAGTTCAGTCGATACCTCGGCGAAATTATTGACGAAGTTGAGGGGATTTTGAATCTCGTGGGCAATACCGGCCATCAGTTCGCCCAGACTAGCCATCTTCTCTTTCTGGATCAGTTGAGCCTGTGTGGCCTGCAATGTAGCCAGCGCAGCCTGCAGTCCTTCTTTCTGGACATTCAACTCGTCGGTCCGCTCGCGGACTTTGCCTTCAAGTAGGGCATTCTGTTCTTCCACCAGTTGTTTATTAGCTTCAGCCAGCCGGAGTTGTTCGCGCACGGCTCCCTCCTGCCCTTTTTTCAGCAGATCTACTTTGTAAACCAGGGCCAGCGTGAACAACATAATCT
This sequence comes from uncultured Fibrella sp., assembly GCF_964250085.1. Taxonomy (NCBI): domain Bacteria; kingdom Pseudomonadati; phylum Bacteroidota; class Cytophagia; order Cytophagales; family Spirosomataceae; genus Fibrella; species uncultured Fibrella sp. The sequence goes on along the minus strand of NZ_CAXUEC010000003.1, from coordinate 134,342 downwards.
CAATGCCAGAGCCGATATGGATGCTGTTATACGTCCAGAAAGTATGCGGCAACCCACCCGTAGCATAGCGTAGAAAAACGAATATCGAAGCGAAAAACACCAGGTTACCAATGATGTAGTAAAGAGCCGGCTTGAACCCACCCCGGTACGCCACAATGCCCGCCGTGATACTGAACAAGCCCTCTACCAGGGCAAGCACAGGTATGATGTCGATTATTTTCCCCGTTGTTCCAACCCGATACGTTGACCAGACAAACAGCATAACGCCCACGACATAGATGCCAATAACGACCAGACCCAGCCAGTAGAACAGGGGTTCCTTTCGGCGAAGGCGCAGGAACGAAATGGTAAATAACACGTGTAACAGACCGGTGACGCCCGCAATCGCACTGCCATATTGTTCCAGCGAAGAGTGCCCCGGCCATAAAAATTCGGCTGTAAAGCCCCGATACAGTGCCAGTTGAAGGCCAATGCTCAGCACCCACAACGCGTAACGGATGGTCTCACGCTCCCGTATCCGAATAAACAGCAGGAAACTATAGACAACAATCATCAGGATGAATCCGTAGTAGAGGCCGTAAAACAGGTCCTCGTTATGAACCAGGTTCAGCAGGTTGGTCGTCGACCGGGCGTCGAAGTACAGGCAGGTCGTATAGATGCCCTCCATGTAGATGTAGAGCGTGTGTACTTGCGGACTCTCCCGACGTACCTGCATAGGCCAGAATAGCTTGCTGTAGCGGAAGTTGTCCAGGCTTCTATCATCGAGGCGACCCAATCCACCCGTTCTAATAACCTTATTATCAACTACTTCATAGATAGTAATATGTTCTGTGCCGGAATAGACGAAGTTCAGGAAGAAGGCATCGGGCGTCTGGTTGGTTACGTCGACCCTAAACCAGTAGCCACGCTGATGATCATTAGGGCGGATGAGATCATTGCGTGTTGGCTGAAACCGATAGCGACCAGGCGATTGCAGCAAATCACTAATTTTCACCCGCCCCGGCTGTACTTCCAGGATCGAACTGGCCCGGAACAGGTCGTAGGTTTGATCTGTCCTGGTCAATAGCACGGGCGATGCCTGGAGCGCAACGCTCAAAAACAGGAACAGCAGGAACGGTAGATTTCTTTTCATCAAACCAGGAACTTGACATTATCGTATGGATGGCAGTAAGGCGGTACGGAGCATGACATCTACTTTTTGAGCCGGGGTGCCAAACTCTTTTTCGGCGATCGGTTTTAATAACCAGCGAACCAGTAGCGGCGGGTGAACGACCTTCAGGCCCAGGGCGGCCGAATGCGCTTCGATACGGGCAACGATTGCACGGCGATCGGCTTCGTTTTCGGTCTGATGCAATTCAGTACTGACCTGCCAGGCATACGCCCGATTCTGCTTCATCATGCTTCGTTCCAGGTTCTTGAACCGGTCTTCGATCAGGTGCAGCACCCGTCCGAAAGGCCGAAAAATACGCCCTACGTTGTCGTTCATCTGGTCGTACATATCGTCGAAAAGCTGGTTCATCAGGGCGAAATCGTCGACGACAACCGCCAGATCCTGCCCCCGAAATACATCGGCCAGCACAATGGGCAGATCGAAGGTGATGTGGGCGTTGGCCGCCGAAAATAGGTGCTGGTTTGTAATGACCGGCTGCCTGGCCGCATCGAATGATACCTGCCAGGGCGCGGTGGCCTTTTGGCCGTCGAAATACCGGTTGACAGCCTCGAAGTACCGATTCCCGAAGCCGACATCCAGCCGCTCCATGGCGACGGGATTCTTGAAGAGGCCCTGTTTCAGGCCATCGGCCACGCGTTGGGTCACTACCCGGTACACAGCCGCAAACAGGCCCATCGGATTATTCTGGGCTTTAAAGTGACGCGCCACCTTGTCGAGGTAAAAAATTACATCATCGATTTTCTCCAGCGGTGGAATCCTGAAGTCGGCGGCCAGATCTTCCCAACTATCGGTCAGGGCTGAAGGCAGGTAAAACTGTTCGCTCTTGGCCGCATTTGTATACGTAAGAATTCGCCCGATCATACCGTGGCTGAACGCCCGGCCCAGCGCCGCGATAAGCAGGCTGTGATTATCAAAATTCCGTACCCGCCGGTCGAACCACTGAATCGCATCCATTGCAAACGAGTTGTCGTCATCGTTGGGAGCCACATTAAGCATATCGGCATACGTATCGCCCACAAAAAAGCGTACAAATGAAGGCGACAGCCGTTGTAACGGGCCAACAATGAGCCGGTTGCGCATCAGGTCGATACACGCCTCGGTCAGTTCGCTCCCCTCCGTCGACGGGCCTGACTGCTGAGCCAGGATCGCATTCATCAGCAGTCGGCACTCGGTTTCGTCTTCGCTGAGCAAGTCGTCGTCGATACCCATCATGGCGCCCACCACACGCCAGAGGTGCAGGTATGCCTCACGCTCTTCGGGAGTGAGACTGATACCCAGTTGGTCCAGTCCATCAATGATGACGACCCCAAACGAAAGCAACGTACCTACCAAGTCTTGCTGATTGATCGGAATGCCATACAAGTCTTTATCCCAGTTTCGCTGTTGGGCAAAATACCGGATGATCGCGTGCATGAGCCGTACTTTCTGCGTGGCTACGATCGCCGTTCCGTCCTGCTCGAAGTTGTTCTGCGTCAGCATGTCAACCACAAACTGCGCCGTCTCCATCAGTCGGCGGCTGAACGCATCCAGCGATCCATCGTGAACGCGCAGCCGGCCCGTCTGGTACAGCACTTTGGCCCCGCGCCAGCAGGTGTAGCAGAGCGGCAGTGACTTACAGAGCAGGATCAGCAACATTTTGGGGCCATGCTGTTTGAACACATCCGCCGCAATCATCAGCTTAAACGGTTCGGCGTAGCCGGGCAACTGCCGCGTATGCACGAAATACCCTTCCACAATCCGTTTCACCGGGTCGGGCAGCGCGTCGAACGCGGGGTTGGGAAACTGCCGGTTCCGAACTAGCATCTGAAAAATCTGGTCAACTTCTCCTTTCTGGTTCTCGTTGAGTAGCGTAGCAATCACCTCGTCGGCAAGGGGGTCGCCGATGGCTCGCTTACTCCATAAAAATTCGTCGGTCCAGCGGGGTAGCTCGGTAGGTAGCGGTGGGGGCATATCAGGCAACGGGTTCTGTTTTCAGCCTATTGATTTGGGTCACAAACTTTGACGAGAGGCTCAGGAAGCCTTTATCGTTCGGGTGAATTTCATCATACCAGTAGTCGGCCAGCCGATCTGTGCGCCGAACGGTACCGCGTAAATCCAGGTACGTTACGTTCGTGTATTCGGTGGCGATCTGGCGTAACTGTTCGTTGAAGGCATCGACGATATACCGCGTAATGCCCTGTCGTTCAGCCGGATCATTGATTCCCCGTTGCGTCAGGGTCTCTCCCATCCAGCTCAGCGCACCGGGCAGTTTCTCCGTCCCCGACGGAATCACGTAGTCGTAGCCGTGCAGCAACACACGTACCTGCGGGTAGCCGAGCTGCACCAGCCGGAGAATGCGCCGGTACCGATCACAGACGGCCGCCAGCGTTATCGGAAATGCGTCGGTCAGGTACATTGCCGGGCCGGTTAGCTGTGGGTTTGGCTGGTCGCGAATGAGGGTGGCGAAGGTCTCGCCCAGCAGGTCGTTTCCGCCGCCGCTGAGCAGAAAGAAGGTTGGCTTTACCTGTGCAATAGCTTCCAGAAATTCGCTGTTCTTCAGGTAGTCGGCCAGGGTTGCGCCAGCAGCGGCTACGCTAAACACGGTGTATACCCCCGACAGGTAGTCGATAATATCGCGCAGCAAAAATGGGTACTGAAACCAGGAATCGCCTTCGGCCACGATGCGTATCCGGTCTGGGTAGCGAAGGAGATCCTGTCGATACTGTCGGTTCTGTACCTGTTGCGCAACAGTATTGGCAAGTGATAGTTTGAGATCGGTCCAGAGACCACGCTGGCCATCGTCGAGGGCAATGACCCGCATCCCTTCGCGGAGTTTAAGCGTTGGGGTTAAGGATGTGGTGGTGTCGGGTTCAAAATACAGGCCAAGAACGAAATCGGCCAGGGTATCATCGTAGTTCGGGTCATCGGGCGGCGTCAGCATCTGGCTGAGTTCGTCGGCCCTGACGGTATTATACACCGGATTGATCAGTTGCAGACTAATAGTTTGCGTGCTCCAGTCTGGAAACGGCTCCGATTCGTCCGTGTCGATCTCGATGCCCCCCCGGCTTTCGGCGGGTTTTAGCCGATCGGCCAGCACGGGCGGCGAAGGCAACGGATCGAGGTTCAGAAAAGCCAGCGTCTTTTCCGACAACGGATCGACCGTAATCAGCAGTTTGATATACTCCGCTGCAAATGGCCAGTTATACTGCCGAATTACCTCTTCCAGTTTCAGCCTGACCTCGGTTTTTCGGCCGGTTGGCAGTTTTTTGTCGGCCAGTCCCAGGTCAACACTTTGTCCCGGTTCGAGTCGGTAGTTGGTGGGCAGAAAACCGGGAAAGGACATAAAATCCCGCGACAGATATAGCGCTGTGCAGTACAGTGGCCGGTCGGTGGGGTTCGTCAGTTGAATGGTCAGTGTGGTAGTCCATTGGCCATTGTTGTCCAGGTACGTTATCGGCACAGCCGCTGGCACAATCCCGTTAAGCTGACTGGCACTACCATCCTTCGGCGTTAGCTGAACCGACAGGACTGACGTGCTGACGTCTGCATTGGCCAGTTGTTTCACATACTCCCATTTAGCCAGGTGCCGCAGATCGTCAACCAGCCAGCTAAGCAACTGTGGATCAGCCGCAGACAGCGGGCGTATCAACGGCCGGTTTGCTTCGTTGGCATCTGCATGGGCGGGCCGGGTAATGTAGTAAAGACCGTTTCGGACGTGCAGGGTATAGTCGGCCTGCGCTTCATCATTTTCGGGAATGACGATACCATCGGTGGGTGTCAACAGGTCGGGCAGGTCGTTGTTGGGGCCTCCGTGGTTGGTAAAATGCAACCGAATGGGCCGGGTCAGTAAGCCCGAAACAGCGGCCCGGTAGCTACCCTGCTTGTTCAGGTGTATGGCAACGTCGTCGGCAACAGCGAGTACGGTGTAGTCTGCCCCCACCCGACCGACGTTCACCGTATATACCGCCTGGGTTGTTGGGTCAACGAGTTGAACAACCCCGCCAGCGGCCATTCCGTGAATCGCTCCTACGTCGAGCAGCCAGCCTTCTTTCGGGTTGTAAGTAGCCGAAGCCGCCAGTGTATTGGCGTCGATAGGCTGGTTCAGAAATCCCCGATTCGTCATCTGATTTCGCTCGCTACCCGTTTCCGACAAGTCAGGTACGTAGACTCGGGGCCGCTGTTCGTAGCCGAAGCGCATGTACTGCCGAACCCGATTATGGAGGTCCAGGTACGTTACCTGCCCGTGGGCAGCTTCGAGTACGGCCAGCAGATTTTTGGTGAAAATACCTTCTCCGTTCACTTCCACGGCACTTTCATCCGATTCGCAGGCGGCCATTTGAATGTACATTCCCTCGGGAAGGGCCACCGCTGGTCCCTGTTTCATGAGTTGATCAGCCGTGACCAGTTCGTGAAAGCAGAACGCATCATACGGTCGGCGGGGCGCAGCATCTGCCAGGCGGCGGTCGCGAACGTCCTGCCCGGCCAATGCTGCCGCCAGCAGGTCTACCCCGCGTGTATTATCGCCAGCGTGGCAGCAGTCGAAGATGGTTACAACATGGGCACCCGTTGCCGCGACAGGGCCAAGCAGAAAGCGCAGCTCTTTGTCGGCCAACAGAAACTCGTAGTAATTGCTCGTGTTGGCATCGTGGCACACCAGGCATTCCAGCTTATTATCGGTTTCCGTTGCCCATAGGGATGGATCGGCATCTTCCTGCGCTCCGTGGCCAGCAAAGTAGAACAGAACGGTGTCGGCGGGACCAGCTTTTGTGAGGTGTTTCTGAAAACCTTCGATAATGGCCGCTTTACTGGCCTCCTGGTCGGTCAACAGCCGTATATCGGTTGCAAAACCGGGCAGTTGATCCAGGTAGTCCGCCATCGATTTCGCATCGCCGACCGGCCCGCTCAGCGCCCGCACCCGCTCATACGCACCAATACCGACCAGTAGCGCATAAAGCGTCGGAGTAGACGGTGTAGACAAAGAAGTAGATATCGAGTTCATGGGTTTATGAATTTACCAAACTTACTGAAAGTGAGCTTTATTAACAATGTGGTAAGTATTCCGTTAGCCCGCCTATCACTGATATCACAGAAATGTATATACCTGTCGTAATGACGGAGTCAATGGCGCAACCGGAGCGCGTTTCAACCAGTTTATCACGTCGAATGGCGATCGTATCAGCCGTACCCCGGCGGTCGATACTACCCAGACGTTTCCGTTGGGTCGCAGGGTGTAGTCCAGCACTGAGCCAAACGGTATCCTGACCAGCGTTTGCGCGGTGGTAAGGTCCAGCAATTCAACCGTTTGCTGGCTCTCGTCGAGCTTACGGACCCACCAGGCCAGCTTTTCCCGTGTCAGCGGTGGATGTTCCAGCGAACCGTAGCCAAGTGCCAGGGTACGGGTACCGCCCAGCCCATAGCGCAGCAGGTACGTTTGCCGGGCGGTGGTGGTGTACAACAACCCAACGTCACGTTCATCGGCGGGGCTTGGGCTGATCAACGCCGCCGCCAGCAGCTTGCTATTCAACCGAACAACGGGCTTCAGCGTAGCCCCGGCCAACGCGAAAAGCGTTGTTGGTACAGGTTCATCGGTCGGCGCCAGCAAGTAGCTACCCATTGGCGAAAACCAGCTTTGTCGGCGTGGTCCCTGCCAGTTCAGGTTCATGCCTCTATACAGCTTGCTGATGGTAGCGATGGGTTTCAGATCGGTACCGACCCGCCGCCAGAGGTGCAGCGTATCGGGTGTGTCGGGAATGGTATAATCAACTTTGTACCGTTGCCGCACAGCCAACTGATCGACATACTCATTGGCAAAATCCGTTCGTGTCAGCCAGAAATCAGCCTTGTCCGATACATCCATTGGCCAGCCTGTTGTTTCGGTCAGGAACGTACCTGCGCTCATGGTTGGCTTCATGGCATACAGCCGCAGACTGTCCTGCTCTTTGGTCAGCAAAAACCGGCCATCGCGCGCAAACAACGCTGCCGGTGACACATGCCATTGTTGATACACAGACTGTATGGCAGTGTTAACAATCTGTTTATCAACCAGGTGTACCGTGCGACCCAGCGGAAGAAGCATCCCCGGCATTCGCGGATCCGGCAGTTTTACCAGTCCGTTATACTGTACGTGACGCACTGAATCGACCACCGGCAACAGGGCCGTGAGCCAGCCATTGCCATCCGGTGTAAACATTCCCCCCTGGTAAGACCGGAGCGTGACCGTTCCTTCGCTGAGCGAATAGCGTAGTATATCGTTTTCGTTCTCACCCAGCAGGTCCAGGCTATCCGTACCCAACTCATACAGGCTGGTTCCCGGGCTATCGGCCGGACCAGTTGTGCGGGTATTCACAACGTACCTGTCATCGGGCGAGAACTGGCAGTTGATCAGGGTGGTGAACCCCGTTGGCCGCCGCAGCCGTCGTAATTCGCGGTCAGTAACCTGCCAGGCCGCACTATCGGTAAGCAGGTAATTGCCCCGCCGGGAGAATAAGCCCTCGTTTACCGCCAGCAGGTTTGGCACAGTCATCGCCACCTGCATAGAGAGATTCCAGAGCACCGCCGGCTGAACCCCATTGCCACTTGTGAGCAGGAACCGGCTATCGGGCGAAAAAACAGTCGACGATGCCCGAAGCCGATTAGTGAATCCGTGCAAAGGCCGTATTCGTTGTTGGTCAAGTTGCCACAGGCTATCGGCGGTGAGGGCGGTAGCGGCATATGTCAGCAGGTACCGGCTATCGGCCGAAAAATAGGCGGTGCCCGGCGGATACCCATCTACATCGAATACGGTGGGGGCCTGCAAACGTCGGCTAAACGTATGAATCAATTGCAGGCTATCGCTCAGGTGCCAGAGCCGGTCGGGTTGCGGCTCACTGTGGCGGGTCAGCAGGTAGTGTCCATCCGGCGAAAAAACATCGTCGTAACTATTCACTTTCTGCTCGAATTCATGAACCAGGTACGTTTGTCGACCAGCCAGTTTCCAGAGCTGCGTCACCTGTTTATTTGTCAACGAGACAAGCGCATACTGCCCCGACGGGGCGAATCGAATGGTAACGAAGTTATTGACGTACGTACTATCCTGCCCTGGCCTGGTTAATGGAATCGGTTTCCACTGTCCCTGATCCTGAAAAAACAGGCTGCTGTCGGGCTTCCCGAACACGCAGTAGTAATGGCCATCGGCTGAAAAGGGAGCCCACAGTCGACGGGGTATATTCATGTAGGAATCGAGGAACCGACTAATCCGAACAGAATCAATTGGCTGATTGACTGGCCGTTCCGGTAGCCGGTACAGCGCCGTTTGAAGGGACATCTGCCCACTTTCCTGCGAGCCAATCCTGATAATATACTGCGTCGTCAGCAGGTTTCGATCGTTATTCGAGAACCAGACGGGCGAGAAACGGTCGATCCAGTCGCCTACCGTCACTTGCAGCGGCACCCACCGAATGCCAGTTCCGGTGAGTTCATATAACCCTTTCGACGTGGTAACGTAGCGGCCCGTGGGCGAAAAAGCACACGTTGACCTGAACATAAACGGGCTGTTGAGTAACGGAGTGGACCGATAAGTCAGGCTCACCCGGCTTCTGTTGTATTCAACAAGCAGGTAGTCGTGGGCGGGGCCATATCCTGCCGGAAACTGCATGTTCGTCACCGTATCGCCGTAGGTACGTATCAGTTTCGGCGGGCCACTGGTCAAGGCGTATAAAAACCCGCTCTGTTGCTTACCAGTTGCCACAAACAGGTACGTATCATCGGGCGAAAAACGCCTGAGCGTCGGCCGTTCGGCAAAGGTGTGAAGTAACGTGAGTGCATCGCCCTGCCGACGATACAGTCGGCATTTGTCGGTATCGGCAAGCAGGTAGGTAAAGCCCGGAGAAGCCCGGATGCTATCGCATCTGAGCGTGTAATACCAGTTAGTAGTCTGGTTGGCTACTTCGCCAATGGCTTTTAGCAGCGAGGTGCTGTCGGGAAATACAGAGCGGGCGTATTCGAGCAGCCGCAGGCTTTGGGTCGGATCGGTGGCCGCCAGCAACCGGGCTTCGTTCAGCAACGCCCGTAATTGAATACTGTTCAGGTTTCGCTTTTTAGCCAGCTCCATCTGCGCGGCCATATTGGCGGCGCCAAGACTACGGGCCAGTTGAAAAGCCGTGTAAGCTTGTGCGTACTGCCCCGCCTGCATCAGGCTTTGCCCTTTCGCATACCAGAAAGTCGCGCTCTCGCGTTCGTTCGGCCGCGGTTGAGCCATAAGCATCCGCGTTGCCAGCAGTAGCCCAATCAACAAGCTACCCGGCCCGGTCAATAACCGTATCAATGGTAACGTATCTGGTTTTAAAAAACACATAAACCTTTGATTAACAAACAACTATTCCAAGCCAATGACGATTTGCCTAATAACCAGCCCTTGCTGTGGCAATGGCAGCTCCCGGCTTCAATACGTTCTGCTCATATGTCTCCAGCGCGGTGATGTACCGACCGTATTGAGTTGCCAAATCCGTTTGCCCGTTCAATTGGTAGCTTTCCTGCACTTCGCGGCAGGTAGCCAGCAGGTTCTCGCGCATCACCTTTGTAAACTGATACCCGGCCTGAGCCCGGCTTTGCATCCGGCTGATCGTTCCGTTGTCTAATAGTTTCCGGGTACGTCTGTGTAGCAAGGCTATGTCAAGGGTATGATAAAGCCGGTCGGTCTGAATGAACTGGCCGAACGACCGACATACCTGGGCCACCCCCATTCCCTGCAAGTCGGGGTCATTCCGGCGAGCCAGCAACAGCACCGATTTATTGGCCAGGGTGTCGGCCTTATCCAATTGCTGACAGAGTGCCCTGTAGACGGCGGCGCGTTGCCCGGCCAGGTCGGCCAGAATCAACAGCGAATCGGGAGGGAATCGTAGAAATCGTCGGCCCGCCTGCAATACGATGCTTTGTCGCACCAGGGTGTCGGCCGTTTTATAATCGAGTTGGGCACGCTGGTACGCATTCTGCGATTCGGCATATAGTGCGTTGCTAATCAAGCGGGTATACGCTCCCTGAGTTTGAAAAAAGAGGGCCACTCCAATGGCCATGAAGATCAGCAGGCCAAGCCCCGCCAGGGCCAGTTTGTTCTGCAACTGCACGCTGAAGCTACGTTTGAGAAACAGCCGCTCGACAACCGACAGCCAACTCAACTGCCCAAATTGAGACGAGAATGTGCGAAAATTCCAGAACCGTGCAACACCCGTATCAACCGGTTTGTCGGCCTGCATCAGGTTTGTCAGGGCCACGCTGCTCCAGGTGTAGGCACGCCTGCTCCCCAGTTGTACATAGCGCTGGGCTGCTTCGGCCAGTTCTTCCCGCAGGGTCAACTGTACCGATCCTACCTGCTGAATCCACTGCCGGTACGTTCGCCATGAGCCAATCAGCGCTTCGTGGGTCAGTTCATAATAGCCATCACCCGCCTCGGCATCGCGGCCAGTCAGTAACCGGTTATCAGTCAGCGTTTTCAGAATTTGCTGGCATAGCGGCTGTTTCTGGATACCAAAATCCAGCTCTACAACATCGACGCGGCGACGCACGAACTCCCCTCCCTGAAACGCCACAAACCGAAGAAGCAGGTCGCGGAAGAAGTCGATGTTTTTGCGAAATGGCTCCAGAATGGTCTGCTCTTTCTGCTCCAGAATTTGCCCGATGCCGGGGTAATCACGCTCGTAGATGGTTCGTTCAGGTCTGTCTTTGGCCAGTTCGTAAAGTTCGTTAAGTGCCAGAGACAGCAGCGGTAACGCATTCGGATAATGACGAAAATCTTCGATGATGCGCGCCACCGTCTCTTTTTCAGGATAGTAAAACATACCCGTTTGCAAAGCAGGCCGAATAATGATCTCCTGCAGTGCATCTACGTCCAGCACCGGAATGGTATACTGCTGTTTTTCGGTAGTCCAGAATCGCTCCTGCCGGTTGAACTGCCCCACAAATTCGATGCGGAGTGTGGCCACTACTTTCATCTGTCGACCTGCTTCGGTAGCCTGAAAAGCAGCTAGTTCGGCAAAAAAGCGGAGCAATTCTTCATCTGATCGATCACCCGACTGGGTCACAAGTTCCTCCATCTGGTCGATGAGCAACAGCCGTGGCGGGGCCTTCCAGGTACGTTCAAGTTCAGCCATCGGTGTTTTGCCGGGGCGGATAGTCGTGTATGACGTACCTGAGCGGTGATATGGCCCCAGCACGCCCGCTTTGACGAGCGATGATTTTCCGGTACCGGATGCGCCAACGACAACCACAAAACTGGTTGCCTCAAGCAGTCGGTTAAGCTCGCGGATGGCGGCATCACGCCCATAGAAAAACGAACTATCTTCGGGCTGATAGGCATCCAGTCCTTTGTAAGGGTTTACGCGCTCCCGTCTGGACAGCGTAACCGGATTGAACGTCGGTTCAAGAAACATGAATTCGCCACCCTGATGGTTGGAAAACGAAAAGAGGCAGGCCGTTTGCTCATGCTGTTGCAGGGCCGCCGCCGCTTCGAGTCGTTGCTGCACGTACAGTTGTAACTCGTTGACCGTCACGATGCCATCGTGGTTAGTGTCGGCATCCCGTTGAGACAGCGCCCGGTAGAGCAGCGTCGCAAAAGGCGAAGCTGCTTCAGTTGCCTCGCCTGATTTCGCGGGTCCACTTTCAGCCGTTACGTACTGATCTAACGCCTGCTGATTATGAGCCGAGGAGGTCAGAATCTGATTGGCCCGGTACCGTGTGTAGTGGCCGAAATCATCCTGAGAAATATCACCGACTTCGGTTTCCAGGCCACCGCGAAAAGCTGAAGCCGCCTGTTGCACCGCCCCGGCATAGCAACAGTCTAAAATCAGCAACACCTGCTGGCTGGTGATCATCTTTATCTGATCAGATACCCACTGCATCGACACAGCCGTGTCAGCCAGCCGACTGCGTTCAACATCGATCGGTAACAAGTAGCCACTATAGGTAGGCGGGCCGCCGGTCTGTTGTTGGGTAATCGCGACACCATGTCCGGCATAATAGATGACGATCTGACCTTCACTGTCAGGGTCAAGCGTCTGAATAGTGCCCAGAAAGGCGGTAAACTCAGCTCGGGTCGGGTCCTGACAGAGGTGCGTCTGAAAGCCATAGGCCGCCAGTGCATCGGCCATCAACTGAATATCGTGGGCAGGGGTCTTCAAGGGTCGAATGCCTTTGTCTGCATACGCCTGTGCCCCAATCAGAAATGCATGGCGGTTTGGAAAAATAGCGAATGTCCTGTCCATACGTATGTGCGCCCAATTCTTCTCCCATTGACCTATTACGCATCTATAGCCAACCAGGTGCCAAGGGTTTATCGCTAATCCAAACGGCAGCTATTGACAGATCACAACAAGCGTATATACTTAATGATCACCTGGCCTAATGTAGTATATTCTCCTGTTCAATACAATTCAAATGGTTATCCTCTAAATAATTGGCTACCGTATTAGTTGCTTTATAAACCTGGCATTTATTAAGTATATTTATCTGGTAGCTAAAAACCCCACATCGATAACAGCCTGAATAATGCACCCTTACCGAAATACTGCTACCGGGTCTTTCTGAATGTCATTTTGTCGACTGATCGAAGCTACGAGTGAGTAACGATCGGCCCGTTGGCGCGCTAACTTGGTCTTTGTCTGCGAGGAGGTGTAGAAATCAAGCGGCAATTCTTAGAATAGTCTAAGAAATCGTCGCTTTGTTAAGCCTTAATCCGTGTTTTATCGAATTTTAACCCTACCTTTGCGCCCGAAAATTAATCTCTAACTAACGATTTCTCAGACTATATGGTGTCCGTAAGACCCGATGAGGTATCAGCTATCCTTCGTGCCCAGCTTGCTGGAGCGCAAACCGAAGCTGAACTCGAAGAAGTGGGTACGGTGCTACAAATCGGCGACGGTGTGGCGCGTATCTACGGTTTGTCTAAAGTACAGGCCGGTGAATTGCTCGCCTTCAACAATGGCTTGCAGGCACTTGCTCTAAACCTTGAAGAGGATAACGTCGGAGCCGTATTGCTCGGCGACTATTCTGAAGTAAAAGAAGGCGATACAGTTAAACGTACCAGCCAAATTGCCTACGTAAACGTAGGTGAAGGTATCCTTGGCCGCGTGGTTAACACCCTTGGACTACCTATCGACGGTAACGGACCCATTCAGGGCGAAACCTTCGAGATGCCCCTGGAGCGTAAAGCCCCCGGTGTTATCTACCGTCAGCCAGTAACCGAACCACTACAAACCGGTATCAAAGCAATCGACGCCATGATCCCCATCGGTCGTGGTCAGCGTGAATTGATCATCGGTGACCGTCAGACGGGTAAAACCGCGGTAGCCATCGATACGATCATCAACCAGCGCGAGTTCTTCGAAAAAGGCGAGCCTGTTTACTGTATTTACGTTGCCTGCGGCCAGAAAGCCTCAACCATCAAACAGATTGAAGCAACACTGCGTAAGGCAGGTGCAATGGAGTATACGGTAATCGTTGCCGCCGCTGCTTCTGACCCATCACCCATGCAGTTCTTTGCTCCGTTCACGGGTGCCGCCATTGGTGAGTACTTCCGCGATACGGGTCGCCCGGCACTGGTTGTTTATGATGATCTGTCAAAGCAGGCCGTTTCGTACCGTGAGGTATCGCTGCTGCTGCGTCGCCCACCAGGACGCGAAGCCTACCCAGGTGACGTATTCTACCTGCACAGCCGCCTGCTCGAACGGGCCGCCAAAATTAACCAGAACGACGACATCGCCCGCGAAATGAACGACCTGCCACCAAGCCTGAAGGGTAAGGTAAAAGGAGGCGGTTCGCTGACAGCGTTGCCGATCATTGAGACGCAGGCAGGTGACGTATCGGCCTATATTCCAACCAACGTGATCTCGATCACCGACGGCCAGATCTTCCTGGAGTCGAACCTGTTCAACGCGGGTATCCGTCCTGCTATCAACGTAGGTATCTCGGTATCACGCGTGGGTGGTAACGCCCAGATCAAGGCGATGAAGAAAGTGGCAGGTACGTTGAAACTCGATCAGGCCCAGTTCCGCGAACTGGAAGCGTTCGCGAAGTTCGGCTCTGACCTTGACGCGTCTACGAAACTGACCATCGACCGTGGCCGCCGGAACCAGGAGATGCTGAAGCAGCCCCAATATTCACCCGTTCCGGTTGAGCAGCAGGTTGCCATCATCTACGCCTCGACCAACGGTTTGCTGGATAAAGTGCCGGTTGACAAAGTGAAAGAATTTGAGTCGGAATTTGGCTTGATGCTGCAAACGCAGTACGCCGATGCCCTGACCGATCTTCGGAAAGGTAACCTGAGTGATACGGCTACGACCGCTATCCGCAAAGTAGTTGCCGATTTGACAGCGAAATATTAAAAATAGGTTCAGGGTTTAAGGTTCAACGTCTAAAGTTGCTTTGCTACTTCACTGTTCTTTGAGGTACGTAATGCAACTTCAGACGTTAGACATTGAACTTTAAACGGTAAAAAAATGGCCAGTTTAAAGGAAGTACGCAACCGGATTGTATCTGTAAACTCGACGCAGCAGATCACCAAAGCCATGAAAATGGTGGCGGCGGCTAAACTCCGGCGTGCGCAGGATGCCATCACGCAGATGCGTCCATATGCCCAGAAATTGAGCGAAATGCTCGGAACTGTTTCTGCTGGTGCCGAAGCTGCTGCTGATAGCCCGTACAAGCAAGTCCGGCCCGTACAGAACGTGCTGCTGATTCTGGTCACGTCTGATCGAGGCCTTTGCGGTGCCTTCAACACAAACGTGGTGAAAGCAGCTATGGTCCGCATCAACGAGCAGTACGCAGAGCAGGCTCGCCGTGGTACGGTACAGGTTATGGCTATTGGTAAGAAAGGAGCCGAGGCCATGCAGCGCCGGGGCTTTAAAGTCAACACGAACCACGTCAATGCCTTTGGCTCCTTGAGTTTTTCAACTGTTCGCGAAGCGGCAGAAGAGGCAATGGCGCAGTTTGTCAACGGCGAATTCGATGTAGTGGAGTTGATCTACAATGAATTCCGCAACGTTGCTACGCAAATCATCCGCGCCGAGCAGATGCTGCCAATCGTGTCGACGCCCGCACCGGCTGGTGTGACAACGGCAGTAAACTACAGTTTTGAGCCGGGAGAAGACGAAATCATCACGGAACTGATTCCAAAAACGCTTAAGATTCAACTGTATAAAGCAGTGCTCGAATCAAACGCGTCGGAACACGGTGCCCGGATGACGGCCATGGATAAAGCCACCGAAAATGCCGGTGAATTGCTAAAAGAACTGAAACTGGTTTACAACCGGACACGTCAGGCAGCGATTACCAAAGAAATCCTCGAAATCGTTGGCGGTGCCGAAGCACTTGCTGGTGAATAGACGAATTCAGCTACACGATACCATTATGAAGTAGACCCACTGCCACCCGCAGTGGGTTTTTTATTGCCCGTTATCAGGCTCCAGGTACGTTGTCTGGCATTATGCGTTGCTACGCGAGGTAGACGCCCACAAACACTACCTGCTATCAACACTTTAGAAAACCCCGACTGCTTTACAACGGCAACGCACTATCCGGGGTCTTTCCGGTAGGTCATTCACTTAGGATAAGTTGGGGTTTCCGTATTATAGTTTGATTATAAACGGCCAAAATCTGCCTGCATCAAACTGCGCTTTTTTTCTATATAAATTCTTGATGTTCAATGTATTATATTGACAATTGAGGTAGAGTAAGAGTCACAAAAATAGAACTTTAGCGCATGATTTTCAGTTATTACTATGCCACACAATAGCAGTCGCGTGCGTACCGTTTATTGGTAGTCTACGATGATTGTTTATACGGCGGGACCTTACCCTGCGTCGGGCAGACGACTTGATTTCTAACAACACATAACCATGCATATCAAAGGTTTAATAGCGGGTTTATTCGTAGCGGGTTTACTTGCTTCCTGTGCACCGTCGATTGCCGTTAAATACGACTACGACCCAAAAGTGAATGTTCGCCAGTTCAGCACGTACCGCATCGAAGCTGACCGGCAACGTAATGCTGACCCTATTGTGGGCAGTAACCTGAATCAGCGCCGTATTGCTGAAGCACTCGACCAGTCGTTGAAGGGATTGGGGTACAAACCCACCGAAGACATCGGGGCGGATTTAGTTGTTCGGTTCTTTACCGATTCGAAAGACCGCCAGCAAGTTCAGTCAACCGGCATGGGCAGCCCTTATGGCTGGGGTGGCTGGGGCTACGGAGGTGGCTATGGCAACCAGGTTTACTCGCGTCAGTATGAAGAGAACCGCGTTGTTATTAATATTTACGACAGCCGCACAAACAACATCGTATGGCAGGGCTGGGCAACCGGGCAGTTGAATACGAAGAAAAATGAGAAGAACCGCGATCTGGCTTTCCGGGAAACGGTGGCCAGTATCATGAAGAACTTCCCACAGAGTGCCGGACAAGATTACGGTGCCGTGCGATAAATAACGCCAGGCATAGTAACCAGCGCCCCCGATTCTCGTCTCAAGAATCGGGGGCGCTTTTTTATGCCCAATGAGTGATCAGGAATAGCCGACTGAATCGGTAATGTCAACTTCGTCAAAAAAGATTATTTACGCACTATTGGTTGGGTTTGGGTTGTTTATGCTTTGTGGAGCGGCACTACTTTGGGTCGACAACAGGCGTATTGAGCGGCATACCGACGAACTCAACGACTTGCGAATTCACCTTAATGGCCGTGACCAGGACGTAGAAATACTTCGCCGGCAGCTTCGCGCCTGTTGCCCCGACAGTAGTCTGTCAATCAGGCCGGGGAAACGCGCAACGGCCGCAAAACCTTCGTTTCCGAAAGAAGATGGCTGGGATCATTGAGTCGGCTTAGTTGGCCGTAACAACCAGCCGGTTTGGCCTGTTTCCCCGCGTACCAGCCAAAAGTTTGGTAACTGGGCCAGTACACGTACAGTTGTTCCCTGAGCCAACGTGGTAATAACCGCCGCCTGGGGGTGTGCCTCATCGAGCAGGGGCGTAGGTACGTTCAACGCTTCGCTCCTGATTGGCTTGTCGATCGCCTCAAAGCTTCCCTGCGCTACATAGCCCGCCTTTCCATTGGGCAAGCTTACCCGCAGCCACCGCGCCGTACCGCCCTGAATGGTCAATAATTGCCGCTTCGCCAGTTCGGTCAAAATAGGGGAATCACTTGCAGGGGCCAATCGTAGCAGGCCACGGGCTGTTGTTACCCGAACAGAATCACCCAACAGATTGCTGGCGGGCAGTTCCTGCCTGGCTGGTCCGGGGCCAAGCCGTACGTAAGGCAATGGATCAACCGCGCCGCCGTCGAACAGATACACGCCGAAATGAAGGTGTGGCCCTGTTGTTCGCGCATTGCCGGTGTTGCCCACAAAGCCAATCGTATCGCCGATGCTGACCCGCTGCCCGTCGCTAACGTTGAACCGATCCAGGTGAGCATAGTACAGGCGCTGCTGGCGTTCGTTATCCGTTAGAAAAACAACGTTTCCACCCAGTGTACTTACGCCAACGCGCGAGATAACGCCATCTACCGAGGCAAGGGCAGGCGTGCCTTTGGGCGCGAAAATGTCGATGCCTTCATGCCGACGACGACCTCCATCGCGGGGGACGCCAAAATAACTGCTGATCTGCCGACTGCTTCGTCCCTTAACCGGGAAACTCAGTACCGGGTCGCGGGTAACCGTCAGCGTATACCGGCCCGAGCGTAGGAGTTCCGGCTGAATCCGAATCAGGTAAAGCTGGGTACGTCGGGGTTCCCAGACGAGTTCGGCAATGACGTTGCTATCGCCATTGGCTTTGGCAAACGCCGCCAGATTTGGGGATGAACCACCCAGCGCAAAAACGTCGATGAAAACGCGCCCGGCCTGCCGCCCCTGCACCTCTACCCGAATGGTGAATTTATCGCCCCGACTGCCGTTGATCCGGTAACCGACCGCCGTTGGTTGACTGGCCGAAAAATAGCCACTCTCGCGGTAAGGAACGGTAATTTTCAGCGAATCACGCAGGGCCTGCTGAGCGGCCAGTATCCAGTCGATACCCAGGGCTGCCCGGTCGAGTTGGGCTGTCTTCAGCGATTGCTCGTATTGTTCGTGGGGCGTGTTGGCGCGGAACAGGCTACTGCCGGGGCCATTGGTCGTACAAGCCACAGCCCCAAGCACCAGCGGCAATAAGATGAACGTAAGTTTCATAACGTAAATAGAGAGGACATCTGTTGGCCATACACCCTTTGACAGTGTGGCGTGACACCAACAAATAACCTTTCTATAAACGTCCCGTCAGTGGTGATATTTCAGTTGTTACGCATTCGCTCGTTTTGTCCAGAAGTAGACGGGTACACCAATGCCCGCGATGACCAACCCCATGCCCGTGTTAAAGCGCGTTTGCGGGTCGATGAGCAGGATCAGGCAGATACCAACGCCCGCCAGGATGTAGAGCGCAGGAACAAACGGATAGCCAAAAGCCCGGTAGGGACGCTCGGCGTTGGGTTCTTTGGCGCGAAGGCGGAATAAGCCGCCTATGGTGACGATGTAAAATACCAGCGAGGCAAACGTGCAATAATCGAGCAGATCGCCGTACTTACCGGACAGACAAAGCACCGATGCCCAGGCGCATTGCAACCATAAGGCAGCCCCTGGCACCGAATTTTTGTTGAGCTTACTGGCCGACTTGAGGAACAGTCCATCGGTAGCCATTGCATAATACAACCGCGCTCCGGCCAGAATCAGGCCGTTGTTGCAGCCAAACGTCGATATCATAATGAGCACAGCCATAATGCCCACGGCTACATCGCCGAAGACCATCGAAGCCGCCGCGGTACCAATTCGGTCGAATTCAGCAAACTGCATTCCCCGGCCAACAACGGTGGCCGCGTCAGGTACACCTTTCAGGGGTAACACGGCCAGATAAGCAATATTTGCCAAGGCATAGATCGTGGTGACAAGCAGGGTACCAAAGAATAAACTCAGCGGAATATTCCGGCGTGGGTTTTTGATCTCACCCGCAATGAAGGTCACGTTATTCCAGGCGTCGGCCGAGAAAAGCGAACCGATCATCGACACGCCAAAAGCCAGCAATAGGGCTGTGCCAACCAATGGGGTAATGCTCACGGCATTGGTAACGGGATCAACGACGGTTTTGGTTGCCGTCCACATATCCTGAAAATTGGCCGTCAACGAACCGTTTGACAGGCCGAAGCCAATACCCAGCAGGATCAACCCAAACAGCGCAACGAGCTTGGCCGACGTAAACACGTTCTGAATCAGTTTACCGCTTTGCACCCCTCGACTATTAAGCCAGGTCAATAGAATAATGCTGCCGATGGCATACAATTTACCCAGCGAAAAAGACACCGGCCCGATAGCAAACCAGGTATTTTCCGGGTTCAGCGCGGGCATAAACACTGCCGAAAACTTGGTGAACGCCACGGCGACCGCCGCGATGGTGCCCGTTTGAATGACTGTAAAGACCGTCCAGCCGTAGACAAAGCCCAGCAATGGGTTATAAGCGCGTTGAATGTACACATATTGACCACCGGCGCGGGGCATCATACCGGCCAGTTCGCCGTAACTGAGCGCAGCGGCGACGGTCAGAATACCGGTCATAACCCAGAGCAGCATAAGCCATCCGGGCGAACCAAGGTTACGGGCCATTGAGGCCGATACAATAAAAATTCCCGATCCAATCATCGACCCCGACACGATCAGGGTGGAATCGAGCAGGCCGAGCGATCGGTTGAAATGATCAGACGTGGTAGACTCTGGCGTTGTTGATGGCGTCATAAAGTGCTTAAGCGGGCAAAACAGGCTAGTTGAGCTTTCTCAGTAGCAAGAACGCCTAAACCTGACAGATAACAAAACAGGAAAGTCATTCACCAATCTCATCTTCAATCCACGTTCTCCCGTACATCGTGGGCGTTGCCTGCTCTCTACTCGTATAGGCTGGGCGGTTTGTTATATGGCCTGGTTTATCTGACTGCACGGCTGGGCCGGGTTCAACGCAGGAAACAAACAGATTGGCTTCTTTCTTATTACTATATGCGTTATGTTCTGCTTCTACTTCTAAGTGTTGCTAGTGGTGAGCCACTCAGTGCTCAGCAAACTACCGAAACCCATCATTATGCCATTGATATTGCCGGAGCCCGAATTGGCACCATGACGGCCTCTCGTCAGCAACTACCTGGTAACGAGATCGTTTACACACAGATCAGCGATGTGCAGGTAAATTTCCTGGTTTACAAGCTGACGATTTATTACAAAGTGATCAGTCGGCTGAAAAACGGTCAGCTTATGCTGTCTACCGTAGAAGCGCACACCAACAAAGGCAATTACAGCTCACGTACCGAGTGGACAGGCACGCACTATGAGATCGTAGCCAATCAGTATAAATACGAACGCAAGGCGACCGAAAACCGGAAAATTGATTTTACCATTTCCATGATGTACTTTAGCGAACCTACTGGCCGTCAGCGTGTCTACGCCGAATATTTTGGTGACTACTTCACAATGACGCCTACATTGCGCCCGAGTTATCAGGCGCGCCTCGCCGACCGCGAAGACGAGTATATTTACGAGAAAGGTCGGTTGGTACGAGTTATCAAAAAGAATGCACTGAAGAATTTTAACATTCGGCTGCTGGATTAAGCCGGACGAGGAGCGCGAACAGAGGGAATGGAGACCAGCAGTGACCGTACCAGCTACAGGCAGGTACGTAGATTGGCAACCCAAACAGCCCCTGGGCTTTCCATACATGAAAATTCTGCTACTGGCCATCACCGTAAGCCTTAGTCTGACTCAATTTTTCCAGGTACAGGCCCAACCGGCCGCCACAGTTGCCCCACCCACTACCGATGATATTCGTTTTTGTGGCGAGAAACTTCCCAGCTACTTGCCTACTGTAGCCCAGCGCTGGCAGAAAACAGTTACCCGCCGAGCCCGTTACACCGACGATCTGTTGGATATCCAGCGCAAAGCGGCAGTTCTGTTTCCCATCATCGAACCCATTCTGGAGCAGAACGCCATTCCTAAAGACCTGAAATACCTGGCCCTGGTAGAAAGCGAATTGAAAAGCCAGAGCATTTCCCGTAAAGGTGCTGCTGGTCTATGGCAACTGATGCCCAAGACAGCCCGCAAACTGGGGCTAACCGTTCGCCGCCGCCACGATGACCGCTACGATGTGCGCAAAGCCACGCAGGCTGCCTGCCGGTATATGTGGGAACTGTACCGGCAAACCGGCTCCTGGATGCTGGCAGCCTCGGCCTATAATGCCGGACCAACCTACATTGCTCAACTGTCGAAACAATTCTCACCCGAACACCCGCTGATGCTGCCTTTCGCAAAAGCAGAAACACAACTCTATGTGTATCAGGCCCTAGCCTATAAGGAACTGCTGACCCGCCCGCAGAATTATAGCGATTTACTGAGCGACAGGGTCATTCTGGCGCTGGCGAAAGGCAATCACGGCATCTCGGCAACCGACCGGCAGGCGATTCTGGCCGTTATTGAAAAGCCACATCCCGAAACGGAAAGCGAGAACGTACCTGATGAAATGGAAGAAGCGTCACTGGCCAATGCAACTGTGGTTGTAGCGGGTCTGGAAACAGCCGAAACGGTACAACTCAGGGATGTGCGGCCTGTTGCGTTGACCGAGGCCAAATCAACACCCGTTTCTCCGGCTGTTGCACGCCACTGGCCATCTGTGCAAACCCGCAGTATCACCAACAATACTCTGACGGAGGGCCAGCTTTTTGTCTTTGAAGTGACCAGCCCGCAAACCATCGATGAAGTTAAGCTGGCCGTTGGCGATATGGTTTACGCTCATGTTGAGATCATTGACAAATCGTCGGGGCGGGTTTATCTACGGGCCGACCGGGTGATGTCGTCGCAGACGCGCGAAACAAAACCACTGCGTCTGGTGGCGGTTGAGAAAAGCCGTCAACCCGGTGTACCGCTGCCTGTTCGGGACGTGTTGGCCACTGGCTGGCAATTGGCCTGGGAGAAAATCTAATCGACAATACTGACTATAGTCGTACATGGCACCAGCCATGTAGTAGCCGAAATCAACCAGTAAAAAGTACATTTGTCAGACTAGTTCACCTGACTACACGGCTGGTGCCGTGTGCCACAACAGCCAATGATTGCACGCCCTGCGTCTGCCGAATATTTGCCAATGGCCAGTACCTATGTTAAACTTGTTCCTGAAGGGCAGAATCCGCTGGAACAGCTTCGGGGACAATCGGCGATACTGAAAGAACTGCTGGTAACCCTGACGGATGAGCAGGCCCTAACACGATATGCACCCGGTAAATGGAGCATCAAGGAGTCGCTGGTGCATATGATCGACACCGAACGCATTTTCGCGTACCGGGCGTTGCGAATTGGACGCGGCGACCAAACACCACTCCCCGGCTTTGATCAGGACACCTACGTACCCAACTCAGGAGCCGATGCACGCCCGCTAACCGACATCTGGCGCGAATACGACACCGTACGGGCGGCTACACTGAGTTTATTCGATTCCTTCACGTCCGACGTCTACGACAAAACAGGCAACGCCAGTGGCCACGCGCTCAGTCTGCGCGCACTGGCCCACATGATTCCCGGCCACGAAGCCCACCATATCAACATCTTCCGCGACCGCTACCTGCCTGCCCTGGTTTAGCCGACAGTGAATACCGGATGTTGGATACCAGTCAATCCAGTATCCAACATCCGGTATTCACTATCCAGCGCCCTGCCGACTCATTTCGGCTCGTCGCCTAATTTTTCGTTGCGGCCCGAGGTATCTGGCTGTCCCGTGAGGGCGCCTTTAGCCATTTCAAAAAGCGTCATCATCTTGCCGCCCGGCCGATCCCAGTATTCCCCGGCGTGGGCATTCACTTTAATAAGGCAAATGCGCGGGTCATCTTTTCCGTTGGGAAACCAGGTCTTGAGAAAATCGCTCCACAGCTCGTCGATCTTCGCCTTATCTTTCACCACATCGGCGTGGCCCGACAGCGAAACATAGGTTTCGGGACCGGGATCAGAGAAACCAAGTGCCACTCGGTTGTTCTGGCCAATCTCACGTACTTTGTTGGAGTCATCGTACGAAAAGAACCACATCGTGCCGTCGGGGTCCATTTCGTGGGTCGACATGGGGCGCGTGTGAAAATCGCCGTCCGACTCCTGCGTGGTCATCATGGTGATGCGAATGTCTTTAATTTTTTCGCGCAGCAGGTCTAGTTCGTGCGCCTGCAATCGGGGGCTTGTTTGGGTTGTCATAGCGTTGATTTTTTCATACACTACCAAAACAGTAGAGTTATAAATCAGGCTACGGTCATCTATCCAGCGGGCCAATTACCAATACCGTCTTATCTTGCCCGCATGATTTGGGTTCTCTGGCTACTAGCGGCTGCCTATGCTTTACTAACAATAGCACTTTGGCGTGCCTGGAACGGGTTACCGGAAAAACGGGAATCTGCCCTTCATCTGCTCGAAAAGCCAACGATCACGGTGATTATCCCGGTTCGAAACGAAGCAGCGAACCTCCCCTTCCTGCTGGCCGACTTGACCGCCCAGACATACCCCCACTTTTCGGTGATCGTCGCCGACGATGCGTCGACCGATACCACGGCTGAACTGGCCAGGGGATACGTACCTGTTGCGCCTTATCCGCTCACCGTTTTTACGCTGGCCGACGACTCTACGGTGGCGTCGCCCAAAAAGCGGGCAATTGCGCAGAGCATCACTCAGGCCACAGGTACGTTGATTGTGACCACCGATGGCGATTGCCGCGTGGGGCCAAATTGGCTCGACGCGCTGGCCCGGTTTTATCAGCAAACCGGCGCTAACCTGATTAGTGGACCGGTGACTTTTACAACCGAACGGACTGTTTTTGGCTCGTTACAAACAGTTGAGTTTGCTTCCCTGATTGGGGCAGGAGCGGCTACACTGGCGATGGGAAAACCGACGATGTGCAACGGCGCGAATCTATGCTACGAAAAAGCGGCCTTTGAGGCAGTCGATGGCTTCGCCGGAGTCGATCACGTGGCATCGGGCGATGACGAACTATTGATGCACAAAATGGCAGCGCGTTTTCCGAAGGGTGTCCATTTCCTCAAAAACAGGGATGCCCTCGTAGAAACGGCGGCGCATCAATCGCTGGGTACGTTCTACCAGCAACGAAAACGGTGGGCGGGCAAATGGCGGGCCTACTCGTCGGTATTTCCCACATTACTGGCCGTTTTTATTTTTCTAAGCAACCTGACGCCGATTGTTGCCCTGGGTTACTGGCTGGCAGGCGGCCTGTCGGGCTCGGCTACATTGGGTATAGTGTTGCTGAAATTGACACCCGAATTTGTTTATTTGCGCAGTGTACTCGTCTTTTTGCGAAAACAGTCGGCCGTGGGCTGGATTCCACTAACGCAGCTCATTTATCCAGTATACGTCCTTTTTTTTGGTCTTGCCGCCCAACAGCCCGGCATTGTCTGGAAAGGTCGAAAGCTCAAATAAAGTCGCGCCACCCAGCTAATTTTTCATTTTAATCAGCTTGTTCCCTTGTCATTTTTTCTCCATAAATCGAATTTTCTGTTCCGAACCGTCTACCCGGATTTCCTGTGGCGACTTGGGGAGAAGCAGGCTGATGAACCAACCATATACCTCACGTTCGACGATGGGCCCATACCCGGCGTAACGGAATTTGTGCTCGACCAACTGGACAAATACGAGGCTCAGGCTACGTTTTTCTGCATCGGCGACAATGTGAGTAAACACCGCGATATGTTTTACAAGGTGATCGAAGCGGGACATGAAATTGGCAACCATACCTTCAACCACCTGAACGGATGGAAAACTCACGATGAGGTGTACTGGGCCAATATTCGGAAATGCCAGCGCCAGATGAGCATCGCCACGAACCTGTTTCGGCCACCCTATGGACGGATCAAAAAAAGCCAGGCGGCGGGGTTGGAGGCCGAGTTCTCGGTCGTGATGTGGGATGTACTGACCGGCGATTTCGACCAGACCCTGACGCCCGAAACGGTGCTGCAAAAAAGCATCAAATACACCAAACCAGGGTCGATCGTGGTCTTTCACGATAGCCTGAAAGCCTGGACGAACCTGCACTACGCCTTGCCGCGGTATCTGGCCCACTTCACCGCCCTGGGCTACCAGTTCAGGGCCGTGCCGCAACCGGTTTATGCCTGAACTGCCCTACGTATCGGTACTGATAGCCGCCCGCAACGAAGAGGCCACCATCAACTCGTGCCTGGCTGCACTGGCTGCACTCGACTACCCAACCAACCGCTACGAGGTACTGACAGGCAACGACGGATCGACCGACAGAACGGCCAGTATCGTTCAGGAATTCATTGCCGACAAGCCAAACTTCGGGCTGTTCCAGATTGCAGAAAACGCGCTACTGAACGGAAAAGCCAATGTGCTGGCGCAATTGGCGCACCGGGCAAAAGGCGATTTTCTGTTTATCACCGATGCCGATGTGCGCGTTCCTCCTTCCTGGTTAACCAGTTTAGTTGCTGACTTCAAACTGGGAACGGGCATCGTCACCGGCACGACCCTCGTTACGGGTTCCGGCCTCTGGTCGCGGCTTCAGGCAGTAGACTGGCTGCTTGCCTTCGGGCTGATTCACCTCGGAACGTACCTGGGGTTACCCCTTACCGGGTCGGGCAATAACATGGCCGTTCGGCGGGAAGCCTACGATGCCGTTGGCGGCTTTGCGGGCATTCCCTTTTCCGTGGTCGAAGATTATACGCTCTTTCAGGCCATTGTGGCGAAAGGGTACGGGTACGCGCACCGACTGAACGCTGATGTGCTGGCCGAAACGCTTCCTGCACCTACGCTGGCAACGTACCTGCAACAACGCAAGCGCTGGATGCGGGGTGCATTTTCACTGCCGTTACCATTGCTCGGTGGTGTACTTTTCCAGTACCTGCTCGTTCCCCTTCTGGTGCTTGTCTGCCTTTTTTCCGTCAAAATCGCGCTGTCGATTTACGCCGTTAAGCTACTGATTCAAAGCCTGTTGCTGGCCTATACCTTGCAACGTACCCAGCAAACGCACCGCTGGTTTGATGCCGTTCTGTACGAACCGTATCAGGTTGTGCTGGGTACGTTATCGGTGCTGTATTACCTGCTTCCGATTCCCATCCGCTGGAAAGGACGTACCTATTAACTGGCGTTTTGGCCGTTTCTTTGCGGCATGTTGACCTTCATTGACACCCACGCTCACATTTACGACGAAAAATACGAAGCCGACCGTCTCATCGACGGGGAACCAGTTGGCACCCGCGACGATATGCTGCAACGGGCTTTTTCGGAAGGCATTTCAACTATCTGGATGCCTAACTGCGCCACCGAGACCATTGCCGGTATGATGGACCTGGCGACGCAATACCCCGACCAATGCCGACCGATGATGGGCCTCCACCCTACCTACGTCAACGAAACAGTCGATACGGAACTGGCCACCGTTGAGCAATGGCTAAACGCCCAACCGTTTATGGCCATAGGCGAAATCGGGCTCGATTTTTACTGGGACATGG
Organism: uncultured Fibrella sp.; assembly: GCF_964250085.1. Taxonomy (NCBI): domain Bacteria; kingdom Pseudomonadati; phylum Bacteroidota; class Cytophagia; order Cytophagales; family Spirosomataceae; genus Fibrella; species uncultured Fibrella sp. Next base: position 107,673 of record NZ_CAXUEC010000003.1, on the reverse strand, counting down.
CCTTCGTGCCGCAGCAGTTTATGGCGTTTGAACAGCAGTTGCGCTGGGCATCGGACCGGAACCTATTCGTATCGCTGCACACCCGCTCGGGCCACGACCGGAATGCCATGATGGAAGCCGCCGATCTGATGGAGAAACTGGCGCTACCCAATCTAAGGGGCATTTTCCACTGCTTCGTTGGCAATTTGGAGGAAGCCCGCCGCGCTATCGACATGGGCTTTTTGCTGGGCATCGGCGGCGTAGCCACCTACAAAAATGGTGGACTCGACAAGGTAATCCCCCACATCAGCCTCGACCATCTGGTGCTCGAAACGGATGCCCCCTATCTTGCTCCCGTTCCCTTCCGGGGAAAACGCAACGAACCCGCCTACCTCAGGTACGTTGCCGGTCGCCTCGCCGAACTCACCGGTACGTCGGTGGAAGAAGTGGCCGCTATTACCACACGTAACGCTTTATCAATTATTGGTTATTAGTTGCTCCGCTTTAGACCAAGGCGGAGCAACTAATAACCAATTTTCCCACCCCTATGCTTCATCTCAATATAACGCCAAATCCGGCTGGGTCTATCTTAGTCATTTACACCGGCGGAACGCTCGGCATGGTCTACGACCGCTCAGCAGATCCCGCAAAGACGGGGCAGTTGATGCCGTTCGATTTCAGTCAGGTCATTGAAAAAGTGCCCGAAATTGGTCGGCTCGACTTCGACGTATCGCTCATTAATCTGGAACCAATCATCGACTCATCAGATGTGAAGCCAACGGTGTGGGTACGTCTCGCCCAGACGATCGAAACGCATTACGATCAGTTTGATAGCTTCGTGATCCTGCACGGCACCGACACGATGGCCTACACGGCTTCGGCGCTGAGTTTCATGCTCACTAATCTGGGCAAACCCGTTATTCTGACCGGAGCGCAATTACCCATCGGCGTGGCGCGTACCGATGCGCGTGAAAACCTGCTGACGGCGCTCGAAATCGCCGCCGACCGGCAGGATGGCCGGCCGGCCGTGCCCGAAGTGTGTATCTATTTCAATTCGCTGCTGTTGCGCGGAAACCGGGCCAAGAAGCGGGAAAGCGTACATTTCAACGCCTTTCATTCCGAAAATTACCCGCACCTGGCCATGGCCGGCGTGCGGATCGAATACAACCGTCCGTTTATTGCCCGTCAGGATATGGCGTTGCCGTTCAGCATCAGTACGGCCGTTGATGATAACGTAACGATCCTGAAGCTGTTTCCCGGCATCAAACCGGCCGTTATCAATGCAGTGCTGGCTATACCGGGGTTACGGGGCGTGGTGCTCGAAACGTTTGGTGCAGGCAACGTACCTACCGATGCCTGGCTGGCCGAAGCCTTGCGGGCGGCCATTGCCAGGGGTGTCGTGATCGTCAATGTATCGCAGTGCGAAGGGGGGCGCGTCACGCAGGGACAGTACCAGACCAGCACGCGTCTGCAACAGATTGGTGTGGTGAGCGGGGCCGACATGACCACTGAGGCCGCCATCACCAAACTGATGGTGTTGCTGGGGCAGGAAACCGACACAAAGTCGATCGAACGACAGTTTGGCCAGTCAATGCGGGGCGAAATGGGCAATTAAACGCGGTCTGGGCCGTATATTTATCCGACCCAATCCTCACTGGGACAAGCCTGGTGGGGTTTTCGTTTGCGTCAATCAGCATTATGCGGCTCATTTATCTACTTGCTCTTTCGCTCACTGCACTCACTACCTCCCTCTCCGCCCAACAATCGGCACCCGAATTACCACTCGGTTTCGAAGAGTACGATCCGGTTTCTACCCTGAAAGTACCGGAGCATAAACTGACCCGGGCCAAATACCCATTCATTGATGTGCACAATCATCAATGGAACATGGACAACGTAAATCTGCGGCCGCTACTAGCTCAGATGGACAGCCTGAACATGGGCATCATGGTGAATCTGAGTGGTCGTGGTTGGGGTAAAGCCGCCGAAAGTGATAAGTTCTTTTCCGAATCGCTGGCGAACATTAAAAAGACCAACACCCCTCATCTGGTGCTGTTTACCAACGTATTGTTCGATGGCATTGGCAAGCCGGGCTGGACCGATGAAGCCGTAAAACGCCTCGAAGCCGACGTAAAAGCCGGGGCCTGCGGACTGAAGATTTACAAAAGTCTGGGCATGGATACCAAAGATGATAAAGGCCAGCGCGTGGCCGTCGATGATCCGCGCCTCGATCCAATCTGGGCCAAATGCGGGCAGTTGGGCATCCCGGTCATTATTCACACCGCCGATCCTAAGCCGTTCTGGGACCCGATGGACCGGTATAATGAACGCTGGCTGGAACTGAAACTGCACCCCGGCCGGAAACGCTCGGATAAAAACCCTGTTTCCTGGGAACAGTTGCTGACCGAGCAACATAACGTGTTTCGGAAGAATCCAAAAACAACGTTCATTAATGCCCATATGGGCTGGTACCCAAATAACCTCGCCAAATTGGACAGCCTTATGGGCGTTTATCCCAACATGGTGCTCGAAATTGGAGCTGTCATCGCTGAACTCGGTCGGCAACCCCGCGCGGCGAATCGGTTTTTCACGAAGTACCAGGATCGGATCGTGTTCGGAAAAGACAGTTGGGTGCCCAGCGAATACGCCACCTATTTCCGCGTGCTCGAAACCGACGATGAGTACTTTCCCTACCACAAAAAATACCATGCCTTCTGGCGCATGTACGGGATGGCTCTTCCCGATGAGGTGCTGAAAAAAGTGTATTACAAAAACGCCCTCCGTATTATCCCCGGCCTGGATAAAAGCCTATTTCCGAAGTAAGCTGTGGAAGGCTGCGCCAAGCGTCAGGTGGGGTTCTGGTTGACCAGCCTCACTGAAAAGAGGCTCTAAATGCAAGCGGTGACTGGTTCGTTTTTGTCTTGAACAGCTTACTAAACGATTGCAGATGTTCAAATCCTAATTCGTACGCAATTTCACTGACGGTTAACTCGGTGGTCGACAACCTTTCTTTCGCTTTTTCGATCAGCTTTTCGTGAATGTGTTGCTGGGTATTTTGTCCGGTCAGGACTTTTAATGAACTGCTTAAATACTTGGGGGAGATATTCAGCGATTGGGCGATATGCCCAACCGTCGGCAGCCCTTTTGAGACCAGGTCATCATTGCCAAAATAGTCGTTCAACAGGTTCTCCAACCGTTCCAGTAGCTGATGGCTCGATTTCTCTCTGGTAATGAACTGCCGATGATAAAACCTGTCGGCATAGTTGAGCAGGGTAACAAGGTGCGAAATGATGATGGGTTTACTAAACGTATCGATCGTTGACTGGCCTTCCTGCTGAATAGTTTTGATGATATCAATCAGCAAAGCCTCTTCTTTTCCAGATAGAAACAAGGCTTCATTCACCGAATAATCCCAAAAATCGTACTGCTTGATTGTTGTGGCCAATGGTGTATTCCACAGAAAATCAGGATGGATGAGCAACATCCATCCTGATTGGTTGAGTTGGGTAGCCTGCTTATTAACCGAGAGGCTTAGCACCTGGTTGGGCGATATACAGGACATAATTCCCTCATCATAGTCATACGTTTGCTGCCCGTACTTCAATTTAATTTCGTTGTAATTGGCCACCCGTTTAAGGCCAATGCAATAGAAATCACAAACCCATGTCGCCGACTCGCTCAGTGTTATACCAGCAACGGATTCCAGTTCAAACACACTAATCAACGGGTGCGCTGGTTTGGGCAGTTGCCTGAACTGCAGAAATTCGCTGATGGTTTTAAACCGCTTCATCGGGTTAGTTTTCCTTTCTTATTTCAAGAACGATTTTGCCGCGCACGTGTTTGGTTTCGCTCTGGCGATGGGCATCAGCCACCTGTTGCAGCGGGTATACATTGCTCACCACCGCTTTTACTTTCCCCTCGTTGATCAGTTGGGTGGTCCCACTCAAAGAGGATGTATAGGTGGTTACACTACCTCCGCCCACCAGGGTTCCGGTGGCGTTCTTTCGGGTCAGTGCATTCAGAAAATCGGCCGAAAAGGGCTGATCCAGGTGCGTACACACAAACAGGCCTCCCTCCTTTAGTACGTCAACCGACCTCAACCGGATGCTCTCGTCGCGCCCAGGCGTAGCGTTGAATACGAGATCTATATCGCGCAGCAGCTCGTCGAAACGCTCGGTATTGTAATCAATTACTTCGTCGGCACCCAGTTCGTTCAAAAAGTCAACGTTGTGAGCGGAAGCCGTTCCTATGACGTACCCACCCTTTGCTTTGGCAATCTGCACCGCCAGATTGCCCACGCCACCGGCCGCACCGTGAATCAGCACACGCTGTCCTGGTTGGACATTACCTAAATCCACGATTCCGTTCCAGGCAATCAGCGCACAGGAGGGAAGGGCCCCGGCCTCGTTGAAGGTGATATGGTCTGGCATCAACGAAAACTGGCTTGCCTTCGCGGCAATATAGTCAGCATAACTTCCATCGCCGGGGAAATTCGGAACGCCATACACTTTATCCCCTTTTTTAAAGTCAGTTACCTCACCGCCAGTTTCCTCCACAATCCCCGCTACATCCAGACCGAGGCCCAGCGGTAATGTCAGGAAAGAGCGCAACGCCTCATTTCCACCCTGACGGATAACGTAATCGGCCGGATTGACGCTGCTGGCGTATACGGCTACTAATAGCTCATCGGCTGCTGGAACGGGGCGTTCTACCTCTTCCAGTTTCAATACCTCAGGTCCGCCAAATTCATGAATTCTGATCGCTTTCATAGCTCTGTTTTTGTTCATGCAAAGGTCTGCACGCCTGTCAAGACAGAGTTAGCCGAAATGCCTTTTAGCTTAGTCAAAATTCATGTAAGCGTTACTTAGCTGCCATGATACTCAGCGGATCACGTGTTGTCGTATGCCCGCTTCGTTCACATAATACCGTCCAGTAAACATATGATCATTTATAATATTAACTAGATCAGGTAGCCTACTTTCGTATATACGAATAAACATATGTGCATGCTTGTTCGTGCAAAATATAGTATCCAGTCAGGAGATAGTCTGTTTTTCTACCGCTGGTAGTAGGCAAAAAGTACACAAAATTCAGTCTTGCATTTCTTAATAGTTTACCAATCAACAATAAACGCTCACGTATGATTATTTCTACTTTATCCTCCTGTATCCTCACACCCTTGCCATCCAACAGGTGGTTAGCCGTAAGGAACATAATGACCAGTGGCATTATAGTGCTCATCATGGCCATACTGCCTTTTTCATTAAAGGCGCAGATTTCAGGCTTCACAACGGCTCAGATTGAGGAAGGAACGGGTTGCGACTGGCCTTTCAGCTCGCTGGCAGCCAGACCATCAGATGGTAAAATATTCGGATTCTGGCGCAAAGGATCCGGGCAGACAGCCATTTACAAACTGATCGGTTTTGATGGCACTAACTGGACAACCGTCAGTACGTTCGCTCCAACAGGCAACAGCAACTCGCCGATCAACATACCCAATTTCGATTCGGCCTCAGACGACGTAGATATCGCCATTGATGCACTGGGCCGGTTTCACGTTGTTTTCAGAGGGTCACGGGGAGAATCATTAACCAGCACCCGGGGGGTATGGTACGGTGTGAGCACCAATGGCACCAGTTGGACTTTTACCGAAATCCAGACGTTCTCCGATCCCAGTGGTTTCAAAGGCACCGATGATCCAGTGATCGAGGTGGATGCTGCCAATCAGCCCCATATTGGCTTTCGCATTTCTGATGTAAACAGCCCCCGGACGTACGGGATCCGTTATTACCGCTACACGGGCACAGAGTGGGTTGGCGAGACAGCCCTGAGCATAAGCGGTGGCGTACCAGCCAATGAAATAAACAATTTCGATATGGCCATTGATGGCGCCGGCAAAGCGCACATGGCCATTCAGCGGGAAACAGACAACCAGGGCCGCAACGGAGGTTTAGTGTATACGACCAATAGCTCGGGTAGCTGGGCAACGCCCACAGTAATAGCCGAGGGCGCTCAGGACCAGACCCAGGGTAATACGCTGGGTATTGATACCGACGCAGCCAACAAAGTACACATCGTCTATTCCGGGTACCCCGGCCAGATCAATTACACCAACAACATCGGGGGTGCTTTTGCGGCAGGCCAACAGATCAATGGCAACCTATCGGGCAGCATGATCGACGGCTCGTTTCATATCAACAGCAATGGGAGTAAATCCTTTGGTTATAACTCGAGCGGTTTACGATTTGCGTATCAGCCAGGTGGTACGGGCACCTGGGCAACGGGCCTTGCCTACACCACGCCAACCGGAGCGAGTGCCTTCAACTACCCATCTGCTATTCTGTCGTCCAGCGGCCGGATCGTTATCCTGTTCGATAACCTGACTACGGGTAACGGCGCATGTAGTGCGCAAAATACCCGTAAGCTCTGGTATGCCACGGCAACGGCTCAAGCACCAACAACGCCAGTGCCCAGTTTCACGCAAAACCCGGCGTCGACCGCCGTTTGTACCGGTAATACAGTCACGTTTACCGCCACCGCTACGGGGGCGACGAGTTTTCAGTGGCAACGCGATAACAGCGCGGCCTTCAGTTCACCGACAACGATTAACTCCGCAGGTATCTATTCTATTTCGACCTCCGGCACCACCAGTACGCTGACCATCAGCGCTAATGCATCGGTAAACGGGCAGTATTTCCGGGCCGTAGCTACCAACAGCACAGGCTCAACCAACTCAAGCGGGGCCTTGCTCACGGTCAACACACTCCCTACAGTGTCGATCACAGGCCTGGCCAGTGCCTATTGTAAGGACGCTACGGCCGTGACCCTGGCGGGAACGCCGACAGGCGGCAGCTTTACCGTTGACGGAACGCCAGCAAGCAGTTTCAACCCGTCGGCGCTGACAACTGGTTCGCACACGGTGGTTTACCGCTATACCAATGGCAATGGTTGTACCAATACGGCCACCCAGAACGTAACGGTGAACCCCTTGCCGACAGTCTCAATTACGGGGCTGGCCAGTGCTTATTGCAAAGATGCCTCAGCTATTACGCTGACAGGCTCACCCACGGGCGGCAGCTTTACTATTGATGGTACAACAGCGACCAGCTTCAACCCCAGTGCGTTGGCTTCGGGTTCGCATGCAGTGGTTTACCGCTATACGAATGGCAACGGTTGTACCAATACGGCCACCCAGAACGTAACCATCAACGCTCTGCCTGTTATCTCGATCACGAATCTGGCCAACGCCTACTGTAAAGATGCCACTGCGGTTACACTGACGGGTACCCCTACAGGCGGCAGCTTCACCGTGGATGGCACACCAGCCACCAGTTTCAACCCAGCCAGCCTGACTACGGGATCACACATGGTAGTCTACCGCTACACCAACGGCAACGGCTGTAGCAATTCGACTACTCAAACTGTAACGGTTAACCCCCTACCGGTCGTTTCGATTACAGGTCTGGCCAGTGCCTACTGTAAAGATGCCCCGGCCGTGACCCTGACGGGAACGCCAACGGGTGGCAGCTTCACCATCGATGGCAGTGGCACGGCCGTTACCCAGTTCACCCCCGCTTCGCTTGCCGATGGTTCGCACACGGTGCGCTACGCCTACACCGATGGCAATGGCTGTAGCAATTCGACCGTCCAAAACGTGACGGTCAATCCCCTGCCGGTTGTAACTATTACAGGGCTGGCCAACGCCTATTGCCAGGACGCAGCAGTGGTTCCCCTGACAGCAACCCCGGCGGGCGGCAGCTTCACCATCGACGGAACAGCAGCTACCCAGTTCAATCCGGCCAAACTGCTGGCGGGAAACCGTACGGTGGGCTACACTTATACGGATGCCAACGGCTGCGTGGGAACCACCACCCAGACGGTGACGGTCAACGCGCTACCGGTCGTCTCGATCACGGGTCTGGCCAGCGCTTACTGCCGCGATGCGGCCCCCGTCACCCTGACAGGAACGCCTGCCGGCGGCAGTTTTACCATCGATAACGTAGCGGCCACCCAGTTTGTATCGGGCACGCTGGCGATCGGCGCACACTCGGTACGCTTTGTCTATACTGATACCAACGGGTGCACCAACAGTACCACCCAGAGCGTGACAGTCAATCCCCTGCCTTTCCTCTCGATCACGGGACTGGCCGGCGAGTACTGTAAAGATGCTCCGGCCGTGACCCTGACCGCTACACCCGCAGGCGGCAGCTTCGCCATCGACGGCACGCCCGCTACCCAATTCAACCCCGCTAACCTGGCCGTGGGCAACCGCACCGTCGACTACCACTACACCGACGGCAATGGCTGCGCGAACACGGCCACCCAGATTGCGCGGGTCAAGGCTGTACCGCCAACGCCCACCCTGCTTACCCAAAGCGGAGGGGCCTACCCCGCCAGCCAGTCGGCCGTAACGGTAGATGTCAACTCGGGTAACGTCAACCTGCTGGTGGGCAACTGTGCAGGCATTATTGCCTGGAGCGGACCCAACAACACCTCGGGCAACGGATCGACCATCGTTGTGCCTACTGATCAGCCAGGTACGTTCACTTACCAGACCAGTTGCCAGGTAGACGGCTGTGTGAGCCAGCTAGCTACGGCTGCGGTCACGGTTGGCGGTCGCCTGACGGTGCTGCACCGGGACGTGGATAACTACGCGGACAACAACGCTATTCAACCCCTGATCGAGTTGCAGAACCAGGGCCTGGGTATGCTGCCCCTGGCCAACCTGACCGTACGTTACTACCTCACGGTCGAAGGAGCCGCCGCGCTGAGCAACCTCTCCATCAACTACGCTCAACTGGGCAACCAGAATGTGCGGCTGCGCTACGTACCCCTCTCACCGGTTCAGACCGGCGCAGCAGGCTACGTCGAGTTCAGCTTCACGGCCGGGGCAGGTTCGCTAGCCTCTGGAGCTAGCACAGGACCCATTCAGGCTTATTTTGCCAAGAGTGACTACTCAGGGCTTAATGAGCTGGACGATTATTCGTATGCTACCGTCCGCAACCAGTTGGCGGGTAACCTGCGTATCACCGCTTACTACAACGGCGTACTCATTGCCGGTGTAGAGCCGGGCAGTGCTACCCAGATCCGGGCGTTGCGGGCCTTGACCGAAAGCAAAAACGGCCCTTCAGCCACCCAGATCAACACCTACCTGGAGATTCGCAACGAGGGCAACGTACCTGTGAATTACAGCGACCTGAAAGTGCGCTACTACTTCACTTCCGATGGCAACGAGCGGTTGCAGGTCGAAGTCGACGAGGGGAACGTGAGCACCCAACTGGTAGCGTTGACCCCCGCCGTGGGTGGAGCTAACTACTACCTGGAAATCCGCTTCAACCAGGCCGGGCAACTGGCACCAGGGGCCAGCACGGGACGGGTACGTTATCGCATCAGTAAGCCCGATGGGGGCCGCTTCGACCAGACCAATGACTACTCCTACCAGGAGCAGCCTGCCGAGTCGAGTGCCAACAGCCGGGTGGTCGTCTACGCGGGTGCCGATCGGGTGTGGGGCCGCGAGCCGGGAGCCGCCTATCGTATAGCGGTAGCCGAACCAACCGCTCAGTTGGAGGTAACGTTGCTGGGCAACCCGGTGCAGGGTGATCTGGTGCGGGTACTGATTAAAGGAGCGGGCACCGAGCCCTTACAATTGCAGTTGGTTAGCGCTCAAGGCCGGGTGATCACCCAGCGGCAGGTAGCTCAGCCGCAGGCTGTGGAACAGCATGAACTGTCGGTGGCTGGTCAGGGGCCGGGCGTGCTGCTCCTGCAGGTGAGTACGCCTACGCAGAGCCGGATTATTAAGGTGCTCAAGACTGACTAGATTACCCCGGGGATACGCCCTGGTTCGTATAAATAACAGTACGCAACAGGTTCAGGTGATGTACACAGTCTAGCGATCAGCCAGGCCGTACATTGTCTGAACCTGTTGCCTGTTGACCCCTATAACCTAGTTATCGTAAATAGACCAAAACCCATAAAGTTTAGGCTATTTTGCAGGAAAGTATTGCTCCAATCAGTCGATGACTATTCGTATGCGTTACCTGCTAGTGCTACTGCTGTTCACAACGTACCCAGCCCTTTCACAAAACAACCGCACGCCCCTGCCCGTCATTTTCGATACGGATATGGGCCCAGATTACGACGATGTTGGTGCCATCACGATGCTTCACAGCTATGCCGATGAAGGTCGAATTAGGATACTGGCCACTATCGCATCGAGTAAATATCCTCGCGTAGTGCCGGTACTAAGTGTCCTTAACACCTATTTCGGGCGACCAACCACTCCTATTGGCGTTCCCAAAGGGTGGGCCGTCACGGATGCCGATTCCCAACATTGGTCCGACACGCTCGTGGCCCGCTATCCGCATGCGCTAAAAACCAATGATGACGCTCCAGATGCAGTATCCGTTTATCGCCAACTACTGGCCCATCAATCCGACAGGAGCGTTACAATCATTACGGTTGGCTTCCTGACCAATCTGGCAAACCTGCTTGATTCTGGTCCCGATCAGTACTCAGAACTACCGGGACACGAGTTAGTGACGCGCAAGGTGAAGCAGTTGGTGAGCATGGCCGGCAAATTTCCGGCGGGCCATGAATACAACGTCCACCGCGACACCACGGCCTCGAAAGTGGTCTACGCCAACTGGCCCACTCCGATGCTACTCAGTGGCTTCGAGATTGGGCAAGCGATCAAAACGGGCGTGCCATTGGTGCAGAACACGACCATCCGCAACAGTCCCGTCAAGGATGTTTTCCGAATTAGCTTACCCCTTTCCGCCGAAGACCGGAACGGCCGAATGAGCTGGGACCAAACCGCCGTGCTGGTAGCTATTGAAGGAACAGAACCCTATTACACCACTAAAACCGGACGGCTCCTTCTTGGCCCCAACGGCAGCAACACCTGGGACGATGCCGGTAAAGGCCATAGGCACCTGGTAGTAAAACGCCCGCCTGCCGAAGTAGAAGCACTGATTAACAAGTTGATGCAGCATCAACCCGGAAACTAATGGCTGGTGTCAGGTGCTTCGCAGATCTATGGGATGATGGGGCTGCCAAGCACTGGCCCTCACCTTCTGTTATCTTCGCCCCCAACCATACTGAGGTAACTGTTGTAGCGGCTTTCGGCAATGTCGCCTTCAATAACAGCGTCTTTGATGGCGCAGCCCGGTTCATTGATATGCAGGCAATTATGGAACCGACACTGATTCAGTCGGTTACGCATTTCGGGAAAGTAATGGGCAATCTCTTCTTTCGACGTTTCAACGAGTCCCAGTTCTTTTATACCAGGCGTATCGATGATGAACGTACCTGGCGTTAGCTCAAACATTTCGGCAAACGTAGTCGTGTGTACGCCTTTGTTGGCAAACGTCGACACTTCGTTTGTGCGTAAATCAAGCGAAGGCGAGATGGCATTGACCAGCGATGATTTCCCTACGCCCGAATGCCCCGACAACAGCGTAATCTTCCCGTCTAGCAGTTTACGAAACGGTTCAACTCCGTCTCCTTCAATAGCCGACGTAGCGAGTGTGTTGTAGCCAATATTTTCATACAGATCCTGCAACTCACGCTGAAACTCAAGCCCCTCTTCGTTTAGGATATCCGTCTTATTAAAGACCACCGTTGTCGGAATTCGGAACGATTCAGCCGCCACCAAAAAACGGTCGATGAAACCGAGCGATGTGCGGGGTAAAGTCAGCGTAGCCAGCAACACCGCCTGATCGAGGTTGGCGGCCAGAATGTGTCCATGCGCCGTTTTATGCACCGACTGCCGGATAATGTAGTTTTCGCGGGGTGCAATGTCGAAGATTACCGCCGTGTTTTCAACTTCATCTTCCACCTCAAACTGCACCCGGTCGCCCACCGCAATGGGGTTAGTGACCTTCAGGTCTTTTATTTTAAATTTTCCTTTCAGCCGGGCGCGGTAAATGTGTCCGTCCGAATTGCGGACGTCGTACCAGGAGCCGGTTGACCGTATAACTAAGCCGTGAGCCAAATGTCGTGTTGTTAGTAGCGTATGGGTAACCTACAAAATGGGCAAAAATGTTTCTCTACTGCCACCGTACCTTTGCCGCATGAAATTTCTGCGTATCCTGCTCCGGGTTCTGCTGGGCCTGCTAGTGTTCATTCTGCTGTTTCTGGCCGTCAGCCTGTCACCCAATGACCACACGCCGTATCAGCAAACCGACTTTTACAAGCAGACAGCCGCCCGGCTCGCCGCTTTGCCGGGGTTGCCTACCCCTAAAACGACGTTACGCGCTGGCTGGGCCAAGGCGAATCTGACGCCCTCTTTCACCACACCAACGGGCGGCTACGGCGTTCGGCGTGGCAAGCACTGGACCACCGTGGCGGATTCGGTCTGGGTACGTGCCATCGTATTCGACAATGGAAACGGCCCTATTGCACTGGTTGCTTCCGATCTGCTCATTACGCCACCTACCGTAAGCGAGCAGTTGCGAAAACGCCTGCCCGAAATTGGACTAACCTGGGAATCAGTTTACTTCGGGGCCATACATAGCCACAATAGCCTGGGCGGCTGGGCACCCGGCATCGTGGGCAATCTATTTTCTGGCCCTTACGATCAACGCGTTGTCGATCATATCACCAATACAATTCTGGCTGCCTTACAAAAAGCAAAGGCTGATCTGCACCCTGTCAGCGTGGCGTATCAGCAGGTAAACGCACCTGAATTCGTCTACAACCGCCTCGACGAGAAAAATCCGGTCGATCCGTTTTTCCGGCTGTTACGCCTGACGCGTTCTGATGGCAAAACAGCTACGCTGATAACGTACCCGGCCCACGCTACCCTGATCAACATTTTCAGTTATCAATACCTGTCGCGCGACTGGCCCGGCCGGGTTGTCGATGGTCTGGAACGCGAAACGGGTGGACTGGCGGTTTTTCTGGCTGGAGCCGTGGGGAGCATGGGGCCGAAAGGACCACCAACCGGCAAAGATTTTCCGTTGGTAAATCAGTACGCCAGCGACATACTAGCCCGCCTGAAACCAGAATTAACCAAATCGCCACCCCGCCCCGACAGCGCAGGCGGCCAGGTTCCGCTTGGCCTGCTCACGCTCCCCCTTTCTCTCCGCGACCCGGCCCCCCGTGTTCTGGGCGACTGGCGCATCCGGCCCTGGCTGTTTCACTCGATATACGGTGATTACCCCTCCGACCTGAAAGCCCTGCGTATCGGCCCGGCCCTGCTCATTGGCGCACCCTGTGATTTCTCCGGCGAGTTATTACCTCCGTTGACACAAGCGGCTAAACAGCAAGGACTTGACCTGCTTGTAACGAGTTTCAATGGTGGATACGTTGGCTACATCACGCCCGACAAGTATTACGAAAAAGATGCCTACGAAACCCGTGTTATGAACTGGTTTGGCCCGCAAAATGGTGCTTACTTTTCCGAAATAATGACGGGTTTGGTCAAGAAGGCCGGCAGGAATAATTTTTAGTGATGCCATATCCTGGCCCTATAGCATCACTAAAAATCACTCCTTCACCAATACATCCAGCCCCCTCCACTGTTCGCGCAGCAACGTACCTAATGCCCGCAGACCCCATTCTTCGGTGCGGCGGTGACCGATGGCAATGACGCCCATACCCGTTTCGTCAACGGCTTTTTGCGTTCCTTTTCGGTACTCGCCGGTCAGGTACAGCGTGACGTTCCGCTCATGGGCTTCATGGATTAATGCCGGGTTCATCGCGCCAACTACGGCAATCCGTTCATGTGTATGTGCTTGCCCACGTTCGGCACGGTCATAACCTACAAACTCTTTTCCGATCTGGTCAAGCCATTCTTCGTAGGTACGTTCAGGTACGTTGCCAATCATCCCAATCGGGCGTTTTGGCAACGTACCTACCAACTCATCTACCGCCTGTTTGTAGCCTAACTCCTCCAGTGATTCCATCGCCAACACGTTGGCCAATAGTTTGTTGTAGCCTGTCGTCAGGTGTTCATCAAAGGGCAAATGGTGCATCAGTATGCCAACGTCAGCCGGAAAAAGGGCAAGGTTTAGTTTCCAGGGGCGATGCAGCCAAAGCGCATCCAGACGCTCGGAACGTACCCAGTTGGCTATATCCGGCCACGGTTCAAGAGCCAGGCCAATGCGTTGAACAGGCCTACCGGAAGGGTTGTACAGGCCACCTCGTTCGCTGATTGGGAAGCGATCGGTAGCGAAAATATCGGCCAGATGGGCCAAGATATCGTTGAGCAGCAACTGGTTGTTCATAAAAGGACAACCTTGTCTGCTGGCAAAGGTTACTGTGCGGCACGCTTCCTGCCCTGTTGAAGCAACGCTTAGTAAGCTTTTAGCAGGTTGACATCCTCTTCGGTTACAGGCTCGATCGGTGAAGAAACTGGCCTGACAACTTCTTCACGATGAAATTTCCCCCAGGCACCCAATGCTTTTAATACGGGTTCGAGGGTCATGCCGTGCCTGGTCAATTCATACTCCGTCACGATGGGTGAAGTTGCGTAAACGGTTCGTTTTACCAGCTTATTCAGTTCCAGCTCGCGCAGTTCTTTACTCAGCATTCTGGACGTAATGCCTTTGACCTGGCGCTGTAGCTCGTTGAAGCGGCGTGGCTGGTCACATAGAGCAAAAATGATGGCAAACCGCCATTTCCCACCAACCACATAGAGGGCATCCTGCACTGCCTGAAGTTCAACCCGATCGTCACTAGTCCCTGTCATAACACTGATTATCAGCGCAGTTCCCTAAAGTATAGTAGTATACTGAAGTATATCAGCACACCATACCTGCCCCGGTAAAGATAGCTTTGTAGCCTCAGTAATCGACAAAGAATAGTATGAAACAACTCATTCGTAAGCAGGATCAGCAGCAGGTTCACCTCTTTGGCGGCAATTTCCACACCAACAAACCCGTGGTCCAGGGTGTCCGGCCGGCGCTGGCTCCCTACTCAAACCTGTTCTACTGGTCGCACGCTATTGCCACAGGCAACTGCGAATTCGGGTTGCATCCACACGAAGGCTGGGAAATAATGACGTTCATCCTGGCAGGTCAGAACACACATTATGACACAGAAAGTCGAACATGGACCGCACTCGAGACAGGTGACTTTCAGGTAATTCAGGCAGGGTCGGGCCTGGAACATGCTGAGAAGATTGTGGCAGGTACCCGGTCGTTCCAAATTTGGTTTGACCCGAATTTTCAGCAGTCGCTACGGCAAAAGCCCACGTACACCGATTACCATGCCGACCAGCTTAAGCCTGTTGAAGAAAACGGGCTTCGGGTAACCTATTATGTTGGCGGAAACGGTCCGGCAGCAGCCCAAACCAACGGATTAATCATTCGGAAACTGCACATGCCAGCCCGGACAAAGCATCGGCTTTCGCTAAATATCGCCAACCATCACGCTTTTTACGTGCTCCACGGCTCCCCAGAGCTTGCCGGTGACCTGCTGGCCGAAAATGATATGCTCCGGGTAAGTGGGGAAGCGGAAATTTCACTGGCCACTGAACTGGATAGTGATGTATTCGTGATTGAAAATCCGCTTCAGCTTCTTTACAAAACAGCCTGGCAATAAAATGGCAACCCAACAGTCAATCGACGCTAAAGAAACGACGCGCGTTGAGGCATTCAGCGATGGGGTGTTTGCCATCGCCGTCACCTTACTGGTACTGGAAGTGAAAGTTCCACACGTACCTGAGCAAGCCCCGGCGAGCCTACTCTGGCGAGAACTAGCCAGACAATGGCCTTCTTACATCGCGCTCATATCAAGCTTTTTCACCGTGCTGATCATGTGGACGAATCACCATTCGATCTTCAAAATGATTGTCAGCACCAACTCGCGATTCATGTTTGCCAATGGTTTCTTGCTACTGATGGTCTCGCTGGTCCCCTTCCCAACCGCACTCATCGCTGAGTACATCCAGGCAGAAAGCGCGTCTGTAGCCTGCGCCGTGTATGCAGGCATGTTCGTCATTATCGCTTTCGCCTACAGTCTGTTATGGGAAGTGGCCCTTCGGAGCAAGCTGGTCAGCAGCACCATTCCGGCGCCGGTCATCCGGGCCACATCGCGCAATGGTGTGGTGGGAATCACCGCTTACGCCGTGGCTACAGCCGCTGCTTTTTTCAGCCCCTATCTGTCACTTGGAATCTGCACCGCGCTCTGGCTATTCTGGGGTTTCACCATGAGTCAGGACTGACACGTTAACGTATCTTTTTATGCATTTCTGGATAATCCGGGCCGTCAGGCTACCGGTGTACGCACTACTACTGGCTTCATTTTCGGCCCCGGCGCAACGACTGGCGCTGAGCCGGGGCGATGATAATTTCGAAAAGCTAAGTCACGATTCGCTCCATCGCGCCACTCAGTTTCCGGGTATAAAGGCGCTCTATCTCGATCAGAACAAGCGTTATTTCATTGGTTTTGGCGGTGAAGTACGCCAGCAACTACAAATGTTCTCGGGCGAAAATTGGGGTGAACTACATGTTGATAACCAAGTCAATACGCAGGCTACCACCAACGACAGGATACCGTTTCTACTCCAACGGTACATGCTCAGTGTCAATCTTCAGCTAGGTAGTCATGTACGGTTTTTTAGCGAACTAAAAAGCGCGGTTGAGCAGGGCCGCCGTACTGGTGCCCGGCCACAGATCGATGAAGATCAACTGGATGTCCATCAGTTATTTATCGATGTAACAGCTAACGCAGCGGCCAAGACAAAACTCACTCTTCGCGCAGGTCGGCAAGAGTTGAATTATGGGGCCAGCCGGGTGATTTCTCTGAACGAAGGGCCAAATACCCGCCTGGCGTTTCAGGGCGCGAAGCTGATGATCACAAACCCTTCCTTTTTCGTACATCTGTTTTATACCAATCCGGTAGCGAACAATCAAGGGGTATTTGACGACAGGCGCGAGACTGGCATAACACTTTGGGGTGGCTATGCCAACTGGCAACTACCAGGACTGGCTCAGTCAGCACTTGATCTGTATGCTTTGAGTTACCAAAACCACGAAGCTATTTACGCAAACGAAGACGGAAAAGAAGATCGGTATACGGTTGGGTTTCGCTGGTTTCGGCTACCGGGCAGTGCAGTTGACGCTGAACTTGAAGCCAACTATCAGACAGGTACGTTCAACAACCGAACGATTCGTGCCTATTCAGTTGTGGGTATTGTGGGGCACGAATTCGAAAAAGCGACCTGGCAGCCATCGATTAAACTGATCGGAAGCCTCTATTCCGGCGATCAGGGCAATGGCCACTCTCTGGGTACGTTCAACCCGCTCTTTCCCCGGGTATATCTGGGGTTAGGCGTGCCACTATTCCCGTCTAACCTAATTAATATCTCGCCAGTAGCTGAAATACACCCGGCTAAACGGTTTTCATTGATTGGTGATGTACACGCATTATGGCGACAAAGCACCTCCGATGGTCTCTATGGCGAAGGTCGGCTGATACGTCAGCCATACCTGGTTGGCACTAAAACTAACAGCCAGCAGTCGTTTATTGGCCTGCAGTATGACCTGACAGCCGAATACAACTTTACCAACTATTTCGGGCTGTCTTTTTACGGCACACTCTTTCCTGCCGGAACGTACCTGCGCGATTCAGGAGCAAGCCAGACCATCGCATGGAGTCTGATACAGGCAAAATGGCGATTCTAAAAATACTCATAATCAGTGAGTTTACATTTTTACAAATCAAAAAAGCAACACTATGAAGCAACGTATCCTGACGGTCATGACCGTTATGCTTATCGCTCTATCACCGGCAATGGCCCAACTGACAACCAAAAAAACAGAGCGTTTCACGCCACAGAATAGTGCCATCCTGCTGGTCGATCATCAGCAAATGACAGTCGGATGGATCAACAGTTTACCCAGGGAAGTGATGCTGGCCAACGTACGTATGCTTGCCCGGCTCGGTGCCGAAATGAACATCCCACTCGTAGTCACCACCACCATGGAAGCCAGCGTAGGGGCTACTATTCAGGATGTTCAGACGCTGGCCCCCAAAGCCTACGAAAATCGAGTTAAACGGGGCGGTACTTTAAACTGCTTCCTGGAAAAGCCTTTCGCTGATGCCGTAAAAGCAACAGGCCGCAAGAACCTGATTATTGCTGGTCTAACAACGGACATTTGCCTCATGCACACCGTTGAAGGTGCTTTAGCTGCCGGGTATACCGTTCAGGTTGTAGCCGATGCCTGCGGAAGCATGTCGGTACTGGCCGACCAGTTAACCTACGATCGGCTTCGTAACCTGGGCGTTACCATCACCGTGGGCAACCAGATCCTGACCGAACTATATACCGATTTCGGTACCAGCGACGGCCAGAAAGCTATGAAAATCAATCTGGATGAAGTAGTCAGTAAACTGGCTAAATAACCAGAATAACAGGTATTCTTTTCAGAAGCTCCTAGGAGCAATTTCTGAAGGTGAGAAAAGCAGCAAACAGGTGATCTGTTGCTGCTTTTTTTGCATATACCCAACTGAAACTTGCCACTTGATCAACATTTGTTGGTGTTTCTCAGCTAATTGCCTTACGTTTGCACCGTTAACTGCACCGCGCCTGCGGTCGCCAATGCCGATGATTCTCGCTCAGTAAAGCCCTCCGTGGGCTTCTTTCTGCCAGTATTACCCGCACATCTGCGGTCTGGCCCTCTGTTTTTTTCGCCGATTTTCATCGAAGAGCTTCGATAGCCCTACCGGCTACGGCTTATTCATTCTATCTACAATGACCAGATTTTTCAGGTTGTTCCTGGCTGCTTTGCGCGGTACAGAAACCAATTTCACGTCCGGCAGTATCAACCGGGCTATCTTCATGCTGTCTATTCCCATGATTCTTGAAATGGTAATGGAAGCCCTTTTTGCCATTGTCGACGTATTTTTCGTGGCCAAAATCGGTACGGAAGCCGTTGCCACAGTGGGACTTACGGAGTCGGTACTGACGCTGGTTTACTCCGTTGCCATCGGTCTGAGCACGGCCGCGACAGCGCTGGTATCGCGGCGCATTGGCGAATCGAACACCGATGGTGCCAACAAAGCCGTTGGTCAGGTGCTGTTTGTTTCGCTGGCGTTCGCCTTGCTGCTGGGTATTCCGGGGGTGCTGTTTGCCAGAGAAATGCTTCACCTGATGGGTGGCGATCAGCACCTTATCGACAGTGGCGTTGGCTACACACGGGTCATTTTTGCGTCGGCCCCGGCCATCATTCTGCTCCACACGCTAAGCGGCTCACTCCGTGGTGCAGGTGATGCTTCTATTGCCATGCGGTCGCTTTGGCTGGCCAACGGCATCAACATTGTGTTGTGCCCGGTCTTCATTTTTGGTTTTGGCCCTATTCCCGAAATGGGCGTGATGGGGTCGGCAGTGGCAACTACAGTGGGTCGATCCATGGGAGTATTGTACCAGTTGTATGCCCTTACGATCCGTAACGGCCGGATTTCGATCAACGTGCGCGCCCTTCGCCCAGACTTTCGGGTTATAGGTACGTTGCTCAGTCTGGCAGCAGGTAGTACCGGGCAGTTTCTGATCGGATCGGCCAGTTGGGTATTTCTAACCCGGATCGTGTCGACGTTTGGTAGCGATGTCGTAGCTGGCTATACCATTGCCATTCGCATTTTCGTGTTCTCGATCCTGCCGTCCTGGGGCATGGCCAACGCGGCGGCTACGCTGGTGGGACAAAATCTGGGCGCCCACCAACCCGATCGGGCCGAAACGTCGGCTTGGCGGGCGGCATTGTGTAACCTGATTTTTCTGGTTCCGGTGGGCGGCTTGCTCTACGTTGGTGCCGAAAACGTGGTTGGCTTTTTCAGCCACGACGCAAACGTGCTGGTTATTGGGGTAGAAAGCCTGCGGGTATTCTGCGTAGGGTACGTATTCATGGCCTATGGCATGGTGCTGACCCAGGCGCTCAACGGTGCGGGCGACACCCGGACGCCCATGCTTATCAACATTGTCTGTTTCTGGCTGATCGAAATTCCGTTGGCTTACCTGCTGGCCAATGGGTTACACTGGGGGCCATCAGGCGTGTTCTGGTCGGTAGCCATCTCGGAATCGCTGCTGGCCGCGGTATCTGTCTGGGCATTCAGACAGGGGCGCTGGCGACTGATGCAGGTGTAAAACCGGGTGGAATCCGACCGCTTCCTACCCGAAACTTTTGCCCAAAATGACCCGTTATCTTGTATGAAGGGTCATTAAGTGTCGCCATTGGTTATAGTCACACGACGGGTATTTTCGGTTTTAAACCAGTTACCAGCGAAAAACAGCGATGCTTCTTTACCACGATTTACAGCCCGGCGAATGACGCTGTCGGCTCATGACCTTTTCCCAACTCCAACATATGATCGACAACCATAAGAACCCTGAAACCGCCGTGCTGGTGGCTGTGGCGACCCAAAAGCAGACAGCTTCACAGACGAAAGAATACCTGAACGAGTTGGCTTTTCTGGCTGAAACGTCGGGTATTGTCACCAAAAAAACGTTTACCCAAAAGCTGGAGCGGCCCGATACCCGGACGTTTGTGGGCAAGGGTAAGCTGGAAGAAATAAAAACGTTTATCCAGGCCGAACCGGTCGATACGATCATCTTCGACGATGACCTGTCGCCCGCCCAGGTACGTAACCTCGAAGCTGAGTTTAAAGATGTGAAGGTGCTTGACCGTAGTCTGCTGATCCTGAATATTTTCTCGATGCGGGCGCAAACGGCGCAATCCCGCGTGCAGGTTGAACTGGCTCAGTATCAATACCTGTATCCCCGACTAACCCGCATGTGGACCCACCTTAGCTCCCAGAAAGGGGGCGCCGGGATGCGGGGGCCGGGTGAAAAAGAACTCGAAACAGACCGCCGGATCGTGAAAGACCGGATTGTTTTCCTGAAGGAGAAGCTGGACAAGATCGACAAGCAGAGCATGACCCGCCGCAAAGAACGCGACCGGCTGGTGCGGGTTGCGCTGGTAGGCTACACCAACGTGGGTAAGTCGACGCTGATGCGCACGATTGCCAAAACGGATGTATTCGCCGAGAATAAACTCTTCGCTACCGTCGATTCCACCGTTCGGAAGGTAGTGCTGGGAAACATTCCGTTTCTGCTGACCGATACCGTTGGCTTTATCCGCAAGCTGCCAACTTCACTCATCGAATCGTTTAAATCCACACTCGATGAGGTTCGCGAAGCTGATATTCTGCTCCACGTAGTCGATGTGTCGCACCCGTCGTTCGAGGAACAGATCGAGGTGGTGAACGCCACGATGGCCGAACTTGGCGTAGCCGACAAACCCGTGGTGCTGGTTTTCAACAAGATGGACGCGTTTGTGCCGAAAGAAGAATGGGCGCCTGAATACGGCGAAGAGTCGGAAGGAGCCATTCCGGTGGCAACGCGCCGAAAAACGGCCCTGGCCTATTTGAAACAGACGTACCTGGCCCGCAAGGCTGAACATGTGGTGTTTATTTCCGCTCAGACGAAAGAGAACATCGACGAACTGCGCGAATTGCTCTACGACATGGTGAAACTGCGGCACTTCCAGATTTACCCCAACTGGCTCGACGTGCCCCTGATCGAGTCGGCCACGTTGGGTGGCGATCAAACACCAGAAGAAATCGCCACTGAATTGGGCAATTAGGCATTTTTTACCGATTTTTGCACCTGAAAAGAGACGCACATCTTGCTTGCGTCTCTTTTTTTGGCACTGTAGTTCAACGGATAGAACCGCAGCGGCGGACCGAGACTTTCCTAAACGCTGGATGTGGGATCGGTTAGAAGTAACGAGTACATGGCACTGTAGTTCAACGGATAGAATAGGCGTTTCCTAAACGCTAGATGCGGGTTCGATTCCCGCCGGAGCCACTAGAATAGCCGTTTCCTAAACGCTCAGCGGCAATCGGAGGTCCGCCTGCAATGGCGGACCTCCGATTGCCGCTGAGCCAGTACTAGACCACCCATTAAGGCGAAACGGTCAGGGTGATGTCCTGAAGCAGGTACGTAGCCGTGACAGGATGCTTCTGATAAAGTGCCAGTAACCAGTCTATTCCCTCAAAAGCCCGCAGTGCCGCCTGCCTGCTACTCCTGATCAATTCGGCATCTGCATGAGATGGTAAAATTCGAAAAGACGTACCTGAGGGGGCTACCGTCACCAACACGTTAACCACTAATTGCTTCAGCCCTGCACGGGCGAGATGAGACGGAAAACGGACTTCCTGAGCCAAGAGACCATAAATTTGCTGCGAACTGGCCAGATAGACCGGAGCGCGGTCAACCACTACATACCGTAGACTATCTCCCTCCCAAAGCTGAGCCATCGACGGCGCAGATTCCTTTCGATTTACCAAAAGCAGGGTCTTTTGTGTGTAATCATACACAACCTCCGGTTGCCCCTCCCGGTCGTAGAACGTCCAGATGCCTACGCGCCGATTGGCGGCATACTGCCCTTCTTCCAGAAGTTGGCGTTTCCGAGTCAGCAATTTTTGATACGGTCCTTCCCGCACTGTCGGCTCTGCGACCAGCACCGTAACCTCTTCCCGAAAAAGAGCAGTGCGTTGGGTAATGCATTTTGTAGCTTGGGCGGGTGCCAGCAGTGGCAACAGCAGGAGAAACGGGGCGATGTACTGCATAGGATCAGTTCGATACTTGACTGATCAAAGAACCGGCATATAGATGCCAAAGAAATTGATTTATGTCATTTTCAGCGTGGCACTTCCAGTTCGTCTTTCGAAGGCAGTTTGGGAAAAGGGGCATGGGGCTCGCGCTGATACCAGTAGGCCACCGTGGCTATATCCGATTGCTGTGGGTAGTACCGTCCGCCACTCCGCCAGCCCAGATCCTGAATGTTGATGCGCAGGTCTTTCTCGAACCGCACGGGGTCCATGATATGCCAGCGGTACATACCAAACGCCTGCTGCGACTGGTACAGTCCGTTGGGCCGGATTACCTGATGTAGCCCCGCATAAGCCGTCGAAAATTCCTGGTACTGCCGCGTTTTCTGGTTCTCGAAATTGTAGGATCCGCAGAAATAGTCTTCTGTTCCGGTGCCAGCAATGGTTGGGTACGTGGTGTCGCCATCCAGGAAAAACTTGATTTCGCCCTCACCCCACCAGCCGTTGTTGTTTACGCCAATGGCCATATACGTACCCACATAATGCCCCTTCCCCTGCACTCCATCGAGAATCGTATGCAGTGAGCCCTTCGTTGGGTTCGATCGGCGAAATTGAGCGTGGAAATAGGCCTCATCCTCACCTACCGATGTTAAGGTGTAGTTTATCTGATAATAAAGCCGCATCGACTCGTCTCTATTCAGATTTTCCAGCGTAACCCGGCACCGCTTCCGAAACGGCATTTTCCAGTAACAGTTGAAGGCGCTTCCGGGGTTGACCGTTACGGGCAACGAGTTTAGAGGCGCGTATTCGCCCCAGCCCATACCAAAGAAATCGCCTACCGGCACTTCTACCGATGGTTCTTTCTCATCGTCCCAGTAGAACCGCAGAATCGAGTAACGCCAGTTGCCGGTTGGGGTCATCCATATCTGTTGAATGGCACCGGGGCCTTCCATTTCAGCAATGGTGATGGTCTCCCCTTTTTCAACAATGATGAATGGATTAACTTTCCAGCCACGCCCCAGATCGCGCGCCTGACTAGCAGCATTAGCCACATTTCGCTGGCCTTTCTGCGAAACTGGATCAGACATTCCTCCTTGCCCTTTACCACCGCTAAAATTTTCGGGGCTGATCGAGCGCGTTTTAGCGTCAGACAGGCGCGACAGGTTACCCAGATTCATGCCTAGCCCATCGAAACTCGCTGGCCGCTGCGCCAGGGTGTTCAGGGTAATACAGGTAGCCATCAGGGCAAGCAGCGTGTACCGCATAGTCAGTCCATACTTGTAGAAAGGGAAGAATACAAGGTCATTTATTTACTTAACCTGCGCCTGTCGCCATCCATGTCTAGCTTTCTTTTTTCGACTTCTTCGCTTTCTCCGTATTCGCCACATGCTGCTTACCCGCTTTTGACCCCGCTACTTTCTTGGCGTTAGTCGCCTTCTTTTCGCCATCTGATAGCTTATCCCAGGCCTCTTTGGGCAAATAGCGGGTTGTTCCTCCTTCCCGCTCTGCCGGTTTTCCGTCCGACGTTTTCCAGTCCTGATCGGTCCACTCGCTCAGGTGCTTTTGAGCATCCGTTTTCTTATCTTTTTTGTAGCCACCGCCTTCTTTTTCATACTCGTGCGTAAGCAACTGGGCTTTCCGGGCGCTCCACTGACCAGCTTTTCCGCCCTTGTCGTCGGCTTTGATTTTTTCTTTCAGCCGTTCGCGCAGGTCGGGGTCAGTGTAGTTGTCGGCCTTCTTTTTCGTCGATTTTTCCGCCGCTGCTCCGGCGGGTTTCTTTTCAGGCTTTTCCTTGTCAGATGCCGTTTTTTTCGGGGTAGTTGCCATAACGTTGTGCCGGATAAGTCCTGGTTTGTGAGCTGATTAGTAACTTATTCCGGTCAGAACATAACCCGCATCCGTTATTTTTGTTACGAAGCTATACATATGGTTTTTTGAGTATTAAATTGTACTCAAAACACTTACCTATCCAAAATCATGACACCGGTCACGTCATCAGCTACCTCAATTCAGGAGTTAGTTCCTACTGAATTATTCCTGAAGTGGGAAAAAGCAAAAGCGCAGCAAACGTACCTGCGGCAGCCCGTTGGCGATGCCTTTCTCGACTATACGTGGGCCGAAGTGGGGCAGCAGGCGCGGCGAATGGCAACGTACCTGAACTCACTCGGCCTGCCCGCTGGCAGCAACATTGGGCTGGTCTCAAAAAACTGTGCGCACTGGCTCATCGCCGATCTGGCCATTCTGCTGAGTGGCCACGTGTCGGTTCCTTTTTACCCCACCCTGACCGCCAGTCAGCTTCATCAGGTGATGGAGCACAGTGAATGCGCTGTGTTGTTTGTGGGGAAATTAGACAGTTGGGCGGGTATGAAACCAGGTATTCCCGATGGCGTCACGCTGATTGGCTTTCCCAGCTACGGCCCTGCTAGACAAACAGATCCCGATTTAGTGGCCTGGGACACGATCATGGCCCAGTATGAACCCATGCAGGAGGTTTTTCATCCGCAACCCAGCCACCTGTTTACGATCATTTACACCTCCGGCACCACCGGAAACCCCAAGGGCGTGATGATCGATTACAAAGCCGTAGCCCAGGCTATAGCCGATACGCATGAACAAATGCTACACAGTACGCCCAATGCCCGTTTTTTTTCGTATTTACCCCTTTGCCATATCGCCGAACGCAATATTGTGGAGGCGGTGAGCCTGGCAACGGGCGGCACCGTTTACTTCGCCGAATCGCTCGAAACATTCGCTAAGAATTTAGCCGCAGCAAAACCCACCCATTTTCTGGCTGTGCCCCGCATCTGGACCAAGTTTCAGCAAGGAATTCTAGCCAAAATGCCGCAGAAAAAACTCGACACCCTGTTGCGCATTCCCGTTGTGTCGAATATCGTGAAACGTAAGATCAGGCAGGGCCTAGGCCTGAACGACGCACGGCTCATTCTGACGGGGGCGGCTCCCATGCCCCAATCGCTCATCCGGTGGTTCAGGCTGCTTGGCATTCATATTCAGGAAGCCTACGGCATGACCGAGAACTTGGGTGCAGTCTCGTTGATGCCACTACAGACTATGCGCGACGGAACGGTTGGGCAGCTTTACCCCGGCATGAAGGTAAAAATAGACTCGGTGACTGGCGAGATTTTTACGCGCTCCGGCTGGCTGATGCGCGGTTATTACAAAGAACCAGCTCTGACGGCCAGTGTATTACAGGATGGATGGCTGGCTACCGGCGATGTGGGTACGTTGTCGGCCGACGGATTTCTGACCATTACCGGCCGTGTGAAGGAAATGTACAAAACGGCCAAAGGCGAGTACGTAGCGCCGTCACAGATCGAATTCGGGTTCGCCGACAATGCGTACATCGAACAGATTTGCGTAGCGGGCCAGCAGCTTCCGCAACCCCTGGCCCTGATTGTGCTGTCGGAGATGGGCCGCCACGCCGACCGGATCACGGTGGAACGTAGCCTGGAAGACACCCTCACCGCTCTAAATCCCAAACTACACGCCTACGAGCGGGTACGCAAACTGGTGATCGTGCGCGACGCCTGGACGGTCGACAATAACCTGATGACGCCAACCATGAAAATCAAACGAAACGTCATCGAGGCCCGTTACGACGCCAATCTGCAACCCTGGTATGATAATGACGAAGTAATTATCTGGGAGTAAAAGAGGCCACGAATCAATTGCCTAACTCCTGCCAAACAATTATTTCTTGCGTCTGTTATATACACAAGGCTCAAGGCGGGCCTGCCATTATTCGTAGCGGGTGACCGCTCAACTAACTATCAACGTCATGAACGAGACAACAGCCAGCGGTCTATGGGACCAAATGAAAGGCAAAATCAAACAGGCTTACGCCGACCTGACCGACGACGATCTAACCTACACCGAGGGCAAAGAAGACGAGATGTGGGGCCGGGTGCAGGAAAAAACGGGTAAGACCAAAGACGAAATACACAAAGCTGTTGCCGATATTTAGGCAACAGGCATATAAAAGGCCCGGCTGACCACGCGATCAGCCGGGCCTTTTGCTTACTTACCCATTGTGAAGAATTGTCTTTTTTAGACAATAGGAAGAATCTTCACTTTTCAGACGTTCCACGAATGAGTGTTTATAGGTCCTGGTGTAACGTATAGTGCAGGTTTTGTATGTTACTTCGTGAAACACGTTTGGATATTTCTTCGTATGCCTTGACTCATATAGCCTAAAGAACCAACTTAGGTAGTCCATTGGTATATGTTTCACTTTATAACCGCTTGGATAGTATGCGAGTACAAACTCACGCCGTGCACTTCACGGCCGACCAGACACTTCTGGATTTCATACAGAAGAAACTTAACAAGCTCGACACCTTCCACGATCGAATCGTGAGTGCAGAGGTGTTTCTTAAATTAGACGGAGCCGAAACCGCCAAAGTGAAAGACAAGATCGTCGAGGTTCGGCTCAATATCCCCGGAAAGGAGCTTTTCGTTACCGAACGCAGCAAATCATTCGAAGCAGCTATCGAGCAATTGATGGATGTGATGAAAGATAAGCTCGTTCGCTGCAAAGAAAAACGAACCGACTTCTCCAGCCCGGCCATTACCAAAGCTACATCCCAACAGGAAGAAGAAGCCGTCGAACAAGACGAATATTAATGATCTGGACTGACAGTCCTGACAGTCGTAAAAAGGAGGAGTCCTGAGTCTGGAAAGCCAACGTTTTGTTGCAACTTTCCAGACTCAGGACTCCTCCTTTTTACGACTGTCAGGATTATCGATTACAGTTCGAACGCTGCTTTCACCTGGTCAACGAAATCGAGTTTTTCCCAGGTAAACAGTTCTACTTCCAGTTCCAAGGTGTGTCCGTTACCAGAGAACGTTTTAGTTACCGTCTCGTTCTTGCGGCCCATATGACCATACGCAGCCGTTTCTGCATAGATTGGGTTCCGCAATTTCAACCGTTGCTCGATCGCGTAAGGGCGCATATCGAACAGTTGGGCGATCTTTTCGGCGATGACACCATCGTGCAGATCAGTCTTGGCCGTGCCGTAGGTGTTTACGTACAGACCGCAGGGTTTAGCCACACCAATAGCGTAGGACACCTGCACCAACACCTGATCGCACAACCCGGCTGCCACCATATTTTTGGCAATGTGGCGGGTAGCATAGGCCGCAGAGCGGTCAACTTTCGAGGGATCTTTCCCCGAAAACGCACCACCACCGTGAGCACCCTTACCGCCGTAGGTATCAACGATGATCTTACGGCCAGTCAGGCCAGTATCGCCGTGCGGACCACCGATTACGAACTTGCCTGTTGGGTTGATGTAGTAGGTGATGTCACTCTCGAACAGGCCCTGTAGCTCAGGTTTCAGTTTCGCTTTTACGCGCGGAATCACCAGTTCAATAATGTCTTTGCGGATTTTGGCCAGCATCACCTCATCCGAATCAAAATCATCATGCTGCGTCGAGACTACAATAGTGTCGATCCGAATGGGCTTATCATCGTCTGAATACTCGATCGTCACCTGCGACTTGGCATCGGGCCGGAGGTAACCAATCAGGTCGGGTTCGGTGTTGCGGATCAACGACATTTCGCGCAGGATGGCGTGGGCCAGATCAAGCGGCAGGGGCATGAAGTTGTCGGTTTCGTTGGTGGCGTAACCAAACATCATGCCCTGATCGCCAGCGCCCTGTGCGTTGGCTTTCGTCTCAAAATCGTCGTTTTCGACTTTCCGATCAACACCCTGATTAATATCGGCCGACTGATCGTGCAAGGCTGAGAAGATCCCGCACGAGTTGGCTTCAAACATGTATTCACTTTTGGTGTAGCCAATTTTACGAATTACTTCGCGGGTAATCTTTTGAACGTCCAGGTACGTTTCTGTCTTGATCTCCCCAGCCAGCACTACCTGCCCGGTTGTAACCAGGGTTTCACAGGCAACTTTACTGCTCGGATCAAACGCTAAGAAGTTATCGATGAGGGCGTCGGAGATCTGATCGGCGACTTTGTCGGGGTGTCCTTCAGAAACTGACTCGGACGTAAAAAGATAAGGCATTGCGACTCCGTTATAACTTGGTTTAAGTCGCAAAACTAAACTAAAATCGCGATAGAACGCAGATTGAACAGATTAAGCTGGTACGCGCACAGGCGATCACCAGACACTGAAGCGAAGGTCAGCAATACGTATCACTGATGAATCGGTATAAATCGGCTCAATCTTCCCAATCGGCTTCCTGATTTATCAAAATATCCGCTTGCGCAACACATCGAAGGCACCTACCGTAAATGGCCCCAACGGCACGGTACTCATGATGCGCAGGTCTTCCCAGAGATTGGTGTCTTCGTCGAGGAAGCGGAAAATACGGGCTGGTGGATTACGTTCGTAAAGGCGCGTGAAGATATCGTCGGCAGGATGTCGCTTGTACTGCAGTACATTCAATAACACGCTATCCAGCAAGCCTTTGAAAGGTTTTGTAAACCATGACTTTCGCCGTTCGGGCCGACCGGTAGCAACCAGCATGTTCACCAGTTCGCGCAGGTAATGCTGGGTACGTTGGAACGTGTAGCCCGTTGAGGGTTTGGTATAACCACCCGACGTACCGATGCGCACGATATGCGTAGCCGGATTTTCGGGAGTGGGTTCGTCGGACATCGGGATAACGCCAAACTCGGTTTCGCTGATCTGATACGTACCTGTGTCGAGAAACCGATCGATGTAGGTACGTAGCGATGCTTCATACGCTTCAGGAGCCAGCAGATGATCGTTGAAGATGGTGTATTCGACCATCGCCGTTTTCTCGTTGAAGGGCAGCACATACAGAAACCGGCAATCGCCCTCCTGCGCTACCCGGAAGTCCATCATGCGGGGGCGATCGACGTCGAAACAGGGCTTTTCGGTCGTGATCACCCAGCCTTTGAAATGCTGCAACAGGTTGTGGTTATCCGGGTTTTTGAGGTTGAGCGGGTACGTGCTATCGAAGATCAAACTGGCGATTACCGGCTCATCGTCAACGATCAGGAAGCCGCCATCAGCCGTATCGATAAGCCGATTGATCGTTCCCTGTTTGAACTCCACATTCGGGAAGTTGGCCAGATGCGCCCGCACATGATCGTAAAAGTCTATACCCCGGAGCATCTTGTACTGATAGTCACCAATGTTGAGCGGGCCAGACAGCGTAGTTCCGTAGAAATCCACGGTATCCCATTTTCGGAATAGAATTGGCTCGAAAGGACCGTCGCCGCGCTCCCAGAAGCACCAGGTACGGTCGTTGGTATTTTTTACTTCTTTGTCGATGATGAGCACCGACCGGTCACGCAGTGGCGACAGCGTTAGGTAGTAGGCTAAACTCAGCC
Source organism: uncultured Fibrella sp. (assembly GCF_964250085.1). Classification (NCBI taxonomy): domain Bacteria; kingdom Pseudomonadati; phylum Bacteroidota; class Cytophagia; order Cytophagales; family Spirosomataceae; genus Fibrella; species uncultured Fibrella sp. The sequence goes on along the minus strand of NZ_CAXUEC010000003.1, from coordinate 77,801 downwards.
CCGACATGCCACCACCCGCAATGACGTAATCGTATTTTTTCATAAATTAGAAATGTCATTCGTAGTCATTAATCGTCATTAGCGGTCATTTGTTGCTAGTAGTAGCAAAAACAACAAATGACCGCTAATGACGATTAATGACTACGAATGACATTTCTTTATACGTTCACGTGCCTTTCGGCATGGTAACTCGACCGGACCAGCGGTCCCGACTCAACGTATTTTATGCCCCGTAGTTCGCCCTGCTCTTTATACATGGCAAACGTGTCGGGATGAATCCATTCGATCACCTCATGGTGCATTTTGGTGGGTTGCAGGTATTGCCCCAACGTCAGCACATCGCAGCCATGTTCAACCAGGTCGTCCATTGCTTTCAGCACTTCATCTTTGGTTTCGCCCAGCCCCAGCATAATACCCGTTTTGGTGCGCTGACCGTAGTCTTTCGTACGCCGGATCTGCTCCAGGCTACGCTCGTAACGCGCCTGCGGACGTACCCGACGGTAGAGCCGCTCCACCGTTTCCATGTTGTGCGACACCACTTCCTGACCGCCTTCGATCATGCGAATGAGAGCATCCCAGTTGCCTTTGGTGTCTGGAATCAACGTTTCGATGGTCGTCGTGGGCGATGCTTCTTTAACGGCCCGCACGGTCTGGTACCAGATTTCGGCACCCCGGTCTTTCAGTTCGTCGCGGTTTACGGAGGTGATAACGGCGTGTTTCACCTTCATCAACACAATGGCTTCGGCCACGCGGCGTGGTTCATCCGTGTCGTATTCGTTGGGCCGACCGGTAGCTACGGCGCAGAACGTGCAGCTACGGGTACAGACGTTACCCAGGATCATGAAGGTGGCGGTTCCTGCCCCCCAGCATTCGCCCATGTTTGGGCAGTTGCCGCTTTCGCAGATCGTGTGCAGTTTATACGTATCGACTAGTTTCCGAACTTTTGCGTATTCCGGTCCGATGGGCAGTTTCACCCGTAGCCAGTCGGGTCTTTTCTTCCGCTGTTGCTCAGAAGCAATAACAGGTAGTTCGATCATGATGGTAAAGCCGCTTATTTCTTGGAAAATGCGTTTCAGCGGGGTAAAGTTCTTTATCAGTGATCAATGAACAATTATCAATGGCTACGCCCAGATACGTTAACCTGCGTAGCCATTGATAATTGTTCATTGATCATTGTCACTACTTCTTGGTTCCGAAGAAGAGCGTCACGTACCCGGAGGTAAAGAAATTACGGTTGCCAAGCGTGCGATCGCCGAGGGCGGTGTTGGTATTCGGTACAATCACGATTTTACTGGGGTAGATTTCGGAGAGGAATCCGATTTCGAGGCCGGTTGTATTGTTGCGAAACGCGCTCAGTTCAAAGCTCAGGGCGGCTTTGGCATGCAGACCTACCGTCAGGCTAGATTCGCCCAGGCCCTGAAAAAATCCACCTGAACCAACAATGAACTCAGCGCGACCACCTGTTGCAGGAGCAGCAACGGCCTGCGCATACGGAATCTGACGAGTGGTGTTGCCCGATGACACTTCTACATAATACGGCTTGATAATGCCAAGGGACGGGCCAGCGGCAAAAATGGCATTCACCGAAATACCTTCGTCGGTGTTGCGGCGGAACAGCGAGATTTCACGGCCATACTGTGGCCGCACCACGAACAGGTAGTTCTCTTTACCCAGCAGGAATGATCCGCCGAAATTATTGCTTCCGGCGGCGTACTCGCGCGGGTGTTTTACGTTCACCAGTTCAACGCTGATGTACCGGTACTGCGTCTTGCCAAACAGTTCGCCGTCGAGCCGTTTCGACTGGCGGAAGACAAAACCACCCAACAGACCGGCGTTGGTGTTGGTGGTTATGCCAAATGTGGTGACGGTGTGGAAATTATCTTCGTCGGACCCGTCAGGCGATTGTGCCCGCGCAGGAATAGCCAGCAGGAATAAGCCAAGCAGCGCACAACAGACCGGTGTATATAGCGATTTCATAAGCGTAACATCAGAGCACGAAAGATACTACTTTTAGGTAAAAACGTTAGGTTTTGCCGGTTGTTTCACGCCTTTTGTTTCACCGGCCTATTTTCTTGGCACCGGTCGCTGGATGTACTAACTTTTACCCATAAAATCGGGCCGGAAGTGCCAGTTATGCCCTATCCTGGAGATAGGGCATAACTGGCACTTCCGGCCCGATTGGTTTAAACTGGCTTAATGACCGCCTTTGCTCACAACTGCTTTATCAAAGTCGATACCCTGTTTACGAAGGATCGCCTGTACCCGGAGGCCAAAGAAAAACAGGTAAGCGAAGCAAACCACCGCCGTAAGGTACGATAACTGAATACCAACGGAGTCGGCAATTTTTCCCTGAACGAGCGGAATAATGGCACCGCCGAGAATCATCATAATCAGGAATGCCGCGCCCTGATTGGTGTATTTGCCCAGTCCGGCTGTTCCGAGTGAGAAAATACTTGGCCACAGAATAGAGCAGAATAAACCGCCGCTGATGAGCGAGAAGAGCGCTACTTTACCCGTAGCAAATACACCGATGATGCTCAGGATAGCACCAACGGCGGTGAAGTATAACAGGATCGTCACCGGCTTTTCACGGCTTGCCAGGTACGTTGCAATCATGACGAAAATGCAAATCACGTACGGATACAGGTCACTGACATCGCCACTATAGAGCGCATTTACGCTTAGAACGATGGCAAAAGCCACAAACGGCACCACAAACACAAGGACGCGCTTCATCGCCGCCGACGGATTAAAGTTGGCAATCGAGGCGGTCCAGCGGCCAATCATCATACTACCCCAGAATAGCGACACATACTTAGACACCTGAGAGGCATCTAATTTCTCTGTCTGCTTCAGGTACTCGCCCAGGTTACTGCCAATGGTTACTTCAACACCAACGTAGACGAAGATAGCGGTCATACCCATCACCAGTTGTGGGTATTTCAGCACGCCGGTACCCACCTCAACGTCTTCATCATTGGTGATGTGTGGTAATTTCGATAGTTTGAAAAAGCCAGCCAGGGCAAGAAAGAGCGCGCCCAGAATAAGATAAGGCACTTTCACCGACTCGATCGTAGCGTTGGCCGCCGCATCGGCTGAAATAGAGCCGAAAATGGCAAACGAGATAATAACCGGTCCGATGGTTCCGCCCAGGTTATTGACCGCACCACCGAGGTTGATCCGCTGTGCACCGGTTTCGGGTGGCCCAAGGGCGATCATAAAGGGCTGGGTAGCGGTTTGTTGCAGCGAAAAACCAAGCCCAACGATGAATAGGCCTGATAGCAATAGGGCGTATGATTTCATTTCGGCAGCCGGATAAAACAGCAACGTACCCAGCGCCGAGATGAGCAGGCCGTAGATGATCCCGTTTTTGTAGCCGATCCGGTTCAGGATATCCGTTTTAATCGACGCCGAAATGAGCAGGTACAGGATAGAACCCACGAAGTAGGCGGCGTAGAACGCAAAATCGACCAACTGTGCCTGCGTTTGCGTTAGTTGAAATTTGTCTTTGAATAACGGAATCAGAATCCCGTTGGAGGCCGCCACAAAGCTCCAGAAGAACCAGACGGTCATGAGGGTGTACAGGGCCGATCGGTTGTCGGTTTGCTGCGTGAGGGGTTGGCCCGAAGAGGAAACGGGTTCGTTTACCATGCGCAAAGGGTTGTTAAGAGACAGATTTGAGGAACTGACGAATCCAGAGAAGGTCGCCTGTCAACAAAACTAACCACAATTTTGCACACTATTCACGCATAATCCGGCGGGTAAAGGGTCTTTGCCTATTTTTGGCGATTCGTTCATGAACCAACCCCAGCATTATGGCTACCATTGCAATCAAGTACCTAGGTGATCTGCGCACCGAAGATCGGCACCTTCAGTCGGGCACTCAGATTCATACCGATGCCCCCACCGACAATCAGGGGCGGGGCGAAGCCTTCTCGCCGACCGATCTGGTCGCCAATGCGCTGGGTACGTGTATTCTGACGACGATGGCCATTTTTGCCCGCCGCGATGGGATCGAACTCGAAGGCAGCGATGCCAGCGTTACCAAAATCATGTCGGCAGAGCCACCGCGCCGGATCGCCCGAATCGAGATTGACATGATGCTACGGGCCACAACCGCTGATGGTAGTGCCCTTACCGATGACCAAAAAGCCAGGCTGGAGCGTGTCGCCCACACCTGCCCCGTAGCTATCAGCCTCCACCCCGACCTGGAGCAGGCTGTTTCCATTAAGTGGGAGTAGAAAGGTAATGCCGAAGTTCCAGCTTAGGGAGTGGCAGAAAGCAGGTGCTCAATCCCTCCCGAAGCAGAAGCTTCGGCATTACACAGCGTTTCCCCTCTACTCTTCCTCCTCTGCCGGGGCGGGCGGGATGACGATACCGGCAAATAGTTTGTCCATCTTTTCGGCGTACTCGGCCGTATCGTCCAGAAAGAACTGGAGATGGGGAACAATCCTGAGTTGATGCCGGACGCGCTCGCCCAGCAACTGCCGGATAGTTTTGTTTTTCTCCTCCATGGTGTCCATCAGGAGTGTTTTGTTTTTTGCAGCCAAAAAACTGAGGTAGACCCGGGCGATGCCCAGATCAGGCGACACCCGCACATTGGTGACGGTTATAAACGCGCCATTGAATGCGTGGGGCAGCTCGCGTTGAAAAATCTCGCCGAGGTCTTTCTGCAATTGCCGGGCTACCTTTTGCTGTCGTTTCGATTCCATAGGGCAAATATCCGTAATTTCGCCAGTTGGCTTAGTGTACTAACCCATATTCGCTCTCGTAAGTTGCTCAGTTTTTTTCGCTCCTTCGCGCCCTACCAGTATTTCAGCCTGCTGGTTGTGCTGCTGTTGATCCGGCTCCCCCTCCTTATTTCGCCCCTGCCCCTGCTGATTCCTGAACTCAACTGGATGCTGGTTGGTGAACAGATGCGGCAGGGACATACGCTCTACAGCGGCATCTGGGATAGTGTGAGTCCTTTTTCGGCGGGCGTCTACTGGCTCATCGATCTGGCCGTCGGGCGGTCGCAGGGGGCCTACTGGACCGTGGCAACCGGCATTTCTATTTTTCAACTCGTGTATTTCAATTACATGATAAATGCCCGCGAAGTGTTCCCGGAGCGGTCATTCTGGCCGGGGCTATTCTACGCGCTTTTCCTGAATCTTTCGTTCGACTGCACCACCCTCTCGCCGGTGCTCATGTCGCTTACCTTTCTGCTGCTGGCTTTTGGCTCGCTTATTCGGCAGCTAGGGCGGCAGGGCGCAACGGATGAGGTATTTGAAGTGGGCATTTACATTGGCGTTGCGGCTCTGTTTTATTTGCCATCCGGCCTCTTCATTCTCTGGGCATCGCTGTCGCTTCTGTTCTTCACCGGGGCCACATTCCGGCAACATTCGCTGACCATTTTCGGCTTTGCCTTCCCCATTCTGCTGGTCGTTTTCTACTATTACTTCACTAACTCACTCGACGATTTCAACCGAAACCTGCTGACGTCAGTGTTCAGGGTACGGCAGTATGACCTCAGCGATTTCAAAACGCTGTTTACCTGTCTTATTGTCCCGCTGACGGTGGGGGTTTTAGGGTTTCTCAGCCTGTTCAACAGTGCTAACAGGTACGTTAACTTTCAGCAGCGCTGCCAGCAGATCATGCTCATCTGGGCTATCACGGCCATACTGACCATTCCGCTCATGCCCTTTCTGGCGCCCATGCTCTTTCTGACGTTTGTGCCGCCAATGGCCTTTTTTGCCGTCGTCTACTTCAGCAATTTCCGCAAAGTATGGCTGCGCGAACTGGCCTTTCTGGGTGTGGTGGTAGCTATTGCGGGCGTTTTGTATCAGGGTGCCACGCGCATTCTACCCGGTGTGGAGGTTGGGCAACTCAGTAATTTGCAGGTGAAACCATCGGCCCTTCCCGACTACATTAGAAACCGGAAAGTGCTGATCATCGATGAAGACCTGAGCGGCTACCGCTACAATAGGCCGGCAACGCCTTACCTGAACTGGGACCTGGCCAAATATGACCTGCGAAATCTCGACAGCTACGAAGCAGTTATTGACATCTACGATAACTTTCGGCAAGACCCGCCCGACTACGTGATCGACCGGCAGCAGGTGGTTCCTAAGCTATTTCAGCGCGTGCCAGCCCTGGCCGCCCTCTACAAACCAACCGAAACGGCGGGCATTTACAAGCGCATTCGGTAGCGGGCCTCACCGGATACAGCCCGGCAAGGCCCGTTCTCTCTCCTTAACGGAAAATTCATGGGCCTGTTTGAACAGCTTTACCCCTAAACTGCGTTATTGTTCTCCGGGTCTGTTCGTACTCGCCCGGAGAACCCGAATTTTCGAGTAACGTCTTATTTCATTCATTCCTACAGCGGTATCTGGCCAACCCTGCCTGACGGGATAGCCTCTACCGGCTGTTCACAGCAAACTTATGGAGACTACCAATCCCCCTTCAACCGCTACCACGCCGCAGCAGGTCAACACAGGCCCCGGCTCAAAAGAAACCACACACCGGTCAGATATACAGAGCACGAGTGAGCTTCAGAAAGAACTGCCCAAACGCGACGAATCCCTGTTGACCCCGGAAGAATTACGGATCAAAGAAGCCTTCCAGGATCGCAACTGGAACGAGATCAAAACATCCGATTCGTGGGTGATTTTCAAAGTGTTAGCCGAATTCGTAGAAGGATTCGACAAGCTGGCCCAGATTGGTCCCTGCGTATCGATTTTCGGATCGGCCCGCACGAAGCCCGAGAATCCGTATTACAAAATGACCGAAGAAATTGCGGCTAAACTGGTGCGTCATGGCTACGGTGTTATTACCGGCGGTGGTCCGGGCATCATGGAAGCGGGTAACAAAGGGGCTTTCGAGCAAGGCGGTAAATCGGTTGGACTGAACATTAAACTCCCGTTCGAACAGCATAGCAACATCTACATCGATCAGGATAAAAACATCAACTTCGATTTCTTTTTCGTTCGTAAAGTCATGTTCGTCAAGTACGCGCAGGGCTTCGTGGTAATGCCCGGCGGCATGGGCACGCTCGACGAATTGTTCGAGGCCATAACGCTGATTCAGACCAAGAAAATCGCTCGTTTCCCCATTGTGCTGGTTGGTAAATCCTATTGGGAAGGGCTGATCAACTGGATCGTGGAGACGATGCTGAACAAGGAACACAACATCAATCCCGAAGACATGAAGCTCATCAGCGTGGTCGATACGCCAACCGAAGCCGTAAAAGTCATCGATGATTTCTACGACAAGTACCTGATGAAGCCCAACTTCTAGTCGGATTCGCGTCTCTTTTTTTGTATAAACGGGTCGTCTTTTCGCGAGATACCCGTTTTTTTTGTTTATCACTTCCTCTATCACTAGTGTATGCGTTTCCTCCTTGCCTTCTTCTGTCTCCTTACAGTCAGCTTTTCGGCAATGGCTCAGCCGGGCATCCGAATGACGGGCGACGGGCTCAATCTGACCAACACCGCCACGGCCTCCGGCCAAATCAGGCAGGTCGACGGCGTGCATGGTTTCGACACCTACAGGAAACAACTGCTGGGGTCACCCTACGAGGATTCTACGTTTCAGGCGGGTAATATCCGGTTTTACAAGCCGTTGCCCGGTAGCAATTCCGACTCGATCATGAACGTACCCATCCGGTATGAATTACAGGCGCATCAGCTCGAAATTCTGGCGGGGCCAAACAGCATCAAGGTTGCCCGGACGCCGCAGGTACGTCAGTTTACGATCAGTAACAAGGCGCTGAATACCATCAGCTACTATGTGAATGTGCGGGAATTTCGGGGTGAAACTGAGCAGTTGGACGGCTTCTTCGACGTCATCACCACGGGTAAAGCCATGTTGCTCCGTTACCCGCTGGTGACCGTGTCGAAGGGCAATTACAACGTGGCACTCAGTGTCGGTTCAAAAGACGACGAACTGGTGGTGAAGCAGGAATGGTACGCCGCTGTGAACAAAAAAGTGGTTGCCTTCACTCCTGGAAAACGGGCAGTACTCGCTCTGTTTCCAGAGAAAGAAGCCGAAATGACCGCCTTTCTAAAGCAAAAAAAGCCCGACCTGAAAACTCGGTCGGGCCTGGCTTCTGTTTTTGACTACTACAATTCGCTGTGAGCGCACCAGCGACCAGATTCTTAGTAAAAAACTTCTGTTTTGTTGGTTTCGAGCGCCTCAATAAGTTGCGCATATGGCCCCGATTTAGCGTCGTTGCTCGTCAGTGGATTACTGCGGATGTAAAACTTCTTCAGGTTTTTCAGGCCAATCAGTGAGGTAGGCAGCGTTTGCAGGTTGTTGTTGCTGATATCGACGGACTCCAACGTACCCAGCCGCAGCAGTACGTCAGGTACGTTGCTGAACTGGTTGTAGCCAATATCCAGGGTACGAAGGGAGGCCAGTTTGGCAAACTGGTCGGGCAGTTGGCTCAGTTTGTTATGGTGTACAAACAGGGTGTTCAGCTTTTTCAGGCGGGCTAGCTGGGCAGGCAGTGCGGTTAGTTTGTTGTTGGCAACGGCCAGTTGTTCCAGTCGCTTCATCCGGCCAATCTGGCGGGGCAATTCGGTCAACTGATTGTAATACAGGTCAAGCACGGTTACGTGTTTCAGCTTCCTAATTTGCCGGGGCAACGCCGTCAGGCCAGCGTTGTACAGGTTCAGGTCGTTGAGTCGGCGCAGACCACGTAAGGGTTTGATGTTCAGCTCAGTCAGGTTATTGTTGCCCATCCAGAGGCTTTCCAGCTTTTTGCAATTTCGTACTGCTGCCGGAATATGAGTCAGCTTGTTTCCCTGAAGCGTCAGCGCGCGCAGGTCCGTCTTCTTGGCAATAAACACGCTGTCGTTGCCGATCTGATTATACAGCAGATTCAGGCGGCGCAGGCTGGGAATGTCGGCGGTGATACGAGCGTCCAGTTTGGTTAGCTTGTTTTTCGACAGATCAAGTTCTTCCAGATTAGGGAATCGATACACTACCTCGGGCACGCTTGCCAGCCCCAACTGGTTGAAATGAAGGTATTTTACGGTGTCGGGGCGCATGGTAGTGCGGGCTATTTCGAGGATACTAACGGTACTGTCGCCCGTACGAACCAGCCGTTTCTCCATAATCAACGGTCGACCGTATGAGGTTCTGTACATCGTCTGAAACGGTTTCGAGACGGCAACGGGAAAGTTGTTTTTGTTGTAAAATGCTGTTAGCCGGCCCATCAATTCCTGAAGCAGCTTGTCAGAAACGATCCCGTTTGTGCTGATGAGCACCCACTCCACAGCCCCGTTGGCCCGGACATACTCGGTGGCTACGTACGAAAAACCGTACCCGGGCAGTGGCCCCTGGCTCTCGATAAACGCATACCGGCTGCGGTCAAACTCACTCCTCACTTTATACATAGCCGCGCGTTGCTCCTCGTTCATTCCGCTGACCAACTGGCTCAATGGCAGGTACGTTGCATCCAGTTGTGCGGGGCTGATACCATACTTGGCCGTATCGGCGCGGAGCAAAACGGTTACCTGCGCGTGGGCAGCCAGGCTAAAAAACAGAGCGATAAGCAGCGAGAGCCGGCGCGTTTGCATGATGTATCTGGAAATGATTAGTTGGGTAGATGCATGACGGCATCGAATTCCACAAACCAGCGCCCGATTTTCTATTGTTTTAACACCTTGAACTGGCTGCGTCGCCCGTCCTGCTCGGCCGTCAGGATGTAGACGCCAGCGGGTTGGCTGCTCAAGTCGATGCGATGCTGAAGCTGCCCCTGCCGAACCGGGCCAACAGACTGCTGCACCAACGTACCTGCGGCATTGTAGAGGTGAACCAGCACGTCGCCCCGGCCCGGTACGTCGCCCTCGAGCAGGAGCCCGCCCGTTGTCGGATTGGGCCAGGTACGTACCAGCAACGGCAACGCCGGTTCGGTTGCCAGCAGTTTAGTCACCGTGACCAGGGCCGTTCCGGTGGCGGTACCCACGCCGCATTGGCTGTCTCGTACCTCCGCAAGTCGGTAGCCAATGGTCGTATCCGGCTTTACAGTCAGGGTAAAAGGTGAGGTGGACGTGGTGTAGGTGCGCGGCCCGAAGAAATCGGTTAGCACAAATTGCCAGGGTGGTGTCCCCGTCAGGGCAACGCTGATGCGCGTAGAATCTCCCTTGAAAATAGACGTATTGCCCGTTAACGTACCTGTAGGCGTATTGCGAATGGAGACAGGGCCAAATGTTTGCCCAGCGTGAACCGGGTTACTGGAGTTGATGCGAAACAGGTACGTTCCGCCAACCGGGGTAGTGGCGGCAATGAGGCCCGTTAGTGATTGAAGCGAGCTGTTTGTGCCAATCGGCTGGAAGTTCTGTCCGTTACCATTCGACATCAGCAGCGTAAAAACGTTATCTGCTCCAAACGAACCGGTAAGCCCTACCTCAGCGGAGACCGCTTTGCCCGTACAAAATGTGCTATAGACGCTAAAGAGCCGGATCGTCACCTGGTTGGCGGGCAGGGCAGAAATGGATACGACACCGGCAACCGTTGCCACGCCGCAACCGTTTGCCGCCCGTATGATCGAGTAACTCGTTGTTTGACTGACGACCAGCGGAATCGATAAGGGACTGCTCTCAATCGGAATAACCTGCCCCGTTGACAGCGTAACTGAATAAGGCATACCACTGGCCGACGTGATAAGCAGGCTAATCTGGTCGCCGATATACGTTGCCTGAGTACGCGGGCTGAGTGCGGCTACTATGGACTGACTCACCATAAATGACAGGTCTTCGCGGGTGAGGGTTAACGAGGGAGCGGCCGTAACGATTTCCACCGAATACGTGCCAGCGGCCAGCCCTGCCGACAGTGTCGCTACTCCCGTTTGACTACTCGTTTGCGCAAGAAGCGTAGCCGCACGGCTTGTGAGGTTACGGGCATAAACCGTGAAGCGGGTATCTGCGGTAAACGCCCCATCGCCAACGGCATATGTGACCGATACCGGCTCGTTTTCACAGATCGCCGGTTTAACCATCAGTTGATTGAGCAGGGTACGTTCCAGTATCCGCACCGTACCACTCGATTTACCATAGCCGCATGCGTTCTGCACCAGCCCCACCGAATACGTACCGGCCGCATACACAGGGATATTTTTCATTGACGTACCGTCTGCGTAGAAATCCGTCTGTCCGGTAGTGAGGTAAAGGCTTGCCCCTCCCAGAAACGGCGTAGCCACCGACAGAGCCAGATTTGCCAGGCCAGCACTCGACAACTGCACCACGCTGCTGCCAGTTGGGCTACTGAGTTTCAGGTCGGGTACGCTCAGGGCCGCTAGTTGAGTGGTGGCGGTTTTGCTCAATAACGTGGTCGTGCCCGCCTGATACGCTAGTCGGTAATACCAGCGTTTAGCAGCCATTGACTTCGGCAGTGTAATTACCAAAGGCGAGGAAGTGCCGGTAGTGGGCAGGTCGGTGAATGTGCGGCTATCCTCCGACACCTGCACGGTGTAGGTTCCCCCCGCTGGCAGCGAACCGATGGCCGTAAATGGCAGCTTGGTTGGCTGATCTACACACGCCTGGCTCAACGTGCCAACGTCCAGCGTATAGGGCGTGACCACCGCAGTCAGGGCGCCAGGTGAAGACACTCGCCGACCACAGGCATCGACCACCGACCGGTAGCCGTACACAGTCGTGCCGGTTGGTGCATAGCGTACAATGGGCGATTCAACGAAACTATACCAAATGCCGCGCTGACCGCTCAGCAGTTCGTATCGAAAGGGGGGCACCCCGGTCATGCTATACGCCAGATCGAGGGGCTGCCCCGCCGTGGTGGTAACCGACCCGACGTTGAACACGGTGGTCTGTCCGTTCTGGATAAGGTTGATATGGGCCGTTGATTCCTGCGAACTCACCCAGGAATCCACCTCATTGCTGCGTAAAATGGGGTCCGTCGATACAACCCGGATCTTATAGCTTCCGGGTTGAGAAGGCAGCGTGATTGAGAAACTGCCCGGCCCGGCCAGCGTAGTACTGGTTGGATTAGCAAAATTGCCTGTTCCATCCGAGAGTTGCACGGAAAAGCGATTAGTAGCACCAAACGTACCTGCCGGGTAAAATGAAGCATCGTATGTTGCCCCGGCACACGACCGGCCCGGAGCCAGTGACCGTCCAAATACATAGATACTGGCGGGCAAACTAGTTGGCGTTTGTACGATCACCGTTGCCGTACCTGACAGGGGCGAAACGCCACATTCATTTTCGGCCGAGACCAGCGAGAAGGTACTGGTTTTTGAGACAAACACATCGGGCAGCAAAAGGCCGCTGTTCGATCCTGTTGGCTCGTAGGGCAGATCAAACCGTTCGCCACTGGCCAGCCTCAGGGTCACCTGCCCACCGCCCGACCAGCCAACGTAGGGCGACCACGCTCCGGGCTGAGGTAACGTACTCGTGACCGAGGCAAAAAAGGCCTGTGGCCTGCTTTTCACCATCAGCGAAACGGCGCCCGTGCCGATGGTTGTGCTGTTGGCGGCATCCACGACTGTCAGGCGGTTGATGGCCGCAGACGGGATTGAGCCTGGCATGGCAACAAACAGTTCGCCCAATCTAGTGGTCGTTGCGTCCAGTGTATAGTACGGGCCAAATTGAACTTTAATGGCCTTTGGCACCGTGTAGCCGGGTGTTGGCGTGTAGAAGATCCTGACCGGAGTGCCAGCGCATAGCTCCGTTGTCGACAGCGAATCGATCAGAAGACCGGGCCGGGGCGTTACACGGATCGTTGAGGTACGTACCTGCACCACATCCGCACAGGCACCTTCAATACTGGCAATGCTGTAGGAAGTGGGGGCCGTTGGGGTAAACCGAACAATCTGCCCGCCTTCGTACCCCGGCAAGTACTGCACACCTGCGCCCAGGCTTAGGCCAATAGACGACATTCCCTGACCAGTCAGGTTGACAGCCAGGGCAAGTTCTGTACCTGGTGCGGGGTCAGGTTGAAAACCAGTCCAGGGTTCCAGCGTTAGAACCGGGCGGTTGGAGATCGTGAAGCTGCTCTCACCGCCAGCGTAAGTTACATAGGCGCTGATGTTGTTCTTTATATCGTACACCCGGATTCGCGTGAACGTTTGCGGAACACCTTCCGGTAGTTGTAGCTGTAGCGGGCTGGCTGTGCCACTGATTGGTAACGCAACCGTCTGATTGGCAGTCAGGGTCATTTCAGCTGCAAAAACTGGTGGCTGAGCGAGGGGTGCGCTGGTCGAATAATAAAGCGGAACCGTTTGAGTTTTGCATAATCGGCCTTGTTCGGCCCGGATCGTAAACCCCACCGAACCAACGTTTACCGCAACCCGGTCGGCCGTAACGGTTCCGTAGCCGCAGGCATTGCGAATGCTGGCAAGCTGATAGGTAGTGGTTTGAGCGGGTGCAACCGGTACGAAAGTCGTGGTTACGTAGGAATTTGAATACGCTGCTACGTAACGGCTGCTATCCTGAAAGGTGAGCGTATAACTGCCAGGCCCCTTGACGCTGACAAGCAAAGAAGCTGTTCTGTAGGGATTCACCGGTACATCTGGAAAATCACTGCCCGTCAGTTGGGCGGTCATCGGCTGAGCAACGATAAAACTTCCCACAGGGGCACTCACGTACTGTGTGCTGGTAGCAGCAAGGCGCAGGTAATAATTGCCCGTTGGCTGAAGCGTAGCAGGGAGGGTGACCGACGCCGGGCTGCTGACGAACGTACCAGGCAGGTCACTATAAGGTCCGTTAAAACTCGTGGCCACCTGTGCTTTAAACGCATTGCCGAGCGGGAACGTACCTGTGGTTGTGAACGTCAGGTTCAGCACTGAATTAACGCAAATGGCCTGCGACGAATTAGTGGTAATAGACAGAGACTGAGACCGGGCCAGGAGGGGTAACTGAAGAGCAAAAAAAAGCCAGTAACGCGCAAGTGTCATGTAAACGACTGATAGGGATGGTGAATAGGAACTGAAAAATAAAGAGTCTTCATGAATGAATCGACATGTATCGGGTGGCTTGATAAAATATAATTCAATCGCGTAATCTTCCCGGCATTATCGGCCTGTTGCGCCTTTCCTCTGTATCTTTGCACCCTCAAAAAATCGACTGCACTACGTAATGACCGCTCCCATTCGCATCGCCCTCCAGAAATCGGGCAGACTCAGCGAAGATTCATATCAACTGTTCAAAGCCTGCGGTATCCGCTTCGACTATGGCACGGGCAAGCTCAAATCTGTTTCGTCCAACTTCCCCGCCGAGTTTCTTTTCCTCCGCGATGATGATATTCCCGGATACGTTGAAGACGGCGTCGCCGACCTGGGTATCGTTGGCGAAAACGTGGCCGTTGAAACCGGTCGGCAAGTGACTACCGTGCACAAACTGGGTTTCTCGAAGTGCCGCCTGTCCATTGCCATTCCACGCGGCACGATCTACAACGGGCTGAGCGATCTGAATGGCAAAAGCATTGCTACCTCCTACCCGAATCTGCTGGGTACGTACCTGGCAGAACAAGGTATCCGCGCTGACATTCACGAAATTAGCGGATCAGTCGAGATTGCGCCGAGTATCGGGCTGGCCGAGGCCGTTTGCGACATCGTATCGTCGGGCAGTACGCTGCTGAGCAATGGCCTGAAAGAGGTGGAAACTATCTTCCGGTCCGAAGCCGTCATGATTGCCCATCCCGGTCTGGCGGCCGAAAAGCAGATCCTGCTCGATCAGTTGCTGTTCCGCATCAACGCTGTGCAGGCGGCCAAAAACAACAAATACATTGTTCTGAACGCCCCCAACGACGCCATACCGGCCATCTCGAAGCTGTTGCCGGGCATGAAAGCGCCCACCGTAACGCCACTGGCCACCGAAGGCTGGAGTTCCGTTCATTCAGTGATCAACGAAAACGATTTCTGGGAAAACATCGAAGCCATTCGCGCCGCTGGTGCCGAAGGCATTCTTGTTGTTCCGATTGAGAAAATGATTAATTGACCCCGTAGAGACGCATCCTTGCGCCTCTACGACCATCAACACCATGCAAATCATTCCCTTTCCCGACCGTGCCGAATGGCCCCGGCTGTTGGCGCGGCCCATGCAGTCGTCGGCGCAAATTGAGTCTGTTGTCGCCCCGATTCTGGCGCAGGTACGTACCCAGGGCGACGTGGCCCTGATCGAACTGGCCCGGCGTTTTGATAACGTCGATCTGTCGGTATCGGGCCTGCATGTGACCGAGGAGGAATTAGATGCCGCTGAAGCCCAGTTGAGCAACGAGTTGAAAGCCGCCATTCGTCAGGCGTACAGCAACATCCGCACTTTTCACGAAGCGCAGAAACAACCCGTCGAGAAGATCGAAACCATGCCCGGCGTCACGTGTTGGCGGCGTAGTGTGGGCATCGATAAAGTAGGCATTTACATTCCCGGCGGCACGGCACCGCTGTTCAGTACGGTGCTCATGCTGGGCGTTCCGGCGCAACTGGCCGGTTGCCGTGAGGTGGTACTTTGCTCACCCAGCAATCACCCGGCCATTTATTTTGCGGCCAAACTGGTCGGCGTTACTAAAGTATTTCGCGTTGGTGGCGCACAGGCAATTGCCGCCATGGCCTATGGCACCGAGAGCGTCCCGCAGGTGTACAAGATATTTGGCCCTGGCAATCAATACGTTACTTCGGCAAAAATGCTGATAGCCAAAGAAGGCACCGCCATTGATATGCCCGCTGGCCCCAGCGAAGTAGCCATTTACGCCGACGATACGGCTGTACCCGCTTTTGTGGCCGCCGACTTGCTTTCGCAGGCCGAACACGGTGCCGATAGCCAGGTGCTGCTCGTTTCAACCAGCAAAAAGCTGCTCTCTTCAGTCAATCTGGTGCTAAGTACGCAAATGGACCGTCTGCCCCGCCGCGATCTGGCGGCTAAAGCCATCGACAACAGCAAGGCCATTCTGGTAGATACCCACGCCGACGCCGTCGACCTGCTGAACCAATACGCCGCCGAACACCTGATTCTGAGCGTGGCCGATGCCGAAGCCGTTGCCGAACAGATCACCAACGCCGGGTCTATCTTTTTGGGTAACTACACCCCCGAATCGGCCGGTGACTATGCCTCGGGCACCAATCACACGCTGCCGACTAACGGGTTTGCCCGTGCCTACAGCGGCGTTTCGCTCGATAGTTTCGTGAAGAAAATCACCGTGCAACACATCACACCCGAAGGCATCCGAAACGTTGGTCCCGTGGTGGAAGCGATGGCCGAAGCCGAATCGCTCGACGCCCACAAACGCGCAGTGAGCATCCGACTGGCCTCACTACAAGGCTAGTTCACAATCGACTGCTTGTTTAAGCGGTCATTGGGCGATGCTGTTATTGCGGCTACGGCACTTGATCATCATCTTCCTGTTCTGACCAATAATGTAGATGACCTCTTAACGATCGACAGCCTGACCGTCATTCCGTTAGGTACTATTCTGGCTGGTAAAACAACCTAAGCTGAGGCAATTCGAGCGAGACAGGGCGATTTTCGCGTTATTTTTGGCGCAACGTACCTGCATCAGCAACCTAGTGCTGAGCCCTCTGCCAATGCCCCATCCTCACGAATCCATCATTGCCAGCCAACTGGCTATTTCGGCCAAATCAGTCGCCAATACCCTTGATCTGCTCACTGGCGGCGCCACAGTGCCCTTCATTGCCCGGTATCGGAAAGAAATGACCAGCGGGCTCGATGAAGTTCAGATTGCCGCCATTCGCGATCTGGCCCAGAAACTCTCCGACCTCGACAAACGCCGAGAGGCCATTCTCGGCACCGTTGCTGAACAGGGCAAATTAACGCCCGAACTGCGTAAGAAAATCGAAGCTGCCGACTCCATGACGGAGTTGGAAGACCTGTATCTGCCCTACAAACAGAAGCGCAAAACCCGCGCCATGCTGGCCATCGAACGCGGCCTGGAACCCCTCGCCGACCGTATTTTCAGCCTCCGCGACCCCAACCCCGAACAAACCGCAAGCCGCCACCTCTCCGATACTGTACCCAGCATTGCCGACGCCTTGCAGGGCGCACGCGACATTATTGCCGAACGGATCAGTGATGACGCCGACGCCCGCCAGCGCATCCGCACACTCTTCGACCGTGAAGCGATCATCCGATCGACGGTGAAGAAGGGCAAGGATGCCGGGGGGGCGAAATACAAAGACTACTTCGACTTTGCCGAGCCGCTCCGAAAGGTGCCTTCTCATCGCTTGCTGGCCCTCCGGCGTGGTGAAGCGGAAGGCATTCTCAACGTAAGCATCGCCCCCGACGAAGAGGCCGCCCTTGAGCGGCTCGACCGGCAATTTGCGGGACGTACCTACGCAGGCGCTACCCGTGCCAGTCAGGAACAGATGGAACTGGCAATCAAAGACAGCTACAAACGGCTCCTGCGCCCGGCGATGGAAAACGAATTCGGCAACCTGTCGAAAGGAAAAGCCGACCAGGAAGCCATTCGTATTTTCGCGGGTAACCTGCGTCAACTGTTGCTGAGTCCGCCGCTAGGTCAGCAGCGCGTTATGGCGATCGACCCCGGCTACCGGACCGGCTGCAAAACCGTTTGTCTGGACGCTCAGGGCAATTTATTGGCCGATACTGTGCTGAATCTGTTTGCGTCTGACGGCGAGAAGCAACGCGCTTCCCAGACCGTACGAAGCCTGCTCGACAAGTATAAAATAGATGCCATTGCTATTGGTAACGGCACCGCTGGGCGCGAAACAGAGGCATTTATTCAGAGCCTCGACCTGGGCAAACCCATTGTGATGGTGAGCGAACAGGGTGCGTCGATTTATTCGGCGTCGGAGGTAGCCCGGCACGAGTTTCCCGACAAAGACGTAACCGTTCGGGGCGCTGTCAGCATTGGCCGCCGGTTGATGGATCCACTGGCCGAACTGGTTAAAATCGACCCCAAATCAATTGGCGTAGGGCAATACCAACACGACGTTGATCAGAACGGCCTGAAAAAGAGCCTCGACGATGTGGTCGAGAGCTGCGTAAACTCGGTTGGCGTTTCGCTCAATACAGCCAGCGCGTACCTGCTCCAGTATGTGTCGGGCCTCGGACCGCAACTGGCGCAAAACATTGTTGCGTATCGGGCGCAGCAAGGGGCGTTTCAAACGCGGGATCAGTTAAAGAAGGTGCCCCGCCTGGGTCCGAAAGCGTTTGAACAGGCAGCCGGTTTTCTTCGGATACCTGACGCCAGCACTGATCCTAAAAAAAATCCACTCGATAATTCGGCGGTTCACCCCGAACGCTACGAACTGGTTGGCCGAATGGCCGCTGATGTTGGCTGCACCGTAGCGGAGTTGTTGAAAAAGCCCGATCTACGCAAGCAGATCAAGCCCGACAGGTACGTATCGGCCACCGTTGGGCTGCCAACACTCACCGATATTCTGGCCGAACTCGACAAGCCCGGCCGCGACCCGCGCCAGGCACTGACGGTCTTCAGCTACGATGAGCGGGTAAAAACGGTGAGCGACCTGCACGAAGGCATGGTACTTCCCGGCGTGGTGACCAACATCACCGCCTTTGGGGCCTTTGTCGACATTGGAGTGAAGCAGGATGGGCTGGTACACGTATCGCAGATGGCCAACCGGTATATCACCGATCCCAACCAGATAGTAAAAGTGCACCAACAAGTCACCGTGAAGGTACTGGAGGTCGATACCACACGGAGACGAATTGCGTTATCCATGAAAATCTAATAGCTTGCAGTAGGCGTTCGGGCCGTCAACGTAGCCCGAACGCTTACCGTAAATCACTCCTCTACCCTTATGCAGCAGACGTTTTCCCGCCTTTCTGCTTTATTCGCCGGGCTAGTCACCGGCCTGTTTCTTTTCACCTCCTGCGCCTCAACGGGCCCACTCCTATCGTCCTCGCCGAGCAGATCGACTGTCAGTAAACGAACAACGTCGACCCGTGCAACAGCCTCGAAATCGGCCAAATCGGCCAGCTCGCTGAAGACTGTAGACTCGAAGACATATGTGAGCCGGTATGCCCGCGAAGTGATCAGTCAGGCACGTACCTACACGGGAACGCCCTACCGATCGGGCGGCAATACCTACGAGGGCATCGACTGTTCGGGGCTGATCTGCTCCGCATTTTCATCCGTTGGCCTGAAGATGCCACGCATTTCCTGGCAGCAGTCGGAGGTGGGTTATGAAGTGGAGGTATCCGACATCAAGCCCGGTGATCTGATCTTTTTTGTTCCCGATCATGGCAAAGCCGGGTACGTTTCCCATGCCGCCATTGTCACGGAAGTACGCGGCGAAAACGACATCCGCTTCATTCACGCTTCATCCTCCCGCGGTGTTCGTGAAGACAATCTGTACTCCAATTACTTCAAAGGGCGATTTGTTAAAGCGTTGCGGCCCTTTTGAGCAGTTCAGTTATGCCGGATCTAAGAAATCCGGCATAACTGAACTGCTCAAAAGGGCCGCAACGCTTTAATACAAAACAAAAAGCCCCAAACGCATCCGTTTGGGGCTTCAGTATAGGAAAAATCCAACTAGTGGAGAATATCGGAGTCGAACCGATGACCTCTTCCATGCCATGGAAGCGCTCTAGCCAGCTGAGCTAATCCCCCATTGCGAGTGCAAAACTAGCGTTTTTACGTTATCCTGTCAAGCTTCGCAGGCAAAAAAAAGTAACGGCACCGCCGGTTACTGCTCAATCATCTCAGCATCAGCGATGATGTAGTTCAATTCGTAAATATTATCGGCGTTCAATTTTAACGTACCCCGGAAAGTGCGGCGTTCGTCGGTCTTGAATTTGCGACCCGGCTTCTTGAATTTCAACGATACGACTGATTCAGGGCCAG
Source organism: uncultured Fibrella sp. (assembly GCF_964250085.1). NCBI lineage: Bacteria > Pseudomonadati > Bacteroidota > Cytophagia > Cytophagales > Spirosomataceae > Fibrella > uncultured Fibrella sp. Next base: position 58,022 of record NZ_CAXUEC010000003.1, on the reverse strand, counting down.
CACCGCCGCAGAAGAAGCAGGCCGAATAAGGAAAGGCCGACAGTACATACACGTTCGACTCCAGGTCGACCGGCAGCACATACCCAGTCAGTTCAACGGGCTTGCCGCTCATTTTCTGGATGGCCGCGCCAAACGTTGGGTACAGCATATAAACCGACTCTTCGGCGTACCACTTTTTTTTGAACGTCACGTCCCGAAGCGATTCCCAGGACAGTTTCACCGGATCAACCGCCTTTGGCGTTACCGATACCGGAGCAATCGGGCGAAAACTGACCAACCCAATGCACAGAAAAAGAACAACAACGATGAAGCGAGGCATACTTAAGTAGGTTTTTTGAGGAACTGAAAGGTAAATGTGTAAAGTTTATTAGTTTTACTTGTATCAACGCGTCCAGCTATAAGCCAGTGCCCGTTCTACTCAACGACCATTCCGATTTGTCGCCTTCAAGCCCTTCGCAAGCGGAGCCTATTCGGCTTACCCGCCTGTATACCGCCACATTGCTTGGTTTGGCCCTGCTATTAACCATAGCTGAAGTCATTACACAGTGGCAAATTGATAAGTTCCAGGATGAATTGTGGTTGATTCGATACACGGCTACTCAACGGCATCAGAGCCAACAAATTGCGAAAAAAGCAATACAACTGGCCGATACCCGCGACTCGCTAACCTTTCGGTCTATTCAACATGACCTGGGTACGTTCTTCAGTGCCATTGAACAGTCGCACCTGGAAGGGCGGCGCGGTTTGGTCAGGGATTCAACGGGTCAACGGTCGACTCGGACCATAGAAAATAGTCGGGAAGTAAAGCAGCGATACGAAAATGTAAGACCTCATTTTGAAGCTCTTCAACGAAGTATTCGCCAACTACTTGCCCTGAGTGGCCCCAACGAGATGCGGACGCCCACCGCCCAGGCAAATCTCAATCTGCTGCTGGCCAACGAAACGCCTTTTCTGGAAAAAATAGATCTGGTGGTCCGGCAATACACGTCTGAGCTACGGCAAAAATTAACGCGCCTGCAACATGTTGAACTCTGGTTGCATTTACTGACCCTCTGCACGCTGGCCGCCATTGCCTTCTTCGTGTACCGCCCGGCAGCGCGTCGCCTGCGACAAACAATCGACCGACTGGTGGCCGCCGAGAAACGCACGACCGAGGTTAACAGAAAACTGACAAGCACCAACAAGTCGTTGAAAAAGGCACGCCAACAACTTTTCGATGCCACTAAGCTCCAGTTTCAGCAGCAGATTAACGAGCAAAAATCGCGCACCGCTTATCTGATGGCCGGTCAGGAGGAGGAACGCAAACGCCTGTCGAGAGAACTACACGATGGCTTGGGACAGATGCTGACGGCAATTAAACTTCAGGTTGAAGGGCTGGAAACCCGGTTAGCTAACGATGGTGTATCGAACGCAAACTTATCACCCTTAAAGACGTTAATTACTCATACTATTCAGGAAACCAGGTCCATTTCAAACAACCTGATGCCCAGTGTACTAAGTGATTTTGGGCTTATTCCCGGATTACGCATGCTGGTGGATAGTCATAACCGGCCAGATAATGAATCGGAAAACCTGCGGGTGACCCTACAGGCTGACGAGTGGTTATCTGATAGTGCCCATCGGCTGGATAAAAATATTGAAATTACCCTGTACCGGGTTTGCCAGGAAGCCGTAACGAACGCCATCCGGCATGGCAAAGCCACCAGGATTGACATTCAATTGTTTGAAAAAGATCAATACCTTCACTTAACCGTCACGGATAATGGTGTGGGTTTTAAAACCCAGCGGTTGGTAAAAGAGCCGCACGGGCAGGGGGTACACAATATCCATGAGCGTATTAAACTGCTTAATGGTATCTTTAAATTAACCTCAACGCCAGGAAAAGGCACTAAACTAAAGGTAAGTATTCCCTACCACTCTCAATTGATATCTCACGATTATGATCAAACTAATGCTGGTTGACGATCACGCCATTGTGCGTGACGGTGTTCGATTACTACTTGAACAAAACGATGGCCTCTCTATCATCGACGAGGCCAACGATGGCGAAGAAGCGCTGGAAAAGTTGAAAGCCCATCAGGCCAACAACACATTGCCCGATGTAGTCCTGCTCGATATTTCCCTGCCGGGTATGTCAGGCATTCAGGCGGCGCAACATATTACACGCCTGAACAAAAACATTCGGGTGCTGATGCTCTCGATGCATAACAACGAAGACTACATCCTGCGGGCGGTTGAAGCAGGCGCGATCGGCTATATCCTGAAAGATTCATCGAGCGATGAAATGATCAAGGCGATCAAGACGGTTGCAACGGGTGAAAAGTACTTCAGCTCGCCTGTAGCCACCATTATTCTAAACGGCTATATGCAGCAGATGCGCAAAGACCCGGCCAGTACGGCTGGTGGCGGCAAGGCGCGGCGCTCGAAATTGTCGAAGAAAGAAAAAGAAATTCTGAGCCACCTGATTGAGGGGCTGAGCAGCCGCCTGATTGCCGAAAAACTGCAACTCAGCGTTCGGACAGTCGACAACCACCGGGCCAATATGATGCGCCGGTTACAGGTCCGTAACGCCGCTGAACTGGTTCGGATGGCCGTTGAGGAGAAGCTAGTATAGCCTTTCTTCTAGTGTGCATTAACCAATAGTATACATACAAATGTTTATATTATAAAAAGCAGAGTGTAGATTTGTTGCTGTTAAACTACACTCTGCTTTTTATGACACGTACTATTACGTTTTTTGCGCTACTCATCGTGGCGTTTGTGCTTTCAAATTGTAAATCAGGCGATTCCGTTACGCCTAACCAAAACGCAGCCCAATTGCTCGCCCGTAAGTGGGACTTTGGTGAACTAGTTATTCAGACAGATGCTAAGGCATATAGTGTAATACAGCCAGCCAGTGTTGAAAACCAGCTTACGTTCCTGACAAATGGCACCTACACCTATGTAGATAACAGCGTAGCTAAATCGGGGAAATGGGTTTTAAGCAACGGCGATAAAACACTAACTACCACGGATGCCAAAGGGGCACAAAACACCCGGCAAATTACCGCACTAACTACTACAGCTTGCGAATTCAGATCAACAACTGTTGATGTTACCAAGAGCGACGATCCACTAAGCCCGAAATACACGCCTGAAGAGCAGTCTGTTTATTATACTGGTTTGCTCATTTTGTTCAGTCTCGATAAGCAAAACGGTGGTACGCTTGATCTTAGCAAGGAGCCCAAGCCGAAGACGATACAACTGGTAGTAAAAGGGAAAGCAATCTGATTACCACCTTCCAGGTACGTTCAAACTTAATTACAGATTAAACCGAAGCCCTCGGGTTCGGAAATGTTGGTGTTTCAATCGAACATTTCCGAACTTTAGGGCTTCATCTGTATTGACCTTCGCCATGCGCATTTCCTTCTCTCCCGCAACGATTCTTGTTGCAACCTGTCTTCTCTTCATAACAACATGTAGCTTTGGCCAATACGGCGGGGGATACGGTGGAGGTGGCTACGGGGGTGGCGGTTATGGCGGTGGTGGTATGGGGCGCGGCATGGGTGGTAACATGAGTAATGGAGCCAACTTCAAGCCAACGATGCCCAATATTGCGGGTGAAATGGCCGCTAAGGAAACAAAGTGGATGAAGGAAAACCTGGATCTCACCAAAGATCAGGCTAAGGCCATTAAGACACTCAACAACGACTACGGAAAAATTGAGCAGGAGGCCATTAAAGAAATCATGGGCAGCGACGGCGGGCGGTCGAACCCGGAAGCGGGTAAACAGGTTCGCGACGCCATGATGATGTATAACGAGGAAAAAGAAGACAAGTTCAAGACTATCCTGACGCCTGAGCAATGGACGTTGTACCAGACCAAAAAACCGGATATGCAGCGCGCAATCGGCGGTATTCGCCCGCCAGCCCCTCGCGGCATGCAGGTAAACAAAGACTCCACAACAACCGCCGAAGCACCTAAACAGTAGCCCGCCCGTTGCCGGAGAGGAACCCTTTCCGTTCATCGCGTTGTTACCGATCACACAGACGAACCGGCCAGTATGCCGGTTTTTCAGTTTATTTATTACCCTATTAAATATATCGAATAACAACACTAATCCGTTTAAGCCATGTCACTCCGATTAGGCGATATCGCCCCCGATTTTACGGCCAATACCACCGAAGGTCCAATTCATTTCCATGAGTGGCTGGGCAACTCATGGGGTATGATTTTCTCGCACCCGGCTGATTTCACGCCGGTCTGCACCACCGAACTAGGCCGCACCGCCCAGCTAAGCGACGAGTTTGCCAAGCGGGGCGTGAAGGTGATTGCCGTTAGCGTTGATCCGCTCGATCAGCATCACGAATGGGTGAAAGACATTAACGAAGTGAACAACACGACGGTTAATTTCCCGCTCATCGCCGACGAGAACCGCGAGGTAGCCACGCTCTACGATATGATTCACCCCAACGCCAGCGAAAAAGCAACGGTTCGGTCGGTGTTTATTATCGGGCCAGACAAGAAAGTGAAGCTGACACTAACGTACCCAGCCTCGACCGGTCGTAATTTCTTCGAAATTCTGCGCGTCATCGATTCGCTTCAACTGACGGCCAACTATTCGGTGGCAACGCCCGCCGACTGGCAGGAAGGCGAAGACGTAATTGTTACGCCCGCCGTACCGAACGATCAACTGGAAGCTAAGTTTCCAAAAGGCGTGACGTTTGTGAAGCCCTATCTCCGCAAAACACCCCAGCCCAACAAGTAAATGCGGGCGATTGTCCTTAAAAGTAGGCAGCGGCTCGCGATAGATGACCGCTGCCTACTTTTTTTCCAAACCTTTGGCGACCTGATTCGTTAGAAATACGTATCACAAAAAACTCAACGTCATGCCAAAGAATTTGAATCCGCAACACGATGAAGGGCCAGTAGCAGAGGCCATCGAGCAACAAACCGCCAAATTACCTTCCGACCTTTTCCTTTGGGGAGGTATTGGATCACTGGCAACAGCAGCGGCTTGCTTCGCCACCGGTAAGCGGCACGAAGCCCTGTTGATCGGTCAATGGGCCGCGCCGATCCTGATCCTCGGTTTGTATAACAAACTGGTGAAACTGGAAGGGTCTGACTAAGACAGTTTCAACTTTCAGGAGGACCGCCTGAAACCATAGTACTGCGTTTCAGAAAATGGCAGCGGTGACGTCTTCGGGCGTCACCGCTGCCATTTTTGTATGTTTGCACTTCAACTCGCTCACCGCCTATGAAGTCACTGGTTCTGCTCCGGTTCATCTATCAGAAATACAACCGATTGATCTGGCTGGGAGTGGTCACGCTAGTGCTGGGTTTTGTAATCTGGCGATTGACCCGGCCGACCGATGTGATGCAATGGCGTTTTGTAGACGGCTACGGCATAAAATTCCCTACCCGATTCACAGTACACGGATTCGATGTGTCGCGGCATAACAACCGCATCAACTGGGACCGGGTGGCGGCCATGAACGACGGCGGTGTCCGTATGCAGTTTGTCTTTATGAAAGCAACGGAAGGAGCTACCCTGGCCGACCCGACTTTTGCCAAAAACTGGAAAGAGGCCAAACGGGTGGGCCTGCGACGCGGCGCTTACCATTTTTATCACCCCACCCGCGACCCACTGAAACAGGCCGCTAACTTCAGCAAACGGGTAACACTCGCCTCCGGTGACTTACATCCGGTACTCGATTTTGAGGTCACCAACGGCGTGGCAGACGATAAAATTATTGCCGATCTTCACCTGTTTCTCGACGCGCTGGAGGCTACGTATAACGTCCGTCCCATCATTTATACGAACCCAAGCCTCTATAAACGGTTCATCAAAGATAATTTCGATGTATATCCCCTCTGGATCGCCGATTATTCCAAAACAAATCTGAACCGCTACGACCCGGATAAACTCTATATCTGGCAGCATAACAAGAGCGGTTGGGTAAACGGAATTCGGGGCTTCGTAGACCTGAACACCTTTGTCATGGACCCCGACCGGATGGTGGAACTCTGCATCGATTAACCTACAATGAGCATGCAGATCAACTCTTTTTTCGCAGGAAATCTGCAACTGGGTGAAGGTATATTTTTCGACCAGCACCACGACCACGTCTGGTGGGTCGACATTCTGGAGCAGCGCGTTTACCGGTCGAGTACCGATGGAAGTGCGTTGCAGGTTTGGCAAACGCCAGAGCTTGTGGGCTTTGTGTTGCCTCATCCAGATGGCGAGCGCTACTGGCTTGGCTTAAAATCAGGGCCACACACCGCCTACCTACGCGATCTTGAACCGCCTGACATTCAACGCATTGGAACTGTAGATAGCACATTGCCGCAGATTCGGGTGAATGATGGCAGTTTGTCGGCAGATGGTCAGTCGCTGTATGTTACCACGATGGATATGGACGTGAAGCATCCGCTGGGCCGGTTGCTCTGCTACGACCCGCAGGGCAGGGTTACCGAACTGTCGACCAACTTTGTAATCAGCAATGGCCCTGCGGTCGCCACTCACGAACCGGTTGTGTATGTAGCCGAGTCGGAAGGCCATGCTGGTCGGCCAAAGGGCGTGTATCGGGTATCCCTCCATGCAGCCACACCTACTGAATCGCTGCTGATCGAATGGCCATACGAGGGGTCGCCGGATGGCGTGTCGATGGATGCGTCAGGTACGTTATGGGTGGGTACGTATGGCGACCACTATATCCGGCAGTTTAGCCAGCAGGGACAGTTAATTCGTACCATTGAGCTACCGGCCATGAATGTGACGAAGGTGGCTTCTGTGGGCAATCAGCTCTACGTAACCTCGGCGGCAGAGGGTGTCTCCGACGAACTTCGGCGCCAGTTTCCCATGACCGGCCACGTGCTGGTCCTTGATAGCGTAGAATAAACCTCGATATTCGCACAGCTTTTTAATCGATTACAACCAAACCATGCTGACCAATCACTCTTTTCTGGCTCTTCCCGCCTACGCCCAGTTAAAAGCTCATTTCGATGCCACAGAGTCGACGCATATGCGCGACCTGTTTGCCGAAAACCCGGATCGCTTTACCCAGTTTTCGCTCCACTTCGAGGATATGCTGGTCGATTTTTCGAAGAACCGGGTTACCACCGAAACCATGAATCTGCTTCGGCAACTGGCCGACCAGGCGGGTATCACCGATGCGATTGGCAAGCTGTTCTCGGGCGACAAGATCAACGGAACAGAAGGCCGGGCGGTGTTGCACACGGCCCTGCGCAACCGGTCGAACACACCGATTCTGGTAGATGGAGAAGACGTGATGCCGGGCATCAACGCGGTGCTCGATCACATGCGCGACTTTTCGGATCAACTGGGCGCAGGTACGTGGAAAGGCCATACCGGCGAAGCCATTACCGACATCGTTAATATCGGCATCGGTGGGTCAGATCTAGGTCCGGTAATGGTTACCGAGGCACTGAAGCCCTACGCCCGGCCTACCCTGCGCGTCCATTTCGTGTCGAACGTAGATGGCGTTCATATCTACGAAACACTGCAACAGGTACGTCCCGAGACCACCCTGTTTATGATTGCCTCGAAGACGTTTACCACCCAGGAGACCATGACCAACGCCAACTCGGCCCGGCAGTGGTTCCTTGATAATGGCGGAACGACGGAGGGCATTGCCCGGCATTTTGTGGCGATCTCAACGAATGAGAAAGCGGTAACAGCCTTCGGCATTGATGCGGCCAATATGTTTGGTTTCTGGGATTGGGTTGGCGGACGTTACTCGCTCTGGTCGGCCATTGGCCTATCAATTGCCTGCTACATCGGTTTCGACAATTTTGCGGAACTGCTGGCGGGTGGTCATGCCATGGATGAGCACTTCCGCGATACGCCGCTGGAACAGAATATTCCGGTGACACTGGCTTTACTGGGCATTTGGTACAATAATTTCTTCGGTGCTCAGTCGCAGGCTATTTTGCCTTACGATCAATATATGCACCGGTTCGCGGCTTATTTTCAGCAGGGCGATATGGAAAGTAATGGCAAATCGGTTGATCGAAACGGTGAGCCTACAGAGTATCAGACGGGGCCAATTATCTGGGGCGAACCCGGCACAAATGGTCAACATGCCTTTTACCAGCTTATTCATCAGGGCACGAAGCTGATTCCCTGCGATTTCATTGCTCCCGCCATCAGTCACCGACCATTGGGTAACCATCACATGTTGCTGTTATCGAACTTTTTTGCGCAGACAGAAGCCCTGATGAACGGCAAAACGGAGGAAGAAGCAGACAACGAACTTAGAGACGCGGGTAAATCTGCGGAAGAAATTTCGCAGATCGCACCATTTAAGGCGTTTTCGGGTAACCGACCCACCAATTCGTTTCTCCTTAAATCAATCACGCCCAGATCATTAGGCAGCCTTATTGCCATGTATGAGCATAAGATTTTTACGCAGGGTATTATCTGGAATATCTTCAGTTTCGACCAGTGGGGCGTAGAGCTTGGGAAGCAGTTGGCTAGTAGGATTTTACCTGAGTTAGAGGACAATACACCCGTCACCAGCCACGACAGCTCGACAAATGGTTTGATCAACATGTACAAGCAACTGCGGTAGCAAAAAAACAATCTAACAAATCTATAGGTTAAGGAGGCGTGATTCACATCACGCCTTTTTTAGTGTCCAACAATAAACGTTATGAAAATGAACAAGGTACTTCTAGCTGTCGGCTTACTGTCGGCAGGCATGGCATTTGGCCAAAGCGGGACGACCAGACCATCGTCTACAACAATGAATACGTCGAACTACAATACGACGAACACGACCAACGAAAACAGCCGGAATGCTACGATGGGAACGAATAGCAGCACCAACCGGCCAACCTCAACAACGGGTAGCTCGTATAACAGTAGTGGGTCAACTACCGGCACAGGTAGCAGCATGGGCACCTCAGGTATGTCGACGGGTTCATACAGCAATTCATCGGCTACGGGTAGCAATGGCAGCATGAGCACGGGCACGTCTGGCTCGTACAACAACGGTTCGTCTACGTCGGGCAACTCGGGTTATGGTTCTTCTTCATCGACCCCATCAACCAATAGCGGCAGCTACAACAGCATGGGCACCTCAGGTACGTCGACAACGACGCCTTCGACCACTGGCAGCTACAACAGCAATGGCATGGGTACGTCGTCTACTACTGGCAGCTACAACACGAACAGCGTAGGAACTGGTACGTCAGCAACCACGCCGTCGACGACCGACTACAATACGAATTCGAACACAGGTACGTCGGTAACAACCAACAGCACGTATTCAACTGAAACAACGGCTCGCCCGGCCCGGACGAACGATTACAAGAATTTCGCCTACGGCATTTATGTTGGTGTGAATACGACCAAGTTTAAAGGCGAAGCACTGGATGCCAATGGCAGCGCGACGGCATTGACTGGCCGGTTGGGCTATCAGGCTGGTTTCTTCGTTCGTGGTGGTGGCCGTCTGTACGGACAGATTGGTGCTGAGTATTTTGCGTCAAGCTCAAACTACTTCACGGCTGGTCAGGGTCAGTCGGCGGCTAGCATTCGTGATCAGATCAACATCAAATACATTCAGGTTCCAGTGTACGTCGGTTATAAACTGACCGAATCTGATCGGGGTATTTCGGCGGTTCGCGTACAGCTTGGCGTTGAATATGCCAATCAGATTGGCTCGACGGCCAACCAGTTCGGTAACCTGAATGATTTTCAGGTGAAGTCAGGTACGTTCAACGGCCTGGGTCAGTTAGGCTTCGATGCGGGTCCGCTTTTCCTAGATCTGACGTATCATTATGGGTTCTCTAACGCCATTCAGCAGAATGCAGGATTCGCCGGTTCACAACGCCGCATTCTGAGTGCCAGCCTAGGCTTTAAATTCTAGAATGCAGTCTGGAGTAGTGTAACCGTTGATTAAGGTAACGGTTTATGAGGGTCACCCATGACAGGGTGACCCTTACTATTTCTATAGACTCAATAGATAAATCAACAAACAATCTGGTAAATGCCCGGTTGTAAAAGTGATTAAAGTTTACAAACTCAACTAACGTTATGAAAAAGCAAGTACGGGTCATTGCGCTGGCAGCCTTCTCTCTGGGGGTAAGCCTGCTCGGTGCCACAACGTCTATGGCACAACGCTACGACGACAACCGCGTCGATGATCGGCGGCGGATAGACGATCAGTATGACAACCGCGACAGTCGCCGGGATGACCGCCTCGACACACGGGAGCGTGAACTGCGCGATCGGGAACGGCAGCTAAGAGACCGTGAGCGGGACCTTCGCCGGGATGATAGCCGCCGGGGAAATGACGTAGACGAACGAATCGACAGCCGACGCGATTTCCGAAGCCGCCAACTTGCCGATCCTCGCTACGACAATGATTTTCGCGACCGGAATTCGGGGCGGCAATATGGTATTGAAGACCTAAGCAAAGCATATGACGAAGGATTCGACGACGGCCAGAAGTCATCGGAGAAACGGACAAAGCAAGAGCACCGGGAGAATTACAAAAACTTCACGCTCGGTCTCTACGGCGGAGCCAATTCAACTCGCTTCCAGGGTGAATCGCTTGATGCCAACGGGAACGCTACGGGCCTTGCGGGCCGGTTGGGTTACCAGCTTGGCTTTTTCGTGCGTGGTGGCGGTCGGTTCTACGGGCAGATCGGCGCTGAATACCTGACATCAAGCTCTGAATTTTATAGCACGGTTAGCACGCCCGGCAGCGGTACTACCGTTACCGTCAATGGTATTATTAGCAACGTGGATCAGCAATATCTGCACGTACCTGCTTATGTAGGCGTTAAACTAGCCCAGTCGGAGCGTGGCGTTTCGGGTATCCGCCTTCAGGTGGGGGCTGAGTTTGCTACGCCGCTGGGCGGCAGAAACGCTACATTGAACATCGACCGGTCGAGCTTCAACGACGCTACATTGAACGGCCTGGCCAACATTGGTTTCGACGCTGGCCCGCTGTTTATCGACTTTGTGTACCATCACGGTTTCCAGAACGTACTTCGCGACAACACGTCGAATTCGCAACGCCGCATTCTGGGTGTAAACGTAGGGGTTAAGTTCTAAAAGGAGTTTCAAGCAGGTCCAAAGTTCAGGGTCTATCGGTCAAAGTTGCTCTGCCCAGACGCACATAGTAAATCTGGCAGACTAACTTTGACCGGTAGACCCTGAACTTTGAACCTGCTTTTTTTATTCCTTTTACCATGAATACGCTCTTCCCCATTTTCGTTAAACTCGACCAGCTCCAGACCCTGATTGTTGGGGGTGGGTACGTTGGTTTGGAGAAACTCACGGCTGTGCTGGCTAACTCGCCCGATGCGCCCGTGACCCTGGTTGCTCCTGACATTCGGGCAGAGATCCACGAATTAGCGGCCCATCATCCGGCGGTTACACTTGTACGGGACAGCTACCAGCCTGCTTTTCTGACCGATAAAGACCTTGTCATTGTGGGCACCAATGATAAGCAGGTGAACAGGCAGGTGCAGGCCGATTGCAAGGCTCGTAAAATTCTGGTCAATGTGGCCGACACACCTGCCCTTTGCGACTTCTATCTAAGTTCGGTCGTAAAAAAAGGCGACCTGAAGATCGCCATTTCGACAAATGGAAAGTCGCCCACGTTCGCCAAACGATTGCGGGAGGTGCTGGAGGAGATGCTGCCCGACTCGCTACAGGAGACTCTTGATAACCTGACTGCTATTCGCAAACAACTTACCGGTGATTTTCAGGCAAAAATGGACCGCCTGAATGAAATCACGAAGGTGTTGAAGTAAGTTTCAGGTGTCAAGTGCTCCGCTGACCGACGAGATGGTTGGTCAGCGGAGCACTTGACACCTGAAACTTACTTCCTAATTCATCTGTGCGTAGGTGTCGACCATTTTTTTAATGGTTGTCCAGCGGCGACGGGAGATGGGGAGGCGTTCGCCGGTTGTCAGTTGCACGTAGGCACCTGTCTGATCGCGTTCGACGCCAACGATGTAACGGGCATTGACCAGGCAGTTGCGATGCAGCCGGAAGAAGAAATGAGTAGGGAGTTTGGGTTCGTAAAACTTAAGGGTACGTGGCATCAACATTCGTTTTCCGTCTTTCCAGTTCAACCAGGTGTAGTTCGTTTCAGACTGAAGGTAAACCAGATTGGCGACAGAGAAAGACTGTTGGCCACACTCGCGCTGATAGAGGCGAAGCGAAGGCCATTCGTCAAAACCGACACGATTAGCGGTAAGGGCAGATGGTACAGGAGAAGCCATATTAGTTATCGGTAACAGGAGTTGGTTAAATAGATGTATCAAATCTATAATTAACTATAACCGAAAGCTACTCGGGCGTCACTCGTTGTAGGCTATTGATAACGTGTGGTATGCAAACGTGCCTTTTTTGTATGCCAAAAGCAGGATCTAAAAAGGGAGCCAATTTGGAAGGGTAGGTGATTTATGGCCGAGCACCACAAAGTAGATCAACCCGGCCAGCAGGCAGTAGCCAATGGCCAGCCATTTTTTCTTTTGCGTGAATAGAACGAAGTTGTGGTGGTAATCATACACCATCGACGCCGTGAGGCCGGCAATCATCATAAAGAACGACAGGATGCCCAGATCGGCCCTATAGAAGCGTAGACCGGCCAGTACAGGGGCTCCCGCGGTGACATAAAGCAGCCAGCAACCAAAACCCGCCCGGTAGAGATACACACTCAAACGAGGGTCGTTTTTTAGGTCGAATAAGTCGTTGGAAACTTTTTCGGACATGCGCTTTGTCTGTTTAATAAATTGAAGATACGTTCTTTTTACGATTGTGTCAAAACCGTTACCATGAACTCTACCGACGCTACCCCTGTAGCCCCCCTTTATAACACCATGACGGTCGATCTTGTCCGCGTGGATGATGCCTTTCATTTTGCCGCTACCGGCGTCGCCAACGTCACCCTTGATATCGACGGTTCGACGGATATTGGTGGGCATAACGCTGGCGCACGGCCAATGGAGATGCTTCTGATGGGGTTGGCCGGTTGCAGCGCCATTGACGTCATCGTGATTCTGAATAAACAGAAACAGGTCATCGATGATTTCAACATCCAGGTACGTGGTCAGCGTGAAGCCGGTGCCACGCCTGCTCCGTTCAAAACAATCCACCTTGAATATCGACTTAAAGGTAGTCTCGACGAAGCCAAAGTGCGCCGGGCTATTGACCTGTCGATGGATAAATACTGCTCGGCGACGGCTCAGCTTCGCCCCACAGCCGATATTACCTGGTCGCTGGTGCTGGAGAATTGAGTTAGCGTCTAAAGTTCAAGGTCTAAGGGGTCAACGTTGCTTCGCAGATTGGCAGCGCAACGTTGACCCTTTAGACCTTGAACTTTAGACGCTAACTCAACAGATTTTGGTCTGAAATTTGTAGCTTACTGGCTGAAACAAACCTAGTTACTACCATGAAAAACCTACTGATGGGCCTGGCCCTGGTTGCTACACTTTCGTCGGCTGCTTTTGCGGGCGATACCGTTAAAGAAAAGAAAGCCAGGAAAGCCAAGACCGAAAACTGCGAGAAAAAATGTGAGAAAGGGGCCGGTGGACCATCCTGCTGCATGAAAAAAGCGCAGGTCTAGTTCGTTTCCAGGCTACTCTAAGGGGCCCACTATGTAGTTTGCTTTTAACGGCAAATTATGTAGTGGGCCTTTTGTGTTGGTTTTCATTAACTTTCAACGCCCGTACGAGTTCCTTTTCTAAGCACATTAATCTACCTATGGCCAAGCGCAAAACTACCGCAGCGGCGGAGAGTACCCCTACCCTTCCTGAATCGACACCAGTTGAACAGCCAATTCAAACCCCAACGGGTGCCTATTCCCGGTTTACCGACCTTGATGTTCACCTCTTTCGTGAAGGTACCCACTCCAGGCTCTACGAAAAATTTGGCTCGCACGTAGTCACGCATCAGGGTGTACAGGGCACCTATTTCGCCGTCTGGGCCCCTTCAGCCAAGTACGTATCGGTCATTGGCAACTTCAACGGCTGGGACCGGGGCAGCGCTTCGATGAATGTTCGTTGGGATTCTTCGGGAATCTGGGAAACATTTATTCCCAACATCGGCAGCGGCGAAACATACAAGTATTTCATCGTGCATGAAGGCGGTCGCGAGATGGAAAAAGGTGATCCGTATGCGCACCTCTGGGAAGTGCCCCCCCTCACGGCCTCGCGCGTGTGGGATACATACTATGAATGGGACGACCACGAGTGGATGTCGACCAGAGCCGAGAAAAATGCCCTCAACAAACCGGTTTCGACTTATGAGGTGCACATGGCCTCGTGGAAACGAGACCCCTCGAACCCCGAACGGGAATTGACCTACGGCGAAATTGCCGATGCACTGGTGCCTTACGTTCAGGATATGGGCTTCACCCATGTTGAGTTCATGCCCGTGATGCAGTACCCGTACGCCCCTTCATGGGGCTACCAGGTGACTGGCTACTTCGCCCCAAGCAGCCGGTTTGGCCACCCACAGGATTTCATGCGGATGGTAGAACGGCTGCATCAGGCGGGCATTGGTGTCATTCTCGACTGGGTACCGGCTCACTTTCCCGGAGACGCCCACGGCCTCTATGAATTCGATGGGTCACATCTGTATGAACACCCGGACCCACGCAAAGGGTATCACCCCGACTGGAAATCATACATTTTCAACTACGGGCGGCCTGAGGTACGTTCATTTCTGCTCAGCAACGCCATGTTCTGGCTCGATCGGTGCCATGCTGATGGCCTCCGGGTCGATGCGGTAGCGTCGATGCTCTACCTCGATTACTCGCGCAATGCGGGTGAATGGGAGCCCAACGTCTATGGCGGTCGCGAGAACCTGGATGCGGTTGCGCTGTTCAAGCAAATCAACGAAGCGGTTTACCGCGAATTCCCGGACATTCAGATGATTGCGGAAGAATCGACCGCTTTTCCGGGTGTGTCGCGGCCAATTTACACAGGTGGCTTGGGCTTTGGTATGAAGTGGATGATGGGCTGGATGAATGATACCCTCCGTTATTTCGAGCGGGAGCCGATCGTCCGCAAGTATCATCAAAATGAACTGACATTCAGTACGATATACGGATTTTCGGAGAATTACGTATTGCCTCTGTCGCATGATGAGGTCGTGTATGGCAAGAAATCGCTGGTGGGGAAAATGCCGGGCGACGAATGGCAGCGGTTTGCCAACCTGCGTCTGCTGTATACGTATATGTTTACCCATTTTGGCACAAAACTGCTATTTATGGGCGGCGAATTCGGGCAAACCTCGGAATGGAACTTTGAGCAGAGTCTTGACTGGCATCTGCTTGAATTTGAACCTCATAAAGGCATGGCTGCCTGCGTGAAGGCACTCAACCAGTTGTATCGCACCGAACCGGCCATGTATGAGCGTAGTTTCAGCCCCGACGGTTTTCAGTGGATCGACACGACCGATCATCAGAACAGCGTAGTCACGTACATGCGGCGCGGCGAAAAGCCGGAAGAAACGTTGATCGTTGCCCTGAACATGACGCCCGTTCCGCGCCCCGGTTACCGGATGGGCGTGCCCTCGAAAGGGTTCTACGGCGAAATTTTCAACTCCGACAAACCTGACTTTTACGGGAGCGGCCAACTGAATGCAGCGCCCATCCAGACGGAAGACACGCCCATGCACGGACAGCCCTATTCAATCCCCGTTACCCTGCCCCCACTGGCTGGCGTTGTGCTGAAATGGATTGAGTAACACCCGACTTCAGCTTGATTAAATCAACGTGGCGACCGGAAACCGGTCGCCACGTTGTCTTTTTGCCTGGTCAAAAAAGGCCACCGGATAACCGGTTGGTAGGGACATCCGTGGTAAGTTTTATAAACAACCGGCTTACTTTGGCGCTTTTGTAAGCAGCTATCGCTCAAAATTACCAGTATGTTCACCATTGAAACTCGCCCACTGGGGCCAATTGAAGGCACAAAACCGTTTACAGACTACATCCTCGCCAACAAGGATACAGGCGAATGGGCTACTATTCTCCCCGAGTTTGGCGGTATTCTTCGTCAACTGGTGTTACGGAAAGGCGAAACGCGCTATACCCTCATTAACAGCCCCGGATCGGCTCAGGCGCTGCTGGCCGACGAAACATACGCCAGTGCGCTGCTTTATCCGTTTCCCAGCCGGGTTTTTCAGGGAATATACCGTTTCGAGGGCCAGGCTTACGCCCTGCCGATGAACGAAACGATGCGGAATAATGCGCTCCACGGCTTTGTTCATCCGCGCCCGTTTCGGGTAACCCGGCAGGAAACAACACCCCGCCACGCCCTGCTGGCCATCGTGTATGAGTACGCGGGCGACGTACCTGGCTATCCATTCCCGTTTTCGCTCACGGTTACCTATGTGCTTTCGGCCAGCGGGTTGACCCTTGCTTTTGAGGCCCTCAACACGGGCACAACCCGCAGCCCGGCTGCGTTTGGCTGGCACCCTTATTTCACACTCAACAATGCCACTACCGACGACCTGACCCTTACGCTTCCCACGCAAACGGTTATTACGCTCGACGAACATATGATTGCCAACGGCACCCAACCAGCCCCCCCCGACCGCCTGGGTACGTTCAGCCTGAACAAGGTGGAACTAGACACACCCTGGGTAGCGACGTTCAGCGATGGAAACGGCAAAAAGCAGGCGAAAACGGTGCTGGCATGGCCTTCAGAAGCGGTTTCGCTCGAAATAACCCAAAGTGATTCCCTCGGTTATGTAGTGGTGTATACGCCCTCGCGCCGCGACAGCATCGCAGTTGAACCCCAAACGGCGAATGTCAATGCGTTTAACAGCGGGGAAGGGCTCACGATTCTGAACCCCGGCGATACGCTCAGCGGCAGCATTGGGGTGCAGTTGGTATAATTGATACAGTCAACGACAACGCTCTATTGATAGCCAACCCGTTAACACAAAGGAGCGATGCGAGACTGAACGGCTATTTTTAATGACTGGATCGACTCATTTGGACTCAATGTTGCGTGCGACCTACCCATAGCCGTACATTGCGTCTGAACAAGTCCTGACACATGCCTTCTGACTCCGCCCGCCCGCATTACCACCAGTTTTCGCATTCGTTGCTCTCGCTGGCCATCATAACACTGGCTATCTATCTGGGGCAGGATATCCTTGTTCCCCTGGCGATGGCGGGGTTACTGGCAGTTTTTTTGCAGCCCGTCGAGAGTTGGCTCATTCGGCGGGGTATTCACAAGGTCATTGCGATCACGCTGGCGTTGCTGCTGGCCATCATTATTCTGACCGGCGTGGGCGTATTACTCTCCATTCAGCTAGCCGACTTTGCCGACGACCTGCCAAAGCTCCGTGACCATCTGACCGAACTGTACGGGCGCGTTCGGCACTGGGTACGTTCAGAGTATCACGTTAGCTACCGGCAGCAGGACCAGTACATCAAGAAAGCGCAGGCCCAGACACTGGATGGTTTGCAGGGTTCCGACGCTGTCGGCATCATTACCGGACCGCTGGGTACGTTGATCCTTATCCCGATCTACGTATTTCTGCTGCTCTATTACCGGTCAATGCTGCTGCATTTTATCGTCGTACTCTTTCCCAAACGACATACCGACCGGGTTCGCGAGGTTTTGTCGGAAGTAAAGGCAGTCATTCAGAGCTACGTAGTTGGCCTGCTCATCGAGACGGCCTGTGTGGCGGCGCTCAACTCAATTGGACTGATGTTTTTGGGTGTACAGTACGCCATTTTGCTGGGTATTATGGCCGCTCTACTCAACCTGGTTCCTTACATTGGCGGACTTGTGGCCACGTTTCTTACCGTTCTGATCACGATGAGCTACCAGTCTGACATCTCGGTTCTGCTGGGTGTTGTGGGCATCTTTCTGCTGGTGCAATTCATTGATAATAACCTGCTGGTACCCTTCATCGTTGCCTCCAAGGTGCGTATCAATGCCCTTGTTTCTATCGTGGGCGTGTTGATTGGCGGTGCTTTAGCCGGCGTATCGGGCATGTTTTTATCCATTCCAGCCATTGCTATTCTGAAGATCATTTTCGACCGGGTAGATAGCCTACAGGCGTGGGGCGTATTGCTCGGCGACCAGACACCGGAGCAGGAAGGCAGTAAGCTATTTCGCCTGGCGAAACGCAAAAAACGGGTAGCACCTGCGGAAACGGACAGTATATAACGCGGATCTCAGTCCGCATTTTTGCTCTAAAATGCGGACTGAGATCCGCGTTACATTACGTGAATTCACTAGCATCACCGCATCAACAACTGCACGGACTTGATCATTTACGGTCGTTGGCTATCGTACTGGTCTTTTTCTTTCATTACCAGCTATCCTTTTTCGGCCACCCCGACTGGGTACCAACTGTATCAAAATTTGGCTGGACGGGCGTCGACCTTTTTTTCGTATTAAGCGGTTTTTTAATCTCGTCTCAACTGTTTGACCAGGCAAAAAGCGGGAAACGAATTTCGTGGGAATCATACGGCGTAAAGCGTTTTTTCCGGATCGTCCCTGTCTACCTGGTTGTGGTCGCTGCTTATTTCTTCTTTCCGGTTTTCCGCGAGAAAGAAGCACTACCGCCTCTTTGGAAATTTCTGACGTTCACCCAAAACCTTGGGCTTAATTTACGGGACACAGGTACGTTCTCACACGCCTGGTCGCTCTGCGTGGAAGCTCATTTTTATCTGCTAATTCCGCTCTTTATTGGCCTCATCACGTACGCAAAAAGTTTCAATAAAGCGTACTGGCTGATCGCATTACTTTTTGCTGGTGGTTTTATGATCAGAAGTTATAGCTGGACTACGTTTTACCTACCCGTCAAAGAGACATCAGCCTCGTTTATTACCTGGTATAAATATGTGTATTATCCAACCTATAATCGGCTGGATGGCCTCTTGGTAGGCGTCACGATTGCGGGCATATCACGCTTTCTACCAGCTAGTTGGATGAGGATATCCCACTCTGGCAATCGGCTAATTGGTGCTGGATTATTGCTTCTGGCAGGCGCGTATTTTTTATGTGAAGATGAACAGTCCTATGCGGCTTCAGTAGCCGGATTCCCGTTGATTGCTGTAGGCTACGGACTAGTAGTAGCAGGAGCGATTAGTCCATCCAGCATACTATTTCGCTGGCATTCGCGAGTGACCAGTATTATCGCGCGAATTTCCTATTCAATTTATCTGACTCACAAAGGCATGATTCATGTCACTCAATTTTTACTGGGCAAATTAACTATTGACACGAACACTAATTTCACGTTGGCCTGTTGTATAGTTGCCTGTGTGGCAGCAGCAACTATACTGACATTTTTTGTTGAGCAACCAATTATAAACATGGTTAAAAATCGGGCAAGTACGGGGCAAAAAATGCGTACTACTTAATTTAATATGGTAGATTAATTAGGCAAATCTGGATGTTTTTTTTCAAACAGATAAGTTAGTAGTGTTTATTGACTTGTTTGTTGCTGTAGGCTTCGCTAATCGTGCCCTGAGCCGGGGGCACCGAGCTTGTCGAAGGGCACGATTAGCGAAGCCTACAGCAACAAACAAGTCAATAAACAACCTACACTACGTCGACGGCGGCAACTTCCTGTTTGCCGTTGGCGGCGATCATTACGGCTTCACCACGTACCTGAATAGCGATTGATCGGTCCGAGAAATTTTCGACTGCGACTGTCTGCTGGGTTGTCGTTATCTGAAGTAACGCACCCCGGAACCGAATTTTGAACGCAAACGATGTCCAGCCGTCGGGACAATAGGGTGCGAGTACCAACTGATCGTTTTCTACGCGCATGCCGCCGAAGCCTTTCACCACGGCCAGCCACGTGCCGGCCATGCTCGTGATGTGGCAGCCGTCTTCGGTGTCGTTGTTGTAATCGTCGAGGTCGAGGCGGGCGGTGCGGAGATACATCTCGTATGCCTTTTCCTTCATGCCCAGTTTCGACGCCTGAATGCTATGCACGCAGGGCGACAACGACGATTCATGAACGGTCATCGGCTCATAAAAGTCGAAGTTGCGTTTCAACGTATCGGTATCGAACTCATCTTCAAAGAAGTAAAGCCCCTGCAACACGTCGGCCTGTTTGATGAAGCACGAACGCAGAATCCGGTCCCACGACCAGTTCTGGTTCAGAGGCCGTTGCCCTTTCGGAATGTCAGACACGGGCATGATCTCTTTGTCGAGGAAATCGCTTTGCTGCAAAAATACCTGCCGTGTTTCGTCGAACGGGTAGTGCATGTTATCGACGATATGCTTCGCTTTGGCGATCTCTTTTTCTTCGCGGAAATGGATGCGGTCGGCCAGTTCGGCGTACGCATCCGGGTTCAGGCGTTTCACCGTTTCTACGGCCTGCATGGTGTAGCGGAGCGTCCAGGCGGCGATGTAGTTGGTGTACCAGTTGTTGTTGACGTTGTTTTCGTATTCGTTCGGGCCCGTCACGCCCAGCATCACATACTGCCCTTTCGCCTCCGACCAGTTGACGCGCTGACTCCAGAACCGGCTGATCGCCACCAGTACTTCCAGTCCGTATTCGGCCAGGTACGTCTCGTCGCCGGTGTAGCGTACGTAATCGTAGATGGCGTAGGCGATGGCCCCGTTGCGGTGAATTTCCTCGAAGGTAATTTCCCACTCGTTATGGCACTCTTCACCGTTCATCGTCACCATCGGATACAGTGCAGCCCCCGCCCGGAATCCCAGTTTCTGCCCGTTTTCGATGGCTTTCTCAAGCTGTTTATACCGGTATATCAGCAGGTTGCGGGCTACTTTCTGATCGGCCGTGGCGAGGTAGAACGGCAGGCAGTACGCTTCGGTATCCCAGTAGGTCGACCCGCCGTATTTTTCGCCGGTAAAGCCTTTCGGGCCAATGTTAAGGCGCTCATCTTCACCCGTATAAGTCTGGTTCAACTGAAAAATATTGAACCGGATTCCCTGCTGTGCCGCAATATCTCCGTCGATGATGATGTCGTTCATCTTCCATTTATCGGCCCAGGCCTGCTGCTGTTCAAACAGCATTTTGTCGAAGCCTTTACGCGTTACGCGCTGCATATACTGATGCGCCTCCTTCAGCAAAACATCCGGGTCGTAATTGAGCGACGACAGGTTCACGGCGTATTTATAGATCACCGTTTCCTGCCCTTTCTGACAGTCGAGCGTAATGCGGTTGGCCACGTATTTTTCGTACTTGATCGGCTGCGACTGGTAATCATGCTTAACGCCATTCTGCTCTACTTCCACGCACATGCCCGTCACGACATGGAAGCCGGTCTTGCGGGTACGTAGTTCGATGTAGGCTTCACCGTAGGCTGTTTCTTTACGAACCTCATCCCAGAACGTCTCGTCGTAATTGGCGTCTTTATTGCGAATGGCCCCGTCGATATAGGGCGTGATAGTGATTTTGGCGTCGAAATTCAGCGGCGTAATGCTGTAGCGAATGGCGCCGGCCTCGTCGTCAACAATCGAACAGAACCGTTTTGCGCTTACTTTCAGCTCTTTGCCACTCTTCAGTTTAGCCACAAACTGACGGTCTAGGTAGCCTTCCTGCATGTTGAGCACACGGCGAAAATCACGTACCTCGCAGGTATTCAGATCGAGGGTTTCGTACTCAACATCAATGTCGATACCAATCCAGTTGGCGGCATTCAGCACCTTGGCGAAGTAGTCCGGGTAGCCGTTTTTCCACCAGCCCACACGGGTTTTGTCGGGGTAATAGACGCCCGCCACGTAGTTGCCGGGGAGGGTTTTGCCCGTAAATTTTTCTTCGAAATTCCCCCGTCCACCCAGTCGGCCATTACCCAGGCTCATCAGGCTTTCGGTTATTTCATTATGCTGGGCGTGAAAACCGTCTTCAACTACGCACCAGGGATCATTGGTAAGATACTGTTTCATAGGGATTTAGGATTGGGGATTGGCAAACCGATTCCCAATCCAACATTAGTTCATAGGTTATAAATGCGCTTGCAGGTTTCAAGCACGTAGGTTAGTGCGCTGAAGAGTTCGTCTAATTGATTACTATCATACCTATCGCGGTAGACCGTTAATGCTTTATCTTCCAAATAGCCGATCTCCCATAGATCACCGTTTGAAACAATACCAAACACCGGTTTTGTATCCTTGTTCAGTTGCTGAATGGTGTACATTTCCAATGCACATTGTGCCCATCCAAGTGTAAAATCATCCCTTTTTGCCTCCACAACGGCTACATAAGGGGTATCGAACACGACTTTGCCTAACTCTGATTTTCGGGCAAAGATGAAGTCCGGTATACCATTTAGCTCTTCATTCAATGAGATAGGCTTATGGCTCCAGATGGCAAACGTTTGCCTGAAAGGCTTCCAAACGGCGCGTAGTATTGGGAAAATAATTGCCTCACAAATAGCAGCTTCAGAAACGTCATATGCAATTTCAGCTTTCGTAAAGGTCAACTCTTCATGTAACGCCTGAGGTGCAGACACATGCGGTTTATCTATTGACAGATCAGCTTCCTGATATCGTATTTGATACGCTTTTAATACGTCGCCTAATGTAGAGAATGTTCTGAATCCCATAATCGTATCTGTGTTTCAGCAAAGATAGACTTTCCAAATACCACATTGCCTTGCTAATACCCTAATCCCTGCGCCTTGTCAACGGCGGCGAGCAGTTCGGCCACAGTGATATGCTCAAGCGACGGCACAACCAGGTCGGCCTCGGTCAATACGTCGGGCGAACCAATGCCGAGGGCGAACATCCCGCCCCGCCTGGCCGCTTCGATTCCGGCGACAGCATCTTCAAAAACGATACACTCTTCCGGCAAAATGTTCAGTTCAGCGGCACCCTTCAGGAACACTTCAGGGTCAGGTTTGCTATGCGTAATCTTCGACCCGTCGATGATGGCGTCGAAAATATGCGACAGGCCAACGCGTTCCAGAATAAGCGGGGCATTTTTAGAGACTGAGCCAAGGGCAATTTTGATTGGATGACCCTGTTCACCAGCCTGCTTTATCTGTGCCAGAAACGCGTTTACACCGGGCAGAATATCGTCAGATGTCATCTCATTGACGAGGTCGAGATACCATTGATTTTTCTCGGTAGCCAGTTCCTGTTTCCGCTCATCGGTGAGTGTAACACCACCCAGGGCTAGAATTCGGTCAAGCGAATCCATCCGGCTCACGCCTTTCAGGGTCTCGTTGAATTCATGGGTGAAATCAAATCCCAGCGAATTGGCCATGCGCCGCCAGGCCTGGTAATGAAACACGGCGGTGTCGACCAGCACGCCATCGAGGTCAAATAAAAAGGCTTTTATCATAGGAGAAATGTCATTAAGTGGTCATTAGGTGGTCATTGATTGTCATTTGTTGTTTTTACGGAATGACAATCAATGACCACCTAATGACAGTCCTCAAAATCCACTCATTTTGAGCGCGGTGAACAGTTTTTTGATGGTTTCGAGGCCGTTGGGGCCATTTTGGGCAAAATAATAGAACACTTCCACGTCGCCCCGATGCATGGCCACGTTCATATCGCCCGATTGCGATTTGTGTTCGGCTTTCACCCAGTCGGCTACGATCTGATAGCTGTGCTTACCGCCTTCACCGAACGTGTGCGACACATCCACTTCATAGACGGGCGCACTCGCCAGCACTTTTGTTTCGGGGTAACCGGGCAGTTCAGAGAAGGAGAAAGTAGTGGCCCGGCTAATGGTTCGACCACCCAGCACAATCGGCTTTTTACCGGCCAACCGCGCTACTGCTCTCAGTGCGAGCACAGTAGTTGCTTTGTGGTGGGCGTGTTGCTCCACGGATGGCACCAGACAGATGACCAGATCGTATCGGCCCTTTGCCAGCACTTCATCGAGTTGTCGCTCAACCAGGTCTTTATTCCAGCGTCGGCCACTCAGGTAGGGCGATGGATCGGTGGAATACAAATCATCGACCTGATCAAAGAAGTAGAAGTTGGTGATACCCATGACCTCCCCCGCTTTCATCAGTTCTTTCTTTCGAATAGCCGGCAAAACCCGCCGACCGACGGCCGAATCGAGCAGGTTCATGCCGTAATATTTCGACGCCACCATGCCATTATACCCGCCAGAGGCGTCGGTGACAAGGGCCAGGTCGGCCGAACCACCCAGTTCGCGCACGAGCTTGAACACCGTGACGGGAAACATGGTCTCATCGTCGGGATGGGCCGTAACGATCAGTGTTTTAAGCGATTGAGCACGTACCTGAACACACGCCAGCATCAGAAAAATCAATACTATTCCTCGAATCGACCGCATTATTCACCTATTGATTAGGCCACAAAGGTACGCACCGAAACCAACTGCTCAGTGGCCGTCACCTAACAGTATCACGTAAAGGCGGTCTGTTTACGCAGGGTAGTCGTATCCGGTAGTGGGTCTGGTGAGCAGGAAACGCAGCTACGATTCCTGCTCACCAGACCCACCACCGGGCTGAAGGCAGAGAACTTAAGCCCGGTTCTGAAACCCCTAAAAGTTTATCGTTGCAGTTCCAGCACCAGCGCCGTTTTGGCGGGCAGTTGAACCAACTTCAGGTCGGTGATTACCTCGCCGGTCAGTACGTTTCTGGCTTTGGTGAAACCCTGGGTACGTTCGCTGAAACGAGCCATATCCAGCCCAACCGGCTTGTCGGTCTGGTTGGTGGCCACCATCACGGCTGCCTTGTCGGTGTAGCGGAAATACACGTAGGTGCCATTCTGAGGCAGGTACTGCATGAGTTTACCGGAATGCAGGGCAGGTGTGTTTTTGCGGTAATTGGCCAGCGTTTTCACGAACTCGAAGGCGTCGTTTTCGGCTTTGCTGCGGCCCGCCGCCGTAAATTTGTTCTCCTTATCGCCCTCAAAGCCTCCCGGAAAATCGCGCCGTACTTCAGCATCCGACGGGTTCTTGAAGTTCTTCATCAGAATCTCCGTGCCATAGTACAGATGCGGAATGCCGCGCGTGGTGAGCAGCCAGGTCAGGCCCATTTTGTAGTTGTTGAGATCCTCTTTCACCACCGACAGAAAACGGTCGGTATCGTGGTTGTCGAGGAAGGTGACCAGCTTCATGGGGTCTTCGTAGACGGCATCCTGCGCCAGCGCCTGCTGCACGCGATTGGCACCGCTGTCCCAGCCTTCGCCTTCATTCAGCGCGGCGTTGATGGCCGAATACAGCACAAAATCCAGCCCGCCCGTCTGGTTCGATTTGAAGGGGAAGTTTATCCTGTTCCGGGTGTAGTACGCCTGATCTACGCTGTTGTTCACCCACGACTCGCCAAAGGTGTACATCTTCGGGTATTCGGCTTGCAGGGCGGCATTACAGCGGTTCATAAACGGCTGATCGTTATACATGTAGGTATCGATCCGCCAGGCATCTACGGCAAACTCTTCGGTATTCCAAATAGCACTCTGAATCAGGTAGTTGGCTACGTAAGGGTTGCTCTGATTCAGGTCGGGCAGGAAGGGAACAAACCAGCCGTCGAGCGTTACTTTCCGGTCAATGGCCGACGAATGGGGATCGGTGACAGGCTGATATTTATACGACGTATTGGTGTAGTTGGGCCACTGATGCAGCCAGTCTTTACTGGGCATATCTTTCAGCAACCAATGGTTGATACCCACATGGTTATACACCGCGTCCTGCACCACCCGCATGCCTGTCGCGTGTACTTTCCGGTTCAACTCTTTATAGGCTTCGTTACCGCCCAGCCGCTTATCGACCGTGTAATGATCGGTAAAGCCGTAGCCATGATAGGCCGACCGCATCACGCCGCCTTCGTTGGTTTGCGGCTGATTGTTTTCGATAACGGGCGTCATCCAGAGTGCAGTAACGCCCAGTTCTTTCAGGTAATCGAGGTGATTGCCAACGCCTTTCAAGTCGCCGCCATGCCGTAGAAACGGGCTATTGCGGTCGGCTTCTTTATCGGCCAGATCGGCAAATTTATCATTGGCAGGATCGGCATTGCTGAAGCGATCGGGCATGAGCAGGTAAATAAAATCGGCAGAGGTGAGCCCCTGCCCTTTCGGCTGATTATCACGGGCTTTCAACTGGTAGGCGCGGGTGATGGTTTGGCTCCCGCTTTTACCCACAATCTGCAACGTACCTGCTTTGGCCGTTGGCGCAATAGTCAGGTCCAGAAAGGCGTAGTTTTTGTTTTCGACTTTCGACGACTTCACCAGTTTCACACCGGGATAGTTGATCGAGTACGTTAATGAACCGGCATTGGGGCCGTAGACAAGCAGTTGCAGGTTGGGGCTTTTCATGCCTACCCACCAGTTAGTAGGGTCAACTCGCTGAATCTGTGGCGTCTGTGCGGCGGCTATTCGCCAGCAGAATAGAACTATTAGAAGGAAAAATGGCTTTTTCATGGCCAAAAGTAAACAATGACATTAAAAACTTGAGCCATCCGAACGTTTAATATTAATTGTATGTATGGACATTAAATACACATACAAACAATACCTTAACTATGGAAGCGCAAGCAACTACCGCCACCACCTGGGTGATCGACCCAATGCACTCAGAAGTTCAGTTCAAAGTGAAGCACCTCATGGTATCTACCGTGACGGGTTCATTCAGCAAATTTGATGGTCAACTGGTTATGGCCGGTGACGATTTTCAGGATGCCGATATTACCTTCTCGGCCGATATCGACAGCATCAGCACGGGCAATGAGCAACGCGATGGCCATTTGAAATCAGGCGAATTCTTCGATGCAGAGCAGTTTCCCCAACTGACGTTCAAGTCGACGGGTATGACGAAGACTGGCGATGACACGTACAACCTCACCGGCGATCTGACGCTACACGGCGTTACCAAACCAGTGACCCTGAAAGCGGAATATGGTGGTCAGATGCAGGATTTTTACGGCCAAACCAAAGCTGGTTTCGAAGTAACGGGCATCATCAAGCGGAAAGAATTCGGCCTTACCTGGGATGGCGTTACCGAAGCGGGTGGCGTGGTTGTGAGCGACGACGTCCGGCTGGTGATGAACATTCAGGTGACAAAGCAGGCGTAAATCGCATACGGGCGTTACGAATAATACCGCCCCTCGCTTACCGTCACCCATATAGCTTACAAACACAAACGAGCCGGACTAGTCCGGCTCGTTTGTGTTTGTAAGTCAACTCCTTACTACCTACTTCACTACGGTGGCTTCCAGCTCAACAGTTGCAGTCTGGAACAGACCTTTCACCTCGATCATGGTGGTAGCCTGCTTGATACCATGCTTGGCCGTAAAGCCCTGGTAGACATCGATACAGGTCGTAAAAAACTCGGCGGTCGAGGTGGTAAACACGTTCAGGCGTACAATATTTTTGCATTCATAGCCAGCCTCGCTGATCAGGTGCTCCACATTCTGAATGGTCTTCAGCAACTGAGTCCGCATATCAGCCTCACTAACCTGCCCATTTTCGTCGATGGCTACCTGCCCGGAGCAGTAGAGTGTGCCTTCGGGCTGTTTAACGTCAACGGCCTGCGCTGAATTGGTGTACTCACCCCATTTCCAGGGATCAACTGTTCGCTTTTCCATTTTCTTTCTGTGTTTGAATTAACAAGTATGTTTGTCGGTTGACGCTACAAAAATTGAGGTCGCCACTGACAGCCTTATGTCATACCCTGTTCGGTAACACAAAAAAAGTATACGCCCGTTGGGCCAGATTGCTCAGTTGCTGCTGTAGTTCGGGTGGTTCGAGAATGGTAATAGCACCTGCGTAGGGCAAAAGCCAGGCGGCCAGATACGGAAAGGAGCCAATAAAGAACGTCATCTCCAGTTCGCCGGTTGGTAATGCCTTTTCATAGGCCCAGCCATACTGGTGTTTGGTATCGTGCAGGCGTTGCGCCTGTTCGGTCCACACGCTGGCTGGCTGCAAGCGAACAACGACCTTCTCTTTTCCCCGCCGGGCGGCCTCATCAACCCAGTACTGCTGAAGCGTTTCCGACCGGGCAGTAAAAACCTCCCCGCTGATTGACAACTGCGTGATACGATCCAGCCGGAAATTCCGAAACGCCTGACGTAGGCGGCAGAAGCCTATAACGTGCCATTGCTGACTCAGATACAGACCAATCGGCTCCACATCGCGTATGGTGACCTCATTGGCGTTGGCAGCCCAGTAACTTATCTGAACAACCCGTTGCAGCGTCATGGCGGTAACGAGTTGCTGGTATACGTTGGGGTGATTCGGTTGGTCTCCATGCCCTAACACCTGAATGTGAGGCGACAGGATTTCGAGCTGATCCCGGTCCGTCCGTCGTAGAGCGGCCCGCAACTTGTCCATCGCCGAGCTGGTGAATTGGGCCGTAGACGTGTCAGTTAAGCCCGTTGCCAGCTTCTCGGCGGTGAGTAGCGCCATTGCTTCCTCGCGCGTAAACAGAATCGGAGGTAACCGATAGCCCTCCACCAGCGTGTACCCTTTCCCTTCCACGGTCACTACCGGAACGCCCGCCTGTTCGAGGGTGCGGATGTCTCGGTAAATGGTACGGGTGCTGACCGAAAAACGACGGGCTAATTCAGTACCCGACAGGAGACGTTTCGATTGCAGAATGGTCAGCAGGGTTACCAGCCGGGAAAGGCGGTTTGTTTCGTGCTCCATTAGCGACGGGGCGTCTTGGTCTTATCCGGCATACGATTTTTCAGAACAGTCTCTATTAAATAGCCCGGCCAGGCAATCCGGCGGGGCTATTCAGTGGTAGCAACGTACCTAGAGTGTTAAGCCACTACGGCGTAGCATGGCTTGCGGTGATGGTTCGCGACCCCGGAATTTCTTATACAATTCCATCGGTTTTTCGCTTCCCCCCTTCTCCAGCACGTTCTGCCGGAATTTCCGGGCTACTTCTTTAGCACCCAATCCGCCATTTTGCTGGAAATACTCGAACGCATCGGCGTCCAGCACTTCGCTCCATTTGTAGCTGTAATAACCAGCCGAATACCCACCGGCAAAAATGTGGGAGAACGCCGTACTGAACGAGGTTCCTTTCACACGCGGGAACAGGTTCACCAGCGAATCGGCATGGCTTTCTACATCGGTTACCGATTCGCCGGTGGGCTTCCGGTCGTGGAAGTACATATCGGTGAGGCCAAAGCGAAGCTGGCGCAGGTTGGCAATACCCGCCATGAAATTCTGGCTGGCGCGAATTTTTTCCACCAGCGTTTGCGGAATCACCTCGCCGGTTTTGTAATGTTTCGCGAACAGATTGAGTGCTTCGGACGTGTAGCACCAGTTTTCCATCACCTGCGAAGGCAATTCCACAAAGTCGCGGGGTACGCTGGTGCCGCTCAGGCTTTCGTACTTTCCGTTGGCCAGCATACCGTGCAGGGCGTGGCCAAACTCGTGGAAGAGCGTTGTTACCTCATAAAACGTCAGCAGCGATGGCCGGGTATCAGTAGGGCGGGTGAAGTTGCAGACGTTTACGATATGGGGCCGCAGGTTAACGCCGTTAACGATCTTCTGGCCCTGTACATCGTTCATCCAGGCACCACCGCGTTTGCCTGCTCTGGGGAAGTAATCGCCGTAGAACACCGCCAGGAATTTACCCGTCTGGTCGAACACTTCGTAGGCTTTCACTTCCGGGTTATACACCTGAATGGTGCTGTTCTCTTTGAAAGTGATGCCGTACAGCTTATTGGCCACGGTAAAGACGCCTTCCAGCACGTTCTCCAGTTTGAAATAAGGCCGCAGCATTTCATCGTCGAGGTCTAGCTGTTGCTTCTTCAACTTTTCGGCGTAGTAGCTATAATCCCACTGTTCGATCCGGTCGCCGTTGAAGCCGTTGGCCTGGGCAAACGCCGTTAGTTCATTTAATTGCCGCTCGGCAGCAGGGCGGGCATATTGCACCAGTTCATCCAGAAACGACTGCACCTTCTGGCTCGACCCGGCCATACTTTCTTCGAGCACAAAATCGGCGTGGGTCTTGTAGCCCAGCAGGTTAGCCCGATCGTAGCGCAGTTGGACCATGCGCTTGATGTTTTCCTGATTGTCGTTTTTATCACCGTGAAAACCCCGACCATTATAGGCCCGGTAAAGCTTTTCGCGCAGGCTACGGTTGTCGGCGTACTGCATAAACGGGCCGTAGCTTGGTGCCTGCAACGTGAAGGCCCAGCCAGTCAGCTTTTTCTCCTGCGCCACTTTTTTGGCCGATTCTTTGGCAAAATCGGGCAGGCCGCTCAGGTCGCGTTCATCGGCAACGTCCATCACGTACTCGTTGGTTTCGTTGAGTACGTTCTCGCCAAACTGAATAGAAAGCTGAGACAGTTCTTTGTCGATCGCCCGCAGTTTAGTCTTATCGGCGTCGTTCAGGTTGGCTCCGTTCCGGGCAAAGCGCTTGTATGTTTTCTCCAATAGCATCTTGCTTTCGGTGTCCAGTTTCAGGCCCGCCCGCTTCTCATACACGCTTTTTATCCGCGCAAACAGCTTGTTGTTCAGGGTAATATCGTTGCCGTACTCCGTCAGCATGGGCGACACTTCCTTTACGATCTTCTGCAATTCGGGGGTGGTCTCGGCCGCATTCAGGTTGAACAGCACCGAGGTAGCCCGGCTCAATTGATCACCGCTCCGTTCGAGGGCGACAATGGTATTGGCAAACGTGGGATTGGCTTTGCTGTTGGCAATGGCGTCGATCTCTTTTCGCCCCGCTTTAATGCCTTCAGCAATGGCGGGTAGGTAATGCTCATTTTTTATGAGCGGAAACGGGGCCGTTTCGTGCAGTGTCTGAAACGGCTTCAGCAATGGGTTATCTGTTATCATAGTGGTTGGTGTCGACCTGGCCGGAGCAGTCGATTGGGCTACTGCCGCGCCTGCCCACATCGAAGCAATGGCAAGGCCAATGAGTTGTACTGTCATATACATAACGCAGGTGAAAAGTAAACTCAAAAGTAATAACGTACCACGGACGGGTATAGGACACGTTTATTTTTTTGACAGGATTTACAGGATTTGTTTTTGCTTCTGAGAAACTAGAGCAAAAACAAATCCTGTAAATCCTGTCAAAAAAATAAACGTGTTCTACACTCCCGCAGACGTTAGTCTGTCAGAAAATGGCGGAACCAGTGGCCGGATTGTTTGATGATACGTTGCTGCGTTCGGTGGTCTACATGGACGAGGCCAAATCGGGGGCGGTAGCCTTCGGCCCATTCGAAATTATCGAGCAGCGTCCAGACGAAATAGCCGGCTATGTCGACGCCATCGGTCTGCGCCTGACGTACCTGTTGCAGGCATTGCAGGTGATACGCCGTGCGGGCAGTGTCGATCACCTGCCCGTGCTCCACCTGGTCGAAGAAGGCCGCGCCACTTTCGGCCACAATCCATTTATGCGCGCCATCGTACAGGCTAAACTGACGCAGGATATGCAACATGCTGTTTGGGTGAACCTCCCAGCCCATTTCCGTAATCGCCTCGACACCACGGCGGTTGGGCGATACATCGCGCCCCCACAGGTAAGGCACCAGCATCGACTGTTCAACCACGACGCGGAAGTAATGCTGTAGGCCAATCAGGTCGAAATCAAAAGCCAGCCGTTCGCGGTCGCCGGGTTTGGCGAAGCGTTTGTCAATTGTTTTCAGAAAGGGCAGTTCCTGAACCGGGTAGCCCAGGCCAAGGGTCGGCTCGATAAACAGCCGGTTGAGCAGGGCATTGGCGCGTTGTGCCGCCTGTACGTCCCGCTTCATCGGGCTGATCGGTTCAACGGGCGAACAGGAAAATGTAGTGCCGATCACCGCGCCAGGTACGTTGTCACGGATGATCCGGCCCCCATCAGCCTGGGCTAATGCCGCATGGTGAATCACCGCCGGAATGCTCGTAAAACTCCGGCGACCGGGCGCATGCATCCCCACCAGATAACCGAGAATGGTAAAGGCCGACGGTTCATTAAGCACGAACCAGTGTTTCACTTTATGGCCAAACGTTCTGACAATCAGTGTAACATAATCGGCAAACCAGGTTAGCACGTCGCGGTTTGCCCAGCCGCCCCTGTCTTCCAGGGCCTGCGGTAGGTCCCAGTGAAATAGCGTTACCCAGGGCGTTTGTCCCTGCCGGATGCATTCGTCGATAACCCGGTCGTAGAAAGCCAGCCCCGCTTCATTGACACGGCCCGTACCCAGCGGCAGGACCCGCGACCAGGAGATAGAGAAGCGGAACGCATCGAACCCCATTTCTTTGTTCAGGGCAATGTCGGTGGCGTAACGATTGTAAAAATCGCAGGCCATCAGGGCATTTTCGCCGGTCTTGATGGCGCCGCGTTTTTGCGAAAACGTGTCCCATACAGAGGCACCCCGACCATCAGAAATTGTAGCTCCTTCGATTTGAAACGCCGCCGTGGCCGTTCCCCAGATAAAATCGGCCCCAAAATCGGCGCGGTGCAGGAATGAAGTCAATGGAAAATCAGATCAATATTTGGCAAGTTCGTTACGTAATGCCAACTAATATCGACTCTGGTAATTAAGAAACTGTTAAGCCGAGGACGCGGCATTCCCAAACTAGCGGGCCAATAAGCCAGCGTGGTATTTTGCGACTTCATAAGCCACATCTGTAATTTTTCCAATTACGCACACCATACTATAACAACTGCCCTTATGACGATTTGTGTAGCGCAGACCGAAGCCCTTGCAGGTGATATTTCCGCCAATATCCAGCGACATACTTTTTATATAAACCAGGCCGTTGCCGAAGGAGCCAACCTGATTATTTTCCCTGAACTGTCGATAACAGGCTATGAACCGACATTGGCGGCCGACCTCGCCACCGAACTCGATGACGCCCGGTTCAACGTTTTCCAGCAACTCAGCGACGCCAGCCAGATCGTGATCGGTGTGGGTGCGCCCATAAAACAGGGAACAGGCATCTGGATTGGGCTGATCCTGTTCCAACCTCAGCAGGAAAGACGCCTGTATGCCAAACACTACCTACATCCCGACGAAGAACCTTTCTTTGTCAGCGGCGAAAGCTTTGCCTCGTTATCCGTTGCTAACCAGCAGGTTGCCTTCGCCATTTGTTATGAGCTATTCGTTCCTGAACATACAACAGCGGCCTGTTCCTGCGGTGCAGGTGTTTACATCGCCAGCGTAGCCAAATCGGTTGGTGGGATCGATAAAGCACTCGACACGTTAGCTACAAAGGCCCGCGACCAGTCTATGACCGTACTGATGGCCAACTGCATAGGCATGGCCGACGGGCAGGAATGCGCGGGTCGGTCTTCGATTTGGAACGATAAAGGCGCATTGCTTGGCCAGCTTGACACCAGCAGTGAGGGCGTGTTACTGATCGACACGAATACACAGCAGGTAGTTACCAGACAGTGAAATAATGCCCTACTTTGCAACGCGAAGGTCATACTGCCCGACTCCATGAGTCTGCTCTGTAAACTCCCTATAACCCCCTACCTATTTATGCAATTCCGTTACCGATTCATTCCCCTGCTTTTCATGGGAATCTTACTTTTTTCGTCTGGCACCCAGGCACAATCTACTAAGGATCAGTTCGTCGTTGGCGATTTACTGCCCGATGCGCCCGACCTGGCAGCACGCGGCACTTACAGCGTGGGGGTACGTTCACTGACGTTAACTCACCCCAATCAACTGGATGTACTGCATGTTAAAGATGGCCAAACACCCCGTTATGATCGTCCGCTGGCCGTAGAGGTGTGGTATCCGGCCCAGATTCCGGCGGGGAAAGCCGAGTTGGTTACCTACGATCAGGTCATGGGCAGTTCCAACGATCCCAAGCGCCCCTTGATTCCGTTCACCTTTACCGGACGCGCCCTGCGCGACGCCAAACCGGAGGCTGGTTCGGGAGCTTACCCCCTCGTGATTGTCTCGCACGGCTACCTTGGCTCCCGTTTTTTATTGACGTACCTGACCGAAAACCTGGCGTCGAAAGGGTACGTTGTCGTGGCCATCGATCATACCGAATCTACGTTTCGCGATGCGGGTGGTTTTGCCAGCACCTTACTCAATCGGGCGCTCGATGACCTGTTTGTGCTGAATGAAATGGCTCGTCTGGGCGAAAAAGGCGGCAAAACATTTCTGGCGGGTCTGCTCGACGCCAACAACACCGGGTTGATCGGCTACTCGATGGGCGGTTATGGGGCACTCAACGCCATTGGGGCGGGCTACAGTGCTCAGGCGTCGAAAATATTCACGCAGTTATCTGGTGGCAGTACGGCGCTGGATACCCGGCTCACAGCCGCACCTGAATACAAAGCTTCGCAGGACCCGCGCATCAAAGTGGTGGTGGCGTTTGCGCCCTGGGGCATGGAACGCGGTTTTTGGGACGCCGAGGGCCTGGCTGGCTTAACCAGACCAACGCTGTTTGTGGCGGGCAGTAAAGACGACGTTTCGGGTTACGAAAAAGGAATAAAAGCGATTTACGAAGGTGCCGTCAACGCAAATCGCTACCTGCTGACCTACGTAAATGCCCGGCATAACGTAGCCCCTAACCCACCGCCTGCCGAATCGATGAAGCCCGGCCTGCATTTCGATGAATATATGCGCTATGCCGAACCAGCCTGGAACGAACGTCGGATCAATAACATCAACCAGCATTTCGTAACGGCCTTTCTAGGCATTTACCTCAAAGGAATGGACTACGCGAAGTACCTCGACTTACCTGAAAATGCCAATGACAGTCCGTGGACAGGCTTCAAACCCCGCTCATCGGTAGGTTTGGAAATGCGCCACGCCAAGCCATAACCGATTTAAGAGTTGGCTATTAGGCATAGAGTGACTGATACCCACTGTCGAGTCCGCATAGAGGAAAATAGTAAAAGGTGGCCCGTTACCAGACCACCTTTTACCACTAAATACTCCTTTATCAGTTATGCCTGGCATTTTCCAGACAATGCTCTACTCAGGCCAGATCGAAGCGGCCGAGATTCATTACTTTAGTCCAGGCGGCGATGAAGTCCCGCACAAATTTTTCCTGCGAATCGCTGCACCCGTACACTTCGGCGATAGCGCGGAGTTCTGAGTTAGAGCCGAATATCAGATCGACACGGGTGCCGGTCCACTTGGGCTCGCCCGTTTTGCGGTCACTGCCCATAAACACGCTTTGCGCATCTGAGGTAGCCCGCCAGGTAGTGCCCAAATCAAGCAGGTTAACGAAATAGTCGGTGGTCAGTGCTTCTGGACGAGTAGTGAACACGCCATGTTTCGAGTGGTCGAAATTTGTGTTCAACACCCGCATACCGCCCACCAGCACCGTCAACTGAGGAATCGTCAGCGTGAGCAGTTGAGCTTTGTCGATCAGCATGTTCTCGGCAGCCGACTTGTGCTTAGGGTTCAGGTAATTACGGAATCCGTCGGCACCTGGCTCCATAGCATCGAATGATTTCACATCCGTTTGCTCCTGCGACGCGTCGGCACGACCCGGCGTGAAGGGCACCGTTACCTCATGGCCGGCATTTTTAGCCGCCTGCTCCACACCCGCGCAACCACCCAACACGATCAGGTCAGCGAGTGAAATCTTTGTACCATCGGTCTGAGCACTGTTGAACTCGGCTTGAATGGTTTCAAGTGTCTTCAGTACAGTAGCCAGTTGGGTTGGGTTGTTGACCTCCCAATCCTTCTGCGGGGCCAGCCGAACACGCCCCCCGTTGGCACCACCCCGTTTGTCGGAGTTGCGGTAGGTCGACGCCGAAGCCCAGGCGGTAGATACCAGTTGAGATACCGACAGGCCAGCGGCCAGAATCGTGGCTTTCAGCGAAGCAACAGCCTGGTCGTCAACCAATTTGTGGGTAACAGCAGGAATAGGATCTTGCCAGATCAGTTCTTCGGTGGGCACTTCAGGGCCAAGATAACGCTCAATTGGCCCCATATCGCGGTGCGTTAGCTTGAACCAGGCCCGGGCAAACGCATCGGCGAACTGATCGGGATTTTCGTGGAAACGCTTTGAAATCACCTCGTAGGCCGGGTCAACTTTCAACGCCAGATCGGTCGTCAGCATAAACGGTGCGTGACGTTTCGCTGGATCGTGTGCATCGGGTACCGTGCCTGCGCCTGCTCCATCTTTGGGCTGCCACTGATGCGCACCACCCGGCCCCTTCGTTACTTCCCAATCGAAGCCGAAGAGGTTGTCGAAGTACTCATTACCCCATTTGGTTGGCGTGGTAGTCCAGGCACCTTCCAGGCCGCTGGTAATTGTATGAGCGCCATGTCCGGGGCCATATGAGTTTTTCCAGCCCAGGCTTTGCTCTTCAATGCTCGAGCCAGCGGGTTCAGAACCAACGTATTGGCCTGGATCGGCGGCTCCGTGGGTTTTTCCGAAGGTATGGCCACCCGCAATCAGGGCAACCGTTTCTTCGTCATTCATGGCCATGCGACCAAATGTCTCACGAATGTCATAAGCGGCACCCAGCGGATCAGGAATGCCTTTCGGCCCTTCCGGATTCACATAGATAAGACCCATGTGCGAGGCACCCAGCGGTTGCTCAAGGATGCGCTTGCCATTACTGCCGGCATAGCGCACATCGTCGCCCAGCCACTTGGTCTCAGACCCCCAATACACATCTTCTTCCG
Source organism: uncultured Fibrella sp. (assembly GCF_964250085.1). Lineage (NCBI taxonomy): Bacteria > Pseudomonadati > Bacteroidota > Cytophagia > Cytophagales > Spirosomataceae > Fibrella > uncultured Fibrella sp. The sequence goes on along the minus strand of NZ_CAXUEC010000003.1, from coordinate 21,570 downwards.
GCTCCCAGACGTCTTCACGCCCGCCCCCAAAACCAAATGTTTTCAGGCCCATCGATTCAAGGGCGCAGTTGCCGGTAAGCACCATCAGGTCGGCCCACGATAACTTCCGACCGTACTTTTGTTTAATCGGCCATAGCAGCAAACGCGCTTTGTCGAGGTTGGCATTGTCGGGCCAGCTATTGAGCGGGGCAAAACGGAGCGTACCTGCGCCCGCACCACCCCGACCATCGCCGATGCGGTACGTACCTGCGCTATGCCAGGCCATCCGAATAAAGAACGGGCCGTAGTGACCGTAGTCGGCAGGCCACCACTCCTGCGAAGTCGTCATCAAGTCGACGATATCCTGCTTTACGGCGGCCAGATCGAGTGTCTTGAATTCCTCAGCATAATTGAAAGTCTCGTCCATCGGATCAGACAGCGACGAATGCTGACGGAGGATGTTCAGTTTCAACTGGTTGGGCCACCAATCCTGGTTTCTTGTGCCGCCGCCAGCGCTCTTGTTTAGCGCCCCGCTCGTAAACGGGCACTTGCCTACGGTGTTGACTTTACTCTCGTCATTAACGTCCCATACGGTAGTATCCGGGCTTACGTTATTTGCCATGTTTAGTAGTGATTTTTTGGTTGACGAACCAAAAATAGACTAATCCCAAGGATAGTTTTTATCTATTGTTTTTATATGGGTATAAGTAAAATCTATCTAACTTTTTCCTCAAAAGCCAGCCGAATCAAATCGGTCGTGTTTTTAACACCCGCCTTCCGAATAATACTGGCCCGCTGATTGGCAACAGTATTCGGGCTTATTCCGAACTGCTCAGCAATCCGGGAACTGCTCATTCCCTTCATTAAGCAGGTTAAGATCTGGGCTTCCCTGGCAGTGATTTTTTTCCAGAGCGAGGACGTACCTGACGCAGGTGATGTTGCTGTTGGTTCAGGTACGTTCGTACGTTTAACCAGGTGCTGGATAATGACCGACGAAGCACTCGGCGGGTAATACAAATCGCCCGTTACAACTGTCCGAACGGCCTTCAATATTTCCTCCTGACTGGTATCTTTCAGTAGATAACCAGCCGCGCCATATTCCACTGCTTTCAGAATATAGTCTGGATTATTATGCATACTGAACATCAGTGTTCGGACAGCGGGGTACTGGTGCGAAATGATTTTCAGGGCATCGATGCCCGACATACGAGGCATGGTTATGTCCAGTAACAACACATCCGGCTGAACCTGAGCCAGCGCATCTATCGCTTCATCGCCGTCGGCAGCCTCGCCCACGATCTGGATATCGGTCTCATCTTCCAACAACATCCGAATCCCTTTTCTTACCACTGAGTGGTCATCGGCAACAAGAATTCGTATCGGCATGGTTATTTCCTGGCTACGTGAATACTAACTTTTACCTGGGTTCCTTTTCCGGGAGCCGACTCAATACGCAGTTCCCCGTTGAGCAAACGTGCCCGCGTTTCCATATTAGCGATCCCGTTGTTGGTCCGCACGCGACCGGCTGATTGGGAAACGGTTTCTGCGTCGAACCCTTTTCCATTATCGGCCACCGTCAGAATGAGTTTCCGGCTGGTTTGCCTGAGCACAACCTTTATTTGCCGGGCACCAGCGTATTTTATGGCATTATGCAGGGCCTCCTGCGCAATTCGGTATAATCCGGTTTCTATGGATGGACTCAGCCGCATACCGTCCCGGTCTCCGTCAAAAACAACGTCGATACCCGACGACCGGGCCGTTTGATCGACCAGCAACCCTAAGGTAGCCCCTAAACCGAAATCGCTCAGGCTCGATGGCATCAGATTATAAGAAATCTGCCGGGTTGTCTGAATAACATCATAGATCAGATCGCATAACTCGGCAAACCGGAGCCGCTGTTTTTCATCCAGAACGGCGGTTGATTTGAGCTTTTCCGCGTGTAGTTTCAGGCCGGTTAACATTTGCCCGATGCCGTCGTGAAGCTCACGGGCAAAGCGTTTACGCTCCTCTTCCTGACCTTCGAGTAACGCCGCCGAACGAACCGTTTCCTCGGAAAGCTGCAACTGATATTTCTCTTCGGTGGCCCGTAGTAACTCTGCCTGTGTATCAATCAGTTTACGGTTCGACTCGGCTAACTCCTGATTTGTGGTTTCTAATTCCTGATTGGCAATTCCCAGTTGACTGTTCGCCAGTTGCAGGGCCTGCTCAGAACTGTAGAGCCGACGAATGATGAGCCGGGTGTAGTTGACCACCGGTCGGAAAATAAAAAAGCCTTCAACCACTAAGGTCAACAGGGTAGCAATAGCCAGCAGCCACTCGATGCGCTCCAGCGTTTGAACCTGTTGAAAGCTTTCCGTATCGAACTGGAAAACAATGTTGTTCATCTGCTGAAGAAACGGAAACTCATTCTTCAGAATAACCTCGAGCGCCCGCTGCTTCTCGCTACCCGTAGACCTGGGATTATTAATGAGGCCAAAGCTGCGATACGTCGATTGAAAGTAGGGTTCAATCCGGGTAAACATACTATCCAGCCGGGCACTTTTACGCACCGTATAGCCCTTTTCCATCCGCAGGGTGCCGTTACGGAGTTGAATATGCGTCTGCCCCCACGATTGGACCAGCGAATCGAAGGAGACGGTATCGGCCGCCCGTAGTCCCGTTGTTCGCAGTACAGCCAGTTTAGTTAATCGCTGACTTAGCATGCGCTGCCGACCAGCCACGTTGACAACCCGGCTATCATCATAATGCGTGCTGATCGTGCGCCGGATAAACAGGAGCCCACTGACAGACAGCACGGCAATGACCGTGAGGGCAATGAGGTAAAATCGGGTTAAGCGGCGAGCTACCTGCTGATCAAGTTCATTCATAGCGTAGACCAGACCGGGGGCCTGGACGTCAGTTCACTACCTGAGATTGACTGAAGTCCAGGCCGGGTCAGATGAGTCGGTGGTTAGATGCCGACGTACAGAATACCATCCGCCACCCGCACCGGGAACGTACCTATACGATACGCATCGTCGTTCAGGCACTGACCCGTTTTAAGCGAAAACGTTCGTTTATGAAACGGACAGGCCACTTTAGGCTCGTCGCCCTGGCTACCGATCATACCCCTTCCAAGGGCCATCTGCTGGCGATGGGGACATTCATTATCGGTTGCGTACCATTCGCCCCGACGAGAAAAATTAAACACCGCGATCTGCCGACCGTCGATCAACACGGTGGCTCCACCATCTTCGGGAACATCGTCTACGCGGCAGGCGGCATGCCACGTGTGTTTATCTGTAAGTACTGTTAGCGTTTCCATTGGCTTGAGAAGGTTGTTTTCAGTGATCATTGCTTAGGCCCACTCTTTGGCGCGAATCTGATCACGCATAGGCTCAAAGGCCACGTTGGGGTCTTTCAGGTCGGGCGCATTGACGAAGTGCGTAAAGCGCTTGCGGAGGTCGGGATTCTCGACCACTTCTTTCCACTCACAGGCATAGGTATCGACGATGAGCTGCATCTCACGTTCCAGGTCCTCGTTGATACCCAGCACGTCATCGAGCACTACGGCCTTCAGGTACGTTATGCCGCCTTCCATTTTGTTCAGCCAGGTGGCAGTCCGCGTGAGCGGGTCAGCGGTTTTGACGTAGAACATCAGGAACCGATCCAGCAGTTTGATACATGTTTCCCTGTCGACATCCGATGCCAGCAACTGGGCATGCTGGGGTTTGGTACCGCCATTGCCACACACATACACGTTCCAGCCTTTCTCGGTGGCGATGATCCCGAAATCTTTGCTCTGGGCCTCGGCACATTCGCGTGTGCAACCCGATACGCCCGACTTAAGCTTATGGGGCGATCGAAGTCCTTTGTAGCGGTTCTCCAGTTCAATGGCAAACGTGACGGAATCCTGAACACCAAACCGGCACCAGGTTGTGCCAACGCAGCTTTTCACCGTTCGGAGTGATTTGCCATACGCATGGCCACTTTCAAAACCGGCGGCAATCAGTTCCTCCCAGATGGCGGGTAGATCACCGACGTGTGCACCAAACAGGTCAATGCGTTGCCCGCCGGTGATCTTGGTGTAGAGGTTATATTTCTTCGCTACCTGCCCCAGCACAATCAGCCTGTCGGGGGTTATTTCGCCCCCGGCCACGCGGGGTACCACCGAATAGGTGCCTCCCCGCTGAATGTTGGCCAGGAACCGGTCGTTCGAGTCCTGGATGGGTGCCCGGTCTTTAGCCAGAATATTCTCGTTCCAGAGGCTGGCCAGAATAGACGCGGTAACGGGCTTGCATACTTCGCAGCCGTCGCCACGCCCCAGTTCATTCAGCACATCGGTATACGTTTTCAGCCCGTTGATCTTCACCAGGTCGAACAGCTCCTGCCGGGTGTGGTCGAAATGTTCGCAGATGATATTTCGGACATACACACCTTTCGCTTTCAGTACGCCCTGAATCAGGTCTTTTACCATGGGCGTACAACCGCCGCAACCGGTGCAGGCTTTGGTCGCTTTCTTCAGCGCCTCGACAGTATCGTGCCCATTTTCACCGATTTCGTGGCAGAGTTGCGCTTTCGTGATGGCCTCGCAGGAACAGATTAGCGCCTCGTCGGGCAGGCTCATGATGCCGGCCCCGGCTTCTTCGCCGCCGCGTGAGCCCAGGATAATGTCTTCGGGGTCGGGCGGCAGGATGGTTTTGTTCTTGCAGGTCTGCAACAGCATATTGTACTGGTCGGCGTCGCCCACCAGAATCCCGCCCAGCAGTTCTTTGCCATCCGCCGAAATGTTGATCCGCTTATACACGCCTTTGGCCTTGTTCTCATACACGATGGTACGGCAGGCAGGCGTGCGGCCGTCTGACTCACTGGCAAACGGATCGCCGAAACTGGCCACGTCCGTCCCGATCAGCTTCAGCTTGGTCGACATATCATAGGGCTTGAACTCCCTGATTTCGCCAATCAGTTGCGAGGCAACGACTTCAGCCATTTCATAGCCCGGTGCCACCAGCCCATATATCATATGATGGGCAACGGCACATTCGCCAATGGCGAAAATCGCCGGGTCTGACGTTTGCAACGAATTGTTGACCAGAATACCCCCGCGCGGATGCGTATCGAGCCCGGCCGATTTGGCCAGTTCATCGCGTGGCCGGATACCGGCCGAAATCACCAGCATATCGACGTCTACCGATGAGCCATCGGCAAACAGCATGCCGGTGATGCAGTCGTTGCCGGTAATTTCCTGGGTACTTTTTGACAGGTGAATCGTCAGGCCCAGCGATTCCAGTTGCCGTTGCAGGATACCAGAGCCAGCGTCGTCGATCTGCCGGGGCATCAGGCGGGGGGCAAACTCAATCACGTGGGCTTCGTCCATGCCCAGATCAAGCAGGGCTTTGGCCGCTTCGAGCCCCAGCAACCCGCCCCCCAGTATGGCTCCGCGCGACCGCCCCGGCCCGGAACGTACCTGGCGGGCATAGGACTGAATGAGGTCGAGATCTTCGATGGTGCGGTACACGAAGACCCCTTCTTTTTCAACACCCGCAACCGGCGGCACAAACGCCCCGGAGCCGGTAGCCATAATCAGGTAGTCATACGGCACTACGATTCCGTGGTGTGACCGAACCTCTTTTTGCTTCCGATCAATAGCAACGACGGGGTCGGTCAGGTACAGCTTTATGCCATTTTCCGCATACCAGTTTAGCGGGGCCAGGGCCAAGTCATCGGCCGTTTTACCCGAAAAATACGCGCTCAGATGAACGCGATCGTAGGCAGCACGCGGTTCTTCCCCAAAAACCGTCACGGTGAATCGTTGCCCCGACTTTTCTTTAGCTACCAGTTTTTCGCAGAACTTATAGCCAACCATTCCATTGCCAATCACGACAATGTGGGTACTCGTGTTTGTGTTCATAGTTAGTAGTAACTATATCGTTATGAAACCCCTGTTTTATTATTGTACTAATACAAGAAATTAGCCTTAACATCCCCCTTTAAGGCAGGTCAAATTTAGACTGTATTTTTTAGATTTATCTATGTTAAATTCTCTTTACAGATTAAAAATGAAGATATTATTTTGGAAACAGCTTGTTTTGTAAAATAGCTGCTATAGTTTTGACAAGAAATCCAGCATAGTTGATTTCTACTATAAATAGTACATTACCACTATTTGACCAGCAAGAACGAACGGTAAGATGCAGCCAAGACTAACACTCGTAGGGGCGGGTCCCGGAGACGGTGAACTAATCACATTGAAAGGGATCAGGGCGCTTCGACAAGCCGATGTGGTGTTGTACGACGACCTGGCCAATGCGTCGTTACTGGAGTTCGCCCCGGCGGGTGCGTTAACAACGTATGTGGGCAAACGGGCAGGCAAAGCGTCGTTGACGCAGCCAGAAATCAACGCCTTAATTGTCCGGCTGGCTATGGAAAGAGGGCATATCGTTCGCCTGAAAGGCGGTGACCCTTATGTGTTCGGGCGTGGTTTCGAGGAATATAATCATGCCCGTCAGTACGGTATTCACTGCGAGATCGTACCGGGCGTGTCAAGTAGCATTGCGGTGCCGGCTTCGCAGGGAATTCCGGTCACCTGCCGGGGCATCAGCGAAAGCTTCTGGGTCATTACGGGCACCACGCGTACCGGTGAGCTTTCCGGCGACCTGCGGCTGGCGGTTCAGTCAAAAGCAACGGTTGTGGTGCTGATGGGCCTCAATAAAGTAGAGGAGATATGTGCACTCTATTGCCAGGCCGGACGCGGTCATTTGCCAATGGCAGTTGTACAGAACGGAACGCGTGCCGATGAGCAGTGCGTGGTTGGTCAGGTATGGACTATTCCGCAGATGATCGCAGAACAGGGCGTGGGGGCGCCCGCTGTGCTGATCATTGGTGAGGTCGTTGCGTTGCATCCGGCCTACCTGGCAGAATGCCTGCGCAGCGTGTCTGTTGCCTGCTGACACCCCACCCCAACCCCTCCCTAACGGTGGTCCGGAATTCCGGGAGGGGTTGGGGTGGGGTAAAAAAAAGCCGATCCGGTGTGGGGGCACCTTTGGATCGGCTAAAACAAGGGTTATTTATGCGAAAAACACAAACATGTCAAAGAAAATGAAAAAATTCAGGTAAAGCAAATCAGCGTCTTCACGCTCCCGGCCGCGCACTAGCCAGCCGTTTCTCTTCGCTCTGCGTCAGAGCCATCGCTTTCGATCTGTTCGTCACGCACTTACCCAACTCTGGGTAGGGTTGCTCTCTAGTGCTTTCACCATTCGTTTTCTTCACCCACTACGACTCCATTCCATGACTTATACGTTTAAAGCGGCAGTGGTCGCCGGTGTTATCCTGCTGGCTACTCAATCAAACGCAATCGCTCAGTTCTCACTCCTTGGCCAGGTACGTACCCGGACCGAGTTTCGCGACGGCGTTGGCAACCTGGCCCCGAAAGACGCACCCGCGGCCTTCTTTACCTCGCAACGTACCCGGCTTACGTTCGGCTACAAATGGGATCGCGTGCAATTCCAAACGGCGATTCAGGATATCAGGGTGTGGGGCCAGGATGCGGCCACGATCAACAACGCAGATGGTAACCGGCTGATGGTCCACGAGGCATGGGCCGAAATTACCCTCGCCAACAGCGCCGACACAACCATAAACTTCAAACCCATCCAGAACCTGTCGCTGAAAATTGGCCGCCAGGAGATGATCTACGATGATTCGCGCCTGATCGGCAATCTGGACTGGCTGCAACAGGGGCGCCGGTTCGAGGCGGCCATTCTGAAGGGGCAGCACATGGGCTGGGCGTTCGATCTGGGCGCTGGGTTCAACCAGAACACCGATGCCTTCGGTACGGTAGGCGATAACTATACACCCGGCAATGCGCCCGCATTGGCCCTGTCGACTCAGAACGTAACGCTCGCCATACCCGCCGGTTTTCTGCCTACGGTTGGCAAGGGGGGCGCACCGGTACTGGCTACGCCGCTCAGCACGAACGGACAAAACCAGCAGTTCAAATCGTTTCAACTGGCGTACCTGACGCGCAAGTTCAACCAGACAAAGTTTTCGGCGCTGGTCTTTAAAGACGACTTTCAGAAATACCGTGGCGACAGCATCGGTAGCCCCACGCAGGGGTACGTCTATGGCCGACGGTACGACGTGGCTGGTCTGAACTCGCGCGTCACCTACGGAGCCATGCTGACGGGTCAGTTGGGGAATGCCTCTTCCCGGTTTGGTAAAGTGCAGTGGCAAGCCTTTGCGTATGGGCAGAGCGGCAAAGACCGCGACGGGCTGACCCTTAAAAACGCGTATCACTACGGGGCAAACCTGATGATTCAGAAAGGGTTACTAAGTTTTGGACCCGGCTACGAAATCCTGTCGGGCAACAACGCCACCACGATCCAGGCCGGTGAAACCAGCCGGTTTGACCCACTCTACGGCACACCCCACAAGTTTCGGGGGTCAATGGATTACTTCTACGCCGGCACCGGCTCGCCAGCGGGTGGCTTGCAGGATGCCTTCGTGAAAGTAAAGTACACGGGTAATCGCCTCACCACCGGCCTCGATGTTCACTACCTCTCCCTGGCCGCTTCTACCTACAATAAAATGAGCGATGCCCCCGCAGGTACGTTGCTGGGCACCAAACTCGGTGTGGAGTACGACTTTCTGGCCAACTACACCCTGAACAAATTCACCAGTCTGGAATTCGGCTACTCGGTCATGAACGGCACCAATAACCTGGAATATGCCAAGCAGGGCACCATGGACCAGAAAAGTAAGATTGGTACCTGGGCCTACCTGATGATCAATATCCGCCCCGATTTCTTCTACACCAAACCCGTTGCCATTAAACAGTAAACCTGACAGTAGTCATGAAAAAGATCTATATACTGCTTACGACACTGGCCTGCCTGGCCATTCCGGTGCTGACAATGCGGCTGAAACCAGCCTCAGAACCAATCAAACTGGGATTCATTCCCTTAACAGACTGTGCGCCGCTGGTGGTAGCCAAAGAAATGGGGCTGTTCCAGAAACATGGCGTCGAGGTGATCCTGACCAAGGAATCCTCATGGGCCAACATTCGCGATAAAGTCCTGAACGGCGAGCTTGACGGCGCCCATTGCTTATTCTCGATGCCACTATCGGTCTACACCGGCGTTGGTGGCAAAGCTGGCTCCGAAATGAAAATTGCGATGGTGCTGAACAACAATGGCCAGGCCATTACGCTATCTAAAGATTTTTGCGGGCTGGTTGGCTTCAAGGAGACCGGCAAAGTGGCGGCGGCCGTCAAAAATGTACAGAGTCGCAAAGAGGTAACGTTTGCGATGACGTTTCCGGGCGGCACGCACGATATGTGGCTCCGTAACTGGCTGTCGGCGGCGGGCGTAAACCAGAAATCGGTCGGTATCATCACCATTCCACCGCCGCAGATGGTGGCCAACATGCGGGTCGACAACATGGAAGGCTTCAGCGTGGGCGAACCCTGGAACAGCGTGGCGGCGGCGCAAAACATTGGCTTTACCGAAATAGCCTCGCAGGACATCTGGAAACATCATCCCGAAAAAGCACTGGTCGTCAACAGCGGCTTTTCGACCGCCCGGCGCGACGACCTTAAAAAAGTGATGGCCGCCATTCTGGAAGCCTGCCAGTGGCTGGATAACATGGGCAATCGCAAAAAAGCCGCCGCCTGGCTGACCAAGCCGTATTACGTGAACGCGCCGTTGGCCGCCATTGAATCCCGCCTGCTGGGTTCCAACGACCTGGGCTGCGAACTGGGCGTCCAGAAATACAAGGACGATTACATGACATTCCACAACAAAGGGTTTGTCAATATGCCCCGCAAGGCACACGCCATGTGGTTCATGGCCCAGTACATGCGTTTCGGGATGATCAAAACGGCCCCTGATTATAAGGGAATTGCCGAAAAACTCATCCTCGATGACCTCTACGCCGAAGTGGCTAAGTCGATGAACATCCCGTTGCCTGCCGATGAGATGAAAGCGTTTAAAACGACCTATGACGTAGTCTTTGACCCCAACAATATTGGCGCGTACCTGGCAAGTGCCAAAAAATAAGTGCCGACACCAATCAACTCGTAAGATCATGAACCGATTACTGACGTACCAGACCTATTTACCGGCGCTCTACTTCCTGGCCAGCATGAGCATCCTGCTTGGCATCTGGGCGCTCATCTCTGCGGTAACCCATAACGATATTCCAACCCCTGGCATGACTTGGGTGGTATTCAGAGAGATGCTGGCAACGCCCTTTTACGATTATGGCCCGAACGACAAAGGAATTGGCAACCAATTGGTTAGCTCACTGGGTCGTGTTTTTACGGGGTTCACGCTGGGTACGTTGGTAGCCGTTCCGCTGGGTTTACTGATGGGTGCCTCCCCCATTGGCATGCGCCTGCTAAATCCGATTGTGCAGATTTTGCGGCCTGTTTCGCCATTAGCCTGGTTTCCGCTGGGTCTGCTGGCTTTCAAAGCCGCGGCAGGGGCTACGATCTTCATCATTTTCATTACCAGTGTCTGGCCCACGCTCATCAACACGGCTTTTGGCGTGTCGAGCATTCCGCAGGATCATAAGAACGTAGCCACGGCGTTTGGCTTTTCAAACTGGCGCTATGTCCGTAAAGTGGTCATTCCCTACGCCTTACCGCACATTATCACGGGTCTTCGCCTGAGCATGGGGGTAGCCTGGCTGGTCATTGTAGCGGGCGAAATGCTGTCGGGCGGTATGGGTATCGGCTTCTTTGTCTGGGATAGCTGGAATGCCCTCAGCCTGGAAAAGATCCTGTGTGCTATTCTGATTATCGGCACCGTGGGCCTGCTACTCGACAAAGGGTTCGATGCCCTGCAAAAGCAGTTTGCCTACTAATTATAAAGCGGCACTGTGTCATAAAAATCCCGTGACTGGGTACGTTCAGTCACGGGATCAGTAGCCAACCTCTTCACTGATAAAAAGCCATGAACAATACCATGCTCCCCCAACTGGTCGACTCGGCCAATGAGTATCACAAAATACCGCACGCGACCAGCATCGACGTGCGTGATCTGACGATTTCGTTCAAGACACCTAAAGGGGTGTACACGGCGGTCAAAGACATCAATTTACAGGTTGCCAAGGGCGAAATCGTGAGTATCATCGGCCATTCGGGCTGTGGCAAATCAACCCTGATGAACGCCATTTCGGGCATGGTAAAGCCCAGCAAAGGCGAAGTTGTTGCCAATGGAAAAGTAGTTAAAGGGCCGGGACCCGACCGCGGCATTGTATTCCAGAACTACTCGCTGCTGCCCTGGCTGTCGGTGTACAAAAACATTTTTGAGGCGGTGGATTCGGTGATGACCGATAAAACGCGGGCCGAAAAACTGGCCATTGTTGAGGCTAACCTGGAAATGGTGAATCTGTGGGCGCATAAAGACAAGCTGCCGGGCCAATTATCGGGCGGCATGAAACAGCGCGTCGCCATTGCCAGGGCCTTTGCCATAAACCCCAGTATTCTGCTACTCGACGAGCCATTCGGGGCGCTGGATGCCCTCACAAAGGGGGCGATGCATATCGAACTGCTGAAACTCTGGAACCTGGACAACCGCAACAAGACCATCGTTATGGTGACTCATGATATTGAAGAGGCCATCTTCCTGAGCGACCGCGTGGTGGTGATGAACAATGGTCCCGAAGCGACTATCCGCGAGATCGTGGACGTACCCATTGACCGGCCCCGCCACAAAAAAGCGATTGCCCACGACCCGGTCTACATGGACATCCATGACCGCCTGTTGAGCCTGTTGTTCGACAAACTATCCATTGAAGACTAACGCCAGTAGCCAACAACCAATGCAACCGCACAAACCACTCGACACCCTGAACGTCTTCAGCATTAAAGGCATTCAGATGCGCACGTTCCACATCACGTGGTTCACCTTTTTTGTCTGTTTTTTTGGCTGGTTCGGTCTGGCGCCGCTGATGCCCGTTATCCGCACCGATCTGGGCCTGACCAAACCGCAGGTTGGCAACATCATCATTGCGGCGGTGTCGGCCACCATTTTTGCGCGGCTGCTGGTTGGCAAATTGTGCGATACATGGGGACCTCGCAAAACCTATACGGCACTGCTTGTCATCGGGGCACTTCCCGTCATGCTCGTCGGGTTGGCCCACGACTACACCACGTTCCTGCTATTCCGCCTGGCTATCGGTACCATTGGCGCGTCGTTCGTGATCACGCAGTTTCATACGTCTATGATGTTTGCTCCCAACATCAAGGGAACGGCCAACGCCGTGGCTGGTGGCTGGGGCAATCTGGGCGGTGGCATCACTCAACTGGCCATGCCCCTCATCATGGCGGCCATTGTTGGCTTTGGCTACACAAAACCTGAAGCGTGGCGGCTGGCCATGATTGTGCCGGGTGTACTGATGCTGGTGATGGCGGTTGTGTACTACCGCTACACGACCGATACGCCCGCCGGCAATTACCAGAGCGGCATGCGGCGTTCTGCACAGGCCGCCGAGAAAGTGAGTTTCTGGACTGCCTGCGCCGATATCCGCGTATGGGCGCTGGCGCTGGCCTATGCCTGCTGCTTCGGGCTTGAAATCACGTTCGATGGTGTGGCGGCGCTGTACTTTTTCGACAACTTCAAGATGGCCGAAACAGAGGCGGGTTTCTGGGCGATGCTGTTTGGTGGCATGAACATTTTCGCCCGTGCCCTGGGTGGTATCGTGGCCGATAAAGTAGGCAACAAATACGGCCTGCGCGGTAAGGGTATATTGCTGGCTGGTCTGCTGGTGCTGGAAGGGGCCGGTGTTATCCTGTTTGCGCAATCGGGTAACCTGCCAATGGCGATTGTCACGATGATCACCTTCGCCCTGTTCCTGAAAATGTCGAACGGCAGCACCTACGCGATTGTGCCGTTTGTGAATCCTAAAGCGGTAGGCACCATTTCCGGGGTTGTGGGGGCTGGCGGCAACATCGGCGGTATGCTGATGGGCTTCCTCTTCAAATCACAGTCGATCAGCTACAACCAGGCTTTTCTCTACATCGGCTGCCTGGTGGCGGTGGCAGGATTGGCATTATTTCTGGTCAACTTCGGCAAAGCCACGGTCGTTGAACCGGCAGAAACCACGCTGCAAACCGCCTGAACGAGATGACTCACCAAACTACCTGTTGTTATTGTGGCGTTGGCTGTGGGATACTGGTCAAACAGGAGAAGAACGGGCGATTGAGCCTGGAAGGTGATCCGCAACATCCATCGAACAAGGGCATGCTCTGCTCGAAGGGGATGAATTTACACTACACCGTCATGGACCAGTCAGACCGGCTGCTGTACCCACAGATGCGGCTCAACCGGTCGATGCCCATGCAGCGGGTAAGCTGGGACTCGGCGCTGGAACGTACCTCGGCCGTCTTCAGGACGCTGATCCAGAAATACGGCCCCGATTCGGTTGCCTTCTACGTGTCGGGGCAGTGCCTGACGGAAGAATATTACCTGGTCAATAAGCTCATCAAAGGCTTCATTGGCTCCAACAACATCGATACCAATTCCCGGCTGTGCATGAGTTCGGCGGTGGTTGGCTACAAACTGTCGCTGGGCGAAGATTCGGTACCGGTCTGCTACGATGATATCGGAGAGGCCGACCTGTTTTTAGTGGCGGGGGCTAATCCGGCCTGGTGCCATCCCATTCTCTGGCGGCGGATTGAAGCCCACAAAGCGGCCAATCCGAACGTCAAAATCATTTGCGTCGACCCACGCCGGACGGATACGGCCCGCTCGTCGGATCTGCATCTACCCATCCGGCCCGGCACCGACATTGTCCTCAATAACGCCATCGGCCGGGTACTTATCGAGCGCAACTACATTGACAATGAATTTATTAGCAACCACGCAGACGGTTTCCGGGCCTTTCGCGATCAGGTGATGCAGCGCTCCGTGGCCGAAGCCGCCGACCTGTGCGGCATCCCGGCCGAAGGCATTTATACCGCCGCAGAGTGGATTGGCCGCTCGAAAGGTTTCCTCTCGCTGTGGACAATGGGCCTGAATCAGTCGGCGATCGGCGTGAACAAGAACCTGTCGCTCATTAACCTGCACCTGATCACCGGACGCATTGGCACACCCGGCAACGGCCCGTTCTCACTGACGGGTCAGCCCAATGCAATGGGCGGCCGCGAAACCGGTGGCCTGGCCAACCTGCTTCCTGCGCACCGCGACGTAACGAATGCCTTACACCGGGCCGAGGTCGAAGCGTTCTGGAATAGCCCCGTCAGTATTGCCCCGAAACCCGGCCTGACAGCAACCGAAATGGTCGACGCCCTGGCCGACGGTAGCCTGAAAGCCATCTGGATTATCAATACGAATCCGCTGGTGAGTATGCCCGATGCGAACCTGGTCGAGAAAGCGCTGACAAACGCCCGCTTTGTGGTGGTGCAGGACGTATCGAATCGGGCCGATACGGTTCAGTTTGCCGATGTGGTGCTGCCCGCGGCGGCCTGGCTCGAAAAAGAAGGCACCATGACCAACGCCGAGCGCCGGATAACGTACCTGCCCAAAGTGCTCGACGCGCCCGGCGAAGCGCTGCCCGACGCCGAAATCATCTGGCGATTTGCCCAAAAAATGGGCTTTGGCGAGGCCTTCACCTACAGCAACACGTCGGAGGTATATCAGGAGTACACCCGACTAACGGCCGGCACAAGTATCGACATAACGGGTGTCAGTTATGAACTGCTGACGCAGAAACGGACCATTCAGTGGCCGTATGCAGCAGAGACCCCACCCCAACCCCTCCCCGTAAGGGAGGGGCTAAATCAGTCAGGAGCGAAAGCCCCTCCCTTACGGGGAGGGGTTGGGGTGGGGTCTGCCCGGCTCTTTACTGATCACTGCTTCTACACGGCCAACCAACGGGCGCAAATCCACGCCGTTCCCGACGAAAATACGTCCGAACCGACCGATGACGACTTCCCGCTGGTGCTAACGACTGGCCGGGTACGTGATCAGTGGCACACGATGACCAAAACCGGCCGCGTGGCCAAACTGACGCAGCATAGCCCGCAACCGTTTCTGCAAATCCACCCTGCCGATGCGCAGGTGCGGGGCATTCAGGAAGGGCAACTGGTGCAGGTACGTGGTCGACGGGGCGAGGTACGTGTGAAAGCGCAACTAACCGACGAGGTACGTCCGGGTCTGTGCTTTTTGCCCATGCACTGGGGTAAACGCCTGAACAGCAACCTGAACCGGGCCAACAATCTGACCAGCGCCCTGGTTGATCCACGGTCGAAAGAACCTGATTTTAAATTCTCGGCGGTTGAAGTCGAACGGTATCGGAAGCCCATCGAGAAAATCGTCGTTATCGGGGCAGGCTCTGCCGGTCTGGGCTTTGTCAATGCGTACAGGGCCTTGAACAGTGACGATGAGATTCACGTTTTTTCCAAAGAGATCCACCCGTTCTACAACCGGGTGCTGCTGCCTGATTACCTCAGCGGTGCGCAAACGTGGGCGCAACTCGTCAAGCTGCGCGAAGACCAGTTTGAGGCAGCCAACATTATTGTTCATAAAGGCGTCGGTATCGCCCATATCGACCGGCAGGCCAACGTGCTAACCGACACCAATGGCATCGAACATGGGTACGACAAACTGATTCTCAGTACGGGAAGCCGGGCTTTCATGCCCAGAAGCGTTCCGAAAATACCCGGCATTTTCACCATGCGCTCGCGACTGGATGCCGACTCGCTCCTGCCTTTTCTCGACCAGGATTCGCCGCAGGCGGTGGTCATTGGCGGGGGCTTGCTGGGTCTGGAACTGGCCGCTTCATTGCGCCAGATCGGCGTTCGGGTGGCGTTGATTCACCGGTCGGGCCGGTTTATGGAACGTCAGCTCGACCCCCTGGCCAGTGAACTGCTTTATATGGAGTTGATAGACCGGGGCATCGAGGTGTATTTCAACGAAGAGGTACAGACCTTTGTCGGCACCGACCGGCTGGAAAGTGTACGGCTGAAATCGGGCCGCAAATTAGCCTGTCAGGTGGCTGTGCTGGCCATCGGAACGGAACCCAACATTGAGCTGGCCCGCGCCGCCGGGCTGAGCTGTAACCGGGGCGTGGTAGTGAACGATTATCTGCAAACGTCGGACCCCGCCATCTTTGCGGCGGGCGAAATTGCGCAATGGCAGGGCCAGATGTGGGGCATTACGCTGGCCGCTGAACAACAGGCCGAGATCGCGGCCAGTTTTCTGGCGGGTGACATTTCGCAGCCTTACCGGGGTAGCCTGTCGATGAATATTCTGAAAATGGACGGACTACACTTATGCAGTATTGGCATCAGCGAAGTGCCGGCCGGGCAGTCTGGCTACGAAGAAATCGTCTTCATCGACAAAGCGAAACGGTACTACAAAAAGTGTATTGTATACGGTGATAAGCTGGTGGGAGCCATTCTGGTTGGGGACAAAAATGAATTTGCGGAGTTCCGCGACCTCATTGCCAACGGCATTGAACTCTCTGACAAACGCCTCCAGTTGTTACGGGCCAGCAAGAGAGTAGATCCCGTGGCGGGCAAACTGGTCTGCTCCTGCAATACCGTTGGGCAGGGCAATCTGGAGCAGGCCATCAAAGCCGGTTGTACCGACTTTCATCAACTTTGCCAGCAAACCGGAGCAGGAACGGGCTGCGGTTCCTGTCGGCCGGAGGTACGCAGTATTCTTGAAAAAATGAGTGAACTGGTGTAGGATGCGTGATTATTATACCCTGAAAGTCAATTTACCCGCGGGCATTGTGTCGCCAGGTACGTTGCAAACCATATTGTCACTGGCCTACGGAGCAAAAGTTCGTCAGGTACGGTTTGGTGCGCGCCAGCAATTGCTGATGACCGTGCATTATGAAGAGGTTCGGTTTCTGGAAAAAGACCTGAAGAAAAAGCAGATCGCCTACGAACTCAATACAGACGAATACCCCAATATAATCAGCTCCTACTGTGGCGAAGAAGTATTTCGGACGGGTGCCTGGCTCGGTGAAAGCGAGTACCATACTGTGCTGGATCAGTTTGATTATCAGCCCAAATTGAAGGTAAATCTGTCGGATGCGAATCAGAGTTTTACGCCGTTTTTTACCGGGAACCTCAATTTCATCAGTTCGCCGGAAGCCCACTTCTGGCACCTGTATATTCGCCCGAGACGAAGCAATCGGCTCATCCACTGGCCCGACCTGATTTATACCAACGACATTGGACGACTGGCCAAAGCGGTGGAGCATGCCCTGTCTTTTCAGGAATCGATCGACGAAGAATTGTTGTATAAAACCGTCACCGCTGATCAGTCGTTCATCACCCAGCCCAGCACGCACGAGCTGGAACTGCCCGTATTCTCGCTTCCCTATTACGAGGGCTTCAATCGATACGGTCAGCGGTCGTGGCTTGGTCTGTACCGGCGCGATGAACAGTTCTCCGTTTCGTTTTTGCTCGACCTGTGCGCACTATGTCTGAAAACGCGTATTGGGGAATTGTGCACAACGCCCTGGAAGTCGCTGATTATTAAGGGGATCGAAGAAAAAGACCGACCTGCCTGGTCCTGTATACTAGGGAAGCATAACATCAATGTGCGGCACGCTGCCAATGAACTGGCGTGGCAGACAGAGGATTATGCCGAAGATGGCGCACGGCTCAAGGCGTCTATAACGCGTTACTTTGAACAGAATGACACTCGAACCTTTGGGCTGTGTTTTGGCGTACAGACGGTACCAAAATCCGAAGTATTCGGCTCCGTACTGGTGCGAAAACGACCGCTAATCCGAGTTGGAAAGCTGGCTCTGTTCAGTGTGTATGATCTGTACCATACCGAAAATTTCAACCCAAACAGCCGGACTTATCTTCGGGTCGACCGTGGGTTATTAAAAATCCAGTTGCCCGTTCAGGTCGACCGGTTATGCCGAAAATTCAACGCCCGTCGTACTGGAGAAACCGCAGAGACAGTTGCCTCCATTGGTCAGGAAGCCGAGTCTACATCAAGTCCCAGCCTGTTGGTTTATCAATGTCCACACTGCCTTACCGTTTATGATAGCCGGTATGGAGATTTGTTGCGAGGTATCCCGGCCGGAACTTCATTTGGCTCACTGCCAGATAGTTACGTATGCCCAACCTGCGACACTCCCAGTGTTGATTTCACTCAGGTAGAGGTAGAACTCGCCTGATCAGCTACCCACACTTGATTAGGTCGATCAATGGCTAAATCAACGATCAGATTAGGATAATTGTACAACCAGTGTTAGAGAAGGTGGTCTTTAGCTTCTTGCCAGGTCGCTGCCGAATCGGCAGCGACCTGGCAACTCAAAAAGAGCGTTACGACCCAGTTCCAACTGGTGTTGACGCAGGCAGGGCTACAGCTTATGAAATAACTTACGGGTGCCCAACCGGGGTAGCAAGGCCCGCAGGCGAATTACCTCGCCCGGCACCAGCTCTTCCTGCAGGGCGTGCCGAGCCTACGGGCAAAAAAGGCATAGAACGATACATCTTAAAAAAGCACTCGTCATTTTCGACGGATGACCTGACAATCACTGTCTCGTCCTGAAATAGGTTTACAGGTTGTCCGATCCTGAAAAAAGGTTGTCAGTTTTGGGCTTTAGAATGTATACTCAAAATTAATCCTGATAGAGAGTTGACACTGGCATCAAAACAGTACAATTAGCCGAACTACCCCTGCTCCCCAACGGGTTTTGCCGTCTTGTAAACTTTGGGTTTCCAATGCTTTTTCAAGGGCTGATCCGACTCGTGAGCCACCGCCGGCACTAGATAGCCACAACTCATGTGGGGGCGCAGATGATTATAGTTGTAAACGCTTTTGACCACTGCCTTCTGAGCTTCTTCAAAAGTAGTGAAGACTTGATTGAGTCGAAAATCGGTTTTCAGAATGCCGTTCACTCGTTCAGCAATCGCATTCTCGTAAGGGTCACCGTTCTGGGTCATACTAATGGCGATCTAAGCATCTTTCAACTTGAGAACATACTCAAAGCTACAATATTGGGTACCTCGATCAGAATGATGGATCAGTTCCTGTCCTCTTTGCCAATAACTGGTTAAGGCCATATCCAAAGCTTTTAGACTACCTTCAGCCGTTAAAAAACGGTGCAGACAGTAACCCACAATCAACTTTGAGTAAGCGTCGGTTCTCAACGAGAGATAGCCAAATCCTGGTCCTATATACAAATAGGTAATGTCGCTCACCCACACTTGCTTAGGAGCAGTTATAGGCCTTTCAATCAACAAGTTAGGATACTTGTGCATACGATGATTAGAATCAGTAGTCTGGGGTGTTTGGCGAGGCTGCCGTAGCACAAGACTATGGTGCTCCCCAGTTACTGGACAGGATTTTGGCGTTTTCAAACTTGCTGAACTACGCTCGAAAGTTGTACTTTTTCTTCCCCTTCTGTTCTTCTCTCGTACCATATCACAGGAGGTTGATAGCCTATGGATTGGTGCTTACGCTCGTGATTGTAGAAGTGGAAGTACTCGGTTAGTTCCTGATGCAGGCTGCGCCCGTCAGCGTAGGCCCGTAGATAAAGATGCCGCAGCGGCGGACCATTCATACTTAATGGTCCCGCACCGGCGGACCGGCCAAAATCGCTCGATGAAAATATTGTCCAGCGCCCGACCTTTTGAGTCCATACTGATAGATATCTCTTTGGTTATCAGTAGTTTAAGAAAGTCATAACTGGTAAACTGACTTCCCTGGTCAGTATTAAAAATCTGAGGCCTACCCCACCTTAGCAAGGCTTCTTCCAGGGCATCGACACAGAAATCAGTCCCGGCGGGGAACCGCAGTAGCGTATTGCTCAATCGCCAACTCAGAATGAACCGGCTAAACCAATCAATAATAGCACAGAGATACAAAAACCATTAGCCATGGGTACATAAGTGATATCGGTCGACCAGACATAATTAGGGCGATCCACTACCAGCCCTTTTAGTAAGTAGTGATAAATCGTATGGCCCTGTTGGGGCTTGGACAGGTTGGGTTTTGGCCCAACAGCCTCTAGCCCCATTAAGCGCATTAACCGACGTACCGCAGCGGCGGACCGTCCGCTTGATATTGATCGGGTTATCTGGCGTGGTCAACTCGTGATACATCCGTCTGACACCCATTTCGGGACGGGCTGTAAACAGCTGGTCGATGCGCTCCATCAAAGCCAAATTTTCCGGTGATTCCCCACTGGTTGATAGTAGTAGCTGGAACGAGCCAGATCTAAGAGGGCACATTGTTGAGCGATGGAGAAGTGCTTATCGGTAGGGTCGATAAGAGCCTGCCGGTCAAGAGTCAGTTGGTCCGTAATTTTTTTTTGAGCCAGTCGTTCTCCACTTTCAGTTGCCCTATTTGCTGAAATAGAGGTGCTTCGATCTCTTCGCGTTGTTGCTCGGAGAGGGCGGGTTTGGGCGAAGCACTCTCGAAGAGGGCGGGGAATTTGTCGAGCGCCTGTTTCTTCCAGTCGGTGATCTACTGGGCGTGAATGCCGAATTCGCTGGCGAGTTGGGGCAACGTTTTGAGCCCTTTCAGGGCTTCTAAAACAACTTTGGTTTTGAAGGCCGCATCGTGTACGCGACGGATTGACTTGGTCATGTTTGGACATTTTGTAGATAGGTGCTTGAGAGTTCAAGTTATACTACCTGTCCAGTTTTTGGGGACCATTATAGAGGACCCCGCAAAGCTAACCAACCAAGCACACAACCGAATAAGCCGAGAAAGGCCCAAGCTGTCGAGCCGAGGCTGTTAGCGGTGGCACTCAGGTACGTTCCTTGTCGGCCAAAACGCGTTTGTCGACGTGCTGTCAACGGTCGATTAACCTGTCCAACCACACGTGATATGCCAGTAAAAACGCGCTGTCGAACGAATGGTAGCTGTCGCCAGGTACGTAGCAAATCTACAAAGAACGTTCATTATTAATTCGTTGTACTGTCAGCCGTAACATAAAACGCCCACTGACATGAACGGGCCACCCAACACCTCAAGGGGCTGATGGCCACAAGATAAAACACATTCAGGTACGTTGCCACTGGCTTTACACCCTTTGGCTGTTGGGCTGCCACACTTGACTACCCGACAGTTTCCTGTCACAGGTAAGTGGACCCCGCAGAGCCAACCAACAACGCACAAGACCAAGCAAGCCGCCAAAGGCGGAGAATGTCCGCCGAGGCTGTCGAGCGATGCACTCAGACGGTCCGCCGCCGCGGTACGTTGCCTTGCCGGCCCAAACGCATTTGTCAACGTGCTGTCCAGCGGTGACCGACTTGTCGCCAGGTACGTTGCACACCAACCGAAACGCGCTGCCAAACGGACATTGACCTGTCGCACAAGACGCGAAACAACCACAAAAGCACGTTCATGATCAGTTAGTTATCCTGTCGCACAATACGTGAAACACCCGCCTACATGAACGAATCACCCAACACCCCAAAGGGCTGATGGCCATAAGATAGCTAACGGCAAGTAATGTCGCCACTGGCTTTACACCCTTTGTCTGTTGGGCTGCCACACTTGACTACCCGACAGTTTCCTGTCACAGGTAAGTGGACCCCGTAGAGCTGATAAACAAAGCACACAACCAAGCAAGCCGAGAGAAGCCGTGAACTGTCTAGCCGAGGCTGTCGGTCGTGACCACTCA